>JAFAAN010000123.1 GCA_023426545.1 Pseudomonadota bacterium
AAACGCCGGTCCCCAGTCGAGCGGAACGTCTCCTCCAGTTCCGCTCGCGCCTGCTCGCTTAGTATTAGCCCCGCCATACCTGGGTAACACCCAGGTCCTGCAGGATTCTTCCGCGTCCTGAATGAGACGCCCCGGAGACAGGCATGTGCGCGATTCGGACAACGTGGGCCGTGGTGCTGACAGTCGTGATGTGGGGAGCGTCCCCGGCGGGGGCGGAGGGCATGGCGCCGTCCCCGCCCGAGGCGCCCACGCTGCCCCCACCTCGCACGGGGTGGCGCATCCAGGGACTCCCCCTGCTCAACTTCAACAGCGATGAGGGGCTGGGCTTCGGCGCGCGGCTGATGCTGGTGGACGCGGGGGACGGCATGCAGATGCCCTACCGGCATGCCGTCACCGCGCAGTTCTTCCAGACGACGCGCGGCAACGCCGTGCACCGGCTCATGCTGGATGCCCCCGGCTTCCTCGACTCTCAATGGCGGCTGGGGTTGGACCTGAGCATCCTGAGCGACCGCTTCTCTCCCTATTACGGCGTCGGGGGCGGGGCGTCGTTCGACCAGGACTTCGCCGCCTGTGAGGACCGGCGCGCGCTGGAGGCCGCACCGGATGTCTGTCCGGGCAACCCAGCGTTCCGCGGCTTGCGCTACTACAACTTCGAGCAACGCACGTTGCCGAGCGTGGTGTTCAACGCGCGCCGCCCGGTGCGCGGTCCCTGGCAGGTGGCCATGGGCTATCGCTTCCGGCTGACGCAGGTGGGCACGCGCTACGACGCGGACGACCTGGGACAGTCGCGGGCCTCCCGGCTGGAGGAGGACGTCCAGGCCGGCCGAATCAACGACGGCCGTCCGGTGGTGGGCACGTTTCGCACGGCGGAGCTGACGGCCGGGCTGCTGCTGGACCTCCGGGACAACGAGCCGGCGCCGGTGCGCGGCATGTTTCACGAACTGGCGGTGCGTGGCGCCGCGGGGGCCACGGGCAGCGCCTTCAACTACTGGGGCGCGACGGCGAACTTTCGTTTCTACCACCCGCTAGGCACGGAGCGGCTGGTGGCTGCGCTGCGCCTCATGGGCGACGTGATGGGCGGCGACGTTCCGTTCTTCCTGCTCAGCGCGTTCGGCGGCGTGGAGTGGCGGGACGGCTGGGGTGGGGTGGGGGGCGTCTTCACCTCGCGCGGCATCCTGAAGCACCGCTTGCAGGGCGAGGTGAAGGCCCTCGTCAACGGAGAGCTGCGCTGGCAGTTCCTCTCCGTGGCGCCGCTGAACCAGCGCGTGGACTTCACGCTGGTGGCCTTCTTGGACGCGGGGGCGGCATGGGCGGACCTGTCCTTCCGGGACAGCGGCCTGGGCCGCTATGCCGGTGGGGGTGGCCTGCGCGTGGCCTGGGAGAAGAACTTCATCGTCCGCATGGACTACGGCGTCAGCCCGCAGGATGGAACCACGGGCTTCTACCTGGACTTCAATCACATGTTCTGAGTCCGGCCCGCGCGGGGCCTGGCGGCTGGGCCACGCGCTGGTAGGTGGCCACGATGAAGGACGCGGTGACGGTGGTGAGCGCGGGCAACGCGTCCGCGCGCCGCCGAAGCTCCTCGGCTGGAACGTGGAAGGCGCTGGGGCCCATCGCCGCGAGCAGCAAGACCTCCTCGCGCGTCAGGTGCAGCTCCCGTTCGAGGACGTCGCGTGCGCCCAGCTCGAACGAGGGATGCAGCCGCGCGTGGAGCCGCTCCTCCTTGCGCGCGTCGACGCGCAGCAACCCCATGGGCTCGATGAGCTCCCGGAGGTGGCGCGCCGACGGCGTGGCCACCAGCAAGGCGCCTCGAGGGTGCAAGATGCGGTGGAGCTCCCGCGCGTTGCGAGGCGCGAAGACGCTGAGCGCCAGCGAGACGCTGTGACTTCGGAGGGGAAGCACGTGTTCGCCGTCCGCGACGATGGCGCCCGCGCGGACATGGGCTCGGGCGGCGCGCCGGGCCGCGAAGCGGGACAGGTCGATGGCGAGCCCCACCATCCGCGGGCAGCGGTCGAGTATCCGCGCGAGGTAGTACCCGGTGCCGGCGCCCACCTCGACGGCGCAGCGCTCCGTCTCATCGCTCACATCGAGCCGGGCGGCGTGCTCGGCCAACAGCGCGGCCAGTGGGGCGAAGTGCCCCCGGGCCAGGAACGCCTCCCGTGCGGCGACCATGGGCTGGGTGTCGGCGTTGCCCGGAGCCTGGAGTCGGCCCGGCAGGAGGTGGACGTATCCCTGTCTCGCGATGTCGAAGCCATGACGTGACGCGCATCGCAGCGCGGATGCTTCCGGGTGGAGAGATGATTGGCAGAGGGGGCAGTGGAGCAGGGGAAGAAGGCGTGACGGGAAGCGGGAAGAGGACGGCGCTGACATGCGGAATGGGCTCCTGGGCTCGTGGCGGCGCGTGGCCGTGGACGAGTCGCGGGAGGCCCGTTGGCGCGGGGTGGCAGGACCTGGGCGTGAGCGCGGACGCCCACCCGCGCGGGAGCAACGCGTGCATGACGACGGCGCGTCACGCGCGCGTCGCGCGGCGGGAGGGGCGTTCGGCTCAGGGGCGAAGGTGCGGCACGGCGCGCCCGGACCTTCCGCGACGCGGAAAGCGGGCACGGAGGCAGCTGAGCGGCTGGATGCGCACCGGGGAAGCACACCTCACCCGGAACGGACGTGGCGAGGCCACGCCCGCTCTGTGCGCAGCGGTCAGCTCGCTGCCGTCATCAGCCGCGCAGGCGGCGGAGCGCCACGGGGGCGAGGTTCCGGTTGGAGGCCATTGGGGAAGCTTATGCCGCCTCGTCGAGCACTTCCAGTGCGTCGCGCACGCCGGGCATCGCGGTGAGCAGCTCGAACTCGTCGGGCTGGAGCAGCGACACGCGGCGGCCGGAGAGCCGCTCCATGAGCAGCTCGATGCGGTGCTCCCCCTTCCCATTCGCCCGGCGGAAGATGCGCGCGCGCAGGCCCTCCGCGTGGCACGCGAGGATGTCCTTCTGGAGGCTGCGCAGCCGACGGACCACCTTCAGCGCCGCTCGCCCCTCCGGGGTGTCGAACGTGTGGAAGTGCCGGTTCCGCGACAGCGGCTTGCTGGGGTCATGGAGCCTCTCCACGAGGCGCCGAACGAATGGGTCCATCGACGGGGGAGGATAACATCCGGTACCCTGTCGCTCAGCGATGCACCGCCTTTTTCGAATCAGACCATGGACCCTGGCGCTCCTTCCGCTGCTTGCTTGCAAGGAGCCGGAAGTGGCAGCCGCCGAGAACCGGGCCAAGCGGGCCCAGGACGCGCTGAGTGAGGCTCGCAGCCACCTGTCCAGCGGGAAGGCCAGCGCCGCGCTCGCCGCGCTGCGCACAGCCGCCACCGCGGCGCCGGACAGTCCGGAGCCGCACCTGCTCATGGCGCAGGCCCACCGCATGGCGGGCAACGAAGGCGCGGCGATTCTCGCGCTGAAGCAGGCCGCGTCCATGGCTTCGGGGACGGACCCGACGATTCAGCGCCAGCTGGCGGACATCTACCTCCAGCAGGGCCTCACGCGGGATGCGCTCGCGGCGCTCATCACCATGCGGGACGCGGGCAACCTGCCGGACGCGGATGTCCTCCGGCTGGCCCGGCTCCAGGCGCGCGAGGGGCAGATTGACGCCGCCTTCAAGACGCTGGAGAGCATCCTGCGTGAGAATCCGGACGACGCGGAGGCCAAGTCCGCCGAGGCCGAGGTGCTCTGGCTCAAGGGGGACGAGCTGCTGGCCGCCAACCTCATGGACCGGCTCCTGAACCAGGACCCCGCGCTGTCCTCCGCGCGGCTGCTGCGGGCTCGCTACTTCCTCGTCAGCGGCTTTCCGGACCTGGCCGAATCCGACCTGAACGCGGTGAAGCCTGAGGACGCGGAGCGCCCGGATGCGGTGACGCTGCGGGTGCGGGTGTTGCTGGCGCAGGGGCGCGCGCCGGACGCGGAGGATGCCTTGCGCAAGCTGCTGGAGGCCCAGCCGCAGAACGCGGACGCGCTGGCGTGGCTGGCGGAGACGGTGCTGATTCAAGGCCGCCGGACGGACGCGCAGGCGCTGGTGGACCAGGCGCTCCAGCTCAATCCCCGGCTGGCCCGGGCGCTCTACGTGCGGGGGCGCGCGCTGGAGGATCAGGGTGACCGCCGCGGCGCCGAGGAGGCCTACCGCTTCGCGCTGTCCTCCGAGCCTCGCTTCGCTCCGGTTCACTCCCGCATGTGGCGCATGCACCTGCAGGCGGACCGCCTGTCGGACGCGCAGGAGTCCCTCGAGCGGCTGCTCGGGATGAGCGAGGCCACCATCGAGGAGAAGGCCCAGCTCGCGGGCCTCTACGCGCGGATGCAGACCAAGGTGTCGCAGGGCCTCAAGCTCATCGAAGAGGCCCTGAAGCGGGAGCCGGAGAATGCGGAGTACCTCCGCATCCAGAAGACGCTCGCCGCGCTGCAACCCAAGCCCAAGAAGAAGCCCTCGGGCCCGATCATCATCCGCGGCCGCCGGTGAGCGCGGTGGCGGCGGATGCCTCCGGACCGGGAAGTCCCGGGGCCTCCGCTACCACGCGCTCCAGGGCCTTGAGGCCCTTGCGCTGGCCCACCGCCACCACCGTGAGGTTCTCCCGGTTGAAGTAGCGCCGGGCCACCTCGCGCACGCGGGCGGCGGACTGGGCATCCACCAGATCGGCGCGGTGGCCGAAGGACTCGGGCACGCGGAACAGCTCCGTGCCGCCGAACCAGCCGGCCAGCTCGCCCGGGGAGTCCTGTGAGAACTCCAGCAGCATGCGGTGCCGGCGCTTGGCGCGCGCAAGCTCCTCCTCGCCGACCTCGGTGTCGCAGATCGTAGCGATGACTCGGAGAATCTCGGAGATGACGGTCGCCGCCTTCTCCGGGGCGCTGGCGGCCTCGAGCTCGAAGAGGCCCGCGTCATGGTAGGCGTCGAGCGAGGCGCTGACGGAGTAGGCCAGCCCGCGCTTCTCCACGATTTCGAAGGGCAGGCGCGAGGACAGGCCGTCATCGAGCACGCGCCGGATGATCTGCAGCGCCGGGTAGTCCTCGTGCTGCTCGGGGACGCCGCGGAAGTTGAGGCGGAACTCCGTCTGGGACTCGTCGTGGGTGACGAAGTGGAGGCGGGGACCCGGAGGGGTGAGGGGCGGCGGCGCCTCGACGCTGGACGGGCCGCGCGGGAGACGGGCGAAGGCGCGCTCGGTCATCTCCAGGATCTCCGAGTGCCGCACCCGGCCCGCCGCGGTGACGACGATGTTGCCCGCCACGTAATGCTGGGCGAAGTGCTCCAGAATCTGGTCGTGGGTCAGGTTCGTCACCGACTCGCGCGTGCCGGCGATCTTCAGGGCCAGCGGGTGGCCGGGGAAGAGCAGGTGCTTGGACAGGTTGTCCAGGTCGATGTCCCGGCCCTTGTCGTCCACCTCGTCGAGCATCTCCTCCAGGATGATCTGCCGCTCCACCTCCATGTCGGTGAGGCGGGGGCGGGTGAGCATGTCGCCGATGATGTCGAGGCCCACACGCACGTGTGCGGGGTGGATGGGGGTGTAGTAGTACCCGTGGTCCCGGGTGGTGACGCCGTTGAGGTTGCCGCCGACCTCTTCGACGGCCGCGTTCATCTTCACCGTGTCCGGCCAGCCCTCGCTGCCGCGGAAGAAGAGGTGCTCCAGGTAGTGGCTGACGCCGTTGCTGACCAGCGTCTCGTGGCGGCTACCCGTCCGCACATAGACCGCCAGCAGGGCGGTGTGGAGGTGGGGCGTTTCGACGGTGACGACGCGCAGCCCGGAGGGCAGCACGTCCCGGTACGTTGTGAAGCTCATGCGCGAGGAAGCCTTAACACGAAGGAGGTCCCCTGGCCGGGAATACTCTGGCAGGAGAGCGAGCCTCCGTGCGCCTGGAGGATTTGCTGACTCACGGCCAGTCCCAGGCCCGTTCCACCCTCCTTGGTGGTGAAGAAGGGCTCGAACAGGTGCTGTCGGACATCCTCCGTCATGCCCTGTCCGGTATCCCGCACGGTGACCTCCACGGTGTCCTCCACGGGACGGGTGGCGACGGTGAGCCGGCCGCCGGAGGGCATGGCCTCGCGACTGTTGCGCAGCAGGTTGAGGAAGACCTGCCGCAGTTGGCCCTCGTCGGCGAGCACCGGAGGGGTGTCCGGCGCGAAGTCTCGCACCACGTCCACACCGGCGCGCTCCAGCTCCTCCCGGGTGAAGTCGAGCACGGTATCCAACACGGCGAGGACGTCGCGCGGGTCCAGGTCGGGCCGGGGCGGCCGGGCCATGCGCAGGTACTGCTCGGTGACGTCCGCCAGCCGGTCCACCTCCTGGGTGACGGCGGAGAGGAGGTCCTTCACCTCGTCGGAGTCCTCGGGGGACGCGAAGTGGGCCCGCTCCAGGCCGTCCTGGAGCAGCTCCACGTTGAGGCCGATGGAGGACAGGGGGTTGCGGACCTCGTGGACGATTTGGGCGGAGATGCGGCCCACGGCGGCGAGCTGCTCGGCGCGCATCAGGGCCTCGGCCTGGGCCTTGAGCTGCGCCTCGCGGGCCTGGAGTGAGCGCGCCATCTGGTCGAACTCGCGGGCGAGGACGGCGACCTCGTCGTCACCGCGCACGCCGAGCTGCGCGTTGTAGTCGCCGCGGCCGATGCGGGACACGCCCCGGATGAGGTTGCGCATGGGGCGCAGCGTCCGGGCGGACCAGGCGGTGGCGCCCACACCCACCGCGATGGCGGCCACGGAGAAGCCGATGATGAAGAGGCCCGTGGTGCGCTCCCGCTCCTCGGCGCCGTCCACGCGCTCGCGGATGCGGTTGGAGAGGGCGGCGCGCAGCACGCGAATCTCGCGGCCGATGGAGTTCTCCACCTGCCGCAGCTCGGCGGTGGCCAGCGCCACCTCTTCGCGGTCGGGCGTCTCCGCGGAGAGGGCGGCGAAGACGGCCTCGGCGGCGCGGCCATAGTCCTGGTAGCGGGCCTGGAGCTCGCCGAAGCGCGCCTCCAGCCCGCGGATGAAGGGCACCTCGCTGTCGGGGGCGGAGGCCAGCACCTCGCGCGCCTTGGCCTGGGCGGCGGCGAGCCGCTGGGACATGAGCGGCGGGTTGTAGAGCCGGGCCAGCCGGATGAAGGCGCGCCGGGCCTCGACGCTGCCCTCCTGGAGCAGGCGCTCGGTGTCCTTCTCCTGCGTGGAGTGGAAGGTCTCCAGCTCCGCAGCGTCCTGGGAGAGCTGAAGGTAGCCCTGGCTCACCAGGCGGATTTCCAGCCGGTTGCGGTGGAGCTCCGTCACGCTGAACAGGGACACCAGCCCGAAGGTGCCGAGCACCACGGCGTAGCCCAGGAAGATGCGTGTCGCGAGGGAGAGCTTCACGGGCATTGCTCGCTATGCGGCGGGCGCTCCAGGCGCAAGTCTCGTCTCCCGGGGGCCCAGGCGCCTGCTCGGGGGCCACCGAGGGGGAGGGGCTACCTCCAGTGGGACCGAGCGTACTCCAGGGACAGCCCCTGTACCCGGCTTCTCCGCGAACGGCGGCCGTGGGCGCCGACCTGGGAGTGACAAAAGACAGTCTTTCCTTTCTAGAACCCGGATTCCGCAATCGCTCCGCATGAGTTTTCGAGCCTGTGATTCCGAACTGGGCGCAGGCGGTGAATGCCTCCCGGCGTAGGGAGAGCTCTCAAGGGGGCAGCGTAATGAACCCGCGTCGTCTGCGGCTGCCGCGACGACGCCACCCCCCTCTAATCGCGGGGCATTGTCGCCGGAAACCAAACCGCCCC
>JAFAAN010000141.1 GCA_023426545.1 Pseudomonadota bacterium
GGCCGGGGCCGCTGCTCGCGGGCCGGGGCGGGGAGCGGGGAGCGGGCTCCGCGCGGCGCCGTCCGGGGCGCTGGGCCGGGTCCGGCGGAGGGACCCGTGGCGTCAGCCGGCTGAGCGCCTCCTGAAGGAACCAGAGGTCCTCCCGCGGCGTCCCCTGCTTGCGCACCACCGCCGCGGGGCGGCCGTCCCGCAGCAGCAGGTAGCCCGTGGCCGCCGCGTAGGCCTCGTCCCGGTTGCCTGGATGGAGCCGGTCGCCCAGGTCTCCCAGCGGATCCCTCCACATGCCCTCGGTGGTGCCCTCGTCGGCCACCAGCACCTGCGACAGCACCTCGCCATGGAGCCGCTCCAGCGTGGCGAAGGGCTCGCGCGCCTCCGGCGACCGCATGGCCGCCCCGTGGCGGACACCCGTCACGAGCAACAACCCCCGCGTCGAGGCCACCCGGGCGAAGAGCTGCTCGCGCACCATCCTGTCGGAAAAGTAGAGGACCCACTGCACGGTGGTCCGAGCCTACCCGGTCAATGCCGCCCCGCGCGCGGCCAGAGACGTGCCACCGACCCATGGGGTGGTCCGGGCCTCCGACGTTCTCTTCAGGACTTCGTCGATACCTGACGCTCGCCGGCCCTGGGGTGCACTCCTCCTCGACGGTGGCGCGGGCTTGCGGAAGAGTTCCCACTGCCCATGCGCTGCTGCCACCGTCACGCCTCCGAGCCCATCCCGACCGGCCCCCGCCCCTTCTGCCTCCCCGGCGCCACCGAGCACTACGCCGCCGAGCGGCCCGTGCGCGCCGAGCACGTCCGCATCGAGGTGGACCTCGACTTCGACCAGCAGCGCGTCACCGGCGTCTGCACCACCCGCCTCTCCGCCGTGCGCTCCGTCCACACCGTCACCTTCGACGCCGTGGACCTCGACGTCTCCGAGGTCCATGTGGACGGACGCGCCGCGCGCTTCTCCAACTCCGGCGCCCACGTCCGCGTGGAGCTGCCCGCGCCGCTCGACGCCGGGCGCGCCTGCGAGGTGGCCATCCGCTACGCGGCCCGTCCCCGACGCGGCCTCTACTTCTGGGGCCCCGACGCCGCCTATCCCCAGCGCCCCCGCCAGGCGTGGACGCAGGGGCAGGACATCGACGCGCGCGCCTGGTTCCCCTGCCTGGACACACCCGCCCAGAAGGCCACCACCGAGGTCATCGCCACCTTCCCCGAGCCGATGACGTCCCTCTCCAACGGCAACCTGGTGAGCAGCCGCGTCCACGACGGACGCCGCACCCAGCACTACCGGATGGAGCAGCCGCACGCGCCGTACCTCGTCACGCTGGTGGTGGGCGAGTTCGAGGAGGCCACCGACACCGCGGGCACCGTGCCCCTGCGCTACCTCTTCCCCAAGGGCCGCCAGGAGGACGCCCTACGCTGCGTGCGCCGCACGCCGGAGATGGTGCGCGTCTTCCAGGAGGTCACGGGGGAACCCTACCCCTGGAGCAGCTATGCCCAGGTCTTCGTCACCGAGTTCATCCTCGGCGGCATGGAGAACACCTCCGCCACCAGCCTCACCGACACCGTCCTCCACGACGCGCGCGCCCAGCCGGACTACAACGCCGAGCCGCTCATCTCCCACGAGCTGGCCCACCAGTGGTTCGGCGACCTGCTCACCTGCCGCGACTGGCCGCACGGCTGGCTCAACGAGGGCTTCGCCACGTGGCTCGAGATGCTGTGGAAGGAGCGCGCCGATGGGCTGGACGAGGCCGACCAGCACCGGCTCGTCGACCTGGAGGCCTACCTGGGCGAGGCGCGCGAGCGCTATGCGCGCCCCCTCGTCGCGCGCCGCTTCCACGCGCCCATGGACGTCTTCGACCGGCACCTCTACGAGAAGGGCGCGCTGGTGTTGCACGAGCTGCGCCGCCGGCTCGGAGACACGCTGTTCTTCAAGGGCCTGCGACACTACGTCGCGCGGCACCGCCACGGCTCCGTGGAGACGGTGGACCTGGCCCGCGCGTTCGAGGAGGCCACCGGCCACAACCTGGATGCCTTCTTCGACCAGTACGTCTTCGCCCCCGGCCACCCCGAGCTGAAGGTCGAGGTCCGCTACGACGCCGAGGAGGCCCGGCTCCGCGTCCACGTGCGGCAGACGCAGTCCACCGGGGACGGTGTGCCGGTGTTCCGCCTGCCGCTGGACGTGGCGCTCACCGTCGAGGGCCGCGACACCGTCCACCGGCTGGAGGTGACGGACGCGGAGCACGCGTTCCACCTGCCCTGCCCCAGCGCGCCCTCGCAGGTGCGCGTGGACCCGCGCCGCGACGTGCTCGGCACCCTCACCGTGGACAAGTCCGCCGGCCTGTGGATGGAGGAGCTGCGCGCCGCGCCGGAGATGCGCGCGCGCACCGAGGCCGCCGCGGCCCTGGGCAAGAACGGCGGCTACCGCGCCGTGGACGCGCTGGGCGCGGCGCTCGCGGACACCGGCGTCTTCTGGGGCACCCGCGCCGCGTGCGCGAAGTCGCTGGGCCGCATCCGCACACCGGAGGCCCGCACGCGGCTGCTCGCCGAGCTGGGCGCAGAGCATCCCCGGGTGCGCCGCGCGGTGGTGGCCGCGCTGGGTGAGTTCCGCCGGGACGCGGAGGTGACGGCGCGCCTGCACACCCTGGTGGCGGGCGGAGACGCCAGCTACTTCGTGGAGGCGGAGGCCCTCCGCAGCTACGGCAAGGTGCGCGCCCCGGACGCGCTGGCCGTCCTGGAGGCCGCCCTCGCCCGGCCCTCGTACCAGGACGTCATCGCCGTGGGCGCGGTGGACGGGCTCGCCGAGTCACAGGACCCGGCCGCCTTCCCCCTCGTCCTCGCGCGCACCGCCTATGGCCACGCCTCCCCCCTGCGCCGCGCCGCCACGCTCGCGGTGGCGAAGCTGGCGGAAGCCGCGGGCCGCAAGCGCGAGGCCGTGGACCTGCTCACCGAGCTGCTCCGGGACCCCATCTTCCGCGTGCGGATGGGCGTCTTCGAGGCGGCGCGCGCCCTGGGCGACCGCCGCCTCCTCCCCGCGCTGGAGCAGACGCCGCTCGTGGACGCCATCGCCCGGCGCGCGGCCCGCGAGACGGTGCGCTTCCTGCGCGAGGGCGAGCCCCAGGCCCGCGAGGTGACGTCGCTGCGCGAAGAGGTGGACCGGCTCCAGGAGGAGACACGCGCCCTGCGGGAGCGGCTGGAGGTCCTCGCGCTGAAGGCCCCCGAGCCCACCCGCTCGCGGAGCGGCGGGGCGAAGGCGAAGGCGAAGGCGCCTCGAAAGCAGGCCCCTCCGCGCGCCAGCGCCCGCAAGGCGGCGACACGCGGACGGCGGGGCAGGCAGCGGTAGCAGAGCGCCTGCCCGGCCGCTCCCCGGTCGGACCTGGCGTTCACCCGGGCTCCCTCCGCGTTGGAGCCGCAGATTGTGCCTCCAATGCCTACTTGTATGGAAAGGGACACGCCCTCCGCATGTCGCGTCGAGGCATATCGAGTCCCCGTGTTCCGGAACGCCGGCTGTGTGGGCCTGCGAGCCTCGAGGAGAGCATGGCTGGAGCCTCAGACGAGTTCAGTGCGTGGCTGGATGCCGCCGTGGACCCGTTCGTGGCGTGCGACGCCCGGGAGCACATCCGCTTCCTCAACGCCGCCGCGGAGCGGCTGCTCGGCTGGAAGCGCGAGGAGCTGGTGGGGCAACCGGCGACCCGGCTCTTCCCCCGGCGGCTGAGGCAGCATGGCGGGAGGAGCCTGCTTCGCCACCTGCTCTCCCGCCGGGCCGCGCTCGGGGGACGGGCCACCCGCGTGCTCGCGTGCCGCAAGGATGGCGCCGAAGTCCTGGTCGAGCTGACGGTGGGCGCCTCTGGCCACGGCCCCGACGAGCGCATCGTCCTCAACTTCCGCCGCCTGCACGAGGTCATCGACATCGTGGACGAGCCCGTGGAGCACGTGCTGCCCGGGCACGAGACGGAGAGCGTGGGCGGCGACGCGCTCTTCCGCATCGTCGTGGAGAACGCGCCCCTGGGCATCCTCTACTTCGACCCGCGCGCCATCGTCATCGCGTGCAACGAGCTGTTCGTGCGCATCATCGGGTCGCCCAAGCGCCTGCTGGTGGGCCTCAACCTGCTGTCGCTGCGGGACGAGAACATCCTCCACTGCGTCCGCGAGTCGCTGGCCGGCCACACCTGCGAGTACGAGGGGGAATACCGCGCCACCACCTCCGACAAGCAGACGCCGGTCCACGTGCGCTTCGCGCCCTGCTTCAACTCCGCCGGCCAGCTCGAGGGCGGCATCGGCATCGTCGAGGACATCTCCGAGCGGCGCCGCGCCGAGCGCGAGCGAGAGCGCCTGTACCGCGAGGCCCAGGAGGCCATCCGCGTGCGCGACGACTTCCTCTCCATCGCCTCGCATGAGCTGAAGACGCCGCTCACCCCGCTGAGCCTCCGGCTGGCCACGCTGGAGCGCCGGCTGGAGCGCGGCGAGCGCGTGGACCCGGCCACCCTGCGCCAGGCGCGCCTGCACCTGCTGCGCATCACCAGCCTCATCAACGACCTGCTGGACGCCTCGCGCATCGAGGCGGGACGGCTCGCCCTGCACCCGGAGGCCACCCGCCTGGAAGGGCTGGTGACGAACGTCCTGCGCGGCCTGGAGCCCCACCGGGGCAACCACACGCTGCGCTTCGACGCGCCCGAACAACCCGTACAGGTGAGCGTGGACCCCTTCCGGATGGAGCAGGTGCTGTCCAACCTGGTGGAGAACGCGTTCAAGTACAGCCCGCACGGCGGCACCGTCCGCGTAAGCCTGCGCCAGCGCGGCGGGCTCGCGCTGCTGTCGGTATCGGACGAAGGCATCGGCATCCCGCCGGACCAGCAGAAGCTGCTCTTCGACCGCTACTTCCGCGCGCGCAACGTCTCCGCCCGCTCCTTCGGGGGCCTGGGCCTGGGGCTCTACATCAGCCGGGACATCGTGGAGCGCCACGGCGGCCGGATTTGGGTGGAGAGCGAGCCCGGACACGGGGCCACCTTCCACGTCGCCCTTCCCCTGATGGCCGGCGCTCCCGCCCAGCCGCCCATGGAGACACCCGGGCCGCTCATCCACTGAAACTCCGCCACCCGGCCCTCCGCAAGAATGACAGGGGTGACGGTCCGCCATGGGCCATCGGACCGGGGGAAGCGCCTGGATTCGCACGCTTCCAGCGCTGGCATGGCGGCTGCTGTAGCGAACGGCGGAGGATGGACTTCACAGGAGGAAGACCATGGCGACCGACACACCTGCTTGGACTCGCGACAACGAAGGCTGGCTCGTCCGCGTGAAGGTGGGCGGGCGCATCCAGGAGGTGCGCTGCGCCACCGAGAGCCAGGCGCGCTACTTCGCCACCGTGCTGGCGATGAACCCACCCAAGCACTCGAAGCTGCGCAATTAGGAGACGGGGGGCTCAGGGATTGAGCCGGACGATTTCGGCGTTGAGCACGTTCGCGAAGCCCACCCACCCCAGGTATGGCGCCGCCATCCAGGCCGCGGGGCGGTCCACGTCCCGGGTGGCGGCGGCGTAGGCCGTCGCGCTCCCCAGCAGCGCCAGGTTGTCCACGAGCGCCCGGCGCGGCTCGCGCCTGCCGAAGAAGAGCCAGGACCAGGCCGCGTTGCAGCCCATCTGCACGCCCCACCACGCCAGGGCCTTGGAGCGCGCTGGCCCCGCCGGTGCAGTCCACACCCGCCAGCCGGAGAGGGCGATGAGGCCATACAGCACCGTCCAGACCGGACCGAACGCCCTGGGCGGCGGCTGGAACGCGGGCTTGCGCAGGCGCCGGTACCAGCGCGTATCCGCGGAGCTGACCCGGGCGCCCAGGGCCGCCGCGCCGAAGGTCAGGGCCCCGAAGATGCCCAGCGCCACGGCGGACTCCCTGCGCAGCGTGGGGTTGAGGGCCGTGCGCCGCACCGGGCACGGCATCGTCCGCGTCGTCGGTTCCACCGTCCAGTCCATCCGCGACCTCCCCGGCGGAGCCCCCGCCAGTGTCCGGTGGAAGGTGGTACCGGCGGCCCCGGCCGGCCACCCCGCCTCACGCCGGTGTACGGTTTCATTCCCTCGTTGACGAAGGAGCGTCGCATGGCGAGCGCGGAGGAAATCCTCGGCTTCTGGTTCGGGCAACCGCGAGAGCGATGGTTCATGCGGGACCAGGCGTTCGACGACGAGTGCCGACGCCGCTTCTTCCCCGCCGTCGAGCGCGCCGCCGCGGGCGAACTGGACGCCTGGCGGGACGAGGCCCGCAGCTGCGTGGCCCTGCTCCTGCTGCTGGACCAGTTCCCGCGCAACCTCTTCCGTGGAACGCCCCGGGCCTTCGCCGCGGACGAGCGGGCGCGCGAGGTGGCCCGGCACGCCCTGGCGCGCGGCCTGGACATGTCCCTGCCGCCCCTGTGGCGGTGGTTCATGTACCTGCCCTTCGAACACAGCGAGTCCCTCAACGACCAGCGGCTCTCGGTGGCCCTGTTCGAGGTGCTCGCGCTGTACCACGCCGACAGCCAGGGCGCGCTCGACTACGCCCGGCAGCACCGGGACATCATCCAGCGCTTCGGCCGCTTCCCCCATCGCAACGTGACGCTGGGGCGGCCGACCACCCCGGAGGAGTCCGACTTCCTCCAGGAGCCGGGCTCCGCCTTCTGAGCGCTACACCGGCGGCTGCGCGCCCGCGCGCTCCTCGGGGCGAGGGACCCTGCGCGCCTCCCCCTCGACGCCCGCGACCAGCCAGCCGCGCACCCACTGGAGGTGCTGCACCTCCGAGTCCAGCGCGAGCTGGAAGCGGTCCGCCAGCGTGTCATGGCCCAGGCCGCGCGCCAGCTCGATGAGCATCTCCCAGCAGGCGTTGTCCGCCAGCTCCGCCACCAGCAGCGCCTCCAGGGACTGGCGCAGGTTGGCCCTCGGGTCCGCGATGAGGGCGGGAATCCCCTGGGAAATCACGGACGTCACGTCCGCGCTGGGTGTCATCGCCGTGGGGTCGGCCCCCAGCGACTTCAGCGCCTCGGTGAGCATGAGGAAGTGGGACAGCTCGTCGTTGTAGATTTTCTCCAGCCCCTCGCGCGTGGGCCCGCCGTCCCAGCCACCATAGACGTCGAACTTCGCGAGCGCGCCCTCGTAGAGCCGGGTGCCGGTGCGCTCGAAGGCCAGCCGCTCACCGAGCTTGTCGATGAAGACGGTGGGCTTGGCCCCCTTGAGCGTGTCCACGGCCGTCTTCGCCACGCCCTTGAGGCTGGCCGGAGGCGGCACGCTCCCCAGCCCCTCTGAGTCCCGCGCGTAGATTTGCCGCACCTTGAGGATGAGCGAGCCGTCCCCCGGGTGGCTGGGCTGATGCTTCCGCGCCTCCTCGGTGATGTCCGCGCTGTCGATGGGCGAGGTGGCCACGCCCGTCCGGTTGCGTCCCATGTCGCTGCTGGTCGTCTTCATGTCAGTGAACCTTCTTTCCCTCGAACGTGGAGCCCATGCGCGGCGTGCGCGCGGCGAGCTCGGTGCCCGGAATCCATTTGTAGCCAGCGGCCACCGTCTCGGACGGTGAGCCATCGGAGTTGAGCTGGTCGCGCCAGACGAACGAGCGGTGGTCGCGTGGCAGCTCCGCCATGCGCACGTAGTCCTGACCGCTGGACATGAGGTCCTCCTCCTGGTTCAGCGTCTTGCGGACGAAGTCGCGGTGCTCCTTGAAGCCGATGGGCTCCGGCAGCGTGGCCGGGAGCACCTCTGCCGCGTCACGCTTCTCCACGCGCTGGAAGATTTCCTTCACGTAGTGGAGCTGGCCCAGCTCGTAGTCCAGGAAGCGCTGCCAAATCTCCTTGATGCGCGGGTTCTTCTCGAAGGCCAGGCACGAATAGAAGTTGTAGACCTCACCGGCCTCGTGCAGCAGCCATCTCTCCAGCATCGACTCGTCCGGGTCGAGCAGTGACTCGTACATCGACGTGTGCTGCTCCTCGACGGAGGCAATCTCCGCGTAGAGCTGGCGCGCCGTCGGGTCGCTGAAGAAGGGGCCAATCGTCATGTAGTAGTCGTGCGTCTGGTTCTCCGCCGCGGTGATGCTCATCGCGTGGAGCTTCGTCAGCGGGTGGGCGGTGCGCTTGTCATAGGGACGGCGCAGGTCATCCAACGGATAGCGATGCTCCACCGAGGTGGGCCGGCCGGGGATGATGTCCGTGTACGACTGGGTGATGTTGTTGGCGTCCTGGCCCTCCAGCCGGTCGTAGAGCGCGGAGTAGCGATACAGGTGGTCGAAGTCTTCCAGCAGACCGAACCGATAGGTCTGGGCCAGGTAGGGGTCTGGCTCACGCAGGGCCACGCTGGCCGTCACCTCGATGGCGACCTGCTCGAAGCCCAGGGTGGTCTCCAGCGGGGTCTGGTCCGGGGGATTGAGCCAGTTGATGAGCGTCTGCTCGTACTGCTCCACGCGGCGAATCAGCGCCAGCGGCTCCCGGAGGTCTCGGTTCATGCGGGCGAAGACGTGCTTCGTCCGCAGCGCGTCCGACATGATGCCGTTCATGTAGATGACGCACACCCGGGTGAAGGCGTCATCATCCAGCTTGCTGTAGGGACGCCGGACGAGGTCCCTCCAGGTAAAGACCTGCTTGTCGAGCGGAACGCCTTTTTCTTGAAGGATATCCAGGGCCACGTTGGCCTCCTTTGCGCGCCCGGGCGGATGGGCGCGGGTCGGTCGAATCGAAGGCAAAGGTCCGGATGGCGCAGACGCCCCGCAAATGCAGACCGCGCCGCCGCATGGGCGACACCAGGGGCTGCAATGGCTCGCCTGGCCCCCCGGCGTCCGAAGGGCGGCTGCCCACGCCCCGGCGCCTGGGGTAGTGTCTCCTCCAGCACGCTTCGCAAGAGGGGGACGTGACAGGCGAGCGCTGGAAGACGGTCCGTTCGAGGTGGAAGAACCACTGGCGGCTGATGCTGGGCGTGGCGGTGCTGGCCACCACGCTGGCCGCGGTGTGCCACGCGCTCGACGCCAGGCTGGGCGGCTGGCTGGAGGAGGCCGAGCGCTCCGCGTACGACACCGTCGTCACGCGCTTCACCGCGCGAGAGGAGGTGTCCCCCCATGTGGTGCTGGTCACCATCGACCAGCCCAGCCTGGAGCGCATCCGCGCCAACGCGCAGTACGCCCTCAACTTCGGAAGCTGGCCCTACAGCCGGAACCTCTGGGCGCGCGTGGTGGAGCAGCTCGAAGCCGAGGGCGCGCGGGCCATCGTGTTCGACGCGGTGATGGACGAGCGCGGCTCCGACGAGTCCATGGACCTGGCCTTCGCCCAGGTGCTCCACGGCACGGCCACGCCCTTCTTCCTCGGCGTGTCCACCCACGCGAACGCGCCGCCGCTGCCCGCCGCCGACTTCCACGCGGCCCCCGTGTCCGCAGGCGCGCCGGTGGCGGAGGAGTCCCCCGCGCCCGAAGAGGACACCTTCCCGGAGGAAGCGGGCTCGGAGACGTTCCTGGAGGCGCCCACGGAGGCGGTCCTGCCCTCCGTCACGCCCGAGCAGATGGCCCGCGCCCTGGCGTTTCCCGTGCGCGTGGAAGGGAGGGCGCTGCCCACGCTCGACTACGAGACGGCCCCAGGAGCGCGGCAGCCCAGCCATCCCGTGCCGCCCATCCCCGTGCTGGTGGACGCGGTGGACGGCTTCGGGCTGGTGGACCCGGAAGCGGACGCCGACGGCGTCATGCGCCGCACGCGCTTCGTGTACTCGGACGGCCACAATGCCTTCGCCACGCTGCCCGCGCGCGTGGCCGCGGGCCTGCTGGGCGCCAGCGCCATCGAGCTGTCCGGGCGCGCGCTGCGCCTGGGCTCGCGCGCCTACGCCGTGGACGCGGACGGGAGCGCGGGCATCGACTTCGGCGGACAGATGCACGACCGCTTCCGGAGCGTGCCGCTCGTCGCCGTCCTCGACGCCTGGGTACACCGCGGCCAGGGGCGGCCCACGGGCCTGCCGCCGGACGTCTTCCGCGGCAAGGTGGTCGTCATCGGCGGCAACGCGGTGGGGCTCAACGACGTCAAGGCCACCTCCTTCTCGTCGCATGAGCCCGGCATGGTGAAGCAAGCGGCGGTGCTGGACACGCTGCTGGGCCACGGCCGCTTCATCACCCGGGCGCCGCTCCCGGTGAGCCTGGCGCTCGTCTTCGCGGTGGCGCTGGTGTCGGCGGTGCTGCTGATGACGACACGCTGGACGCCGCTGGAGATTGCGTGGCCCCTGGGGCTCTACGTGGGCATGCGCTGGGTGACCGGCCCCATCCTGGGGATGACGAACACCTACGTGCTCACCGCCCTGCCCGCGCTGGCGGGAGTGCTGGCCAGCGTCAGCGCGGTGGCCTTCAACCACCTGGTGGCCAACAGGGAGGCGGCGTTCATCCGCCAGGCCTTCAGCCGCTTCATGGAGCCGAAGCTCGTGGAGCAGATGATTGCCCAGCGCGAGCTGCCCCGGCTGGACGGCGAGAACGTCGAAATCACCGCCTTCTTCAGCGACATCCGCGGCTTCTCCACCTTCAGCGAGCGCTTCAAGGACGACCCCCGCAAGCTGGTCCACCTCCTCAATACGTACCTGACGCGGGTGAGCGCGGCGCTGCTGAAGGAGGGCGGGTGCCTGGACAAGTACATCGGCGACGCCGTGGTGTGCCTCTTCGGCGCGCCGATGCGGCAGGCGGACCACGCGCTCCGCGCCTGCAAGGGCGCGCTCGCGGCGAAGGCGGCGGTGGACCGGCTGCGCGAGGAGTTCCGCGCCCAGGGCCTGCCGGACATGTACACGCGCATCGGCCTCAACAGCGCGGTGAACTTCGTGGGCAACTTCGGCAGCGAGCAGCTCTTCAGCTACACGGCCATCGGCGACGGGATGAACCTGGCCGCGCGGCTGGAGGGCGCGAACAAGGCGTATGGCACCGTCATCATGATAGGGCCGCGCACGTACGAGCTGGCGCGCGAGCACATCGAGGTGCGGGAGCTGGACCGGGTGCGCGTGGCGGGCAAGACGGAGGCCGTCACGGTGTACGAGCTGCTCGCGCTCCAGGGCGGAGTGGACGCGCGCACCCGGGAGACGGTGGCGCGCTACCATGCGGCGCTGGCGCTCTACCGCGAGGCGCGCTTCGGGGAAGCGGCGGCGGTGCTGGAGGCGCGGCGCGCCGAGGACCCGGACGACGGGCCCCTCCAGGCGCTGCTCGTGCGTTGCCAGCGGTATGCGGAGGCCCCGCCGCCGGACTTCGACGGCGTGGTGAGCCTGGACAAATGAGCGGAACGGAAAGGAGCCGGGTGACATGGGGATGAAGACACGGGTGGCGTGGGCCACCGCCGTGCTGACGCTGGGCCTTCCAGCGGTGGCCTCGGCCGTGAAGGTCGGCGGGCCGCTGTACGTGAAGGCGAAGAACACGCGCGTGCTGGCGGGCCCGTCCGGCGCCGACAACGCGGTGGCGGTGCTCCAGCCCGGTGAGCAGGTGACCTGGGGCGGCGCGGACGTGAAACACAAACAGTGGCACAAGGTGACGACGGCCGCGGGCAAGACGGGCTTCGTGTTCCAGACGAACCTGTCCACCACGCCGCCCAACATGGAGCTGGTGACCGGCGGCGGAGGCCCGCAGCAGGTGGACCCGAAGAAGTTCGTCGCCAGCGGGGCCGCGGTGAAGGCGCTCAGCCCGGGTGCGGAGCGCTACGGCAAGGACAAGGGGGGCGACCACGGCAAGGCGGTCGCGGACATCCAGGCGCTGGAGAAGCTGGCGAAGAGCGTGTCGACCCAGGACATCGCCGCGCACGTGGCCGCGGCCGGGCTCTTCCCGGTGGTGGGCGCCAGCGACAAGGTCGCGGCGTCCTCGACGAAGCCGGCGCCGAAGAAGCGGGGTGACAGCCGATGATGCGAATGACGCTGAAGGTGCTCGCCCTGGTGGGCCTGGGCGCGCTGAGCGGCTCCTGCCGGAGCCTCGAGGCCATCCGGTCCGGGGACTTCGCGACGGCCGCCAACGTGGCGGTCGCCACGACCCGGGATGTGAAGCGCTGCGAGAAGCTGCACGCGAACCCGAGCGTCCAGGAGGAGTACGCCCTCGGGGGCGCGGTGGCGATCCACTTCGTGCAGCGCGGCGACGGGCTGCTCCTGGGAGGCCAGGGTCAGGCGCTGCACGTCTACCTCAACACCGTCGGGAAGAACCTCGCCGCGCAGTCCGCGCGGCCCACGCTCGAGTGGACCTTCGGCGTGCTCGAGGACACGTCCCAGTTCAACGCGCTGTCCGCGCCCGGTGGCTATGTCTTCGTCACCCAGAAGCTGCTCCAGGGCCTGGAGAACGAAGGGCAGCTGGCCGGCGTGCTGGCACACGAGGTCGCCCACATCACGCTCAAGCACGCCATCCGCCAATACAGCGACGTGAAGGTCACGACGTGCAGGCTCGTCGTCGGCGGGAAGCTCGGCCTCCAGGAGTCCTCGATGTCCCGGCTGCTCCAGGGCCTGGAGGGCGATGGAACGCTGGACCTGGACAAGGACCCCCGGCTGCTCGGCTATCTAAGCGAGAAGACCGCCGAGCTCCTCGACAAGGGCAACTCCCAGCAGCAGGAGTTCGAAGCGGACCGTGTCGCCGTCGAGCTGATGCTGTCCGCGGGGTACAACCCGGATGACTACCTGGCCCTGCTCGCCCGGACGAAGGACGGGGGCGGCTTCTTCGCCAATCACCCGGGCAAGGACGAGCGCAGCCAACGCATCCGCGCTCACCTCCAGGCGCTGAAGAAGCCCGACGGCGACTTCAGCGGGCTGTCCGCCGACGGGCTGCGCTCGCCGCCACTCAGCCCCACCCTCGCCGCGGTGCGCGGGGGAAGCAGCGCGCGCGGCGTGACGAAGGACGCGCGGTAGCGCGGCTCAGCGCATCGTGGCCTGGCTCAGCGCCCGGTGCACCGACTCCAGGGCCTTGCGCGCCTCCAGCAGCTCGGCGCGCTCGGCGGTGAGCGAGGCCACCTGCTGGGCCAGCACGTCGCGCTCGCCCTGGAGCGCCTCCACGGCGCGGTGGAGGGAGGTGGACTCGTCCTTGGCGGACTCCAGCTCCCCGGCGAGCCGCTCCTCCTCGGCGAGACTGTCCACGAGCGACTGCTTGCCGCGGGCAACCTCTTCCTCCAGGGCCTCGCGCTCCTTGGCCGCGGCCTGGAGCGCCTGACGCGTCTCCTGGAGCGACAGCAGCGCCTCGTCGCGCTCGCCCTCCAGCGCGGCCAGCTCGCGCTCCAGGTCGGCCAGCAGCTTCACCCGCCCCTCCATCTCCGAGGACAGGCGGCGCGCCTCGTCCATGCGCAGCCGGGCCTCCTCGGTGGCCTTCTCCGCCTGACGGCGCGCCACCTCGAGGTCCTGCGTGAGGGAGAGGTTGAGGGCCTTCACCTTCACCAGCTCGGCCTGGAGGTGGGTGATGCGCTCCACGGCGCGCTGGCCCGCCTCCGCCACGGTGGCGGGCAGCGGCTCCGGACGCGGGTTCTCCCGCACCGCCTTCAGCCGCGCCTTCAGCCGCTCCCGGCGTGCCGCGGCGTCCTGCGCGTCGTCGCGCGGCGGGGCAGGGCGCTGCACCTCCACCTCGGTGGGAGGTGCTTCGACACGGGCCACCGGCTCGGCGACGGTGGTGGTGACCTGCAACGTCGAGACGGGAGCCGAAGCCTGCGTCATGGGGTGCGCCTCCGGAGGAGGACTGACGGCGGCCATGGGGCCGTCGAAGTGCAGCGCCTGGGGCGGCGCGGCGAAGGTGGCCGGCTGCGCGGGCGGCTCCACGTCGAGCAGGGCCTCCACGTCCGGCGGCGGCGAGCCGAACGTGACGGGCTCCGGGGCGTAGGCCTCCGGCTCCTGCTCCATGGGGGCCGCGTCGACGAGCGCCTCCTCCGGCTCCGGCGCCGCGTAGGCGGACGCGTCGTGGGCGGGCTCGTGCGAGCGCAGGGCTACGTCCATGGCCTGGGCGGCGGTGGGGCGCGGGGCGCGGGCGCGCTCGACGCGGGCGCGCACCGCGGAGGAGAGGTCGGGGGCCTCGGCGGTCGCCTCGGACGCGGGGGCCTCGGCGGCCTCCGGCTCGGGAGGCGTGGGCTCGACGGGGTCGACGAGCCCGGTCAGCGCGCCCAGGCGGAGGCGCGGCTTGGCGCGGGACACGTTCTGTTCGAAGGCTTTCTTCATGGTTCTCAGCCGGCCTGCTGGTTGCCCTTCGCCGGGGCTGCGGCTGCCGCGGCCACCAGCCGGGGCAGGACGTTGTCGATCATGGCCTGGATGTCGTTCGCCCCCTTGGACGAGGGGTCCGCGACGAACACCGGCCGGCCCTCACTGGAGGCCTGCGCGAACTTGGTGCACTGCCGGATGATGGTGGGCAGCAGGAACTCCGGGTAGTGCGTCTGGAGCGCCTCCAGCGCCTCCTTCGCCAGCTTGAAGGTGGCGTTGAAGGAGTTGACCACGATGAAGACGTGGTCGAGCACGTGGTTCAGGTCCTCCTCCAGGCTCTGCACCGTTTCGAACAGCAGCTTGAGGCCGTGGAAGGACAGGAAGTCCGCGAGCACGGGGACGAACAGGTCGTTCGCCGCCATCAGCGCGTTGAGGTTGAGCAGGCCGAAGGACGGCGGCGCGTCGAAGACGACGACGTCGTACTGGGCCTCCACTTCCTTGAGGGCGTTGCGCAGCTTGAACTCGCGACCGGCCATGGGCATCAGCGCGAGGTCCACCGTGGACATGGTCAGGTTGGACGGGACGAAGTCCAGGTTCGGCAGCGAGGACTTCTGGATGACCTTGGCCAGGGGCGTCTTGCGGACGAGCACGTCCAGCAGCGTCTTCTCGAAGTCCTCGCCCTCGTAGCCCAGGCACTTGGTGGCGTGGCCCTGGCTGTCGAGGTCGATGAGGAGCACCGCGTAGCCCAGCTCCGCCAGGCGCCAGGCGTAGGACGTGGACAGCGACGTCTTGCCGGTGCCCCCCTTGAAGTTGAGGAACAGCTGGCGGCGGTGGCCCAGGCGCTCCGGGAAACGGTCGAGCGTGGCGCGCAGCTCCCAGATGTCGTCTGGCGTGTAGGCGTCCTTTCGCGATTCCTCCGGAATCTGCTTCGGGGACACGCCGAGCATCTCGGCGACCTGCTTGGAGCTGTACGTCGGCGCTTCCATGGACGACCCTTCAAAAGACGTGCGGGACGGCTACCTTGCCTCAAGCGGCGAAGTATTTGTGCCCCCTTCGAATCACCGCCCCCCGGGCGGATAGCAGGGTGAGCGCCTCCTGGGCGAGCTCCGAGGGCGCCGAGAGCGCGACCGCCAGCTCGACGAGCGAGCGGCCACGCACCGCCGCGCGGACCTCTACCAGCATCTGGGTGCAGAGCGCTTCCACCGGAGAGGCGCTGGGGCGCGCGGGGGCCGGACGCGCCGGCTCGGAAGCGCGCGGCGCGGGCGCGGCCTGTCCGGCGACGGCGCCCATGGCCACCAGGGCTGCCTGGACGGGGGACAGGCGGGTGGCCGGCGGTGCTGCCGGTGCGCGCTGCGGGGGGGCCACCACCGCGGCCGTAGCGCCCGCCTGCGGAGCGGCAGGCCCACCGCGAACAGGACCTGCCCCGCCCGGAGGCTGGGAAGCGCTGGCCACGGCGCGCGATGCGGTCGATGGCGCCGAGTGCGTGACATCGGTGCCCGGCGCGACACGAGCCACCGGCCCAGCGCCAGCGCCCTGCGCCACGCTCGCAGCCGCCATGGGCATGGTGGTGTGGACCGCCGTCGCCGGAGTCCCCCGGGCCTGCGCCACAGGCCCAGCACTCGCGGAAGCAACGGGCGTGGTTCCATGGGCGGCAGCCCCACCAGGGGCCATGTTCACAGGTGCAACCCGCGCCTGCGGCGCGGCACCAGTGCCCTGCGCCCCACCAGCGGCGACGGCCTGCCGAGTCCCCGCGCCCACGGCCGCGACGGCGTACGCGGGCTGCTCGGACGCGGCCTGCACGTGAACCGCGTTCGTCGCCACCGCGCTCACGGGGGCCACCACCGCCGGAGCCGCGACCTGCGCGGGCGCCGCCACCGCACGAGGCTGCTCCAGGCGCGCCCGCACGGGCTTCACGGGCAGCGTCGCCAGCCTGCGGATCTCCCGGCGCCGGTGCGTCTCGTCCAGGTTCACCACCGCCGACACGTCCTGCCCCAGGATGCGCGACAGGCTCTGAGCCGCGGCCTTGCGCACGCGCGGCTCGCGGTCGCCCAGCGCCCCCAGCAGCAGCGTGCGGGCGTTCTCCCCGCTGCCCGCGCCGAGCGCCAGCGCCGCCAGCGCGCGCGCCTCGGGGTCGGCGTCGTGGATGGCCTCCTCGCCCAGCCGCCGCGCCGTCTCGCCTTCCAGGCCCAGCGCCAGCAGCGACGCGCGACGGCGCACCGAGCGGTCCGGATCCTTCATCGCCTGCGCCAGATGCGGCGCCGCGTCCTTCGGCGCCAGCGTCAGCAGCGCCTTGAGCGCCGCGATGCGGACCTCCGGCACCGGCGACGCCAGCAGCGGCGACACCACCGAGGCGCCCTCCTCCTGGCACAGCGACGCGAACGCCTGGAGCAACGCCACCTGCGCCGTCGCGTCCGTCTCCGCGTGCAGCGCCGACGCCAGCGCGGGCGCGGCGGCCGGCTGCGACAGCGCCTTCAGCCGCTCCGCGGCGCGCACCCGGGCCGCGCAATCCGGTGCGGACAGCTCACGGATGGAGAACCCGAAGAGCGTCTCATCCGTCGTCCCACCGAAGCCCGCGTGCGAGGACAGCTCCGCGTGCTGCGCCGGGCTCACGCCCAGCCGCCCCGCCTGGAGGAAGCGCTGCGCCTCGCGCGCTACCGGCGACAGGCCGTCGCCCTCGGGCGCGGCGGCGACGGGCGGCTCGCTCACCGGCGTCATGTGGGTGGCCGGCTCCCGCAGCGCCACCGACACGCCCCGCGTGGGGACCACCAGCCCGCGCGCCATCGGCCCGCCCTCGCCCCGCAGCAGCACCTCGCTGCGCAGCTGGGAGATGAACGAGGCCAGGTCCAACCCCAGGTCGTCGTCCTCCTCATCGCGCTCCTGAGCCGTGGCGCGGATGCGGCCCACGTCCAGCAGCTTGTCCATCATCTGGTTCCGCTCGCCGCGCAGCGCCTGGTTGAGCCGGTTCAGCTCCTCGCGCTCGGCCTGGAGACGGCCCACGCGGACCTCCAGCTCCGCCACCTCGCGACGCAGCCCCAGCTCGCGCTGGTGCGTCTCCGCCACCTCGCGCTTGAGGTGCGCCATCTCCTCGCGCGTCGAATCCAGCTCGCTGTGGAGCTGCTGGGCACGCGCCTCGAAGTAGACAATCTTCTCGAGTGCGCTCTTGAGCAGCGCGTCCGGACGCTCGTCGCTCACGACCTCAACAGCCTCCCCGCCAGGCGCGCGGCGCGGCCTGCGGATCCGAGTCACCGGGATTTGAACCGGATTCCCGGTACCTACCGGGGGGCCTACCCTATGTCAGACGTCCTCACTTCGTAAACCACGGAAACAGCAGGGCTTTTCCCAGCGCGCCCCGGGCCGCCATTGACAACGCCGCGCGAGCCGAATTTTCGGCTTCCGCGGGTATCCGGCGGCCGTCCGCGACACACGCGGCGCGGCGGGTGGAAGGGCTCGATTCCGGACGCTCCGGCAGGCCCTCCCGGAAGCCCGGGAATGTCAGACCCCACTCGTAATCTGTGTTCCACGAGGCAACCAACGGCCGTCACTTCTCCCCGGTGCCTCTCCGCCTGGATGCGGGGGGACGAAGCCCTCTTTTCGACAGGTTTCCCGCACGCCATGGAACAACGACTGGCAACCCTCATTGGAAACGCGGTCCGCGCGGCGCGACAGCGGCTGGAGCTGACCCAGGCCGACGTGGCCGAGCGCGTTGGCATCGCCACCGAGGTGTATGGCCGCCTGGAGCGCGGCCACATGCTCCCCAGCGTCCGCACGCTGCGCAAGCTGTGCCTGGTGCTCAACTGCTCGTCGGACGTGCTGCTCGGGATGGCGGGCATCGAGGGCGCTCCCACGCTGGCGGAGGATCCGCCGGAGTATCGCGAGCGCCCCGAGGTCCGCCGGCTGCTGCGCACGGTGCGCAAGCTCGACGCACCGCGGCTGCGGCTGCTGGGGCAGGTGGCGCACGCGCTCGAGACGTAGCGAGCAAAGGCGGACCCGGCCCGGGGCGGTGGCACCCCAGGCCGGGACGTAGCGGGTGGTGGGGGGCGGACGGATTGCGCCCTGGTGCAAGCGCTTGGCGCGTGGAGTGAAGCAGCCGTGATGAGGGGGGCGTACTGAATGCTTCATGACCCCCGCCCGCCCCTCGCCCCCTTCCGCCGACCTACCGCAGCTCGCGGTTCACGCGCTCTGGTGGGCCTGGTTCCCGGCCTTCCTCCTGAGCTGGGACGCGCTGCCCTGGGCGGGGCGGCTGGCCATGGGCCTGCTGGGCTGGGCCATCTGCTTCTGGAACTACGCCGTCCTGCACAACCACATGCATGTCTCCATCGCCCGGCCCCGGCTGGCGCACTGGGTGGTGTCACGGACGCTGGGCATGGCGTGTGGCTTCCCCTACCGGGGCTATTACATCCACCACTTCAACCACCACCGGTTCAATGACGGGCCGGGGGACTGGGGGCGGCGACGCCCGGGCGAGCGCGTCCTGCGCTACTGCCTGCGCTCGGCGCTGACGCCGTGGCTGTGGCCCTACGAGACGCTGGGCCATGTCTGGCGGTGGGCCGGCAAGAAGCGCCAGCGGCTGGAGCTGGCGCTGGACTTCGTGGTGGTGGACGGCCTGATGGTGGCGCTCGTCGTGTGGAAGCCCGCGCTGGGCCTGTCCTGGTGGGCGGTCCTGGTGCTGACGCAGTTCTGCATCCACTGGCTGAACCTGGCGGCCCACTTCGAGACGGACTCCGAGCACAAGGACGCCCTGGGGACGACGTCCTACTCCGCCTTCTACAACCGCTGGTTCTTCAACGCGGGCTACCATCAGGCCCACCACCTGAAGCCCCAGGCGCCCTGGTACGAGCTGCCGGCCCTCACCGAGGAGCTCGCACGCACGTCCATGCTCCGTCCCGAGCTGACAACCGGGCTTTCTCCCATCAATCCGTTGTGGGTGGCCCAGGTGGCGAAGCGCTATTCTACCAAGCCGTGCGATCGGCAGACGGAGTCGAAGATTACCTCCGGGACCCCCACGGCCGTTACCTAGTCGGGGAGAACTTCCTCCACTGGTACGCCTCGGAGGACCTGTGCGGCTTCGCCCTCTGGGGACGTCCCGGAGAGGCCCAGGTGCGCCGGCTCGTCCAGGTGCTGGACGTGGAGCTGTCCCCGGCCAAGCCCCACGCCTCGCTGGTGGACGCACGGCGGCTGGAGGCGGCCGACCCCATGGCCTTCGCCGCCCTGGTCAAATACATGCAGCCTCGCGAGAAGGCCTTCAGCACCTCCGTGCTGAAGCAGGCCCTGGTGCGGCCCGAGGGCGTGGTGGGCGCGGTGGTGGGCGGCTTCTACACGCTGCTGTCCGGGGCCTACCCCAGCCGGGCCTTCACCGCCCCCGACACGGCCCTCCAGTGGCTGGGGCAGCCCGAGGCAGCGGCGGCGGAGCTGCTGGCGAAGCTCAATGGTCTGGTCGCGGAGGCCACCGGCCAGTCGCCCCTGCTGCGGGAGCTGCACCAGGTGATGCGGGCGAAGCTGCCGGAGGTGAACCTGTCGGACGTGGCCCGGGAGATGGGCATGTCCGAGCGGACGTTGCAGCGGCGGCTGAAGGAGGCCAGCACGTCCTTCCAGGCCGAGCTGAACGCGGTGCAGGTGCGCATGGCGCAGGCGCTGCTCCGCGATTCGAACATGAAGCTCACCGCGGTGGCGGTGGAGGTGGGCTGCGCCTCGCTCCAGCACTTCAGCAGCCTCTTCCGCAAGCTGGTGGGAGAGTCCCCCAGCGCGTGGCGGGAGCGGCAACAGCAGGGCGGCGCCAGCGACACGCGAGCTGACGCGCCCGCGGGCGAGACGCCCCCGGTGCCGGCCGGTGCCGCCTCTGAGGTCGCCATCTCCTCGGAGGTGCCCGAGTAGCCCTCGCGCTCCGGCGCGATGTGCTGGATGCGCTGCGGCCAGCAAGGAGCCTCCGGCGCGGAAGAGCTACCTGCCCTTGCTCGCGCCGCGCCGGAGCCTGCGCGTCTTGCCCAGGCGCGAGGCACCACCGCGCGGGCGCCGTGGCTCCGCCGCCTGCCTGCCCGCGGGCAGGATGGGGTCGGGACACACCGCGCGGAGCCTGCATGCCCGGCACTCGGCGCCGCTCCACACCGCCTCGTAGAGCGCCGTCACGCGGTCGATGACGTCGAAGTCCTCGGTGACGAAGCCCAGCTCGAAGTTGCGCGCCGCTTCACCCTTCGCCCCCAGCCCCGCGCCAGTGAGGTTCGCGCTGCCCAGGTAGGCCCACGCCCCGTCCACCACCACCGCCTTGAAGTGCACGCGCGGGCAGACCTTGAGCGCCAGCCCGCCCGCCACCAGCCGCGCCCGCGCGTCGAAGGCCGCGCGAAAGGGCCGGCTCGGCAGCTCCGCGTGCAGCAGTCGCAGTGCCACCCCACGTTCCGCGAGCGTGTCCAGCACATCCACCAGCGGAACGAAGCGGCCGCCATGCTCCACGAACATCGCCTTCACGTTGGCCGTGGCCATCCACACCGACTCCCGGGCGTGGAGCAGCTTCTCCAGCACCACCTCCCGGTACAGCGCGCTGCCCGACAGGAGCTCCGCCTCGATGGGACGCATGAACCCACTCCATCACACACAAGCCCACCTGACCACCCACCAGGCAAATGACCTCCAGTCACTTGACAAGTGACCCCAGGTCACCTATCGATGCGCCATGGTCGGTCCCCCAGCGGTGAAGACGAGGCGGGCCCTGCCCCAGCGGGCGCGCAAGGACGAGGACAAGGAAGCGCGGCGGCGGCTCATCCTGGACGAGGCGCTGGCGCTGTATCAGGCCACGTCCTACGCCGAGGTGAAGATGGCGGACGTGGCCGGGCGGGCGCTGCTGGCGAAGGGGACGGTGTTCCTCTACTTCCCCACCAAGGAGGCGCTGTTCCTCGCGCTGCTGGAGGACCTGCTCTTCTCCTGGTTCGCCCGCCTGGAGGGCCTGCTGACGGAGGGCGAGCCGGTGTGGACGGGGCCTCGGCTGGCGCGGACCGTGGCCGAGTCGCTCGAGGGCGAGGAGGCCCTGACGCGGCTGCTGGCGCTGCTCCAGACGGTGCTGGAGCAGAACGTGACGGCCGAGCAGCTCCGCCCGTTCAAGGAGCGGCTGATGGCGGCGCTGGTGCGCGCCGGCACGCTGGTGGAGCAGCGGCTGCCCTTCCTCCAGGCCGGGGACGGCCCGCGCTTCCTCCTCCACGTACACGCGCTGGTGACGGGCCTGCGGCAGATGGCGGACCTGGCGCCCGTGGCCCGCGAGGTGCTGGCGCAGGTGCCGCACCTGGCGCCGCTGCGCGTGGACTTCACCGCCGAGCTGACCGCCACCCTCACCCACCTCCTCCGCGGGCTGGAGTCCCGCTGAGGCCATGCCTTCCCGCCCCACCCCTGGAGCCCCCATGCTCGAAGCCACCTCCGCCGTCGAGTCGCAGCCCACCGCCGACACCGAGCGCATGCGCGCGGTGTTCGAGGCCCAGCGCGCGCACCGCTGGACGATGTCCCGCACCACCGCCGCCGAGCGAATCGCCCGGCTGAAGCGCCTGCGCGAGGCCATCATCGCCCGCCGCGGAGAGCTGGCGGAGGCCATCCACGCGGACTTCCGCAAGCCCGCGGTGGAGGTGGAGCTGACGGAGGTCCACCCCACGCTGGAGGAGCTGAACCACACGGTGCGGCACCTCAAGTCGTGGATGAAGCCCACGCGCGTGGGCACGCCGCTGCTGCTGGCGGGCGCGTCCAGCGCCGTGCGCTACGAGGCGCGCGGCACGGTGCTGCTGCTGGCGCCGTGGAACTACCCCTTCAACCTGATGGTGTCGCCGCTGGTGGCCGCCATCGCCGCGGGCAACACCGTCATGTGCAAGCCCAGTGAGAAGACGCCCAACACCTCGCGTTTCCTCGCCCGGTTGCTGAAGGACGTGTTCCCGGAGAACGAGGTGGCGCTGTTCGAGGGCGGCGCGGAGACGGCGGAGGCGCTGCTGGAGCTGCCCTTCGACCACATCTTCTTCACCGGCAACACGCGCATCGGCCGCAAGGTGATGGAGGCCGCGGCGAAGCACCTGGCCAGCGTGACGCTGGAGCTGGGCGGCAAGTCCCCCGTCATCATCGACGAATCGGCGGACCTCGCCTCCGCGGCGGAGCGCGTGTGCTGGGGCAAGTTCGTCAACGGCGGCCAGACGTGCGTGGCGCCGGACTACGTGTTCGTTCACGCCTCGAAGGAGCGGGCCTTCATCGACGCGCTGAAGGCGGCCATCACCCGCTTCTATGGCGGCACGGAGCAGGAGCGGCAGGCGAGCCCCGACTTCACGCGGCTGGTGGACCCGGTGGCATGGCGGCGGGTGAAGGACGTGCTCGACCGCTCGGTGGCGGCGGGAGCGAAGGTGGAGGTGGGCGGGGAGGCGGACGAGCCCTCGCGCTACATCGCGCCCACCGTGCTCTCGGGCGTGACGGCGCAGGACCCGGTGATGGAGGGCGAGATTTTCGGTCCCGTGCTGCCGGTGCTGACCTACCAGTCGCGTGAGGAGGTCTACGCGCATGTCCGCGCGGGAGGCAAACCGCTGGCCCTCTACGTGTTCAGCCAGGACAGGCGCGCGGTGGAGGACATCCTCCGGAACACCACGTCGGGCGGCGCGGTGGTGAACAACGTGCTCGTGCACCTCGCCAACCCCAACCTGCCCTTTGGCGGCGTGGGCACCAGCGGCCTGGGGAATTACCACGGCCATTTCGGCTTCAAGACGTTCAGTCACGAGCGGGCGGTGATGGTCCAGTGGATGAAGTCGCTGGCTGCGGTGTTCTTCCCGCCGTACCGCGGGAAGATGCAGGAAATGGCCTCCCGCGCGACCCGGATGTTGGAGTAGGCAACGAAGGCCGGGGCAAGCGGTGTCCTGGAGGAGACAGGGCACCCGCGGAAGGAGCCAGGCGATGCGCGTGGTGAGGCTGGAAGAAGAGCGGATGCCGTCGGGGTTGCAGGAGACGTTCGATCGGCTCCACGCCCATCGCTGGGAGGTGGCGCGGCGGGGCGCCAAGGAGCGTCTGGCCCGGCTGGAGACGCTCAAGACGCTGCTGCTGGCGCGGCGCGAGGCGCTGGCGGACGCGCTCTACGCGGACTTCCGCAAGCCGCGCGCGGAGGTGGAGGCCACCGAGGTGCTGCCCGTGCTGATGGAGCTGGCCTCCGCGCAGAAGCACCTCAAGTCGTGGATGAAGCCGCGCAAGGTCTCCACGCCGCTGCTGCTCACGGGCACCACCAGTCACGTCCAGTACGAGCCCCGCGGCGTGGTGCTGGTGATGGCGCCGTGGAACTACCCCTTCCACCTGCTGGTGTCGCCGCTGGTGGCCGCCGTCGCCGCGGGCAACACCGTCCTATGCAAGCCCAGTGAGAAGACGCCGAACACGGCGCGCTTCACCGCGGAGCTGCTCAAGGACGTGTTCCCCGAGGACGAGGTGGCGCTGGTGGAGGGAGGCCCGGAGGTGGGCGAGGCCCTGCTGCGGCTGCCCTTCGACCACTTCTTCTTCACCGGCGGCCCGCGCGTGGGGCGCCGGGTGATGGAGGCCGCGGCCCGGCACCAGGCCAGCGTGACGCTGGAGCTGGGCGGCAAGTCGCCCGTCATCGTCGATGAGACGGCGGACGTGGCGGCCGCCGCCGAGCGCGTGGTGTGGGGCAAGTTCCTCAACGCTGGCCAGACGTGCATCGCCCCGGACCACGTGTGGGTGCATGCCTCGAAGGAAGAGGCGCTGCTGGAGGCGATGAAGGCGGCCCTGGAGCGCTTCTACGGGCGCACCGAGGAGGCGCGCCGGGCGAGCCTGGACCTGTGCCGCGTGGTGGACGACGGCGCCTTCCACCGCGTGCGCCGGCTGATGGACCGCTCGGTGGAGGCCGGCGCGCGGGTGGTGGTGGGCGGCACCGTGGACGCGGAGTCGCGCTACATCGCGCCCACGGTGCTCGCGGACGTTCCGCCGGACGCGCCCATCATGGGCGAGGAGATTTTCGGGCCAGTGCTGCCGGTGCTGCGCTTCGAGTCGCTGGACGCGGTGGTGTCGCACGTGCGCGAGGACGGCAAGCCCCTGGCGCTCTACGTCTTCAGCCAGGACGAGGCCACGGTGGAGCGGCTGCTGCGGGAGACGCGCTCGGGCGGCGTGTGCATCAACACGGTGGTGCTGCACAACGTGAACCCGAACCTGCCCTTCGGCGGCGTGGGCGAGAGCGGCGTGGGCGCCTACCACGGCGAGACGGGCTTCCGGACCTTCAGCCACGAGCGCGCCGTGCTGCGTCAAGGGCGCACCTCCCTGCTCCACCTCTTCTTCCCGCCCTATTCGGGCAAGGCCCAGAAGCTGGCGCGGCGCGCGAGCCGCCTGTTCGAGTCGGGCGGGGCCCCGCCCTGGCACGCATCCCCCACTTTCCGGGATAACTGTGCCAATGACCACGTACGGACGACGATTCGCGAGGCTCTGGCTGGGAATGGCGCTGGCCCTGGGGGCCTGCAACGGCGGCTCGAGTGAGGGGCCGGACGACGCCGGCGTGACGGACGCGGGCACGGATGATGGCGGCAGCGACGACAGCGGGACGCCGGATGCGGGCGCCCCGGATGCGGGCGCCGAGCCCACGCTCGAAGCAGGCGACGGCGTGGCGCGAGAGACGACCACGGTGGCGGGCATCCCCGTGGACCGCTACACGTGGACGGACGCCCAGGGTCGACCGCGCACGGTGTCCCTCAAGCGGCAGTCCCCCGCGGGCAATGGCGGCTACGCGGTGCAGATGACGTATCAGGTGCCCGCCGGCGCGGAGTGGCGGACGGTGACGGTGGACGGCACGGCCGGAGGTGAAGCGGGCTTCGGCTACTTCGTGGCCCACGAGCTGTACCGCACCTTCGACAACGGCACGTCGGGCACCATCGCGGGGCGGCACGGCGAGGACGACTCGCCGCTGGGGCTGGGCTTCCCGGTGGAGGCCTCGCGCTTGGCGCTCACCACGGAGTCCACCTCCGCCAGCCACCGCTTCACGCTGCACTACCCCAAGTGGGGCACGCTCGCCGCCATGGCTGACGTGACGGACGCGACGGCGTCGGCGGCCGACGCGCACCAGAAGTTCAGGGTGCCCGTCACCATTCAGTGGGTCTTCCAGAAGGGCACGGACTTCCCGCGCATCGACACGCGGGTGGACCTGGGTGAGGCCACAGCGGGCCAGCTGTCCTTCGACATGCGGGGCCCTTACGGCGTCGTCGAGTTCGCGGACGCCACCGCCAGCGCCACCCTCAACAACGTGCAGTGGGGGGACTCCCTCCACCACTTCACGACTGGCGTGTCCGCCGCGGGCGCGCTCACCACCCACGCGAACTGGACGTGGAACGAGCCCATCGGCGGCGCGCGCAAGTACCATGCGCTGCTGGCGCGGCACCCCACCTCGGGCGTGCTGTATGAGCTGGGGCTCGTCGAGCTGAAGCTCGGCGTCGACGCCGGGCTCGTCTATGGCGGCTACAGCCTCAACAACGGGACGACGCGGGCGGCCTCGGGGCGGGCGCTGCTCAGCGACGGCTTCTCCGAGGGTGAGTGGCCCTTCCAGTCCGCGCAGTACAGCGGGTTGTCGGCCGCGACGCCCGTGACGGGCAAGAAGTTCGCCTGGGGCAGCAGCTCGTTCTACGGCTCCGCGATTGACTCCGTTTACTTCAACAATGGCATCTCACTGCCCATCACCGCGTTCCCCGAGAGCCGCGTCCTCGTGTACCGCACGTGCCTGGTGCTCGGCGTGTCGCCCTACACGGACGCGAACCCGAAGTCGCTCGCGCGGCTGACGGCGGAGAGCGTCGCGCCCAGCTGCGCGACGGCGTCTCCGCTCTGACGCCCCCCGAGCCGAAACACCTGCGAGGGGGTGGCAGTCCCCCTCCCCGCGGGCACAGAATCACGGGCGGGCGGGTGCAATCACACCAGCGCCCCTCCGTAGCCTCGCCACCATCTGTTTCGCGGAAGACCTCTGAACGGTAGCCATGACCGACTCTGCGCACGCCCTCACCGTAGCGCCCCGCGATGGGGGCTTCCTGTCGCGCCTGCCCACGGTGCTGCAACCCCACCGGAGCCTGCTCACGTACTACCTCGTCAGCGCGCTGGTGGCCGGGCCCGGCTTCCCCATCCTGGGGCTCATCCGCTTCTTCAAGTACCAGACGCTGCGCTACTCGCTGGACGCCGAGGGCATCACCGTCCGCTGGGGCATCTTCTTCCGGCGCGAGGTCTCCCTGACGTACGCGCGCATCCAGGACATCCACCTGTCCAGCAACGTGGTGGAGCGCTGGCTCGGGCTCGCGCGGATTCAAATCCAGACCGCCAGCGGCAACGCGCAGGCGGAGATCACCATCGAGGGCATCCCCGAGTTCGAGGCCATGCGGGACTTCCTCTACTCGAAGATGCGGGGGAGCCGGGAGCGCGCCGTGCCCGCGAGCCCCGCTGCGCACGCCACGGCGGAGGGTTCGGACGCGCTCGGAGAGACGCTCCGGGAGATTGCCTCGGAGGTGCGGGCCTTGCGGCTGAGCCTGGGCGGCGGCGACGCGCGGGAGAAGCAGGATGTCTGACGCCGCGCACGCCTGGCTCCTGCGCCTGCTGAAGGTGCCCGCCGCGCCCCACCTCCCCGAGGGTGCGGCGGTGCGCGTGTTCCGCTCCGCCCCGGCCTACCGCCAGCTCCAGTTGCTCCGTTGGGGCCTGCGGCAGGCCGGCGTCTTGGTGGGCCTGATTGTCACCTGGGTGGCGGTGAAACACCGGTTCATCCCGCAGCTGCCCTACGCGCATGCGGACACGGTCTTCCTCTTCTTCGAGGTGTCCGCCTGGCTCGTGTTCGCCGTGCAGGCCCCCATCACCTTCCTGGTGGCCTGGCTCGACTACGAGTACCGCTGGTACATCCTCTCCGACCGCAGCCTGCGCATCCGGGAAGGGCTCGTCTCGCTCCAGGAGAAGACGATGACCTTCGCCAACATCCAGCAGGTCTCCATCCAGCAGAACCCGGTCCAGCGCCTGCTCGGCATCGCCGACGTCAAGGTGGAGACGGCCGGTGGAGGCGGCGGGAGGCCGAAGGATGCGAACGCCCTTCACCACGAGGGCCTGCACGAGGCCCACTTCCGGGGCGTGGACAACCCCGAGGAGATTCGCGACGTCATCATGACGCGCGTTCGCCTGCACCGAGACGCGGGGCTGGGGGAGCCGCATCCCGAGCCGGCCCTCCCTCCGTCCGCTCCGCCCTCGGCCGCCACGCTCGGCGCCGCCCGGGAGCTGCTGGCCGAGGTCCGCGCGCTCCGGAGCACCTGGTCCGCGCAGGGCCCCGAAAGGCCCTGAACCCGCGGGGCCCGCACGGCGAGGCAGCCCAGGCCCGAGGGTGGACCTCCGGGCCGCGCCGCCACGCGCTTCAGCTGCGCAGGCCCGGCGCTTCCTGGCCCGTGCGGGCCACGTACTCAGTGTAGCCACCGCCGTACTGGTGGATGCCCTCGGGCGTCAGCTCCAGCACGCGGTTGGACAGCGCGGCCAGGAAGTGACGGTCGTGCGAGACGAAGAGCATCGTCCCCTCGTAGCGGGACAGCGCGGTGATGAGCATCTCCTTCGTCGCCATGTCCAGGTGGTTGGTGGGCTCGTCGAGCACCAGGAAGTTGGGCGGGTCGTAGAGCATCTTCGCCATCACCAGCCGGGCCTTCTCACCACCCGACAGCACGCGGCACTTCTTCTCCACCTCGTCGCCGGAGAAGCCGAAGCACCCGGCCAGCGCCCGCAGCGAGCCCTGCCCCGCGCGGGGGAACGCATCCTCCAGCGCCTGGAACACCGTCCGCTCGCCGTCCAGCAGGTCCATGGCGTGCTGCGCGAAGTAGCCCATCTTCACGCTGCCCCCCAGCGTCACGACGCCCGAGTCCGCCTGCGAGGCGCCCGCCACCAGCTTCAGCAGCGTGGACTTGCCCGCGCCGTTGACGCCCATGACGGCCCAGCGCTCGGTGCGCCGCACGAGGAAGTCCAGCCCCTCGTAGATGACCCGGTTGCCGTAGGCCTTGTGCACGTTCTTCAGGCTCACCACGTCGTCGCCCGAGCGCGGCGCCGGCAGGAACTCGAAGAGCACCGTCTGCCGGCGCTTGGGCGGCTCCACGCGCTCAATCTTCTCCAGCTTCTTCACCCGGCTCTGCACCTGCGCCGCGTGCGAGGCGCGCGCCTTGAAGCGCTCGATGAACTTCAGCTCCTTGGCGAGCATGGCCTGCTGGCGCTCGAACTGGGCCTGCTGCTGCTTCTCGTTCATCGCCCGCTGCTGCTCGAAGAACTCGTAGTTGCCCGTGTAGGTGGACAGCGAGCCGCCGTCGATCTCCACCACCTTGTTCACGATGCGGTTCATGAACTCGCGGTCGTGCGACGTCATCAGCAGCGCGCCGTCGTAGTTCTTGAGGAACTCCTCCAGCCAGATGAGGCTCTCGATGTCGAGGTGGTTGCTCGGCTCGTCGAGCAGCATCGCGTCCGGGCGCATCAGGAGGATGCGGGCCAGCGCCACGCGCATCTTCCAACCGCCCGACAGCGCCCCCACGTCACCGTCCATCATCTCCTGGGTGAAGCCCAGGCCCGCGAGAATCTCCCGCGCGCGGCCCTCCAGCGCGTAGCCACCCAGCTCCTCGAAGCGCGCCTGCACCTGGCCATAGCGCTCCACGAGCTTGTCCATGTTGTCCGCCTGGTCCGGGTCGGCCATGGCGGACTCCAACTCCTTCAGCTCGGCGGCCACCGCGCTCACGGGACCCGCGCCATCCATCACCTCGGCGGCGGCGCTGCGGCCCTCCATCTCCCCCACGTCCTGGCTGAAGTAGCCAATGGTGACGCCCCGGTCGACCGCGACCTGCCCCTCGTCGGGGTGCTCCTGGTGGGTAATCATCCGGAACAGCGTCGTCTTGCCGGCACCGTTGGGCCCCACGAGCCCCACCTTCTCCCCCTTGTGGAGCGCCGCGGAGGCCTCGATGAAGAGAATCTGCTGGCCGTTCTGCTTGCTGATGTTGTCGAGACGAATCATGTGTGTGCGGGGGACCCGGGAACAGGTGCGGCGCCCTTATGCCACGTGAGGTGCCCTGGAAAGAATGTTCCAAACGCGTGGCAGATGGCTTCTCTTGCTCGGAAGCGTGCAGGTAGGGGAGCCCCCGGCCCTGGGCTGGAAGTGGGACCTGCCCCCACTCGCGCCCTGGCATAGACTCCGCGCCGTGCTGACCGTCGACCCCCACCCTTTCCTGGACGCGCTGGCCTTCACCACCACCTTCCCCGGGCCGCTGGGCACGCTGCCCTCGCCCGAGTGGCTGGTGGCGCTGCTGAAGCCCTCGGCCTCCGCGCCCCTGGCCAGCGACGACACCGTGCGCGGCGCCATCCGCGACATGCTCCGCCACGGCGGCTACAAGCCCACCGGGCGCGGCAAGCCCGCGTCGGAGTACCTGGTGCGCGCCTCGGGTGACGGCTCGCTGGGCTCCATCAACCTCGCCGTGGACGCCTGCAACGCGGTGTCCCTGCACAGCGGCCTGCCCATCAGCGTGGTGGACCTGGACCGCGCCGCCGCGCCCTTCCGCATCGGCGTGGCCCCTGCGGGCGCGCAGTACATCTTCAATGCCTCCGGGCAGAGCATCGACCTGGGGGGCCTGCTGTGCCTCTTCGACGCGGAGGGGCCGTGCGCCAACGCCGTCAAGGACGCGCAGCGCACGAAGACGAACGCGAACACCCGCCGCACCCTCACCGTGCTCTGGGGCGCCGGGGCCCTGGGGGAGCGCACGGCACGCGCCTTCGACTGGTACCGCGAGCTGCTGGAGCGCGCGGGGGCCACGGTGGAGCGCCTGCCCTGAGGCACGGGGGCGCTTGAAACGCGGCGCCCGAGCATGCAGACCGGGGGGCATGTTGGGACCGGGATTCAGCAGATGGGGGTTGCTGCTCGTATGGCTCCATGCGGCGAGCGCGGCGGCGCAAATCGTCAACGTGCAGGCGCTGTTCGATGAGGACGAGGCTCCGGGGCGCTCCGTCAGCGTGGACCTGGGCACGGACTGGCGCACGGGGAGCACCCGCCTCATCAGCCTGCGGGGCGCCCTGCTGGGCCAGTGGCGGACGAAGCGGCACACGTGGCTGGGCGTCATCCGTGGCGAGTACGCCTTCGCCGCCAACGAGCGCATCGTCTCCAAGCTGCTGGAGCACGTGCGCTACCGCAACCGCTTCACGGAGCGGCTCTCCGGCGAGGCCTTCATCCAGCACGAGTACGACGAGTTCCGCCGGCTCCATTTCCGGGCCCTGCTGGGCGCCGGCCCCCGGGTGAGGGTACTGACCGGCAAGCAGGCCACGCTGGTCGTGGGGCTCGCGCTGATGCTGGAGCATGAGCGCATCCGCCGCGACAGCGAGCCGGACGCGGGCCAACAACGCACCGACCCAAGGGTGTCCAGCTACATCCTGGGGCGGCTGGAGTTCATGGAGAACGTCTTCCTGGTGGAGACGCTCTACGTCCAGCCCCGCGTGACGAACCCCGCGGACATCCGCCTGCTCAACGACACCGTCTTCGAGGTGAAGCCCAACGAGCGCCTGACGGTCGGCATCGGCTTCAACCTCGCGTTCGACAACTCACCGCCCGTCTCCGTGCCCAAGCTCGATACCCAGCTGCGCACCACCGTGGGCATCCGGCTCTAGCGGGGGGGGCCAGGCACCCGCCACGCCCCTCGGGGACTGCCGCCCGGCCGACCACGACCGGCCCTCACCCGCCTCCCCGGCCCCCTCCGGGAAGGGCTCACCGTTGTTGGCAACTGTCTTGCTTCTGTGCCTCGCAGGGCAACAACAGGGTGGCGAGGTCGGTGATGACGGAGCGGCGCACGGAGCACGAGGACGCGGTGGCCAGGGCGGTGACGCTCTTCCCCAGGGACACGGTGATGAGGGCGCTGTCGCTGATGCAGCGCTATGGGCTGGGCCGGCTGCCCGTCGTGGACGAGACGGATGGCGAGCTCCTCGGGGACGTGACGGCGGACGACCTCACGCAGGTCTGGCGGTACGCCCCACTGGCCTGTATGTCGGAAATTCTTTCACTGAAAACCCTGCGGAACGAGGAGCTGGAGGAGGCCCCTCGCTGGGGTCCGCGCATCACCCTGGTCTCTCCGCTGGTGGACGTGTACCAGACCAGCAAGCGCTGGGTGCAGTAGGTCGGCCCCAGGGGGCTCGCGGCCCGGGCCGGAGCGGGAGGAGCCGGGCGGGCGCCGGTGCTCCCGTCGAGCGATTCGGCGTATGTCTTTCATGACTCGTGGAAACCCCTGAGTCTGACATTCAAACAACCCAGCAACACGCTCGAGCCACAATCCTCCACGCGCATTGAAATCAATGTTTTCCTAGCTTTGATTTGAAATCGAATCAAAGACAGTGCTAGTAAGACATTGGCTTCGGCCGACCCCGCACAATCAACACAGGAGAAGTCCATGACGAGGAACGTGAAGCGTTTCCTGGCTGGCTCACTGCTGTCTCTCACGCCTTCGATCGCGTTCGCCGGGCAGGTCGATTTCGGATTCCCTGACTTCCTCTCCCCGCGTGACGAATATGTCAGCGTCCGTGAGGGAGCGGTCCAGATTCCCACGCGGCGAGGACCTCCGGTGGCGTCCATCAGCCCCGCCCTGGAGGACCTCTTCGTCATCAACCAGACGGGCTCCGACATCTCCCTGGGCATCCAAATCCTGACGGGAAATCTGATCGGCGTGTACAACCCCTACCCCATCCCCACCGCCAACTTCGGCGGATTCCGGGTCGACGCTCCCGCGCCCAGCCCGCTGGTCGTCCAGCAGTACTACTGGACGGTCGACCCGTCGAATCCGGCCGACTCGAAGACGTGTGTCTGGCGGCTGGAGGTCAGTGACGTCGACGGCTCCTGCTCGGCCCAGGTGTTCTACGGCACCTATGGCGGCGCCAGCTGCACCGTCGATCCGGACCAGTCCTTCATCGACCCGACCACGTGTGAGACGCAGATCGTCACCCTCATGCAGTGAGCCGAGCCGCAGCGGTGGTGCGACGCGGGGGGGCCCGCGGGGGCGCCCCCCCCCGCGGGGGG
>JAFAAN010000173.1 GCA_023426545.1 Pseudomonadota bacterium
GAGGTCGCACCCGGAGCGCCCCGGCCTCCAGGCGCGCGGCGCGTGGTGCTGGCGTCGCGGCGGGGGGGACCCCGGCGGCTGGAGGGCTCGTGCGCGGCGGCTTCGGCTTCGGCCTGGGCGAGCTTCGGGCGCTGCGAGGCGCGGATGGTCTCCGGGCTGTCCTCGGCGTAGTCGAAGTGGAACAGCCGCTTGATGACCAGGGTGGCGTAGGCGCCGGGCGGCAGGGTGAAGGCGACGTTGACCTTGATGGCGCCGCGGTTGAGCTCATCCGCCTGCGTGCGGCCCACGACGAGCTTGTGCGGGAACGACAGCAGGGGCCGCTCCTCGTGCTTGAAGTAGAGCCGGCGCTCGGCGCCGGGGATGCGCAGGTCCTCCAGCCCGAGCTTCTCGCGGCCCAGCACCCAGCGCACGGCCTCCTCGACCTTCGGGTCGCTGAAGGTGGTGTTGGGGGCGAGCAGGGGGAAGGTCGCGTCGCGCAGGGTGCGCAGCACCTCCGGGCTGGCGTCGCGGTGGAACAGCAGCGTGCCGGCCTGGTAGCGCATGGGGAAGAGGTGCTCGCGCGGCAGCATCAACTGGAGGTAGCGCCGCACGCCCTCGTTCCAGAGGTAGCTCTGGTAGGTGAAGAGCAGGATGGCGCGGTAGTCCGCGTCGATCTGCAGGAAGGCGCGGAGGTAGTCGCCCGGCTGGTCGCGCAGGGACTTGAGGACGCGGTGGTACTTGCGCGTGCCCTCGTAGGGGACGCGCGCGTCCCAGCGGCCCCAGTTCTCCTTCCAGAAGGCCTTGATCTTGGCGTCCTCCGTCCGGTCCAGCTCGGACGGCTTGGCCATGTAGTTATGAAGCGCGGCCTCGAAGTCCCCCCGGATGAGGTCCTTGGCGATGAAGCCCTGGCCGTGCTTGAGCGAGCCGAAGCGCTGGCTGTCGAAGTAGTTGACCACGCCCAGGCGGTTGACCTCCGCGGCGGCCTGGTTGAGGGGCCCCAGCGACTCCGGCTGGAGCGAGCGCACCGTGACGGAGAAGCGGTTGGACGTGATGTTGGCGGCGGACAGCGGCTTGTCCGTCCGGCCCAGGTACTTCAGGCGCAGGTCGGGCTCCTGCATGTCCACGTCGGCGCCGTCCACCGCGATGATCTGCTCGGTCCGGCCCTGCTTGTCCTTGAGACCGCAGTAGCTGATGGCGCCCGGCTTGAGGCCGAAGGCGTCCCGAAGACGCGTCACGGCGTCGAACGTGGACAGCTTCTGCTTGTCCATCAAGTAGACGCGGTGACGTCCCGAGTCGACTTCGTCGAAACGGTATGACTCCTTGACGGAGAAGTCCTCGGGCTTTTGTTTGATTCGCACGGCGCCCCCTTACCAGCGCGGCGCCCCGGAATGAAGCATCTGCGCCAGAAAGGAGATAACGTGGTTTTCCATGCGATTTCTTCCCTGGCTGTTCCTGGCGTTACTCTCGGGCTGTGCCTCGACGCTCTCCACGCAGCAGACGGCTCGGACGCTGGCGCCGGGGCAGGTCCAGGTATCGGGCGGGGCGGGCTTCTTCGTCCCAGTGGGCACCATCGTCCGGGTGGTGGACGCCGGCATCGAGCAGGGCGAGGCGGCCCGGGACGCGGTGGAGTCGGACCGCCCCTACTCGCTGAGCGAGGAGGCCCAACAGGAACTGCTCACGGCGGGGGTGGCGCTGATGGTGGCCCCGCCGGGCGTGAACCCGGAGCTGATGGTCCGGGTGGGCGTGGTGGACCGGGTGGACGTGGGCCTGCGCTACAGCGGCATCTCCCTGCGTGGGGACCTCAAGGTGCAGCTGTCCAGCGGAGGGGAGGCCGGGGTGGGGCGCTTCCTGGAGCCGGGCCAGCGTTCCTTCGATGTCGCGCTGGGGGTGGGGGTGGCCCGGCACTTCTTCAGCAGCCCGGTCCTGGACGTGCTGGAGGTGGTGAAGATGGGGGACTTCAGCCGCTACGACGTGGAGGTGCCCCTCTACCTGAGCGCCGACTGGGGAGACATCTTCAAGCTCTACGCGGCGCCCAAGTACATCTACAGCCACACCCGGCTGGACGCCCGGCTGGTGGACTACGCACAGCAGGGAAAGCCGGTGACGGGCTTCGACGCGTCGCTTCCCGCGACGGTGGGCAGTCACTTCGTGGGCTCCACGGTCGGGCTCGCGCTGGGCTACAAGTACGTCCACGTCTACGCCGAGGTGACGGGGGGCTACTTCCGGAGCAAGCCCCGGCTCTTCGGCGTGGAGCGGGACCTGGGCGGAGTGGCCCTGATGCCGAGCGTGGGCCTGGCCATCCGGACCGGCGGCTCCCAGCGCTAGGCCCGGCCGCCGGGGGGCCGTCCGGGGCACCGGACGCTGATCGGCCGTGCAGTGGAGATTTCCGAGCGTTCCCCGGTGCCGATGGGCTCTGGTAGTGTCCGGGCCGGTGAGGATTTCCGCGTGAGCCAGTCCCCCGTCCCATTCGCTCCCAAACCCGGGCAGATTCGCGGCCCCCGTCTGACAGGGCGCTTCGCGGACGGTTCGCTCGGAGAGTTTCCGCTGGGGCCAGCGACGTCCCTGGGGCGGCATCCGTCCAACACGCTGCGGCTGGTCGACCGGGAGGTGTCCAAGGAGCACGCGCTCATCGAGCGTGTGGGCAAGGACTTCATCCTCAAGGACCTGGGCTCGTCCAACGGCACCTTCGTGAATGGCCGCCGGGTGAAGGAGCTCAAGCTGCGCGACGGGGACGAGATTTCCCTGGGCGCCTCGCGGCTCATCTTCCACGGCGGCGAGCCGCCGGCGGCCGACCTCGCGCACACCGCGCCGGGCGTGACGGTGGTGGCGCAGTCCATCTCCATGCCGGCCTTCCTGGCGCAGATGGACCAGGTGCCGCAGAACTTCCGGCCCGCCGAGCAGGTGTCGGACGTGGAGGCCCTGCGCCGCGACTACGAGAAGCTGCGCATCGCCCACGAGTTCCACCGGCAGGTGAGCCTGCAGGGCAGCCAGACGGGCCTCTTCGAGCAGATCCTCAAGGTGGCCTTCCAGCTCCTGGCCGCCGACCACGGCGTCATCCTGAAGGTGGCCGCGAACGGCGAGTTCATCCCGTCGGCGGTGCACCACCGCTCCGACAAGGCCGTCAGCGTCATGCTGTCCGACACCGTGCTCAAGCGGGTGGTGGAGACGGGCAAGGCTGTGCTGACGGCGGACGCCATCATCGACGAGCGCTTCTCCGCGGCGGAGAGCATCGTCGCGCAGGGCATCCGGTCCGCCATGGCGGTGCCGCTGAAGGTGAACGGGAAGATCCAGGCGGTGCTCTTCCTGGACAGCCGCCAGCAGATCAACGCCTTCTCGGAGAAGGACCTGACCATCCTCTCCGGCATCGCCGCGCAGGCCAGCATCGCGCTGGAGAACGCCGCGCTGGCCGAGCAGATCCGCGCCGAGGCGGTGACGCGCGCGGAGCTGAGCCGCTTCCTGTCCAAGGCCGTCGCCGACGCGGTGATCGCCGGGGAGACGGAGGACCTGGCGCAGAGCCGGCTCGCGGAGGTGAGCTGCCTGTTCGCGGACATCCGTGGGTTCACCACCATCTCGGAGAACGACTCTCCGCAAGAGGTGGTGGCCATGCTCAACGCCTTCTTCACCGCGATGGCCGGCGTGGTGTTTCGTCACGAGGGGAACCTGGACAAGTTCATTGGGGACTGTGTCATGGCCGTCTGGGGGCCGCCGCTGTCACACCCGGACGACGCCGCCCGCGCGCTGCGCGCCGCCCTGGAGATGCAGGACGCGGTGCACGAGCTGAACCGCAAGCGCGTGGCGGAGGGGAAGCAGCCCATCGAGGTCGGCATCGGGGTGAACACCGGGCAGGCCGTCGTGGGCTACATGGGCAGCGCGGAGCGCCACGAGTTCACCGCCATTGGGGACACGGTGAACACCGCCTCGCGCCTGTGCGGCATGGCGAAGAGCGGTGAGGTGCTGGCCTCCGAGTCCACGGTGCGCAGGGCGGGCGCCGGCTTCGACGTGGAGGGCTTGCCAGCCCTCCAGGTGAAGGGCAAGGAGAAGGCCGTGCCGACCTACCGCGTCCACGGCCTGGAATACACCACGGCTGCTTCTTCCTCGCGCCGCGCATGACCTCCACGATGCAGGCGTGCCCCAACTGTGGCCACGTGCATGACGTCCGGGTGTACGTCAGCGGTCAGCGTGTGCAGTGCCGCTGCGGCATCCGCTTCGAGGCCCGCCGGCTGGACGTGGCCGCCGAGGTGGCGCGCAACACCTTCGTGCCCACCAGCGCCAGCGGCCCGGAGCGTCACCCGTCCGTGGCGGGGACCTCTGGCCGGCTGACGGCGGTGCCACAAACGGAGCCGGAGTCAGCACCGGGCACCGAGGTGTCCACCTCCCGCGCGCCGTCGCCCGTGACGAATGGCGGTGGCGCCGGGCTGCCGGGCGTCCCGGCGCCGGAGGCGGGGACCAGCGGGGTGGCCGTCCCGTCGAGCCCCGTCTTCGAAGATGCCTCCGTGGCGGCGACGCTGGTGCGCTCGTCCGCGAAGACGGGGGCGGACGACCCGCGCTCGGCCCCGGATGGGGCGGAGGCGGGCACCTTCGTGGGGGGCGGCAAGGTGGACCTGCCCGGCTTCGAGCTGCTGGAGCTGCTCGGGCGCGGCGGCATGGGCGAGGTGTGGCTGGCGCGGCAGCAGTCGCTGGGGCGCACGGTGGCGGTGAAGCTGCTGCCTCCGCGGCTGGCGAAGGACCCGGAGTTCGTCACGCGCTTCGAGAAGGAAGCCACGGCGCTGGCGGCGCTGAACCACCCGAACATCATCCAGATCATCGACCGCGGCGTTGCGGGTGAGCACTACTACTTCGTCATGGAGTACGTGGAGGGCCGCTCGCTGCGCGAGGCGATGTCCGCGGGGCTCACGCCGGAGCGCGGGCTGAAGCTCCTCCTGGCGGTGGCGCGCGCCATCGAGTGCGCGCACGACAAGGGCATCATCCACCGCGACCTGAAGCCGGAGAACATCCTGCTGGACGGGCGCGGGCACGTGAAGGTGGCGGACTTCGGGCTGGCGGGCATCCGCGCGCCGGACTCGCGCTTGCAGCTCACCGCGACCTCGGTGGCCATGGGCACGCTGAACTACATGGCCCCCGAGCAGCGCCGCGACGCGAAGAACGTGGATGGGCGGGCGGACCTCTTCTCGCTGGGCGTCATCCTCTACGAGGCGCTCACCGGCGAGCTGCCCCTGGGGCGCTTCAAGCTCCCCTCCGCGAAGGCGCCGGGGCTGGACCCACGCGTGGACGGGGTGGTGGAGCGCCTGCTGGAGCAGGACCCGGACGCGCGCTACGCGCAGGCCGGAGAGCTGTGCGCCGCGCTGGAGTCGATGACCTCCACCAGCTCCGCGCCGGGCATCGCCCAGAGCGAGGTGGACGGGCGCCCCGTGCCCGCGTCCGCGCGGCCGGTGAAGCCGAGCCCGATCTCACGCCAGCTTCGCTCGGGCTGGCGGCGCGTGCGCGGCGGCCTGTCGGTGGTGGGCGGGCTGGCGCTGCTGGGCTTCGCGGTCCGCTGGTTCGTCGGGCCGGTGAGCCTCCACCTGGGCGACGACGAGCACGTCATCATCGGCTCGCGGAGCGCGAAGCCGCGCCCGGGGAGCCGGGTGCTGCCGCCGAACACCTACGGCGAGGTGTTCTCGTCGATGAGCTTCGCGGACGCCTCGAAGCCCGGGGGCACCTCGCGCCTGGAGCTGGGTTTCAATGAGGGCACCGAGGAGGTCAACGTCCACAGCGGCCAGTGGCGGCTGGTGGAAGGGGAGCTCCAGGCGCTGCAGGCGGGCAAGGAGACCAACGGGCGGCGGCTGGTGCCGCGCGCGTACATTGCCCACCGCTACTTCTCGGCCAACGACTTCACGGCGGAAGTGCTGATGGACGTGGCGGAGCTGGGGCCGGAGTACGCCCTGGAGGCGGACGCGCAGCACTACGGTGAGCTGGCGTTCCGCATCAGGGACCTGCAGGTCTCCGCGTTCGCCATCCCGGGCGTGGGGATGCGGCTGGCCTGGCGCTACTTCATGCCGGACGGGCGCGAGGTGGTGGGCAACAGCGCGCAGGACACGGAGGCGCTCGTCGAGGACGAGATGCCGCTGCCGGCCCACGGCCCGTACCAGGTGCGGCTGCAGCTGCGGCGCAACAGCTCGGGCGTGCTGGCGGAGGCGTTCCTCAACAACGAGCGCTTCGCGCGCAAGCTGCTGGTGGGCCTGGAGGACCGCGTGGGCAAGGTGGCCCTGGGCTGCCGGAACCTCTCCTGCTCGTTCGATGACCTGAAGGTCCGGGGCCACCTGATGCCCCGGCCGGCCCGCCGCCGCGTCGCCACCGGCGTGGAGTAGCGCGCCACCGGCGAGGGCTGGCGCGGCCCGGACGATTGCCCCGGGCCGCGCGTGACGTGCTCAGGGCGCCCCGGGGCCACGGCTCGCGGTGCCGCGCGTCGAGGAGAACACCACCTGCTCCTCGCTGTCCGCCACGCGCACGGTGAGCGTCCGCTCCACGCTCGCGAGCCCCAGCGGCGTGGACTGCGCCAGCTCGGACAGCAGCGAGCCCGCGGCGCGCAGGTGGAAGCCGGTGCTCCACATGCCCTCCAGCTCGCCGAACACGGCGCGCAGCTCGTCCGGGGCCTTTCGCTCGTCGATGGCGCGGCGCAGCCGGACCATGCCGCTCACGAAGTCCCGGCAGCGCACGAGCGTGTTGGGGTTCTTCGAGATGATCTCCGCGAAGGAGAAGTTGCCGCCACCCGGGCGCCACTCGCTCTCGATGAGCTGCAGGTCCCTGCCCAGGTCATGCACCGTGGGGTCCTTCTGGAAATACCACCTGGCGATCTGCGCGGCGCGGGTGGGCGGCAGGTCGTTCAGCATGAGGCTGCCCTGGTCCTGCACCTCGCGCAGGTACGCTTCCCAGATGGGCGCGTAGACGGCGCGGCGGAACTCGGGGGTGGCGCGGGGCGTGTGCTCGCTCCACGGCAGCGCGCGGGCCAGCGCGCGAGCGAAGCGCGGCAGCTCCAGCTCCTGGAGGCGAGGCACCAGGGCCCGGAACGGGTCGTCCGCCATCTTCAGCTCGAGCCGCGTCTCGATGGGGTGCTTGCCCACGTCCTCCTGCATCACCGCGATGACGCTCGCCGCGTCCTTCGTGTCCAGCACGCCCCACACGACGGCGTCATCCACGGCCTGCTGCAAGTCCTTGCGCGACAGCTTCTTCTGCCGCCCCCAAAGCATCAGGTGCAGGCCGTAGCTGAAGTCGGCGGCCACCGGCGTGGGCGAGAAGCGCGCCATGTCCGCCTTCAGGTCCACCACCCACTGACCGCGGGTGCCCAGCAGCTTGTCCTCGTAGCCACGGCGCCCGAGGAACGCCAGGCGCCGGGCGCCCTGGAAGTTCTCCTGCGTCACCCAGGTCTGCTTCCGGACGTCCCGCGACTTGAGCAGCTCGAACGAGCCCAGCCCCAGCGAGAAGCCCACCGCCTGCTGCCGCGTGAGCGAGGTGGCGTGCAGGTAGTTGCGCAGCTCGAACTCGTTCGGCTGGGCGGCGCTCTTCATCCACTGCATCAACTCCACGAGGTTGCCCTTGACCAGGGACTCGTGGAAGCGAATGGCGGTGGCGTCCTCCACGACGACCTCCAGCAGCGTGGAGGTCTCGGACAGGCGGAGGTAGTCGTACTGGAAGCCCTGGGCGATCTGCGTGCGGGCGGCATCGTCCAGCGCCCTGGCGACGCGGGCCTTGAAGTCGGCCCAGGCCTGGGGAAGGTGGGCAGGGTCCGCGAGCTGCGGGTCGATGCCGAGCCGCTCCAGCACCAACCCGAGCACGCGCTTCTGGTTGTCGTCCAGCTTCGCCTTGCTGGCCTTGTCCACCAGGCCGTCCATGATTTCCAGCGCGGTGTTGCCCTTCTTGACGAGCTCGCGCAGCACGGGCCCCAGCAGCGCCTCCAGGAGCTGGCCGACCTGTGCCTTCAGCGCCGCGGGGTCGAGCAGCTCGACGGTGATGCCCAGGCCCGCGGCCAGCGCCTGCTCGTGTGACCGCGCCTTGCGCACCGCGACCTGGATGCGGCCGGTGCGGGGGCGCGAGAAGCTGAGCAGGTAGTCGTCGGTGAGGGAGACCCGGGCGGACAGGGCCGCCTTCACGCTCGTCTTCAGCGCCAGCAGCTCGCTGCCACGCAGGAAGCCCAGGCGGTTGAGGTTGGTGGGGAAGACGTCCGCCCAGTTGAGCTCCAGGCGCGACTGGAGCGTGCCACGGGCCTGCCACGCCACTGCGTCGCCAGGGCCGAGCTTGGCGAGGTCCGTGGCCTGCATGAGCCGCAGCGCGGACAGGTCCGCGCGCGCGGCCTCGCGCATGTTCCGCGTCAGCGGGTGGGCGCGGTAGTCGCTGAGCGTGACGGTCAGCTCCGACTGGTTGTCGGCGGCGAGGAAGCCCAGGTTGGCGCCCGTGGCGGCCTTCACGCGCGCCGACACCTCGTAGCGCATCCAGCCCACCTGGCCGCCCAGCACGAGCTGTGGCCGCGGCGCCTGCTCCGATGTCTCGGTGGCCGCCTCGCCGACGATGCCGTTCTCGTCCACGTCCCCAGGCGAGTTGAAGTTGCGGACGGACGCCTCGGCACCCGCCTCGAAGGAGAGGGTGAAGCCGTTCATGGCCAGCTTGGGCGGGAGGATCTTCTCGTCCGTGAAGGCGCCCTGGGCCAGCGTCACCTTGATGTCCTGATCCTGGAGCTTCACGTCGGGAATCTTCCCGGCGATGGCTTCGGGAAGCATTTCGAGCAGCGTGTCGACGACTTTCATGCGCGTCCCCCAGAGCGAGGCCTCCCGCCAACGGGCTGGAGGCCTCCTCGTCGTACGCCGACGGTCAGCCAGGAACAAGGCGCATACCTGAAAATGCTAGTGAACACCGGACACATCGCCCTGGCGGGAGGTGTGTGCCTCGCGCGGTGCGTCAGGGCTCGTCGCCCAGGCCGTACTCCTTGAGCTTCCGCGCGAGCGTGTTGCGGCCAATCTCCAGCGCGCGGGCCGCGGCGGTGCGGTTGCCCTTCACGGCGTCCAGGACGCGCAGGATGTGGCGCCGCTCGACCTCGGCCAGCGGGAGCAGGGCCGACTCCGCTGGAGCGTCTGGCGCGGCGCTGGGCGCGAGCGCCGCGCGGTCGACGTTCGGCAGGGGCAGGTGCTCCTCGAGAATCTCGCCTTCGCACAGCACCACGGCGCTCTCGATGCAGTTCTCCAGCTCTCGCACGTTCCCGGGCCAGCGGTAGCGCTTGAGGCGCTCCAGGGCGGGGGCGCTGAGGCGGGGCGGGGGCAGCCGGTGCCGCCGGGCGACGGCGGCGACGAAGTGGCGGGCGAGCCGCTCGATGTCCTCCGCGCCGCGCTCGCGCAGGGGCGGCAGCACCACCTCCACGACCTTGATCCGGTAGTAGAGGTCCTCGCGGAAGCGGCCCTCGGAGACCATGCGGGCGAGGTCCCGGTGCGTGGCGGCGACGATGCGCACGTCCACCTTGACGGCCTGGGTGCCGCCCACGCGCTCGAACTCGCGGTCCTGGATGACCCGGAGCAGCTTACCCTGCACGGGCAGGGGCAGCTCGCCCAGCTCGTCGATGAACACGGTGCCGCCGTTGGCGGCCTCGAACTTGCCGGGGACGCGGTGGTCCGCGCCGGTGAAGGCGCCGCGCTCGTGGCCGAACAGCTCGTTCTCGATGAGCGTGGCGGGCAGCGCCGCGCAGTCGACCTTGATGAAGGGCTGGTCCCTGCGCGGGCCGTTGACGTGGATGGCGCGGGCGAACAGCTCCTTCCCGCTGCCGCTCTCTCCGCGCAGCAGCACGGTGGCGTCGGTGGGCGCGGCCTTGCGCACCAGCCGGTAGATGGCCTGGAGCTGGGGGGACTCGCCGATGATGCGGTTGAAGAAGTAGCCCACCGGCACCTGGGGCTGGTCCCTGGCGCGCTGGAGCTCCTGGTAGAGGCTGGTGCTCTGGAGCGCGGCGCTGACCTGTGAGGCGATGACGGTGAGGCGCTCGGTGTCCTCGTCGGTGAAGCGGTCCGCGCCGCGGCGGTTGAGGACCTGGAGCACGCCGTAGAGGGCGCCGTCCCCGTCGCGCAGGGGCACCGCGAGCAGGCTGGTGGTGCGGTAGCCCGTCATCCGGTCGATGTCCGCGAAGAAGCGCTGCTCGCCGCGCGGGTCCGGCACGTTGATGGCGTGGCCAGCCTCCGCGACGGTGCCGGCGACGCCCTGACCCAGCCTGACGCGAATCTGGGACACCTCGGGCAGGTGCGCGGCGCGGCTGAACAGCTCGCGGCGGGCGGGGTCGAGCAGCCAGAGGGTCCCGCGGTCCGCTTGCAGGGTGATGGCGATGCGGTCCATGAGCGTCTGGAGGAACGCGTCGAGGTCCACCTCCCTGCCAACGAGTCCTCCGAAGGGGAGGAGCACCTGGGAGACATCCGAAGGGGCTTGGGGCATGGCGGGCAACGGCGGCAGGACGAAGGCCGAAGCCGCACCATAACATCCGGGGGGCATGGGGCCGCCTCTCTCAGGCCGCGCGGCCCAGCAGCAGCCGCTGGCCCTCGCGCGCAGGCTCGCAGACGGGGAACAGGGCCCGGGCCTGCTCGGCCATGTCCTCCAGCACGTCGTCGCCATGCGCCGGGTCATGGTGGAAGAGGCACAGGCGGCGGGCGCCCACGAGGCGGGCCACGCCCGCGGCGTCCATCATCGTCGAGTGGCCCCAGCCCTTCTTGGGGATGCCCTTGCGGCCCTCGTACTCGTCCGGCGTGTACTGCGCATCGAGACACAGCACGTCCGCGCCCTCGAAGAGACGGCCGACGTCGGGGGCGAGGTCCTCCACCCGCACCTCCACGTCGGTGGCGTAGACGAACGAATGGCCCTCCGCCTCCACGCGGTAGGCGAGACAGCCCTGCGGGTGGGGCACGTCGATGGGGGTGACGCGGAAGGGGCCGACTTCGATGGGCCGCGCGTGCAGCGCGGAGCGGAAGTCCATCCGCGAACGCATGGTGGTGAGGGGCACCGGGAAGTGCGGCGGCTGCATCTGCGCCGCCAGCTCCGACTGGAGCGCCTGGGCGCCGTTGGCGCCGGGGCCGTAGAGGGTCAGCTCCGAGGTGGGCAGGTAGGCCGGGGTGAAGAAGGGGAAGCCCTGCACGTGGTCCCAGTGCAGGTGCGAGAAGAAGAGGGTGGCCTTCTGGGGCGCGCCCTCGCGCATCATGATTTCGCCCAGCGCGCGGAGGCCCGTGCCCGCGTCCAGGATGAGCCGGTGGCCCTGGCTGGTGACCTCCACGCAGGCCGTGTTGCCGCCAATGCGCGAGCCCGACACCGCGATGCTCCCCCGAACGCCATGAAACCGGACTTCCATCGTGAGTCTCCTTGCAGCGGGCATCCATGAGGATGCCCTGACGTGTGGAGGCTCAAAGCAGGGGATGTGCCAGACTCAAGTCCCTGGAATCACGAAAGCCATTCCGCGACACGCGCGTGTGTGTTCCAGATTGGAGCGCGCTGTTTCGTGAGGATGTTCCACTTTGGCGCGGCGCGAGTCCCCAGCTCGAATGTGTGCCATTGCGGCGTGAGTGCAGGAACGTTCCAGCTCGACGTCTGGCGGCCGGTGAGGTGAACGCCGGAGGGCGGCCGAGGCAGCGAGACCCCGCCAGGGCTCCGCGGCACTCCGCCGGGAGCGCAGGGCGCGCTTGGGTTCTACCGGGTCTCGGACGATGATGTCGGCAGATGTCTTCCCGCCTCGCCAGCAACCCGCGCTGTACTCGCTGCAACCTGTCGCGCCACCTCTGCTTGTGCGACGAGATTCCCCAGGTCCAGACGCGGACGCGAATCCTCCTCGTCCAGCACGTGATGGAGATCGCGAAGAAGAGCAACACCGGCCGCGTGGCCGCGTTGGCGCTGGTGAACGCGAGGCATATCGTCCACGGCTCCCCCAGCGGGACGTCCGACCTGGAGCTGCTGACCGAGCCCGGCACCTGGCTCCTGTATCCCGACGGGCCGGCCGCGCCGCCCGGCACCCCTCCGCCACGCCAGCTGGTGGTGCTGGATGCGAGTTGGTCCCAGGCGCGGCGGATGACGCAGCGGCTCCCCGTGCTGCGGACACTCCCACGTCTGGCGCTGCCACCGCCCGAGCCGGGGCTGCTCCGGCTTCGTGAGCCGTCACATCCCTCCGGCATGTCCACCCTGGATGCCGTCGCTCGCGCGGTGGCGGCCCTGGAAGGCACTGACGTGGCCGAGCCGCTGGTCCGGCTCGCCGCGCTCCGGGTTCAACGTATCGCCGCGTGCGGGACGTTGAGCTGACGCCATGTCTCGGCCGTGCCCGCCCGGGCACTCCCTGGGCAGGTGGTGCTGAGCCCTCCGGACACCCTGGGCGATGGACGCGTGGTGCGCGTCGCCGAGGGGCATGCCGCGCGCGAGTCCAGCGCTGTGTCGGGAAAGCATGATAAAACAGTTTGTCAGGTGGCCTTGCGCCACTGCGCAGACGGGAGACTGAGATGAAACGTTGGGTGTGGGTGTCTGTTTCGGCGATGGCCCTGGCGGGCAACGTCGCGTTCGCGAGTGAGGAGCTCGCGAAGGCCAAGAACTGTACGACCTGTCACTCAACGACGGCCCGGCTGGTCGGGCCCTCGTTCAAGGAGATCTCCGCCCGGTATGCGAAGCAGGAGAATATCGAGGACACGCTGACGCAGCGGGTGCTGAAGGGCGGTGGTGGCGTCTGGGGTGTTGTTCCCATGCCAGCGAACGCTCAGGTCTCCGAGGCCGAGGCCCGCGCGCTGGTGAAGTGGATCATGACGCAGAAGTAGCGCGAGCTGAGCGCCCCGGAGGTGCGGCTGCCCGTGGCTTCTCTCCCCCGGGGACGTCCGGTATAGGACGGGCCATGGCGTTCATCGCGTTCTCCACCATCAAGGGCGGCGTCGGCAAGACGACGCTGTGCTCGCACGTGGCGGCGGCCCTCGCGGACGCCGGGCGTCAGGTGCTGCTCCTGGACCTGGACCCGCAGGCCCACGCGTCGCTGGTGCTGGGGCTGGAGAGCCGAGAAGGCCCCTGTGTGGGGGACGCGCTGGGGCCTCGTCCCCGGCACACGCTGGCGCAGGTCGTGGTGGCTTCGCCCAAGCGGCCCGGCCTCTTCATCGCCCCCGCGTCGCCGCGCATGGCCGCCCAGGAGCGCGAGCTGTTCCAGTGGGGCCACCGCCTCCAGGCCATCCCCCGCGCCCTGAAGTCCCTGGGCTGGACGCCCGACGTCGTCCTCGCCGACACCCCGCCGAGCATCGGCGCCTACACCGAGGCCGTGCTCGCCACCGCCGACCTCGTCGTGGCGCCCGTACCCACCGGGGCCTTCGCCCTCCAGGGCCTGGGTGAAATCGAGGCCGCCTGGCGCGAGGTCCGGGAGGAGGGCGGCGAGCTCGTCGCCGTCGTCAACCTGTGGGATCGGCGCACCACCGCCACCAACGAGGCCATGGAAGGCGCGCTCGGTGAAGCCACCGTGCCCGTTCTGCGCACGCGGATTCCGCGCTCCGAGTCCATCAACCAGGCGGGGCTGGGCTACGAGGTGGTGTTCGACACGAGCCCCCAGGCCGCAGGCGTGGAGGAGTTGCGGGCGCTGGCGCAGGAGCTGGGGAAGCGCGTGGGCCTTCGCTGATGTCCCGGAGCGGAGCTCCCCGGCGGGGCCACGCTCGACGGCCCGGGAACACCAGGGCCAGAAACACGACGGCACCGTACGCAGACAGGGCGCGCACGGTGCCGCGAGAGGGTGCCTCGGCTCAGAGGTTGAAGTGGCCCGAGGCCTCCGGCTGATAGGGAATCGCGACGATGCGCAGCTTCTTGGTGCGGCCGCCCGGGAGGGGCCAGGCGATGGATTGGCCCACGGACAGGCCGATGAGGGCGCTGCCGATGGGGGCTAGGACGGAAATCCGGCCATCATCGCTGCTGGCTTCGCGCGGATAGACGAGGGTCACCTCGCGCCGCTCTCCAGTCTGTTCGTCTTCGAAGACGACCTTGCTGTTCATCGTCACGACGTCGGAGGGCACCTTCTCTGGTGTGACGACGCGGGCCCGCGTCAGCTCCGCATCGAGCATCTCCGCGAACTCGGCCGTCCGGCCACCTCCGCTGTGGTCCACCACCTGGCGCAGGCGCTCCAGGTCGGCTTCTGTCACGATGAGGGTATGTTCGCTGGTCATTTCACGGTCCTCCAGTGGGAGGGAGTTGGGGTTAAACCCATTCTAACTGATCAGGCGACGGTTTATTCCCGAGTCGGCCCTCGGAACGGCCCGGGTGTTCCGTTACCCCTCAGAAGATGCAGTCCACCCCCCGCGTAGGCAACAGGGAATGGCCCCCGGAGAGGTAGGCGTCACAGGCCTTCGCGGCCTCCCGGCCATCCGACAGGGCCCAGACGATGAGGCTGGCGCCCCGGCTCGCGTCCCCGGCGCAGAATACCCCCTCCGCCGACGTGGCGAAGTGCGCGTCGACCTGCACCGTCCCCCGGGGGGACAGCTTCACGCCCAGCTCCTCCGACAGTGGGCCCGTCTCCGGCCCGGTGAAGCCCATGGCCAGCACCAGCAGGTCCACCTCGAACGTCGCCTCGGTGCCGGGCCGCTCGATGAGGCGGGGGAGGGCGCCGGGCTCGCGCTGGACGTCGACCTCCACGGCGTGTAGCGCCTGGAGCCGCCCGTCGCTCCCCGACAGCCGCTTCGTCATCATCGCGAACCTGCGCTCGCCGCCCTCCTCCTGGCTGGTGGAGGTGCGGAAGATGAGGGGCCACTTCGGCCAGGGGTTTCCCTCGGCCCGCGCCAGGGGCGGCGCCGGGAGCAGCTCCACCTGCCGCACGCTCCTGGCGCCCTGACGCAGCGCGGTGCCCAGGCAGTCCGAGCCCGTGTCGCCGCCGCCCAGCACCACGACGTGCCGCCCCGCGGCGTCCAGCCGCGCGTCCTTCTGGCCATGCCCTGAGACGAGCCGGTTCTGGTGCTCCAGGTACGCCATGGCCTGGACCACGCCGGACAGCTCGCGCCCGGGCACCTCCAGGTCCCGGGGCCGCCGGGCGCCCAGGGCCAGCACCAGGGCGTCATGCTTCGCGCGCAGCTCGCGGTAGCTCAGCGCTCCGCCCACGTCCACGCCGGTGACGAAGGTGATGCCTTCCGCCTCCATCAGCGCGACGCGCCGGTCCACCACGGACTTCTCCAGCTTGAAGTCCGGGATGCCGTAGCGCAGCAGGCCGCCGGGGCGGGCGTCCCGCTCGTACACCGTGACGGAGTGGCCGGCCACATTGAGCTGGGACGCCGCCGCCAGGCCCGCGGGCCCGGAGCCCACCACGCCCACCGTCTTCCCCGTGCGGCGCGCCGGGGGCCGGGGCTTCACCCAGCCCTCCGCGAAGGCGCGCTCGGCGATCTCCTTCTCCATCTGTTCGATGGTGACGGCGTCGTGGTGGATGGCCAGCACGCACGCGGCCTCGCACGGCGCCGGGCACAGGCGGCCCGTCATCTCCGGGAAGCCGTTGGTGCGGCTGAGCAGGTCATACGCCTCGCGCCAGCGGCCCCGGTACACGGCCTCGTTGAAGTCGGGGATGAGGTTCCCCAGGGGACAGCCCTGGTGACAGAAGGGGACGCCGCAGTCCATGCAGCGGCCGGCCTGTCGCTTCGCCTCGTCCGGGGCCAGCGGCAGCGCGAACTCGCGCCAGTCGTTGAGCCGCTCCGCCTTGTCCCGCTTGTCCGCGTGGACGCGCTCCCACTCGATGAATCCCGTCGGCTTTCCCATGGCTCAGGCCCTCCCCGCCGCGGACTGGGCCAGCGCCGCGGCTGTGGACTCCGGTGGTCTGCGCGCCGCCCGCCGCGCCTGGAGCACGCGCTTGTAGTCGGTGGGCATCACCTTCACGAAGCGCGGCACCATGAGTTCCCAGTTGTCCAGCACCCGCCGCGCCAGTGCGCTGCCGGTGTGGTGCAGGTGCCGCTCCACCATCCCGTGCACGAGCCAGATTTCGGACTCGTCCACCAGCGACTCCAGCTCCACCATCTCCAGGTTGCAGCGCTGCCGGAAGGACTGCTCGCGGTCGAGCACGTAGGCGATGCCGCCGCTCATGCCGGCCGCGAAGTTGCGCCCGGTGGGGCCCAGCACCACCACCGCGCCGCCCGTCATGTATTCGCAGCCGTGGTCGCCCACGCCCTCCACCACCGCCTGCGCGCCGCTGTTGCGCACCGCGAAGCGCTCGCCCGCGAGCCCCCGCAGGTACACCTCGCCGGCCGTGGCGCCATAGAGCGCGGTGTTGCCGACGAGGACGTTCTCCTCGGGCACGAAGCGGCTGGCCTGCGGCGGGTAGACGATGATGCGCCCGCCGGACAGGCCCTTGCCCACGTAGTCGTTGGCGTCGCCCTCCAGCTCCAGCGTGACGCCCTTCACCAGGAAGGCGCCGAAGCTCTGTCCCGCCGAGCCCTTCATCCGCACGTGGAGCCGGCCATCCGGCAGTCCCTGGCCGCCGTGGCGGCGGGCGATCTCCCCCGACAGCAGGGCGCCCACCGCGCGGTGGGTGTTGGCCACCGGGACGTTGAGCAGCATGGGCTGGCCGCCGTCCAGCACCGCGCCCGCGTCGCGCAGCAGCGTGTGGTCCAGGTGGTCGGACACGTCCTGGATGCGCGGCTCGGCGCAGTGGCGCGGCTCGCTCTCCGGGGCCGCCGGCGCGGCCAGCAGCGCGGACAGGTCCACGCGCTTCGCCTTCCAGTGGTCCACGGCGGGGCGCTGCTTCAGCAGGTCCACGCGGCCCACCAGCTCCTCCAGCGTTCGGGCCCCCAGGGCCGCCATCCGCTGGCGCAGGTCCTCCGCGATGAGGAGGAAGAAGTTCACCACGTCCTCGGGCTTGCCCTGGAAGCGCTCGCGCAGCCCCGCGTCCTGCGTGGCGATGCCCGCCGAGCAGGTGTTGAGGTGGCACTTGCGCAGCATGATGCAGCCCACGGCCACGAGGCTGGCGGTGGCCATGCCGAACTCCTCGGCGCCCAGCAGCGTGGCCACCAGCACGTCCCGCGCGGTGCGCATGCCGCCGTCCGCCTGCACGCGGATGCGCGAGCGCAGCCCGTTGTGCACCAGCACCTGCTGCGTCTCCGCCAGCCCCAGCTCCCACGGGAGGCCCGCGTGCTGGATGCTGGACAGCGGCGAGGCGCCCGTGCCGCCCTCGTAGCCGGAGATGACCACGCAGCTGGCGCCCGCCTTGGCCACGCCCGCGGCGATGGTGCCCACGCCCACCTCGCTCACCAGCTTCACGCCGACCCGCGCGGACGGATTCACGGACTGGAGGTCGTAGATGAGCTGCGCCAGGTCCTCGATGGAGTAGATGTCGTGGTGCGGCGGCGGGGAGATGAGCGTCACGCCCGGCGTGGACCAGCGCACGCGGGCAATCCGCTCGTCCACCTTGTGGCCGGGGAGCTGGCCGCCCTCGCCGGGCTTGGCGCCCTGGGCCACCTTGATTTGAAGCTCGTCCGCGTTGACGAGGTACTCGGTGGTGACGCCGAAGCGCGCGCTGGCCACCTGCTTGATGGCGCTGCGCCGCAGGTCGCCATTCTCGTCGCGGACATAGCGGCGCGACTCCTCGCCGCCCTCGCCGCTGTTGGAGCGCCCGCCCAGCCGGTTCATGGCGATGGCCAGCGTCTCGTGCGCCTCCGCGCTGATGGAGCCGAAGGACATGGCGCCGGTGACGAAGCGCCGGGCGATGGCGCGCGCCGGCTCCACCTCGTCCAGCGGCACCGGCGTGCAGCCCTCGTGGTGGATGTCCAGCAGCCCGCGGAGGTTGCAGTGCTCGCGCGTCTCGTCGTCCGCCAGCCGCGAGTACTCCGCGAAGGCGACCGGGTCGTTGCCGCGCACCGCCGCCTGCAATCTGGCGATGGTCGCCGGGTTCCACTTGTGCCGCTCGCCCAGCCGGCGCCAGCGGTGCTGGCCGCCCACGGGCAGCATGCCGGCCTCCGCGTCCGCCTCCGGGCTGAAGCCGCGGGCGTGGCGCTCCCGCACCTCGCGGCCCAGCTCCGGCAGGCCCACGCCCTCCACGCGCGACGCCGTGCCGGTGAAGTGCCGCTCCACCAGCGAGCGCTCGAGCCCCACGGCCTCGAAGAGCTGCGCGCCGCGGTAGGACTGGAGCGTGGAGATGCCCATCTTCGACATCACCTTGAGCAGGCCCTCCTCCAGGGCGCGGATGAAGCGCTCCTGCGCCTTCTCCGCGTCCACGGCCAGCTCGCCGCCGTCCGCCAGGGCCCGGAGCGTGTCCAGCGCCAGGTAGGGGTTCACGGCCGCGGCGCCATAGGCGAACAGGCACGCGAAGTGGTGCACCTCACGGGCCTCGGCCGTCTCCAGCAGCAGGCCCGCGTACATGCGGATGCCGTCGCGCACCAGCCGCTGGTGCACCGCGGACATGGCCAGCAGCGCGGGGATGGCCGCGTTCGCCGCGTCCACGCCGCGGTCGCTCAGCAGCAGGATGCTGGCGCCCGCGTCCACGGCTTCCACGGCCTCGTCACAGAGCTTCTCCACCGCCGCCGCGAGCGCGCCCCCGCCGCCGTCCACGGGGTAGAGGAGCGACAGGCGGCGCGTCTCGAACAGGCCATCGTCGTTGAGGTCCGCCAGCCGCGCGAGCTGCCCGTTGGTGAGGATGGGGCCGGGCAGGGCCAGCCGGTGGCACTGCTCCGGCGTCTCCTCGAAGGTGTTGCTCTCCGGGCCCAGCGCGGTGGCCAGCGTCATCACCAGCGACTCGCGCAGCGGGTCGATGGGCGGGTTCGTCACCTGCGCGAAGAGCTGGTGGAAGTAGGAGAAGAGGCTGGGGGCCTGGTCGCTGAGCACCGCCAGGGGCGTGTCCGTGCCCATGGAGCCCACCGGCTCCTTGCCCGTCTCCGCCATGGGCGTGAGCACCGAGCGCACCTCCTCGGCGGTGTAGCCGAAGGCGCGCTGGGCCCGCCACAGCTCCTCGCCCCGCAGCCGCACCGGGGCCGGGGCGGCCGGGAGGTTGTCGAAGGTGTAGACGTTGCGTTGGAGCCAGCGGCGGTAGGGCCAGCGCGTGGTGATGTCGCGCTTGACGTCCTCGTCCTCCAGGATGCGGCCCTCGGTGGTGTCCACCAGCAGCATGCGCCCCGGCGTCAGGCGGCCCTTGCGGCGCACCTGCGCGGGCGGCACGTCGATGACGCCCATCTCCGAGGCGAGGATGATGCGGTCGTCCTCGGTGACGAGGTAGCGCGCGGGCCGCAGCCCGTTGCGGTCCAGCGTGGCGCCGATGAGCTGCCCGTCGGTGAAGGCGATGGCCGCGGGGCCGTCCCAGGGCTCCAGCAGGGCGGAGGAGTACTCGTAGAAGGCGCGCCGCTCGTCGGCCATCAGCGCGTCGCCCTCCCACGCCTCCGGGATCATCATCATCAGCGCGTGGGGCAGGGCGCGGCCGCCCAGGTAGAGCAGCTCCACCATGTTGTCGAACTGCGCCGAGTCGCTCTTGCCCGGGACGATGATGGGCTGGAGCGCCTCCAGGCTGCCGCCCAGCCGCGCCGTCTGGAGCAGCCCGCGCCGCGCGGTCATCCAGTTCCGGTTGCCGCGCAGGGTGTTGATTTCACCGTTGTGCGCGATGAAGCGGAACGGCTGCGCCAGCTCCCACGTGGGGAAGGTGTTGGTGGAGAAGCGGGAGTGGACCAGGCCCAGCGCGCTCACGAAGTCCGGCTGCTGCAGGTCGGAGTAGAACCGCGGCAGGTCCACCGGCAGCATCAGCCCCTTGTAGATGAGCGTCTCCGACGACAGCGAGGCGACGTGGAAGCGCCCGCTGGGGTCCACACCCCGCGCCTGGATGAGGTTCTCCGTCAGCTTGCGGATGCGGTACAGCTTGCGCTCGAAGGCGCTGGGGACGACGCGCCGCCGCGCGATGAAGAGCTGGCGGATGACGGGCGCGGCCTCGCGGGCCACGGGGCCCAGGTGCTCCGGGTGCACCGGGACGTCACGCCAGCCGAGCACGCGCTGGCCCTCCTGTACGACGATCTCCTCGAAGGCGGCCTCACAGGCGGCCCGGGCCTCGGGCTCGGGCGGGAGGAACACCTGACCCACGCCGTAGTGGCGCCGCGGGGGGAGGGCGAAGGGCAGCTTCGGGGCCTCGCGCTCGAAGAAGCGGTGGGGGAGCTGGACCAGGATGCCGGCGCCGTCGCCCGTCTTGGGGTCCCTGCCGGCGGCCGCCCGGTGGCTGAGCCGGTTGAGCAGCTCCAGGGCGTCCTCGACGATGCCTCGCGAGCGCTCACCCCGCAGATGGGCGACGAAGCCCACGCCGCAGGCATCATGCTCGGTGTCCGGCTCATACAGGCCGTACCGGCCGGGGCGGAATGCCGACATCAAGAGTCCCCTTTCCCGACGACGCGGGTTGTCATCAATACTGTGTCGCACCACGCTAACGCGCTGCGTTGCCCTGCGTAAAGGGAGGCCCCCACCTCGGGTGGATGGTGGGATGAGGAGGCACCTGGCGGGCTTGGATGGACTACAGTGCCGCGCTCTGTCGCATTCCGGCGGTGGTCATGAGGCTCCGACGCTCGGATGCCGCACCGCGTGAGGTCGCTCCCATGCCGTACACCCCGATCATCGGCACGCTCGGCTACGTGATGTCGCCGGACGGGCAGCGCGTACTGCTCATCCACCGCAACGCCCGGCCGGATGATGCGCACTACGGCAAATTCAATGGGTTGGGCGGGAAGATGGACCGCGACGAGGACGTGGCCGCCTGCATGCGCCGGGAGATTCGCGAGGAGGCGGGCATCGAGTGCACGCAGATGGTGCTGCGCGGCACCCTCTCCTGGCCCGGCTTCGGGAAGCACGGCGAGGACTGGCTGGGCTTCGTCTTCCGCATCGACCGCTTCGAGGGCACGCCGCTGGAGCGCAACCCGGAGGGGGCGCTCTCCTGGGTGCCGGTGGTGGACCTCCCGAAGCTCAACCTCTGGGACGGGGACCGGCACTTCCTGCCGCTGGTGTTCGATGCCGACCCGCGCCCGTTTCACGGCGTGATGCCGTACTCCGGCGGCCGCGCCGTGAGCTGGAGCTACAGCCGCTTCTAGGCGCGCGCCACGGCAGCGGCGGGCCGAGCGTTCTGTCGCACGTAAGAAAATCTGCTCAGCGGGCGTTGACGGATGGGGGGCCAGGGGATATCCACGGTCCTGGTGAAAGTGAGAACGATTCTCAATTTCGAGCCAGGAGTGCCGGTCGTGGACGCTGCTCCCGTGACGATGGCGCGCTCCGCTGGGGGGCTCTTCCGCATGGGAGACTCCGCCTCCGCGGAGGGCTTCTGGAGCCGGTGGAGTGGGGCGTGCTTCCTGGCCGTCGTGCTGCACGCCGGCGTGGTGGCCGCCGCGCTGTCGGTGACGCCGTCGCCGCCGAAGCCAGCGGTGCGAGAGGAGCCGGAGCTGGTGCTGCTGGCCCTCGCGGCGCCGCCGCCTCCGCCCCCCGCGGGCGGCGGGGCTCAGCGGGCGCCGGCGAAGAAGGACCTGCAGCGTCAGGCGCGGCCCCGGCCCACACAGCGCGTAGTGCCCGCACCCGTGCCCCGGCCGGAGCCGGTGGCGGAGGTGAAGCCGGAGACGCCCCCGGAGCCGGTGCCCGAGCCGGTTGCTGAACCGGCGCCCGAGGTGGCCCAGTCGGCGCCCGTGGACAGCGGCGCCGCGTCCGCGATTGGTGGGGTGGTGGGGGGCGTGGTCGGTGGGGTGGTGGGCGGCACGCAGGGCGGCATCGTCGGCTCGACGGCGATCGGCGGCACGGGCGATGCGCTTACCCTCAAGCAGGTGATGCGTGCGCCCACGGTGCAGACGTCGGTGGCGCCGGAGTTCCCGCGGCTGGCGAAGCAGCGCAACATCCAGGGCAAGGTGGTGGTGCGCATCATCGTCGGGACGGATGGTCGGGTGGAGGCGGAGCACACGAAGGTCATCCGCTCGGTGCCCGTGTTCGACGCGGCCGCCATCAACGCCGTCAATCAGTGGCGCTTCACGCCGGCGCTGGGCCGCTCGGGCCGGCCGGTGCGCGTCATCGTCGATGTGCCGGTCAACTTCTCGCTGACGTGAGTACCGGCGCGGGGTCGCGCCGGTGCCGCCCAGTGTTGCTCGCGCGCGCCCCGGCTCGCGCCCAAGTCGTTTCATGCGCACCTTCCGAAACATCATCTTCTGGATTCATCTCATCGTCGGCGTCGCCGCTGGGCTCGTGATTGGCATCATGTCCTTCACGGGCGTGGTCATTGCCTTCGAGAAGCAGATCATCGAGTGGGCGGAGCGGGATGTCCGGACGGTGCAGGTGCCATCTCCCGACGCGGTCCGGCTCCCCGTGGAGGCGCTGGTCGAGCGCGTGCGCGCGGCGCGGACCGAAGGGCAGCCTTCCGGCGTGACGGTGTTCCCCGACCCGGCGTCGTCGGTGCTGGTGAACATCGGCCGGGGCTCGGTGGCCTACGTGAATCCGTACACCGGGGAGGTGCTGGGCGCTGGCGCGACGGGCCTGCGAGGCTTCTTCCAGTGGAACGTGGAGCTGCACCGGTGGCTCGCCGCGAGCGGTGACAACCGCGCGGTGGGCAAGGCCATCACCGGGGCGAGCAACGCGGTCTTCCTCTTCCTGGCCATCTCCGGCCTGTACCTGTGGTGGCCGCGCAAGTGGACGCTGCGGGCCATGCGGCCGTCGCTGTGGTTCCGGCGCGGGCTGAAGGGCAAGGCGCGCGACTGGAACTGGCACAACGTCATGGGCTTCTGGCTGCTGCCCGTGCTCGTCGTGCTCACCGCGTCGGGCATGGTCATCTCGTACAAGTGGGCGTCGAACCTGGTGTTCACCCTGACGGGCAACACGCCGCCCGCGACCCAGGGGCCGCCGGGCTCGGCGACGGTGAAGGTGCCCGCGCCCGAGGGGGAGCTGCCCCGCACGCCGATGGACGCGCTCATCGCGGAGGCTCGGAAGACGTCGCCCACCTGGGCGTCCGTCACGGTGCGCCTCGGCGGCGGTGGGCGTGGCGCGCAGGCGGCTGGTGAGCGCGGCGGAAAGGCCGAGGTGGACGCCGTGGCGCTGACGATCCGCGAGACGGACGCGTGGCCGCCGTTCGCCGCGAAGCAGGTGTCGCTCAACCCCTTCACGGGCGAGGTGGCGAAGCTGGAGGGCTACGCCGACTACAACAGCGGGCGCAAGCTGCGCACCTGGCTGCGCTTCCTCCACACCGGCGAGGCGCTGGGCCTGGTGGGACAGTTCGTGGCCGCCGTCGCGTCGCTGGGGGGCGTGTTCCTCGTCTACACCGGCTTCGCGCTGGCGTGGCGCCGGTTCTTCCCCCGGCGCCGTGGCGCGACCGAGCCCCGCGCGGAGGCCGCCGCTCAGTCCGAGCAGGCGGCTTGAGAGGGGCGCCCACCTCGCGCTCGCGAGGCGGGCGCCTTCGCTACTTCCCGGAGGGGGTCAGCTCCGGTC
>JAFAAN010000027.1 GCA_023426545.1 Pseudomonadota bacterium
GCGGTTTGGGGGGGGTGGGGTTTGTGGGCGGGGGGGGGCCCTTGGTGGGCCACGCCCAGCAGCATGGTGGCCGGCAGCAGCAGCCCCAGCCCCTGCGTGACGTTGTCAGGCGGCTTCACGATGGCCCCCAACACCAGGATGGCGAACAGCAGGCCACAGACGAGCCGCAGGACGAAGGCGTTCACGCCTTCAGCCTAAACAGTCCGTGGCCGCTGTCCACCGGCCGCGCCGTCCGGGGCTACCAGATCTTGACGCGCTGCTCGGGCGGCAGCCAGCTGCCGTCGCCCTCCTTCACGCCGAAGGCCTCGTAGAACTCCGGCATGTTCCGCACCACGCCGTTGACGCGGTACCGCGGCGGCGAGTGCGGGTCGGTCAGCAGCATCTGCCGCATGGCATCGTCCCGGTACAGGACGCGCCAGATCTGCCCCCAGCCCAGGAAGAAGCGCTGGTCGCCCGTGAAGCCGTCGATGATGGGCGGCGTCTGTCCATGGGTGGACAGCTTGTAGGCCTGGTAGGCCACCGTGAGGCCGCTCAGGTCGCCAATGTTCTCGCCCAGCGTGAGCTGGCCATTGACGTTCATGGCCTCCAGCGGGCTGAAGCCGTTGTACTGCGCCACCAACATGCTGGTGCGCTGCTCGAAGCCCGACTTGTCCTCGGGCGTCCACCAGTCGCGCAGGTTGCCGTCGCCGTCGGAGCGGCTGCCCTGGTCGTCGAAGCCGTGGCTGAACTCGTGGCCGATGACGCCACCGATGGCGCCGTAGTTGGTCGCGTCATCCGCCTCCGGGTCGAAGAACGGCGGCTGGAGGATGGCGGCCGGGAAGACAATCTCGTTCATCGTGGAGCTGTAGTAGGCATTCACCGTCTGCGGCGTCATGCCCCACTCCTCGCGGTCGATGGGCTTGCCCAGCTTGTTCACCGAGCGCTTGAACTCGAAGACCCTGCCCCGGCGGACATTGCCCACGAGGTCACCCGCGGCGATGTCCAGGCTCGAGTAGTCCCGCCACTTGTCCGGGTAGCCAATCTTCACGCCGAACTTCGCCAGCTTGGCCTGGGCCTGCGCCTTGGTGGCAGGGCTCATCCAGTCCAGCTTGTCGATGCCCTGGCGGAAGGCCTCGCGCAGGTTGGCCACCAGCTCCTGCATGCGCTTCTTGGAGTCGGGGCTGAAGTGGCGCTCCACGTAGAGCTGCCCCACCGCCTCGCCGACGACGTCGTTCACCTGGGCCACGCCGCGCTTCCAGCGCGGGCGGTTCTCCTCCATGCCCTGGAGCGTCTTGCCGCGGAACTCGAAGTTCGCCTGCTCGAAGGCGCTACTGAGCAGCGGCGCGCGCGTGTCCAGCACCTTGAACGTCAGGTAGTGCTTGAGCACGGGAAGCGGCGTCGACTTCATCAGCCCCGCCAGGGCCTCGAAGTAGTCCGGCTGACGGACGACGACGCCCGGAGTGGCCTCGGCGCCCGCCGCCTTGAGGAAGCGCGTCCACGAGAAGCCGGGCGTCAGCGCGTCCAGCTCCGCGACGCTCTTGAGGTTGTACGTCTTCTCGCGGTCGCGGTTGCGCGCGCGATCCCACTGCTTCGCGGCGAGCGCCGTCTCGAACGCCATGACGTCCTGCGCGGCCTTCTTCGCGTTCTTCTCACCGGCCAGCGAGAGCAGCTTCTCGATGTAGGCCACGTACGCGGCGCGGACCTCGACGAAGCGCGGCTCCTGCTTCGTGTAGTAGTCCCGGTCCGGCAGGCCCAGGCCCAGCTGCGAGGCGTAGACGATGTAGCGCGTGGCCTGCTTCTGGTCCTGGCCCACGAAGACGCCGAAGGGTACCTGCACGCCGTCGCGCAGCAGCTCCGCGAACAGCTCCGGCAGCGCGTCCACGCGCTTGACGGCCTTCACGCGCTGCAGCTCGTCGTTCACCGGCGTCAGGCCCAGCGACTCGATGTGCTGGGTGTCCATGAAGCTGTTGTAGAGGTCACCCACCTTCTGCGCGGTGGAGCCAGGGTGGCGCTCCTTCGCCGCGGCGGACTCCTCGATGATGGCGCGCATCGCCAGTTCGGCCTTGTCCGCCAGCTCGATGCTCGTGCCGTAGCGGGCGCGGTCCGGGGGGATGAGCGTCGTCTTCAGCCAGTTGCCGTTGACGAAGGCGTAGAAGTCGTCCTGCGGCCGGACCGTGCGGTCCATGTTCTTCAGCTCGACACCCAGCGAGCGGACGGCCGCGGCGGAGGCCGCCTCCACCGCGGGGGCCGCGGGAGGCGGCGCGTCATCAGAGGGCGCCGGCTGCTGCGTGGTGGCGCAGCCGGTGAGGAGCAGGGTGCCCAGGGCGCTGCTGGCCCAGGCGCGGCGAACAAAGGTCTTCTTGGGGCTCAATTCGGCTCCGAGAGGCATGAGAGGCGGCAGATGCTGCCAGACGCGGAGGGTTGTCGTCCCTCCGGGCAGGCAGGAAGAACACCCGCGCGGCCGCCCTATTCCAGGGGCCGGCCCCCTCTCCACCCTCTTTCCAGGGGCCCGCCCGCCCTCTCCGCGTGGCGGGCCGCCCCGGAGCGTGCGCTACTTCAGCGGCTGTCCCAGCACGGGCGCGGGCACCGGGGCCTGCTGGGGCGTGGCGGCCGGCGTCACCGAGACGTCCTGCGCCAGGGACTCCAGGTCGTGGAAGCCCTTGGCGCTCACCTCCCCGCCCCGGAACACCGCCCAGCCCGGCATGCCGCGGTGGTACGTGCGCGTCATGTGCCAGAGCTGGAGCCCGCTGTTGGCCAGGAACAGATAGAGCGACCGCTTCGGGTTCCACGGATTGGGGAGCGCCACCGCCAGGCCATCATCCGGGCGCCCGTACGTCTTGCCCTGCCAACGGAAGTAGCGGCGCCCCAGCTCCACGGGCAGCTTCTTCTCATCCGCCAGCCGCGCGAGCAACACGTGGTCCTCGGCGCCGCCGAAGAGGACGAGGTCCCGGTCCGCCAGCTCGGCGTCCGTCACCTCGGCATCCGGCTTGATGGGCAGCAGGTACTCCACGAACGCGTCCGCCAGGACCTCGCGATAGCCCAGCGCCAGCGTGCGCATGGACTCCGTCTGGCGCGCCGTGCCGTGGACCAGCAGCAGCCGCTCCCAGGCGTCCAGCTGGTTCGTCAGCGTCTGGAAGCGCTCGCGCGGCACCGGGATGTCGTTGGCCGCGTTGAACACCACGCGCACGGGGGCCTCGGCCGTGCGGAACGTGAAGGTCTCGTTGGCGCTCTTCACCTCTACGCGCTCCAGCGTGGCGCCCTTCGCCGTGCGGACCTCCACCAGGGTGACGAAGTGCCAGGGACGCGGGCCCGGCTGCTCCACCTTCAGCGTCACCTCGTAGCCGTCCTTCACCTGCGCGGCCGTGGCGCGGATGCGCGGCTGGGGCAGCCCGGTCTGCTCCACCCACTGCGCGACGAAGGGGCCCACGTCCCGGCCGGTGGCCTCCAGCACCGCGCGCTTGAAGTCCGCCGTGGTGACGTCCTTGCTGGCGTAGCGGCCGTGCAGCAAGCCCATCGCCTTGGAGAACTGGGCGTTCCCCAGCAGCAGCCGGAGCTGGTGCAGCAGGAAGGTGCCCTTGATGCGCGGCAGCAGGTACGCGCCATACCGGCCGTAGTCCGTCTTCGCGCTCGCCGGCACCACGTCCGCCTCGCGGGAGGTGGTGAAGAGGTAGCGCGCGTTGAGGTCCGCCAGCGCGTTGCGCTGATACTCGAAGGCCTTCTCCGACGCGCCATCCCCCGCGGGCAGCTCCTTCAGCAGCTTCCAGTACGCGGCGGTGCCGCTGACCAGCCAGTTCTCCCCGTCCGTCGCGGGGAACAGGGTGTTGGCCCACAGCAGGCTCCGCTCGAAGGCGAACACGTCCTTCACCTTCGACAGGTCGCGAGACAGGGGGGCGGGCTCCGCGGACGGCTTCCACGCCTTGTGGGCCTCCTTGAGCTTGTCCGCAACGACGATGGGACTGAAGGCCGTGTAGCCCAGGGACAGGTGCGGGGTGGCGCCGGGCAGGTCCGGAATCCACCGGCCGCCCACCATCTTCTCGCGCAGCGTCGTCTTGCCGTAGTGGGCCAGGAACATCAGCTTCTGGGCCATCTCGGACGTGGTGACCTTGCCATCACACGCGTGGGGCCGGTTGATGGGGCTGGAGGCCATCATCCGGATGGCGGCGTCCAGGTCGAAGCCCTTGTTCCCGTGCTTCGCGTAGTACTCCCAGAAGGCGATGTCGCGGTTCCAGGTGTTGAAGGCCAGGTCCACCGGGGCGTTGTCCGGGTTGGGCACGTACTCCTTGCGCACCTCCAGGTCCCGGTTGTTGTTGTTGGCCCAGATGAAGTCCTTGAGATTGCCCGGCGTGTCCGCTGCGTGCCCCTTGCCTCCGGTGCGCCACAGGCGCGTCTTCTTCGTCCCCAGCAGCAGACAGGCGCCCTCGTCCGTCTTCATGTCCGCGAGCGTCCAGTCGTTGGTGTAGAGGCCGTTGTTGCCGTCCTTCATGATGCGAGCCACGTCATCGATGGACGACGCATACTGCGCGGCCTTGCGGATGCGGTTGCTCTGGGGTGAGCCGTTCATGTCGAACGGCGACTGGCCCACCGTCGTCTCGCCGATGACGAGCCCCGCGGCGTTGACGTACCAGTCCGAGCCGCTGTGGATGCCGCCGGGGAAGGTCTGCATCACGAAGCGGTGGCCCTTGGTGGGCTGCACGTCCAGCATCACGTCCCAGTGGACGCCCGTATAGCCTCCCCACATGAAGATCTGCCCCATGATGGCGCGGCCATCCGGCGTGGCGGACTTCGTGGCCACGAAGGAGGAGCAGTGGTCGCCCTTGCCGGCGCGCTCGGCTTCCTCCTCGGCCTTGAGGAAGGTGCGGCCGGTGAGCGGCGTGGCCGTGGCCCGGTTCGCCTCGGCGAGCTGTCCCGCGTCCACGGCCGAGTTGAGCGTGACGATGTCGAGCAGGTCCAGCTCGCGGTCCTTGAACTTCGCGCCCGCCTTGTTCGCGCCGTCCGCGATGCCCTTCATCTCCTCCAGGTACTCCGCGTCGTACTTGCGCAGGAAGAGCGCGTCCGCCAGCAGCCGCTGGTGGTTCCACCCCTTGGCCGCGTCCGTCTTGTCCTTCTCGATGCCGAGCTTCTCGATGTAGCGGACAATCTCCTGCGGCACGAGCTGGCCAAACTGGTGACCCCGCTCGTACGGCGCGCCCTCGATGTGGACGAAGATCCAGCCACCCTCATCGTAGCGGAAGCCCTTGCCGGCCCAGCGCACCGTCTCCATTGGAATGGAGGCGGTGATGTCGTCGACCTTCTCCACGCGCACGTCGTCGAAGTAGGCCGTGCCCGTGGCCTTGCCGTTGCGCCCCAGGTGGAGCTGCACCCGGTCCGAGGACTGGGTGGCGAAGAAGAGCACCGACGCGCGGCCTCCCGCCTCCGTGGCCGGCGCGGGCGAGCAGTTGGTGAAGGGGAAGCTCTTCATCGACAGGCAAGCGCCGTGCGCGGTGGGATAGCGCGCCTGCGGGTCCGTCTGGACGCCCCGCGTGCGGACCCACGCGCTGAGCCGGTAGAGCTGGCCCACCTGGAGCTTCATCACCTCGGACTCGGCGGTCGTCTCGGCGCCGCCCACCGGGTTTTCAATGGCGAGGCCGCGCACGCCCTCGACCTTCGCCGCCGCGCTGCCGGTCACCTTCTCCTGCCCTCGGGCCTTCCAGAAGGCGGGGAGCGAGCCTGTGCCGCCCGCCAGCTCGAAGTTTCCGTTGGGCACGGGGACAGGGGTGGAGGCGGCGGGCGCGGCAGCCCAGGAAGGCGCCGCGCAGAGCGCCCCCACGGACAACAACCACGCACCAAGCAGCTTGGACGTCATGCGGAAATCGGACATGGGAATCCCATCCCGGCAGTGGCGCCGGGCAACGGGTGGAGGTCACCGGGGCGCATGACACCGCCCCACTCCCCGAGCGTCAATCGTGATGCGGTCTGGCGGCGCCTTGACGCGCGGCGGCTTCCCACCGCCCCCGCATGCCCGTCAGCGGAGCACCCGGGCGCTCGTGCGGAGCAGCAGCCGCGCCGCGCGACGCACGACCTCCACTCGCCGGGCCCCCATCAGCGGCGGGTCCACGGGCGCGTCCCAGTCGAAGGTCTTGAGCCGCGTCAGGAAGCCCTGGCGCACGCACCCCTCCAGGCTGAAGACGTGGAGGTCGTGCGTCCACCGCACCGCCAGGCGCAGGTCCCGTGACAGCTCGGCCCAGTCCAGGGGCCTCGGGGCGAAGCCTCCTGGCAGGTCCACCCCGCCACCCGTGACGCCCACCGCCACGGACTGGCTCCCCGGGCCGTAGCTCCAGAGCGCCGCGGGCCCGTAGGGCCGCAGGAAGCTGGTGTAGAGCATCAGCACCTCGCGGTCCGCTGGCAGGTCGAGCACGCCCGCCAGCCGCTGCACCAGCGAGGAGCGCGACTGCCGCTCATCCACGATGACGGGGAACTGGTAGGTGTCCACCCGGTAGCCGTCCGCGCGCATTCGCTCCATCAGCCGCACGTACGCCGCCCGGGCATCCCGGACACGGCGGCCCTGGACCAGCCGCGGGAGGATTTCGCCCATCTGCCGCCACCCGCCTTCCATCCACCGCCGCAGCTCGCGGATGTCCGGCTCGATGTCGAGCCCCACGCCCTCCCACCTCAGGCCATGCTCCAGCGTCCAGGCCCTGAAGTCGTCATAGCGGGCCGTGGCCTGCTCCACGTTGCCGGCATGGAACCAGTAGCCCTGCGCCATGGGCAGCAGCAGCCACGCGGTGACGGGAATCCCCTCCTGATTCAGCCGCTGGACGACCGTGGCCCCCTCCGGCCCCCGGTCGCCCGCCCCCCCGCACCCCCCCCCCCCCACCCCCCCCCCGGC
>JAFAAN010000043.1 GCA_023426545.1 Pseudomonadota bacterium
GGGCCACACCGCCGAGCAGAACCGCGCCCGCGGCCGCTGCCAGCAGCAGGGCGCGCCGACGCGGTGCACCCGTCGGTGGGGCGGCGGAACGATGGGTGGAGTCTGGAGTCATATGGCGCGGTGGGCCTGTGAGGGGTTCCCACCCCTCGGAGGGCCCGGCGGCCGCGCCGTCTCAGGAAATCATTTCGCGCGGATTTTCCGCGCGAGGCTCAGCGGCCCGTCTTGATGCCCAGGCCGCCGCCCTGGGGCGCGTTGGGCCGCCGCGTGCCCGGATTCACCGGTCCCGCGGCGGGCTTGTCACCCCCGGTGCGCCGCAGCTCCAGCCGCAATTCTTCATCAGCAGCGGACACCTGCCGTGTCACGGGCTCGTAGCCGCTGAGGGCCAGCGTCACCGACACGGGCGCGGCGCCGGGCTCCAGCTCCAGCCTCAAGGGCGTCTCGCCGCGCTCCTGTCCGTCGACGCTCACCCGCGCCCCGGGGGGCTCGGTGATGACGGGCAGCGTGACAGGGCGCGCGGGCTCGGGGGTGGGCTTGGGCGGCGGCTGCACCTCCGGCTGGTGGGGCACGGCCACCTCCACCGGCGCGGGCGTGGCGTCCGCGGGTGAGCGCAGGAAGACGATGCCCGCGCCCGCGATGAGCAGCCCCACGCCCGCCGTCACCACCGGCAGCCAGGGGATGCGCCGCGAGGTGTCCGGCGGCGGGCGCGCCAGCGGCGCGGTGCCCCGCGTCCGCTCCTGCACCGGCGGCGGGGCGGCCATGGCCTGGCGCGAGCGCGTCAGGTGCGCGGGCCCGGGGGGCGAGCTTCGCAGGGCCCTCGACGTGGAGGCGCGCCCCGCGGGCCCCAGCACGCCCGGCACGCCGCTGAGCGACGAGTTGGAGCGCGAGTCCAGGTCCGCGTCCTCGGCGAGCTGGTCCAGCTTCGCGGGGTCCGTCTCCTGGGTGATGCGGTCCGCGTAGAGCTCGCGCAGGAAGGAGGACAGGTGCGCGCTGCTGGACGGCAACCGCAGGTTGAGGGCGTAGTCCTCCAGCGCCAGCCGGAAGGCGCCGCAGTCCGGGTAGCGCGCGTCCGGCGTGGGCGCCAGCGCCTGGAGCACCACCTCGTCCAGCCCGGGCGGCAGGCGCGGGTTGAGCTGGGAGGGCCGCGGTACCTGGCAGTCCTTCACCAGCCGCAGCGTCATCATGTCCGACTCGCCCTTGAAGAGGCGCTTGCCGGTGAGCAGCTCCCACATGACGACGCCCAGCGCGAACAAGTCGCTGCGCGCGTCGATGGAGAGCCCGCTGGCCTGCTCCGGCGACATGTACGGGTACTTGCCCTTGAGGACGCCGGTGGCCGTGTTCTGGCTGCTGGTGGCCGCCTTGGCCACGCCGAAGTCGATGACCTTCACCCCGCCGTCGAAGCCGACGAGGATGTTCTGCGGGGACACGTCGCGGTGCACCAGCCGCAGCGGCTTGCCTTGCGCGTCGCGCGCCTGGTGCGCGTAGTGAAGGCCGGCGGCCGCGTCCGCGATGATGCGGAGGACGAGCCCCACCGGCAGCAGCTTGCCCTGCCCGCGCACCACCTTGTCCAGGCGGCGCACGTCGTCGCCCTGCACGTACTCCATGGCCAGACAGTGCCGGCCCTCAATCTCCGTCAGGTCCAGGATGGTGATGAGGTTCGGGTGCGTCAGGCGCGCCACGAGCCCCGCCTCGTCCAGGAACATGGAGAGGAACTCATCGTCCTCGGCGAGGTGGGGAAGGATGAGCTTGAGAACGACAAGTCGCTCGAACCCCGTCCCGTGTTCGCGGGCCAGGAACACCTGACCCATTCCCCCAGAGGCAATCTTGCGTAGTAACTCGTACTTCCCGAATGGCACAGCCATGTGTGCCCACCAGGATATCGCCCTTTCTCACCTCATGGGAATTGCCCAGTCGTCAACTACCCCACAGGGGGGACGCGGGCCGGCGGACAGGTACGGCCCTCTTGCGGGCTTTCCGGGGTGAATCAGGCTTTCATTTTGTAGCCGGAGCGCAGCACGAGGTAGGTGATGCCGGTGGCCACCACGGCGACGCCGAAGAGGATGCCGCCGCCGCCCAGGGGCGAGTAGATGCTGCGGCCGAGCATGCCGTAGCGCAGCCCCTCCACCATGTAGACCATGGGGTTGAAGAGGCTGACGGTGTTCCAGGGCGCGGGCAGCTCGCGCACGGAATAGAAGACGCCGCCCAGGAAGGTGAGGGGCAGCATGACGAAGGTGGGGAAGAAGTTGATCTGCTCGAACTTCTCCGCCCACACGGCGGCGAGCATGCCCAGCACGCTGAAGACGTAGGACGACAGGACGAGGAAGTACGCGGCCACCCACGCGTGCTCCAGGCTGAAGCCGGTGAAGACGGTGGCCACGGCCCAGGTCAGCAGGCCCACCACGAGGCCGCGCACCATGGCGCCACCGATGAAGCCCGCCATCAGCTCGCCGGGGCCCAGCGGCGCCACCAGCAGGTCCACCACCGTGCCTTGAATCTTGGTGATGAACAGCGACGAGGAGCTGTTGAGGAAGGCGTTGTTGGCGATGCCGAGGAAGACGAGGCCCGGCACGATGAAGTGCAGGTAGGGTGAGCCCTCCACCGTCTGGATGCGGCCGGAGATGGAGTAGCCGAAGACGATGAAGTAGAGCGTGGTGCTGATGAGCGGCGAGAGGACCGTCTGGCCCGGCACGCGCATGAAGCGCCGGACCTCCTTCGCCAGAAGTGTTCGCATCCCGAGGACGTTCATGATGGGGCTCAGGCGGCCTGCTGCGAGCGGCCGCGGAGGATTTCGATGAGCACGTCCTCCATCCGGGAGCGGCGCGTCTCCACGTCGGAGATGAGCTGTCCTTCGGCATAGAGGGCGCGGAGCAGCTCGCCGGAGGGGGCGCAGCCATCACGCTCGACGTAGGTGAGGGTGCGGCCGTCCTCGCTGAGGTGGGCGGAGAAGCGCTTGCCGGCCTCGGACAGGCCCGGCTGCGGCTGCTCGAAGGTGATGACGACGCGGCGCTCGCCGAAGCGCCGCAGCAGGGTGGCCTTGTCCTCCACCATGAGCAGGCGGCCCTCGTTGATGATGCCCACGCGGTCGGCCAGCTCCTCGGCTTCTTCCAGGTAGTGCGTGGTGAGGACGATGGTGGTGCCCTCGGTGGCGAGCTTGCGCACGTAGGTCCACAGGTCGCGGCGCAGCTCCACGTCCACGCCGGCGGTGGGCTCGTCGAGGAAGACCAGGCGGGGCTTGTGCACCAGCGCCTTGGCGATGAGCAGCCGGCGCTTCATGCCGCCGGAGAGCGCGCGCGTGTATGCGTCCTTCTTCGTGTGCAGGTTGAGGGCGGTGAGCACCTCGTCGATGCGCGCTTCGTCCGCGGGGCGGCCGTAGTAGCCGAGCTGGATGCGCAGCGACTCGGCCACGGTGAAGAAGGGGTCGAAGTTGATTTCCTGTGGCACCAACCCGATGTCGTAGCGCGGCCCCACCGGGTCCTGGTCCAGGTCCTTTCCGAAGACACGGATGGTGCCGGAGGACTTCTTCACCAGGCCACAGACGCTGCCAATCATCGTCGTCTTGCCCGCGCCGTTGGGGCCCAGGAGGGCGAAGATTTCGCCGGGACGGATGGCGAGGTCCACGGTGTGCAGTGCCGTGAACTCTCCGTAGCGCTTGGAGAGTCCCTGGAGTTCGAGGGCGGCGGGGACGGACATGGCGCGCATCCTGTAACACCTTCGGCCGCGCTTCGCTTGCCTTGTGTTCGGCCATGTGGAGTGGCGCACCCGGACGGGTGGCGCGTCGCGTTGTCCACCCGGAGTCATTCCCGCATCGCGACTTCGTGGAGCATGTTGCCCCGGACCTGGAAGACGGCGAACGCGTCGGCACCTTGCTCCACGCTGGCGAGACAGCGCACGAGCGAGCGCTGGCCTCCGGGATGCTGGAGGGTGCCGGTGTAGCGCCGATGCAGGTGACCGCAGAGGACCAGCCGGGGCTGGAGCGCGTCCACCAGCAGCCGCGCGTACGCGTTGCCGATGAGGTCGTGGCTCGCGCCGCGGCGCTGCCCCTGGAAGTCGGCGGCCTCCTCGTCCGGGATGATGCCGGAGGGCCAGTCATGCAGCAGGAGCACGTCCGCGTGTCCGAGCGCCAGGAGCCGGTCGACATCCTGCTCGTTGAAGTAGGTGAAGTCCTTGTTGGAGGCGGTGCCCAGCGAGGCCAGCGGCGGGCGGGATTTGCAGAAGCTGGCCTCGCGGTGGATGCCGGACAGGCCCGCCACGCGCAGGCCCTCCAGGTCCACGATGCCGCTCCGGCCCAGGTAGTGACAGTGCGGCGCAAGGGCGAACCCCTCGGGGTGCAGGTCGAGGTGGCCGTAGGGCTCGTGGTTGCCGCCGATGAAGTAGACGGGCCAGGGGAAGCGGCGCCGCCGCTGGTGGTAGGCGGCGAAGTCGCCCAGGTGCCGGTACTTCATCGGCGCGGCCATGGTGGCCAGGTCTGCTTCGTGGCGGTGGGGTTCGAAGTCGCCCACCTGGAGCACGAAGTCGAGCCGCAGGCGGCTGCGCTCCTCCCAGGCCGCGAGGTGGCTCACCATCCGGTGCATGTGCCCATGAACGTCGCCCACCGCGGCGAAGTACGTCGTCTGGGGAGAGGACATGGCGGTCTCCGTGCGCGAGGCCTGACGGGCCGGCGAGGACGGGGGTGTTGCCCCGGGCCTGACGAGAGGGGCCCGTGCGCGGTGGGGTCAGAGGGCTCCGCCGAGCCGTGAGCGGAGGAGGCGAAGGCCCTCGTCGATGCGGTCCGCCGTCACCCCGCCGTAGCCCAGCACCCAGCCATGGCGCGTGGGCGGCCCGGCGAAGTAGCGGGAGAGCTCTTCGACGCCGATGCCCGCGTCACGGGCCCGTTGGCTGAGCTGCCGCTCCAGGCGGGCGCCGCCGCGTGGGAAGGTGGCGCACAGGTGCAGGCCGGCGGCGGAGGGGAGCTGTTCGAGGGCGTCCGCGAAGTGGCGGGTGAGCCCCTCGGACAGCCGCGCGTGCCGCTGCTCGTACACGCGCCGGGTTTTGCGCAGGTGTTGGGACAGCGCGCCCGTGGCGATGAAGCGCGCGAGGGCCGCCTGGGCGGGGAGCTGGCTGTGCCAGTCCGTCACCTGCTTTGCCAGCCGGAGCTCCCGCTGGAGCGAGGGCGGCGCGATGAGGAAGCCCAGGCGCAGCGCGGGCAGTAGGACCTTGGAGAACGAGCCGACGTAGAGGACGCGGCCCGAGCGGTCCAGGCCGTGGAGCGTCTCCAGCGGCCTGCCGCCGAAGCGGAACTCGCTATCGTAGTCGTCCTCGACAATCACCGCGTCGCGCCGCCGGGCCCAGTCGAGCAGCGCCCTCCGGCGTGCGGGCGACATCACGATGCCCAGCGGGAACTGGTGGGACGGTGTGACGTAGACGAGGCGCGCGTCGTCGGGGAGCGCACGGACATCGAGCCCCTCCGAATCGACGGGCACCGGCACGACCCGGGCTCCGAGCGACTGGAACAGGAGCCGGGCGGGGGGATAGCCCGGCTCCTCCACGGCGACGCGGTCTCCGGCCTCCAGCAACACCCGGCCCACCAGGTCCAGCGCCTGCTGCGCCCCGTGGGTGATGAGCACGTCCGAGGCTTCCGCGCGAACGCCCCGGGAGACTCCCACGTGGCGGGCCACCGCCTCGCGCAATTCGGGGTGGCCCGCCGGGTCCGCGTAGGCGGCCGTCATCGCGGTCGCGCGCAGTTGGCGCGCCATCAGCCGGCGCCACGTTTCGAAGGGGAAGAGCGTGGCGTCGGGGATGCCGACGCGGAAGTCATACGGCGCAGGTGGGCCCGCCGGCGGAGGAACGCGCAGCGCGCTCCAGACCGCGCGGGGGCGTAGCTTCACACCGGAGACAGGCTTCGCGCGGGGTCCGCGCTCCCGGGGCGCGTTCTGGACGAAGCTGCCCGCCCGTCCGCGGCCCACGAGCAGGCCCTCGGCGGTCAGCCACTCATAGGCCACGCTCACGGTGTTGCGCGAGACGCCCAGGCGCCGGGCGAGCTCGCGCGTGGGAGGGACCTGCTCGCCGTCCCGCAGGCGCCCGTCGAGAATCCGCGCGCGCAGGCCCCGGTAGATCTGCCCCGCGAGGTCCCTCCGGTCGTGGAGGTCGACATGAAGGTCCATGGCGCGGGCTCCATAGTTTGGCCCAGTGAGATTCGTCAATCCTGGCCCTGTGGGAGGGCCAGTGGCGGCGCACCCTGGCGGCGTTTCCTCAAAGGAGCCTTTATGCGCCACACGCCGCTGTCCTCCTCCTCCTCGCGCCCGGTCGACGCCGAGCGCATTCCCTGGATTCCCATGGGGCCCACGGGCCTCTCCTTCAAGCCGCTGCGCTTCTTCCGGGATGGCTCCGGCTGGATGTACCTCTTCCGGCTGGAGCCCGGCACGGTCATCCCCCGGCACCGTCATACCGGCGAGGTGCATGGCTTCAACCTCACTGGTACTCGTGAGCTGCTCGACACGGGCGAGGTGATTGGCCCCGGTGGCTACGTCTACGAGCCGCCCGGCAACGTCGATAGCTGGCGGGCGGTGGGGGACGAGCCGGTGGTCCTGCTCATCACCGTGCGCGGCGCCATCGAATACCTGACGGCGGATGGCCAGGTCTCCAAGCGCGTCACGTCCGAGGACCGGCTCCAGACGTACCGGCGCTGGTGCGAGGCGAACGGCGCGCCGTTCCTGGCCACCGTCGAGTGAGCCCCGCGTCAGGGGGGAGTGCGGACCTGGGTTGCACCGTCCCGGTGTCACGGCTCCGCTGTCGTCCAGGGACTCTCCACGAGGAGCCTCGAGTTCCTGTGCGGCTCGCAAGCAGTGCCAGTGCTGGAGCCGCCTGGCGACACAATGACCAAGCGGCATGATGCGCGGACCGTCAATGAGTTGGCACCAGACCTCCACTACCCAGGATGGGCAGGTTCAGGGGGAGGGGGCTTTGGTTTCCGCCTGGCACTGCCAGGCAGAAACCCGTAATGCTTGTGATTGCGGTGGTGCTTGCCGCCCGGGTCCGACATATTGTGGGTAGCATGCCGCCATCACGCGAGGTGGAAACCGTGGGTCAATCCACTTCAGACGACTGCCCATCCAGAGTGATAGACGCACTGTGCAGAGCTGTGCTTGGCCGAAAATCCATGTTGTGCATCATCGTGATGTCGTTGGGCTGCTCCAGCACTGGCGCCGCCAGTCGCCGCGACGCATATGCCCTGGCGTCCTGCACCGACACGGTGTCTTGCTGCATCCAGCGTAACCCGGGTGTACCAGAAGCGTGCGGCCTCACGGCGAGCGAGGCCTCCGCGCAGATTGCGACCATGGAAGCAGCCATGAGGCGCTCGCAAGACAAGGCGGAAGAGGCGGAGGACGATGAATGGCGAGAGCACTGCACCGAGCAGTACGTCCGATGCCGAGACCAGAAGAAGCCCCGATGGATTGGTGACTGCTACGCCTGCTTTCGCTACTGCGAGGGGCAACGAGAGTGGCCCTTCAGAGACTGCCACCCCCGCTAGCTTTCACCCTGGCTAGGAGAGTCACATGCCCACCCAACGCGACTGGGATGCGATCAAAGACTTGAGTCGTCGCATCACGGAACCGGCTCAACCCTTCCTCACCCCCCAAACGCGCGCCCTCATCGAGGCCACCGCGCACGACGTAGGGATTCCGCAAGGCGAGATAGCGAGGGCGCTCCAGGATGACGAAAGCGCCGCAGTCCTCGTGAGAGAGATTGCGTCCCGCATCACCCAGGGGTCGCGCCGCCTGTCTCGCACGTTGGTCGAAGTGGACCGTCGCCGGGATGCCGGGGATGTCGACGGCGCTCGCCAACTCCTCCAGGACGCCCTCGCCGTCGAAGTGGTGCCCCACTATGTGGACATCCTGAACACGTATCTTCGAGCAGTCGAGGACGGAGTGCCCTGAACGACAATGGGGGCTCGACCCTGAAGCATCCCCTCATTTTCGATTTCCCCCGGAGCTGGCTCGTTCGGCTGCCCAAGGGAAGCAGGCGCCCAGTTCGGCCTGGCGCTCACCTTCGCCACCTGCCTGCGGCCAGGGGACCTCGAATGGGTGGACCTTGGGACGGTATCCGAGCCGCTCCCTCTGTATCGCCAACACAGGAGGCCGATGACCTCGCGCGCTTCGCTCGCTCGCATTGACGCGCTGCCTGAATCGGCCTTGGCGGCACTCGTGCTGCAGCGATCGAGGTTTGGATAGAGCACAGCCCCTGGCCTTCCTGGCCGCGCCGCTGGCGCCGGTGAGCTGGCTGCCGGAGCGGCGTGCCGCGATGGTGTCGCCCCGCGTGATGAAGTCCGCGAGATGCGGCGTCCGCGCGGGCGGCGGTGAGGGCCCCGACGCGCTCGGCGGTTGGGCCTATGGCTGCGTGACGTGCACGAGGCTTGTCATCGCGTCCACGTACAGGGTCGTATCGTCGGCATACAGCGGCAGCAGCGGGGTGACCGACACCTGGTTCAGCTTCGTCTTCCGGAGCTGCTGCGTGGCCGGGTCCTTGAACACGGCGTACGGCACATCCTGGATGACGTAGGGCTCGCCATTCACGTGGCCGATGAGCATCAACACATGACCAGGAACGACGATGAGGTCGCCCACCTGCGCCTGGGCCAGCGCGCGCAGCCGCTCGGTGTGTGTGTCCTGGGCCGTGAAGAGGCGGTGGTTCAGCGCCGCGCTCTTCCCTTGCATCCCGGAGTTGGGCGGCAGGAACAGCCCCAAGCTGCGGTACACCTCGCTGGTCAGGCCGCTGCAGTCGCGCGCATTGAACTGGTGCCCCCAGCCGTAGCGCTCGCCGAGGAACTTGAACGCCTGGCGGATGATGTTGGCACGTGTCAGCGGCAGATAGTCCGGCGCGGTGTCGGCGGTACGGCGCAGCAGCGCGCTCTGGAAGGCCAGCGTGCCATCCTGGTTACGCACCGGCAGCAGCACCGGCCACGACGCATAGCTGCTGGCGCCGTTGACGGGCTCGCCGGGTGCCACGTCGGCCCGCGGCAGCGCGACCCCCATGTCGAGCTCGAGCTCGGACACCCCGGGTGCTTCCGGCGTGAAGACCGTGCGTACCTGGTCGCCCGTGACGACACGCCCGGGCGCCTTCGCCACGTAGGAGAACACCGTGTCTGCCGTGCCTTCCGCGACATCTTCGCGCCGGACCCAGGCGGGCCCCTGGGTCGTCAGGACGAACAGCCATTGCTGGTCCGCGCTGTGGTGCGCGATGACGACGGGCTCGCCCGGGAACAGGGTGCCGGCCTGAAGGCTCTCGTAGTCGCGCAGGTTCTCCGCCGCGAAGAATCGCCGCTCGGACGGGAGTGACCGCAGGGGCGTGCGCCGCACGCTGAGGCCGTAGCGCGCGGTGGATGCTTCGGGGATGTGCTCGGCCGCGGCGTTCTGGCGCAGTTCATCGAGCATCGCCTCCGTCACCGGCCGCCCCTGTTCGTCGATGGCTGCCTGGATGGGCGTCTGCTGCGCATCCTTGACCCAGCCGGCGACTTGCGCCCGCGTCAGCGTGGCTGGGATGCGCTTCAAGTCGAGAAGGCCGCCATCCGGACCGAAGGCGCGCATGCGCTTCGCCGCCACCTGGTCGGCATCGAGCAGCACCTCGTCGGGAGACGGCGCGCGGCGAATCCAGAACTCGGGCGACAGCATGTCTTCGCTGAACGCGGGCACCCCGGCCGGAGACACGGCGAGCGCGGACGGCGCGGCGCAGGCGGTGGTCCCCATCACCGCAAGCGAGAGAATCCGCATGCGCCATGGGCGTGCGCCAGCCCGGCACGTCGTCGCACGTGGCTGAGTGGAGAGGGATGCCAGGCGGCTCATGTGTTCAACTCCCTGAGGGGAAGACGGCTCGTGACTCTGTGTGCGGGGGCGAGCAGGCCATCCCACTCGTGGCCGGTTGCTCACCCTCAAGCACAACGAACTCTCAACGCGAGCTATTCACCATACTTGGCACGAAATCAGGGAGCTCAACCGCCGCGTCACCGACCTTGAGGAGCCGCTCGTCCTCGCGGAGGAGGTGCGCGGGCTGCTGCAAGAGGCCGCATCGGATGTGGCCATCGCGCCACATGAGGTTGCGCGGGCACTCCAAGGCGATGTGAGCGCCGCCGCCCTGCTCAAGGAGATCGCGCAGAGTATTCGCGTGGGGTCGTGGCGCCTGTCGCGCGCCACTCCTGGAACTGCTCGATGTCGAGGTCGTCCCCTTCTACCGTGAGCTTGCCCAGGTGCAGTTGGACGCGCTCGAAGGGCTGTAGCGGCCACAGGGCGCGCATTGGGGCCTTTTCCGGGGTGTTGCCCAGGGGACAGGGGCCAGGGGGCGCTGCCTGCCCGGCCGCCGCCGGGCACCCGAGAGAGGGCCCGGCGGGGCCGGCGGGGACGCTCTCACCTTGAGTGCGCTGTTCCTCCCTGGTATCCGCAGTGCCCCCTCACTCCGCCTCGAAGCAGGAAGACCCAGATGGCCCAGAATTTCATCTTCACGATGCAGGACCTGCGCAAGGTCAAGAACGGCAAGGAGATCCTCAAGGGCATCTACCTTTCGTTCTTCCCCGGCGCGAAGATCGGCGTCATCGGCCCCAACGGCTCGGGCAAGTCGACGCTGCTGCGCATCATGGCAGGCGTGGACACCGAGTTCTTCGGCGTGGCCAAGCCGGACCCCGGCGCCAAGGTGGGTTATCTCCCGCAGGAGCCGCAGCTCGACCCCTCGCTCGACGTGAAGGGGAACGTGGAGCTGGGCCTGAAGGAGATTCGCGGCACGCTGGACCGCTTCAACGAGGTCAGCGCGAAGTTCGCCGAGCCCATGAGCGACGCGGAGATGGAGAAGCTGCTGGCCGAGCAGGGCAAGCTTCAGGACGCCATCGACGCGGTGAATGGCTGGGAGCTGGACCGTACCATCGAGATGGCCATGGACGCGCTGCGCCTGCCTCCGGGCGACGCGGACGTGACGAAGCTGTCCGGCGGTGAGAAGCGCCGCGTGGCCCTGTGTCGCATCCTGCTGGAGAAGCCGGATCTGCTCCTGCTGGACGAGCCCACCAACCACCTGGACGCGGAGAGCGTGGCGTGGCTGGAGCAGGCGCTCAAGGAGTACAAGGGCACCATCGTCTGCATCACCCACGACCGGTACTTCCTGGACAACGCCGCCGAGTGGATCCTGGAGCTGGACCGCGGCGAGGGCGTGCCCTGGAAGGGCAACTACTCCAGCTGGCTGGAGCAAAAGCAGAAGCGCCTGGAGCTGGAGGAGAAGGCGGAGAGCCACCGCCAGAAGACGCTCAAGCGCGAGCTGGAGTGGGTGCGCGCCTCGCCCAAGGCCCGTCAGGCGAAGAGCAAGGCCCGCATCGCCGCCTACGAGGAGCTGCTCAACCAGACGCAGGACAAGCGCGACGCCACGGGCGAGGTCATCATCCCGCCCGGCCCGCAGCTCGGCGGTCTGGTCATCGAGGCACAGAACCTGCGCAAGGCCTACGGCGACCGGCTGCTCATCGACGACCTGAGCTTCAAGCTGCCGCGAGGCGGCATCGTGGGCGTCATCGGCCCCAACGGCGCGGGCAAGACGACGCTGTTCCGCATGCTGACGGGCGTGGAGACGCCGGACGCGGGCGAGCTGCGCATCGGCGAGACGGTGAAGCTGGCCTACGTGGACCAGAGCCGCGACGCGCTCGACGGCGACAACTCGGTGTTCCAGGAGGTGAGCGGCGGGCTGGACCACCTGGACCTGGGCAGGGCGGGGCAGGTCCCCAGCCGCGCCTACCTTGCGGGCTTCGCCTTCAAGGGACAGGACCAGCAGAAGCGCGTGAAGGACCTGTCCGGCGGCGAGCGCAACCGCGTGCACCTGGCGAAGATGCTCAAGAGCGGCGGCAACCTGCTGCTGCTCGACGAGCCCACCAACGACCTGGACGTCGAGACGCTGCGCAGCCTGGAGGACGCGCTCCTGAGCTTCGCCGGCTGCGCCGTGGTCATCAGCCACGACCGCTGGTTCCTCGACCGCATCGCCACGCACATCCTGGCGTTCGAGGGCGACAGCAAGGTGTTCTTCTTCGAGGGCAACTTCGAGGACTACGAGGCCGACAAGAAGAAGCGCCTGGGCCCCGAGGCCCTGGAGCCGCACCGCATCCGCTACCGCCCCATCACCAAGAGCTGAGCCGCCGCGGCGCCCTCCTTTGGGGGGCGCCGTCCCGGCCCGTAGGAACGGCGGCGGACGTTCGCGTCAGGGCCTCAGCGCCGGAACTCCCAGTGCCAGGGCTCGGACGGGACGGTGCGCACGAAGCCGAAGTTCTTCGCGTTGTTGGCCAGCCACCGGTACGTCGACGTGCCCGTGCCACCCACGTTGATGTCCACGGCGATGCCGCCCTGGTGATTGGAGTAGCCGGGCTTCGCGGCGAGGTTGCCCGTGCCGTTCTGGTAGGCCCGGTAGAGCGCCTGCTGCTCCGCCATGCTGCGGAAGCCGCTGTTCACCTTCAGGGTGATGCCCTGGGCGCGCGCCGCCGCGTACATGCGGTTGAACGCCGCCGCCGCGTCCGAGCGCATCTCCTTCCCATTCGGGACGGAGGCGAGCGTGATCTGCCGCGGCTGCCCGTTCACGTAGCCGGTGACGGCCCGGCCGCCGCCGCCCGTGCTCGGGGTGCTGACGGGGCCCTTCACGTTGATGCCCAGCTTGTCCCACGTCTTGGGGCCGACGATGCCGTCCGCCACCAGGCCACGGGACTGCTGGAAGGCCTTCACCGCTGACTGCGTCTTGGCCCCGAACACGCCGTCCGCCGTGCCCGACTTGAAGCCCAGCACGTTGAGCCGCGCCTGGAGCGCGCGCACGGGCTCGCCCCGCGCGCCCTGGCGCAGCGTGGGGCCCGAACCTCCCGAGCTGCCCACCGTGTTGAGGGCGCTCCACGTCTTGGGGCCGACGATGCCGTCGCTCTGGAGCCCGCGCGCCCGCTGGAAGGACTTCACCGCCGCCAGCGTCTTGGCCCCGAACACGCCGTCCGCCGCGCCCGGGTTGAATCCGGCCGCCTTGAGCTTGTTCTGGAGCGTCGTCACGGCCGCGCCGCGTGCTCCCTGGCGCAGCGTGGGCGAGGCAGTACGGGACGCGCTGCTGGACGCAGCCACGGAGGTGCGGGCAATGGCTACCATGGGGGGCTCTTCCCTTGAAGAAGAATGGTGTTGGACCCATTTTCCCAACCGCTCCAGGAAAGTTGCCTCGGATTGCGTCAAAAACGTGTGTCATTGTGTCATGGAAAAGTTACGACAAGGTGACAATGGACATGCACTGTGTGTGTCATTTCTTGTCGTGGAAAACTTCTAGCTGGGTGGAGTCCGCGTCGCTGCCGTCCGGTAGTCAACGGAGGACTGCCCGGATGGCGCGCCCGGCCAAGACCGCCCTTCTTTTCATCTGATTTGTCATTGCTTGCGCGAGGGGTGGCCGCGCTCTGGCGGCTGTCTGTCCGCGCATGACGCTGTTCGTTCAATCCGATGAGAGGACGTTCATGGCGAATATGACCGATGCGCGTGTGGATGAGATTCTGGCGGGCTGGCTCTCCGGCTCCGAGGCGGCTCACGGAATGTCGAACCCGGCGGGGCCGCTGTACGTGGGCGGCGACGCGACGGAGGCCGCGCTGACCGACGAGTCCCTGATGCTCTTCACTGGCTGTAGCTCGTGCACCGCCTCGGGCACGGCGCACTGCTGCTGAACCGACGCAGCATGGCGCCGGAAGCCGCGCTTCCGGCGCCACGTCAGCTCAAGCAACGCGAACGACTCCTCACGACGAGGTGCAGCGCATGTCCGGGAACCCCGACTCGGGTTGGTTCGAGCGTCCGGTGGTCAGGCTCATCGAGCCGTTTCTTGCCGCGCTGCACGCGCGGCTCGGGCAGGTGCCGGGGTTGGGGGAGGCCGAGCGGGAGGTCCTGGGCGAAGCCGCGGCGCGGCGGCTCCGCGACACCGCCCAGCTGCGCCTCAATCGCGTGTTCCTGCTGGAGCTCCACGCCTCCACGCTGACGGGCAGGCTCGACGCGGAGGACGAGCGCGCGCGGTGGACGCAGTTCCTGGAGCTGGCCTGTGTGCCGGACTTCGAGGCGCATCTGCGCCGCCGCTACCCCACGCTCCACGCGCGGCTGGCGACGCTGTGCCAGCATCAGGTGGATGCGGTGCTCCGGCTCGTGGAGCGCTTCGCCGCCGACCGGGACGCGCTGGCCGGGTTGCCCGGGCGCCCGCTCGGGGCGCTGCGTGCCATTGCCCTGGGCGCCGGGGACACGCACCTGGGGGGACAGGCCGTGGCGCGGCTGGAGTTCGACGGGGGGACGGTGATGTACAAGCCCCGCCCGGTCCAGGTGGACGTGGCCCTGGAGGGGCTGCTCTCGGAGGTGCTGGCGGGCGCGCCCCGGGGCGAGCGCATCCGGGTGCCGCGGGTGCTGGCGCGAGACGGCTATGGCTGGGCCGAGTTCGTCGAGCACCGCTACTGCGACGGCGACGCGGAGCTGTCGCGCTTCTACCGCAACCTGGGCCACTGGCTCGCGGTGATGCGGCTGGTGGGGGGCACCGACCTCCACTCGGAGAACATCGTGGCGGCGGGCCCGGTGCCCGTCGTGGTGGACGCGGAGAGCCTCTTCTGTCCGGACCCCGTGGTGCCGGCCTCGGGCCAGGGGCAGGCGGTGGACACCGCGGCGGCGCTCATCCGGCGCACGGTGCTGCGCACGGGCATCCTGCCCATCCGCGCGGACGGGCTGGCCCTGGCGGGGCTGGACATCTCCGCCGCCGGCTCCCTGCCGGGACAGCAGCCGAGGATTCCGGTGCCCATCATCGTGGAGGGGGGCACCAGCGCCGCGCGCATGGGCATGGCGCAGGTGGAGCGCCCGCCCACGAACAACCACCCGAGCCCGAAGCCCGTGCTGGCGCTGTATTGGGACCAGGTCGTCGCCGGCTTCCGGGACCTCACCGCCACCCTGCAGCGCCGGGGCGCTGGCGTGGCGGCGTTGCTGGAGCCCTTCACCGGGTGCGTGGTGCGGCGCATCCGCCGGCCCACGCAGGCGTACGCGGAGATCATCCGGATGCTGTGGCACCCCGCCTCACTGCACGACGAGGCCGCGGCGATGGCCCGGGGGCGGGACATCCTGCGGCGCAACGCCGAGTCCGCCCCGGGCGCGCCGACGGAGCCCGCGCTCATCGACGGCGAGGTGCGCGACATGCTCGCGGGCGACGTGCCCGTCTTCACCGTCACCGTGGACGCGGCGCTCCTCCAGCAGCAGCTCGCGGACTGGCGCGCGGCCGACTTTCCCCTGGAGGAGATGACCATCCAGGGGGCGCTGGTGAGCGCCTACCTCAACGAGCGCGCGCCGCCGCCGCGCCAGCAGCTTCCGCCCACGCCCCACCGCGAGCAGCTCGACCGCCGCCGCAGGGCCCTGGCCGCGAGCCTGCTGGTGCGCCTGCGCGACCACGCCATCCGGGGCGAGGACGGCACCGTGACGTGGATCAGCCCCATCCTCGCGGAGCACGGCTGGGCCATCCGGCCGCTCGCCGCCGATGTCTACAGCGGCCAGGGCGGGCTCGCCCTGTGTCTGGCGGAGTACCTGCGCGAGCGGGAGCGGGGCCGTGTGGACGCGGTGGACGGGCTGGACGCGCTGTATGAGGGGACGCTCGCCGTGCTCCGCGCCACGGAGGACCGCGTCCCCACGCGGAAGGTGGGCGCCTTCCTGGGGCTGGCCTCGCAGGTGTGGACGTGGAGCTCGCTGTACGCGCTCCGGGGCGAGTCGTGGATGCTGGAGCGCGCCCGGGCCCGCGCGGCCCTGCTGGAAGAGCGGACCTTCGATGACGACCGCCTGCTGGACATCCTCGACGGCGCGTCCGGCGTGGTGGTGCCCCTGCTCGACCTGGCCGCGCTGACGCGCGAGGAGCGGTGGCTGGAGGTCGCCGCCAGGGCCGGGCGCCGGCTGGTGGTCACCGCCACGCGCGACGCGGCGGGGGCGCGCTGGGCCACGTCGATGTTCCCGGAGTCCATTGGCGGCTTCGCCCACGGCGCCACCGGCATGGGCTGGGCGCTGGCGCGGCTGGCGCTGAGCGCCGCGGGCTCCGAGGTGGAGCGGCGCGAGTGGTTGGACCTGGCGCACGCGGCCTTCGACTTCGAGGAGACGCTCTTCCAGCGCGACGCCGGCAACTGGCGCGACGCGCGTCAGGGCGTGGGCCAGCGCTTCCTCACCAACTGGTGTCACGGCAGCACGGGCATTGGCCTGGCGGCTTGCGACCTGTATGCGCGCACCGGGGCGCCGCGCCACCTCGATGTCGCCCGCCGCGCCGCCGCCGCCGGGCTGCGCGAGGGCTTTGGCTGGAGCCATACGCTCTGCCACGGCGACCTGGGGCTGTGGGAGCTGCTGGAGCGCTGGCGCCGCGTCGACCCCGAGGCGTCCGGGGCGGACCGCGACGGCTGGGATGCCGCCATCCTCTCCGGCCTGGAGGAGCGCGGCCCGGTGGGGGGTTGGTCGCGGGACGCCTTCACCCCCGGGCTGATGCCGGGAGTGGGCGGCATCCTCCACCTCCTGATGGAGATGCACCCTGAAAGCCATCTCGCCACGCCCCTGTTGTTGGAGGGACCGCCGGAGGCCGCCGGGCTCCTGGCGGGCCGCTCGGCGGCCGGGTAGGCCGTTTCATAGAAAAAATCGAAGACTCCCGAAGAAACAACCTTGGGAAGTGCCCGCCCGGGACGGTGTTCAAGACGGGCTGGGGCAATAAGCGCGGCGGTCGCTTGCATCCGCTCCGCGCTGCTGAATGTTGTCCCCAAGGTTTTTTCTAGGGAGAGAGGGTCATGAAGGGGAGTTTCGCCAAGCGCATCACCTTGTTCGTCCTGACCAACCTCGCGGTGGTCGCGATGCTGGCCGTCGTCGGACGGCTCATCGGAGTGGAGAACCTGCTGGCCCGCCAGGGCGTGGGACTGAACCTGCCTGGGCTGCTCATCATGGCGGCGGTGATGGGCTTCGGCGGCTCCATCATCTCGCTGCTCCTGTCCAAGCCGATGGCGAAGTGGAGCACGGGGGCGCAGGTCATCCAGTCGCCGCGCTCGGAGGCCGAGCTGTGGCTGGTGGAGACGGTGCGCCGGCTCGCGCGGGACGCGGGCATCGGCATGCCGGAGGTGGCCGTCTACGACAGCCCGGACATGAACGCCTTCGCCACGGGCGCCAACCGCAACAGCGCGCTGGTGGCGGTGTCCACCGGCCTGCTGCACGGCATGCGGCGGGACGAGGTGGAGGCGGTGCTCGGCCACGAGGTGGCCCACGTGGCCAACGGCGACATGGTGACGCTCTCCCTGCTACAGGGCGTGCTCAACACCTTCGTCATCTTCCTGAGCCGCGTGGTGGGCTTCTTCGTGGACCGCTTCCTCAGCCGCTCCGAGGACGGCGAGGAGAGCGGCGGCGCGGGGCCGGCCTACTTCCTCACCAGCCTGGTGCTCCAGATTGTGTTTGGCATTGGCGCCAGCCTCATCGTGGCCTGGTACAGCCGTCGCCGGGAGTTCCGCGCGGATGACGGGGGCGCCCAGTTGGTGGACCCGAGGGCCATGGCGCGCGCGCTGGACCGGCTGCGGATGCAGCAGGGGGAGCCCGCCATGCTGCCGGCCAACATGCAGGCGTTTGGCATTCGCGGCGGCGGGATGATGGCCCTCTTCGCCAGCCACCCGCCGCTCGAGCTGCGCATCCAGCGTCTGGTGGACGGAAGCTGGGCGCGCTGAGGCCCGGCGGGGCTCCCGGCCCGGCGCATGTCACGAGCGGGTGACGTGTGCCGGGCCTTTCCGTGACACGGCGAAGGGGCCTGTGACGGTGTGGCAACAACGGGGGCCGCTGCGTTGCGGCCGTGCACCCCGTCCTGTAACGGGAGTGCAACCTCGAGCCCGGAAGCGCTTGCGCGCTCCGCTGGCAGTTTCGCGCCTTCATGACCTCCATCGCTTCGCTCCGCGCCGCTCTCCAGGTGCTGCTGTCCGGCACCGCGTTGCTGCTCACTCCGCTGGCCCATGCCCAGCAGGAAGAGGCCGCCCCTGCCTCCTCGGATGAGGTGCCTCCCGCCGCCGAGCCGGCGCCGACGCCCGTGCCGGAGCCCGCGCGGCCCGAGAAGCCCGCGCAGCCCGAGGGCGAGAAGAAGGCGAAGGCGTGGTACGAGCGCATCCACCTCCGTGGCTACTCGCAGTTCCGCTACAACCGGCTCCCCAGCTTCCGGGTGAATGACGAGCTGGTCAACGACCAGGGCGACCGCTTCCTCGGCAAGAACAACGGCTTTGGCATCCGCCGCGCGCGCATCGTCCTGTATGGCGATGTCCATGACCGGGTGTCCATCTACCTCCAGCCCGACTTCGCCTCGGTCATCGGTGACCAGTACAACGTCACCCTCATGCGGGACTGGTACGCGGACATCTTCCTGGACGCGAAGAAGGAGTTCCGCCTGCGCGTGGGGCAGTCGAAGGTGCCCTTCGGCTTCGAGAACCTCCAGTCCAGCCAGAACCGCCTCGCGCTGGACCGCAACGACGCCATCAACAGCGCGTTGAAGGACGAGCGCGACCTGGGCGTGTTCTTCTACTGGGCGCCCGACGAAATCCGGAAGCGCTTCAAGTACCTCGTGGACAGCAACCTGAAGGGCTCGGGCGACTACGGCGTGGTCGGCCTCGGTGTCTTCAACGGCCAGACGGCCAACCGCGCCGAGCGCAACGACACCCCGCATGGGGTCGTTCGCTTCACGTGGCCCTTCCTGCTCGGCTCGCAGTACGTGGAGGCGGGCGTGGGCGGCTACTACGGCCGCTTCAACCTCAGCGCGTCGCCGCGCGACGGGGCGCCCTATGCGCTCGCGCGCGGCGCCGACCTGGTGGACGCCCGCGCCATCGTCAGCCTGGTCATCTACCCGCAGCCGCTGGGCCTCATGGCCGAGTACAACGTGGGCCGGGGGCCCGCGCTGGGGGAGGGGCCCGTGGAAGGCCTGCTCATCGACAGCCGCCGGCTCCGGGGAGGCTATGCCCAGCTCATGTACAAGCTGGACGGCGTCCTGGGGGTGTCCCTCATCCCCTACGTGCGCGGCACCCTCTACGAGGGCGGAAAGAAGTTCGAGGCGAACGCGCCCCGCTATGACGTGCGGGAGCTGGAGATGGGCGCGGAATGGCAGCTCAACAAGGCCCTGGAGCTGACCGGCACCTATCTCATCTCGGACCGGACCTCGTCGCGCTACCCCTACATCCAGCAGAGGGGGCACGTGACGCGCGTTCAGCTTCAGGTGAATTACTAGACGCGTCGCGGCGCGTCAGGGTTTGTCCAGGCGGATTGGATTAACACACTGTCACTGTTGTTTGGCGGTTTGCGCAACTTTCGGGAGTTGATCGGGAAAACCATGAAGGCGTCTGACTTACTTCGCCCGCATGGAGCCGACGATGACTGGCAGCAACTCCTACCGAATCCGTCAGGGTGAATCGCTCAGCGCCATTGCCCGGCGCAACAACACGAGCGTGGATGCCCTGGCGCGTGCCAACAACATCCGTGACCCGGACCGCATCGTCGCTGGCAAGACGCTCGTCGTTCCGGGGGGGCGTGATGGCTTCGAGGCGAACGGCCCCCGTCCGATGCCGCGTCCGGCCAGCCGGCCCGCGGGCGAGTCACAGGCGCGTGACCGCTTCGAGGCTGGCGCTGCGCAAGGGGCTGCGCCGTCGGGCGTGGCTGGGGCCTCTGGTACGCGGAATGGCTATCGCAACGTCGACCTGACGGCCTTCCGCCAGGGCGGCTCCAACTCCGAGTCCGCCGTCATCGTGGGCACCTCGGAGGGCAACCGCACGCCGAAGGGCGGCTTCACGGCGAGCTACGGGGGGCACACGGACCCGGGCAATGCCAAGCACAACCGCGGCTCGTTCTCCTATCAGGGGCGCGGGGCGACGTCCCCGTCGAAGGCGGACGAAATCTGGAACCGCGAGCTGGGCCGCGTCACGCCGCAGTACCAGCGCGCCGCCGGGCGCGCGGGCCTGGACCCGAACAACGCGCTGCTGGCCTCCACCTTCTACGACCTGCACACGCAGTCGCCCCGCGCGGCGCAGAACTTCCTCAACCGCGAGTTGCCCCGGCTGGCGCAGGACCCTCGCGGCGTGACGCCCGAGGCGCTCGTCGACGCGCGGGTGAACGCGTACCGCGACAACCGCGGCCGGATCAGCGCCTCGGGCTTCAAGCACGATGCGAACCGGCTGCGCGCCGACCAGACGCGGCGTGAGCAGGCGCTCGTCCGGGCGCTGGACGCGCGGGGCTACCGCGACGGTGGCGCGGTCGCGAATGCGCCCATCCCGCAGCCGCGTCCGGAGCGCCTCCAGGCGGGGGCCGGCACCACCGAGCTGCCCTCCCAGGTCCCCATTCCGCGCCCGCGCCCGGAGAACCTGAAGGCGGCCCCCGCGTCCGCGGAGAGCGCGACGCCCACGGACCTGAGCGACACGGCGGAGATTGCGCCCGCGGCGGACCGCCCGGCGGTGCAGACCACCACGCCGTGGGTCAGCCAGTACGACGCGTCGAAGGTGGAGCGCGCGGGTGACAAGGCGTGCTTCCGCGCGGCGGTGGTGATGGCCGCGGGCGCGGGCGCGACCGTGACGGGGCCGGACCGCCGCATCCAGGTGGCCACGGGCGACGACCCGAACGGCGGCGTCACGGTGGACGCCGCGGCGGCGCGCCGGGGGCGTGCGTACATCGACGGTCAGCTCGACGCGGGCAAGCCCGTGGTCGTCGGCGTGGACCACCGCTCGGGCCGCAACTCGGACAACGTGGACAACATCACCGACCACTTCGTGGTCATCACGGGCCGCGGCACGGACGAGCAGGGGCGCACGTACTACACGTTCAACGACCCCGCGACGCGACACCAGCCGCGCGGCGCGGACAGCAACCCGAACAACCGCTTCTACGTGGATGCGGAGACGGGCAACCTGTACCGCCCGGGGCCCACCGATGGCAACGTCGTCACCCGCCACTTCGAGGTGTCGATGGTCCGGCCGAACGCCTAGGTGTTCGGCCGCGCGTGGGGCGGGAGTGTCTCTCCGCCCCCCGCGGGTTGAGTCAGGAACTGGGCGCGGGCGCGCGGCGCGATATGGTCGTCCGTGCCCCGAGGAGCCATGAACTTCGTCTTCATCTCCCCCCAGTTCCCCCCGCACTACTTCCACTTCATCTCCGCGCTGCGGGAGCGGGGCGTCACGGTCCTGGGAATCGGCGACGCGTCTTACGAGTCGCTCCATCCGGAGCTGCGCGAGTCCCTGCGTGAGTACTACTTCGTCCCCAGCCTGGCGGACGAGGAGGCGCTCACCCGCGCTGCGGGCTACCTCACCTGGCGGCACGGCCGCATCCACCGCATCGACTCGCTCAACGAGTCCTGGCTGGAGGTGGAGGCGCGCCTGCGCCAGGGCTTCAACGTCCCGGGGCTGCAGCCCGAGGACATCCACCGGCTGCGCTCCAAGTCTGGCATGGCCGAGGTGTTCCGCGCCGCGGGCGTGCCACATCCGGACCTCATCCGCGTCCGGGACGCCGCGCAGGTGAAGGCGTTCGCCGCGCGCGTGGGCTACCCGCTGGTGCTCAAGCCGGACGTGGGCGTGGGCGCCGCCAACACCTTCAAGGTGGCCAGCGACGCGGAGGTGGACGCGGCCCTGTCCCATCCGCTGCCCACCACGTACGTGGCGCAGACCTTCGTGCGTGGCACCATCGTCACCTACGACGGCATCGTGGACCGGCACGGCGTCATCGTCTTCAACCTCAGTCACGAGTACAGCGACGGAGGCATGGAGACGGTGGTGGAGCAGCGCGACATCTCCTTCTGGAGCCACACGGAGATTCCCCCCGCGCTGGATGTGCTGGGCCGCCAGGTGGTGGCCGCGTTCGGCCTGCGCGAGCGCTGGTTCCACCTGGAGTTCTTCCGGCTGCCGGATGGCCGCTTCATGGCGCTGGAGGCCAACCTGCGCCCGCCCGGCGGCTTCATGGTCGACATGATGAACTACACGTGCGACATCGACGTGTACCGGCTCTGGGCGCGCGTGGTGACGGGGGACCCGGTGGCGGACTTCCGCTACACGCCGCGCTACCACGTGTGTCACAGCGCGCGCCGCGAGTCCCACCGCTACCTGCACTCGCGAGAGGACGTGGAGAAGAAGCTGGGCGCCTCGCTCATCCTCCACCGCCGGCTGCCGGCCATCTACCACAGCCTCCTGGGCGAGGAGATGTACCTCACCCGTCACGCGGACATGGACGCCGTGCGCGAGGCGGTGCGCTTCATCCAGGCCCGGGCGCCGTAGCGGCGCTCAGGGCTCCGTCCACGTGAGCAGGTAGGTGGTGCTCTCCGCGTCCTCGCTGGCGCGCGTCACCCGGGGCGCCGTGGCGCCGCCCAGGCGCAGCAGGGACTCCAAGAGCGCCTCCGCGTAGCCAGGGGCGCTCACCCGGGAGTTCATCCGCATGGTGAAGGTGGTGGGGCCCTGCTCGGTGAGCTCGACCTGCGTGTAGTTGTCGGTGGAGCGCAGCGTCTGGGGCAGGCGCTGCACGACGCGCCGCGGGCCCAGCAGCCGCAGCACGCCATAGGCCGCGCGGCCGACCAGGGTTCGCCCGTAGCCTTCGACGTGGTGGCCGGCGAGCTGGCGGAAGGCCTCCTCCCGGGGCGCGCCGGGAAAGGTCTCCTCGGCGATGACGTTCAGGCACTGCTCCCACAGGGACACCGGGTAGGCCGGCAGCAGGGGCCGGTCCAGGTCGACGCCCACCTGCCGCAGCCGCTGCTTGAGCCGGAGCGATACGCGGCCCCGCAGCCCGTGTTCGAGCAGGCCCTCCACCACCTGGACGTAGACGAGCCGCCGCTCCGGGGGAACCGACTCGCGGGGCTTCACGGGGCGCGCCTCACCCCAGCAGCCAGCGCATGGCGGTGGGGAGCCGGCGCTGCCAGTCCCGCTCGTGGTGGCCGCCGTGCGGGTCCAGCACCAGCGACAGCTCGTGGTCGGCGTAGCCCAGCCGCTTGAGGTGCTCGTAGAAGGCGCGCGTGGACTCGCCGTAGTAGACGGGCACGCCGCTGGCGTCGGTGTACTCGTGGGCGCCCGCGTCCAGGTAGATGCGCGTCCAGCGGCGGCTGTGGGCGGCCCACGCCTCGAAGAGCTGGCTGGCGCCCCACGTCACCGTCGGAGACAGCGCGCCGATGCGGCCGAACACCTCCGGGTAGCGGCAGCCCAGGTAGAGCGAAATCAGGCCCCCCAGGGACGAGCCCATGGCGCCCGTCCACTCTGGCTCCGGGCGCGTGCGGTAGGTGCGGTCCACCAGCGGCTTGAGGTGCTCCACCAGGAAGCGGCCATACGCCTCGCCTCGCGCGTGGATGGGGCCGCGAGGCTCGTCCCAGGGGGAGTAGTCGTGTACGCGGCCCACGCCCGAGTCCACGGCGACGATGAGCCACGGCTCCAGGCTCCCCTCCTCCACGCCGTGCTCCAACGCGAGGTTGGCGCACCAGGTGTCGAAGAGGGCGGACTCGGGGTGGGCGAACACATTCTGTCCGTCGTGCATGTAGAGCACGGGGAACCGATGGCCCGGCATCGCGTCGTATGCGTGCGGCGTGTAGACGCGCACGGTGCGCGCGAAGCCCTCCTGGGGGGAGGGGAACTCTCGGACGATGTGGACGTGGCCCATGGAACCCGGGCGAGCATAGCTGGAGGGGGTGGAGGACCGGGAACCGCTGGCCCCGGCCCTGCACACGCGGAGTGAGGGCTGCGTTGGTCTCCACTTCCGCGCGAAATGCGGTTTATTCTGGAGTCTCCTCATGGAGCTGGAACATCCGCACCTGGCGGTATTGCTGCTCACCACCGAAGCCGACCTGCGCGAGGCGCGGGACGCGCTGGACGGCAGTGAGGAGTCGCGCTTGCGCTACGAGGCCGCGCAGTGCCGGGCGGAGGCCGCCTACTTCCTGGCGTGGGACCTGCTGGAGGTCGACCCGCGCCTGGGACGCGCCTGAGTCCGCGGCACGTGTCCCGTCCCTGGACGGCCGGTCCGGGTGACGGACGGCGCCGGGAGGAGGCGCTGCTGTAGGGAACAGTGGTCTCGGATGTGCACGAGGCGCACGGCGTGCGTCGGGTGCTCTGGGTGGGATGGTGGCTGGGGTGGTGGCTGGCGGGCGCGTGGCCCGTGTACGCCGCGCCCTACGAGGTGGAGCCCGAGGCGTCGGGCGCGCAGGACCTGCTCGCGCTCGCGGAGGAGGGCGCCATCTCCGCCGAGACGCTCTCCGCGCTGCTGGCCTTGCGGCGGACGGGCGTGGACCTGGGGTTGGCGACGCGCGCCACGCTCTATGGGCTGCCGGGGCTGACGTACTCGGACGTGGACGCGCTGCTGCGGACGCGAGGGGTGGGCACCACCGCGGGGGGCCGCCTGACGGGCGTACTGACGGAGGAGGCGTCGCGGCGGCTCGCGCCGTTCCTCGCGCCGCGAAGGTCCGGGCTGTCGGGCGACGCGCGGTTGATGATGGCCTTCGCGGCTTCGGATGGGTTGCCGCCACCGCTGGCGTTGCAGGTGCGCGCCGCGGGTGTCGCGGACCTCCGCGTGGGACTGCTGGCCACGCTCGCGCGGCGGAGCCTGGGGCCTCCGCGCCGGGACGCGAGGCGGCGGGCCCTGGTGGTGGAGGCTCCGGGGACGGCCGTGCACCTCCCCAAGTTGTACGTGCAGTGGACGGGGGCGCGCGCCTCGCTGCTGGCGGGGACCTACCGGCTGGGCTTCGGGCAGCGGCTCACGCTGGACACCACCGCGCTGCCGACGCCGGAGGGCTTCCTGCCCGATGACGGCGTGCGTCCGCCCGCGGGGCTGGAGCGCGAGTGCCTCGTGAGCCGCGGCGCCTGCGAGCCCGAGGCGCGCCTGTCCGACGTTACGCAAGACTTCCGCTGGGATGAGGGCTTCCGCGGGGTCGCGGGCACGGTGCGCGGTCCGCTGGGCGAGGGCGTGGCGCTCGCGCTCACGGGCTTCGCGTCATACCAGTCCCGGGCGCTGCCCCGGCACGCGGTGCTGGACCGCTCGCTGTGCCCGTCATCGGGCGCGCGGGCCGGCTGCAAGGCGCCGGACGTCTGGGTGTCTTTGCCCGGCCGTCGCGAGGCGAAGCTCACGGCGCGGACGCTGCCGGACGCCTTCCATGAATGGGCCGGTGGCGGCAACGCGACGCTGTCGTCATCCCCGCGAAGTCATGTCGGGGTGACGGGCTGGGCGGCGCGGCCCGCCTGGGGGCAGGACGGGGCGCCCCTCGATTTCCAGCCCGGCGCCCGCTATCCGGCGGGGGGCGCGTTCGGCGCGCTGGGGCTCGACGCTGCATGGGGCCGGGGTGCGCTGGACCTCTTCTTCGAGGGCGCGCGCAGCTTCGACGCGGCGCCGGGAGGCGGTGGGGGCTTCGGGGCCTTGCAGCGCACGGTGCTCTCGGGGGAGGCCCGGGAGCTGGAGCTGTCGCTGCGCTACTACAGCCGGGGGTTCGCCAACCCCTACAGCGGCGCGCCCTCGGGGCCGGACGCGCTGGAGGGGCTGCGCGTCCGCAACGAGCTGGGCGCACGGGTGCGCTACCTCCACCGGGAGGAGGGGGCGTGGCGGCTCCGGGGGCAGGTGGATGCGTGGATGTTGCCCGCGGACGGCGCGGTGCCTGGGAGCGCGGGTACGCTCCATGCGCGCGCGTCGGCGCGCGGGGACCTGCGAGCATGGCCAGGGTTTCAGCCCTCGCTCCAGGTGGAGTTTCGCGACAACGGGGTGGGCGGCCTGGGCGCGTGCGTGGACGAGGCCGACCCGGACGTGGTGGGCCTGTGCGCCAGCGCGCGGTATGGCGTCATCGCCCACGTGCGCTCCGACGTCACGGAGGGGCTGACGGTCGCGCTCCAATACGGACACGCGCGTGTGCGAACTCCGGACGCGCAGGGCCTTCGCCACGACGCGCAGGCCGTGCTCGACGTGCGTGCGCGGCCCGGACCGTCGCTGAAGCTGCACGGGCGTCTGGTGTGGAAGGACGAGGACCTCTCCGAGCGCAGCCGCCTTCGGCAGGAGCTGCGGGCCGCGCTCGATGTGGCATGGGCGGCGTCACGCGTCGTGTCGGCGCGTGCCCGGTACGCGTGGGTGCTGGACCTGAAGGACGCCCGCGTGGCGCGCGTGCCGCCGGACCCGCCGCGCCACCTCTTCCACCTGGAGTTGGAGACGCGCTTTTGAAGGAGCTGAACGTGAGGGGGCTGGACATGACGGGTTGGAGCAGGTGGGCGGTCTGGGGGTTGGTGTTGGGCGTAGCGGGCGCGTGGGCGTGTGGGGGCGAGGCCCTGGAGGATGGCGCGGAGGCCGCGTGCGCGGGGCTTCTGCCAGGTGACCTCGTCATCACCGAGTACCTCAACGACCCGGTGGGGACGGACACGGGCCAGGAGTACGTGGAGCTGCACAACCCCACGCGCCTCGCCGTGGACCTGCATGGGCTGACGCTCTACGCGTCCCGCTCGGACGGCTCACAGGAGCGGGCCTTCCTCTTCACCGAGCCGCTGCCGGTGGCGCCCGGTGGCTACGTGGTGCTGGGGGACGTGCGTGACGGGCCGGTGCCCGCGCATGTGGACCACGCCTATGGCGACGGGTTGGGTGCCCTGGGGAACTCGGGAGGACGGCTGGGCGTGCGCTGCGGAGCCCGGGTGCTGGACGAGGTCCAGCTCTCCGCGCCCGCGAAGAGTGGGGTGTCCCGAATCTACGATGGCCGGTGGGTGCCGGACGTGGCGGGCAATGACGACCTGTCGCGCTGGTGCGACACGCCGGACGCCGGGCAGACGGGGCCCTTCCGGGGCAGCCCCGGCGCCGCGAACGCGCCCTGTGGCCCCGTGGGGGATGGGGGCGTTGCCCTGGACGCCGGGAGCGTGGCCACGTGCGAGCCCGAGGGCGGCGGTGGAGCGCGGCCCGTGGTGCGCCCGCGTCCAGGCGACCTGGTCATCACCGAGGTGATGGCCAACCCGAAGGGCGACGACACGCTGGGGGAGTGGGTGGAGCTGCTGGCGACGGCGCCCGTGGACCTCAACGGCGTGACGCTGGTCGCGGAGGCGGGAACAGCCACCGTGACGGGCGCGGGGTGTCTCTCGCTCGCCGCGGGCGAGTACGCGGTGCTGGCCCGCCGAGCGGACGCGGCGCTCAATGGCGGGCTTCCGCCTCCGCTGGCCACCTTCGGCGTGGACCTGCGCAACGCGGGTGGGCGGCTACAGGTGCGGGCCGGGGACGTGGTGGTGGACGCGGTGGACCTCGGACCCGCCGAGGAGGGGGTGGCCACGCAGGTGTCCGCGTCCCTCGCGGATGCCATCCGCAATGACGCTGCGTCTGCCTGGTGCGCCGCCACGGCCTCGTATGGCACGCGCGGCAACCTGGGGACGCCCGGCCGGCCGAACCGCGTCTGCGGCGAGGCGGCTCCGGACGGCGGCGCCGGTGACGCGAGTTCTCCGGACGCGGGAGGAGATGCCGGTACCTCGCAGCCAACATGTATCGACCGGACCACGGGCAGGGCGCGCGCGCGGAAGACGCCGGAGGTGGGCTCGGTCGTCCTCACCGAGTTCATGGCGGACCCCAGCGCCGTGGCCGATGCCACGGGTGAGTGGGTCGAGGTGCTGGCCCTGCGGGACGTGGACCTGAACGGCGTGTCCCTCTCCAACGAGAGTGGGGGCCAGTCCATGTTCGACTCGGCGCTGTGCCTGTCCGTGAAGGCGGGCAGCCGCGCCATCCTGGCGCGCAGTGAGGATGCGTCCCGCAACGGCGGCCTGCCGGCGGTGCTTGGCACCTTCTCCTTCAACCTCGCGAACACCGCGGGCAACCGGAGGCTCCAGCTCGCGGTGGCGGGGCGCGTGCTCGACGTCGTGTCGTGGACCGGCGCGGCGGTGCCGGGCGTGTCGTCGCAGCTCGACCCCAGCCGCAGCGACCCTCAGCGCAACGACTGGCCCGGGAGCTTCTGCCCGTCACCGGAGACCGCGCGCTACGGCCGGGGGGACCGGGGCACGCCGGGAGGGGAGAACCGCCCATGCGCTCCTTGAGGAAGGCCGGCGCCTCCCTGCTGGGGAGGGTGCTGGCCAGCGTGCTGTGCGCCTGTGGCGGAGGGGAGACGGGGACGGCCTGTGGTCCGGCCACCGGGCGGGTGGCGCAGGTCCTGGATGGGGATACGGTCATCCTGGAGGGAGGGGAGCGCGTCCGCTATCTGCTGGTGGACACACCGGAGCGCATGGGCGCGGGTGGGGACTGCTTCGGTCCGGAGGCGTTTGCCTTCAACCGGGCGCTCGTGGAGGGCAGGCAGGTGGCGCTCGCGTACGGTGAGGCGTGCGAGGACCGCTTTGGCCGGCTCCTCGCCTATGTGTCCGTGGATGGGCGCGAGGTGAACACACTGCTCGTGGAGCGGGGCCATGCCTGTGTCCTCCATGTCCCTCCCGCGGGGCGCTCCAGACGCGCGGAGTTCGAGGCGCTGGAGGCGCGGGCGCGGCTGGCGCAGCGCGGCATCTGGGGGGCGTGCGTCCCGGTGCCCTGCCGGCGATGAGCCACCTGCCAACCGAGGCGCTGTCGTGGCAGCCTCTCCCGCGAGGCATCACCCGAGCCCAGCTTGTAGACGGGCAGCCCAGTCCGGGGTTGGGATGTATCCCAGTGGTGACAGCCATGCTCATCCCGCTTCGAAGAGGCGGGCTTTCCTGGCCGGGGGGGGCTGGTGATGGACAGGTCCACGCAATCACCGACCACGAAGGCGCTCGCATGAGTCCGCACGCCCCGCCACCGCGCACGCTGCCGGACCTGCTGGATGTCCTCCGTGAGGACATCGCCCGTCGCTGGGTGGCGGGGGTGGGCTCCGCGCTCGGGGCGCTCGCGCCGCTGACGAGCGCGAACCCGGCGGGGCTCCGGCGGCTCATCGATGAGCTGGGGGCGCTGCTGCGGACCTGCCCCACGGAGGCCCGTCTGGCGAGGGCGCGCGCCCTGGGGCGGGAGCATGGGCGCGCGTGCTACCTGGCGGGCTTCAGCGTGGGGACGCTGGTGCTCAAGTATGGCGTGCTGCGCAGCGCCATCCTCGACAGCCTGGAGGCGGCGGGCTGGGCGCCCGAGCTGGCGGAGCTCCGCGCCCTGAGCCAGGTGGTGGAGGCGAACCTCGAAGGGGCGGTGGGACAGTCCTCGCTGGAGGACGAGCGCACCGCGCGCGCCTCGGGCGCATGGCTGAACGGGCTGCTCGACCACGCGCCGACGGTCGTCTACGCCAAGGACACGGACGGCCGGTATCTCTACGTGAACCACGGCTTCGAGAAGGCGACCGGCCTGCTCCGGCGCGACGTGGTGGGCCGCACGGACTTCGACGTGTTCGGAGAGGAGGCCGCCAGGGTCCTCACGGAGAATGACCAGCGGGTGCTGGCCACCGGCGAGCAGCTCACCACCGACGAGTACGTGCCCCTCCCTGACGGGATGCGCGTCTTCCAGACCCTCAAGTTCCCCCTGCCGGACGCGCAGGGCCAGGTCATGGGGGTGTGTGGCTTCTCCACGGACTTCACCGAGGCGAAGCGGCTCGAGCGGGAGCGCGACGAGGCCCGTGAGCACCTGCGCCGCATCGTCGCCCAGCTGCCCGTCATCCTCTGGGCCACGGACGCGCAGGGGGTCATCACCCTCTTCGAGGGCGAGCGGCTGCGCGCGCTGGGCCTGGAGCGCGGGCAGTACGTGGGCTGCTCCGCCTCCGACGTGTACCGGGACCGCCCGGACCTGCTCGCCGCCACGAGACGCGCGCAGCAGGGCCAGTCCTTCACCCTGGAGGTGGAGATGAACGGCGCCTGGTTCATGACGGGCGTGTCTCCCGTCATCGGTCCGGATGGCAAGGTCGTGAGCGTGGCGGGGGTGTCGCTGGACATCAGCGAGCGCCGCGTCGCCGAGGAGGTGCTGCGCCAGTCGGAGATGCGCTACCGGCTGGCCACGCTCGCGACCAGTGACGTCATCTACGACTGGGACCTCACCACGGGCGCCATCGAGTGGAGCGAGCTGGCCGCCACGCAGTTCCGGTTGCCCGCGGGGGCCACCGCGCTCGACATCGACGGATGGACCACGCGCATCCACCCGGACGACCGGGGACGGGTGGCCCGCGACATGAAACACGTCTTCGATGAGGGGGCGGGGCACTGGATGGACGAGTACCGCTTCCTTCGGGGCGATGGCACCTGGGCCGTCATCGCGGACCGGGGGCAGGTGGTGCGCGACGCGGAGGGCCGCGTGGTGCGGATGGTGGGCGCCATGCAGGACATCACGGAGCAGCGGGCCACGGAGCGGGAAGCCCGGCGGCGAGCCGAGTTCGAGCAGCTCCTCATCGGCATCGTCAGCCACGACCTGCGCAATCCGCTGTCCGCCATCCACATGTCCGCCGCCGCGATGTTGAGGCGGGAGGGCCTGGACGAGCGGCAGCGCAAGGGGCTCAGCCGCATCCTCTCCAGCGCGGAGCGCGCCACGCGCATGCTGCGGGACTTGCTCGACTTCACCCAGGCGCGCCTGGGGGGCGGCATCCCCCTGGCGCCCCGGTGGGTGAACCTGCACGCGCTGACGCGGCACGTGGTGGACGAGGTCCGGCTCGCGCGGCCGGAGCGGAGGTTGGTGCACGAGTGCCGTGGGGATGGCCACGGCCTGTGGGACGCGGACCGGCTGGCACAGGTCATCACCAACCTGGTCAACAACGCGCTCAGCTACAGCCCGGAGCGCTGCGTGGTGCGGGTGCGCACGCGTGGGCTGCGTGACAGCGTGGTGCTGTCCGTCCACAACCAGGGAGAACCCATCGACCCGGAACAGCGTCTCCGCCTGTTCGAGCCCATGAAGCGCCCCGAGCGCAAGGGCTCGCGCGGTGGGCTCGGGCTCGGCCTCTTCATCGTGAAACACATTGTCGATGCGCACGGCGGTGTCGTCCGAGTTCACTCCACCGCTCGCAACGGAACGACGTTCACGGTTCGCCTGCCTCGTGGGACGCCGCCTGCTTCGCGGGACACCGTGGCTCTTGCTCCAGGGGGCCAGCCCGGCTAGCACTGGGTCCGCGGTGACACGTTTTCCCTGGAGGGTTTCATGAAGAAGGTCCTCATCGGACTGGGCATCGGCTGCGGTGTCTTCATCCTGGCGGGCATCGGTTTGATGCTGGCGGGTGGCATCTGGGCCAAGAACAAGTTTGGCGGCAGCATCGAAGCCGTACAGAAGATCAAGGCGCAGGAGGATGAGCTGCAGCAGCTCAACGCGGGCAGCCCCTTCACGCCGCCGCCGGAGGGGCAGGTGCTGCCGCTGGAAGAGAAGCGGCTGCTGGCCTACCTGTCGGTGCGCGAGGCCGCGCTGCCGGCCTTCAAGGCCTTCGAGGCGAAGTCGCAGGAGTTCGAGGCGAAGCACCAGGGCGACGGCGCCGAGAAGCCCGGCTTCAACGCGGCCGTGGACGCCGCGAACATGTTCATGACGCTGATGGTGGACGTGCGGACGGCGTACATCGCCGCGCTCAAGGAGCAGGGCATGTCGCCCGCCGAGTTCCAGAACATCACCACCACCGTCTACGCCTCCATGGTGGCCGACAGCACGGACCAGATTCGCGCCATGGCCGAGCAGGGCCGGAAGATGATGGCCACGCAGCTGGCCGAGGTGGACAAGCGCCTGGCGGGCGGCTCGCTCAGCGATGAGGAGCGCGCGCAGCTGGAGGAGTCCCGGGCGCAGCTCCAGGAGACGCTGGACTCGATTGAGGAGAGCAGCGCCAACGACGACTCCGAGCCGCTGTCCGAGGCGTCCAAGAAGGCGGCCGCCGCCAACGTGGAGCTGCTGAAGAAGCACAAGGACCGCGTGGAGCTGGTGGCCAACGTGGCCTTCGACGGCTTCGTGCTGGGCGGCGCGGGCGCCGACGGTCAGGCCGCGGACCTGGACTGAGCTGTTTCGAAGTGCCCGGAGACTCCCGGCTCACGCCTCCCGTTCCCGGGGGCGGCGGGCCGGGACATCTCCGCCGCGCGCCTCCCGTCGCCGTGCCCGCTGGCTGGCCCACACCGCCGCGGTGATGAGCGCGACGATGACGAGCACGGACGCGATGGGCGGGATGTGGAGCCACGGCTCCAGGACCATCTTCAGTCCGGCGAAAGCCAGCACGCCCGCCAGCCCGTAGTGCAGGTAGCGCATCTTGCCCACGGCGCCCGAGAGCACCAGGTAGAGCGCGCGCAGCCCCAGGATGGCGAAGGCGTTGGCGCTGTAGAGCACGAAGGTCTGGTTGGTGATGGCGAAGGCCGCGGGCACCGAGTCCACCGCGAAGACGATGTCCGTCAGCTCCAGGCCCAGCAGGGCCAGCAGCAGCGGCGTGGCCACGCGCCGTCCGTTCGCGAGCCGGACGATGAAGGACTTGCCGTGCAGCTCGGGCGTCACCGGCAGGCGTCTGGCGAGCCAGCGGACCGCCTTGTTGTCGGACTGCTGGGCGGGGTCCTCGCGCAGCACGCGCCAGGCGGTGACGAGCAGGATGGCGCCGAAGACGTAGGACACCCAGCCCCAGCGCTCCATCGCCGCCGCGCCCAGGAAGATGAAGAGGGCGCGGAAGACGAGCGCCCCGAAGATGCCCAGGAACAGCACGTGGTGCTGCAGGCGCGAGGGGACGGCCAGGCCGCGGAAGATGACGAGGAAGACGAAGACGTTGTCGAGACTGAGGCTCTTCTCGATGAAGTACGCCGCCAGGTATTCCTGGCCGGCTCGGGGCCCCAGCACGTGCCAGACGAGGACGTCGAAGAGCAGGCCCGTGGTAATCCAGATGCCGCTCCAGACGAGGGCGGAGCGGTGGGACTCGCCGTGCCGACCACGATGGGCGAGCAGGTCCACCGCGAGCAGCACCAGCACCGCGGCCCAGAAGGCCAGCCACATCAATGGCGGCACGTTTGGCATGGCGGGGTCAACCTATGCATGCCTCCGGGCGAGCGTTTCCGGCCGGGCGTCACGCTGCGCATGCCTCGGGTTACGCCGGGGCGGCGGCGGGGCCCTCGCTCGGCTCCTTCCTCTCCCCACGGGGGCGCGCAGGAGGGCCCGCGGGGCGTCGCTCATTCCAGGTGGTAGTTGAACGGCAACTCGATGGTGAGCTTGCCTCCGAGCGCCGGAGGCGGCGGTGGGAAGGGCGCGGCGCGCCGTACCGCGTCTTGCGCGGCCTCGCACAGCACCGGGTGGGGGCAGTGCCCCACCACGCTCAGCCCCACCAGCTGGCCCTGTACGCCCACGGAGATGCGCAGCACGAGCTGGCCCTCGATGCCCGCCATCCGGGCCTGATGGGGGTAGGGGAGGTCCTCGAAGCGGTCGCGGAACATCTGCTCGAAGTCGCGCCGCTCCTCCTCGGTCTGGGTATCGGGGGGCGGCACGGGCGGCGCTTCGATGAGCAGGCCGGCGACTCCAGGCCCCAGCGAGCGCTGCGTGATGCCATCCACGGCGCGGCTGGCGAGGCTCCCCTGGCGGCCTGTCGCGATGCTGGCCGGCGGCGCGACTGACAGCGGCTCGGACGGCGCGGACTCGGACGCCACGGGTTCGGACGCCGCGGGCTCGGAAGGGCCGCGGGGTGGGGAGGGCGTGGGCTCGCGAACGGGCTTCGGCGCGCGCAGGGGCCTGGTCCTGCGCGCGGCGCGAGGTCTCGGCGGCTCGGGCGGAGACACGGTGGAGGCGCCAGCAGGTGGTGAGGCGGGTGGGGCCGTCAGCCGGAGCACGAGGACCTCACCTTGCGTGGCCTCGCCCTCCATGCGGCGTGGCACGCCATGCCAGAGCGACGCCACGCCGAGGAGCGCGGCGGCGTGGAGCATGAGGACGACGAGCACCAGCCCCACGACACGCCGCGGGCTTCGGCCGGGCGCCCTGTGGGAGCGGAGGACGGAGGCGAACAGCGCCGCTTCCGGCGCGCGGTCCTTCGCTCCAGCATCCGCCATGGTGCCCCCCTCCACGTCGCGCCCACCCGTGGGGGTAGTGGCGCGCCGTGCGGGCGTGAAGCGGATGGGCACCCCGGGCGTGTGTGGCGGTTTCCATTCCGCCCGGAGGGTGTTGGCGGGCCTTCAGTGCGAGGGCACCGGGGGGCGGGCTTTCCGGAAGACCACGGTGAGGTTGTTGCTGGGCATGTCCACCACGCGCTCGCGCTCCAGGCCGTGGAGCGCGGCCTCGGCGGTGACGGCCTCCAGCGTCCTCACGCCCCAGGCCGGGTTCCGGGCGCGGAGGGACGCGTCGAACTCGAGGTTGCTGGGAGCGGTCTCCCGGCCCTCGACGAAGTAGGGGCCGTACATGACGAGCAGTCCGCCAGGGGGGAGCACCCGGCCGGCGCCGCGCATCAGCCCCTGGCAGGCCGCCCAGGGGCTGATGTGAATCATGTTCACGTTGAGGAGGACGTCCGCGCTCAACTCCGGCCAGGGCTCCGCGCTCGCGTCGAGCCTGCGCGGGGGCAGCAGGTTGGGCAGGGCTTCCGCCTCACGCCATGCCTCGATGCTCTCCAGCGCGTCGGCGTCCATGTCGGTGGGCTGCCACGTGAGGAGTGGCAGCGCGCGGGCGAACCAGACCGCGTGCTGACCGGTGCCGCTGGCGACCTCCAGCACGGTGCCGGAGGCGGGGAGGACCTCGCGAAGGACGGCGAGCAGGGGCTCGCGGTTGCGTTCCGTGGCCGGGGCGTGTCGCTTCATGCCCCGGGTTTCGCACACCCACGACGGTCCGCGCGAGCATCGGCGCACGGGGAGCGCGGCGCGCACGCGCTGGAGCCATGGACGGCGGGGCAAGGGGCCTGCAGAGAGCCCGTCCGATCCAGGATTGGCCCTGGAAGCGGGCGGACGGAGCGGGGCGTGGACCTGCCGCCCTGACTCCGCGTCCTGGCCTGGGGGCACCGGACGTTCTCGCCGGGCCCGTGTGTTTTCCACCCGGCAATTCCCCACCCCCGGGGCCGGACATGGGGGCCGCCCCGGGGTGGCCCCCCAGGGGTACATTGGGGGCATGGTTCCACGGCAGGTGGACGGCCCTGGCGTTATCTCTGGCGTTACCGCCGTCCAAAGAGGAAAGTCCACCCACGGCTCCCCTTCCTACCGGACGAGCGGGCACTGGGATGCACTCCTGTGTCCGCGGGTTACACTGCCAGACGTGAGTCCCAAGCAGGGTGGGGCGCTTCACATGTGTGTACGGTCCCTTGTAGTCGCGGACCTGCCTGCCACACCTTTGGGTGGGCGGGCCTGAAACCCAATTCGGAGGAGAGTCACCATCATTCGCGAACAGAGAAGCAGCCGCGGCGGGAGCCGCGACCAGAGAACCAACCGCCGTATCCGTGCCCGTGAGGTCCGCGTCGTCGGTCCTGACGGCAGCCAGCTCGGGGTGATGCCCCTCGAGGCGGCCCTGGAACGCGCCCGGACCGAGGGGCTCGACCTCGTCGAGATCAGCCCCATGGCCAGTCCACCGGTCTGCAAGATCATGGACTACGGCAAGTTCAAGTACGAGGAGAAGAAGAAGGCCTCGGAAGCGAAGCGTGCCCAGGTCACGGTCCTGCTCAAGGAAGTGAAGCTCCGTCCGAAGACGGAAGAGCACGACTACGAGTTCAAGGTCCGCAATACCCGCCGGTTCATCGAGGACGGGAACAAGGCGAAGGTCGTCATCCAGTTCCGCGGGCGTGAAATCACGCACCGGGAGCAGGGGACGGCCATCCTCGACGACGTGGCCAAGGACCTGAAGGACGTGGCCGTCGTGGAGCAGATGCCCCGGATGGAAGGGCGTCTGATGTTCATGATCCTCGCGCCCACGCCGAAGGTGGCCCAGCGGGCCCGCGAGGCGGTGCGCCAGGCCGCCACCGCCGCCAAGCGGGCGCCGCCGCCGGGAGCTCCGGGGACTCCGGGCACGGGCAAGCCCGCAAGCAGCGGTGACGGCGAGGAGAAGCAGGAGGCGCCGGTCGCGGCAGAGGCGCAGAGCCCGACGGCGCCCTGAAAGAGGTGCCGGCACGCGGTGGGTCTGCTCCCCCACCGCGTGTGGCGCCTCTCAGATGTTGGGAATCAAAGGCTTGTGGCTGGCACACCACGGGTGGGCGGCCAGGCGTGGCTTTCCACCCGCACGTATTGACCGAATCACCGGGGTTTGTGCGTCCAGGAGGGTGGCAGGCGACTTGAAAAGGAGGGCAGTGCTGCCGCAGTCTGTCCGCCCGCGAACGCTCGCGGACCTCCTTTGCTCAAGGACGCGTGATGCTGCCTGTCCTCCTCGCCGTGCTGCTGGCGCAGTCGCCCGCGGCCCAAGCCAATCCCCGTCAGCAGGGCGTGCCCATTGGCAAGGGCAAGACGATGCCCGTGGTCCGCCTGTCCGCGCCATCGGGGGGTTGGACGGTGGACCGGATGGTGCTCATCGAGGGCACCATCAGCGACGCCACCATCGACCCGGTGGTGGTGTCCATCAACGGCGACCGCTACCTGATGCGCACGTACAACGGGCGCTTCAGCCGCAAGTTCCCCGCGGCCAGCGGAAAGAACGTCGTCACGGTGATGGCCACCAATCAGGCCGGCACCGCGCGCGCGCAGGCCACCAGCTACGCCCAGATTCCGCCGGTGCCCTTCAAGGTGGTCCTCACCAGCGACACCGACGGCGTCTACACCGACCTGCACATCTACGAGCCCACCGACGCCAGCACCCAGGGGGACGTGCTCGACCTGCGGAAGATGGCGCACGTCTATTGGGCGGACACGGCGAGCCCCTCGGGCGGCACCTTCTTCCTCAACTCGCAGGGCGGTGACTTCGACCAGCCCGCCTACGGCCCCTATCTCTACATCCACCGCGCGCCGCCCAAGGGCGTGTACCTGGTGGCCACCAACTACTGGCCCAGCGGCGACAAGGCCCACACCGTGGCCACGCTCAACCTGGCCCTCTTCGACGGGACGCCCAACGAGGTGCGCCGCATGGTGCGCGTCCCCCTGGCCACGCCGGGCACCACCCGCGTGCTGGCCTGGGTGAACATGCTGGGGAACGGACAGGCCGAGGTGTACGTGCCGTCCCAGGACCCGCGTCCCCAGCACGCCGCCTGGCCGAAGAACCTGGACGAGGCCCTCAAGGAGCTCCAGACGAATGGGGATGGTGGCGGGTACTGACGCCGCCGTCCTCCGGAGCTCCTTCCTCCATGCGCGTCCTCCCCTTGCTCCTGCTCCTCCACGCGTCCGCCGACGCGCGGCCCCCCGCGTCCGCGCCGTCCCAGGTGCGGAGCGCGGCGGAGGCGCCCACGCCCGAGTCGCGCGAGGTGCTGCTCCGGCGTCTGGTGGCGCGAGTCGCGCTGGCGCAGGTGCGTCAGCAGGACGCCGCGTGGCACCCGGACCAGCGCGACTGCGCGGGCCTCATCCGCTTCGCCTTCCGGGCCGCGTACAAGCAGGTGGCCCCCGAGCGCTTGTCCACGCCGCTGTGGCGTGATGGCCGGGGCCAGCCGTCGGACTTCGCGGACGCGGAGGTGCTCCTCCAACAGAGCTTCCAGCTCCTGGGCCGCGACGACGCCACGCGCGAGTCGCTGCGCACCGGTGACGTGCTCGCCTTCCGCCAGGAGCAGGACGCCGGCCCCATCTTCCACCTGATGCTGGTGGTGCGCCCGGAGGACCGGGCCCACGCGCCTTCGCGCGTCGTGTACCACCCGGGAGAGAAGGGCGCCGCGGTGCGCACCGGCGTCCTCCACAACCTGGCCACCGAGGCGCCGCTGGAGTGGCGCCCGGTGCCGCAGAACGCTTCCTTCCTCGGCTTCTTCCGTTTCAAGGAGTGGATGTCATGACGTCTCCCAGGAGTGGCCCGCCCCGGGCGCTGCTCATTGGCCTGGTCTCCGTCCTCGTGGGAGGCGCCGTGGTGGGAGCCTTCGTGCTGGGCCGCCGCAGCGGCCAGGCGCATGACGGGGGCGGCACCGTGACGAACCTGCTCGGCGAGCGCCAGGGGCCTCCCAGCGCGGGGGCCGGAGTGGAGGGCCTGCCCGAGCCCGCGATGACGGCGCTGGAGGTGCCCGGCACCGCCGCACCCTCGGCCCTCTGGGTGGACGTGCACCACCCGGGCAAGGTGCGGGACGCGCTGGCGGGAAACGCGTGGCTGCGCGAGCAGCTCCAGAAGCCGCTGGGACAGGGCTTCGTCGGGCCGTGGGCCGCCTTCTTCGGCTCCACCGGCGAGGACCTCCGGGCGGGCTTCAAGGGCGCGGTGCTGGACCTCTTCGCGGGCCAGTTGCTGGACGCGCCCTTCCGCGTGACGTGGTTCGGCGGTGACGCGCGGGCGAGCACGCCGGCCTTCATCCTGCCCAGGCCGGGCCGCGCCGCGGCGTCGGCGTACGAGGCGCTGGACGGCGTGGCCAGCCGCGGCGGCATGACGGCGCAGCACTGCCCCGGCGGCGAGCGCGCGGCCACGTATGAGCTCAAGCGCTGGCTGGTGGCGGAGCAGACGCTGTGGGCGGGCCGGCTCGACGACCGGCTGGTGCTCGCGCGCCACCCGGTGGCGGTGCTCCACGGCCTGTGCGCGGAGCTGCCGAAGCTGAAGGCGAAGGACGGCGTGGACATCGAGCTGGGCTACGACGCGGAGGCCAATGGCCGCGAGGTGCAGCTCCTGTCGAGCGTGATGGGGCTGGCCCCGGGCACGCGGCTCCAGTTCGGCGTGGAGGCGGGGCGGCTGGTGGGCCGGGGCATCGCGGGCGAGCTGATGAACGGCCCCGCGCGCCTGGACGCCGCGCCGCTGTCCGACGACCTGCTCAAGCTGGTGCCGGAGGACACGCCGGTGCTGCTGGCCTTCCAGCTCAAGCTGCCGGAGTCGCTGGATGCGGCGACGCTCAAGGCGTACTGGCGGGCGGGCGGCGGCAAGGGGCCCACGCGCACGCGGCAGGTGGCGCTGGTGTGGACGCCGCGCGGTGACGCGTCGCTGCCCATGGAGCTGGCCGTGCTGTGGGGCCGCACCGACGACGCGGCCTCGCTGGAGCGCCTCTTCTCCGGCGGCCACAACCGGCTGGTGCGCGGCACCCACTGCAATCACGTGGTGCTGGCGTCCACGCCGGCGGAGCTGGAGCGCCTGCGCAAGGCGTGCGAGGGCCAGCAGCCCAACATGCTCAACGCGGCGGGCCCGGTGGTGGCGGGGCTGCGCGCGCCCACCTCGGTGGCCTTCGGGGTGAACACGGGCCGGCTGCTCAGCGGCCTCACGATGGACGGTTACCTGTCCGAGTTCCGGGTCAGCCGCAGCGCGCCGATGCCGAGCGCGCCGCCCCCGGAGCTCGAAGCGGCGCGGCGCGACCTGGAGTCGCTGCCGTACCTGGGCCTGCGCGGCACCGTGCAGGGGGACTCGCTGGTTCCTGGAGGTTTCGGGTCATGAAGTGCGTCATCCGACTCGCGGCGCTGTCCGCGCTCATGCTCTCCGGCATGGCCCTGGCCAAGCCGCTCTACATCACCGTCCCGCGCGCCTATGGCAGCCAGGAGCCGGTGGCGGTGGACGTCGCCTTCGAGGACAAGGGCCCCGTCGAGCTGCGCGTCCTCCAGCCGGAGAACCTGGACGCCTTCATCCGCGCCCAGGGGGACCTGCGGCGCGCGTACCAGACGCCGCCCACGCTGAAGAACCCGGGCCGCGCGCTCAGCCGCGGCTTCAACGCGGTGCGCACGCCGGGCGCGTTCCTGCTCGGCGCGCTCAGCCTCGACTTCCGCGACGAGGTGGGGGAGGTGATGCCCGCTCGGCCGGACGTGGCGGGCTCGGGGGGGCCGCTAGCCCGGGTGGCGGAGGGGCCGGAGCGGCTGGTGGGCGTGCCGCCCGGCTTCAAGGTGGCGCGCAGCCAGTGGCTGAACCTGGACCTCGGCGGCGCCGAGCGGGACTTCAATGTCCCCGGCTTCTACACGAGCGGCTCGAGCGGCTTCCAGGAGCGCCGCGTCACGCTGGCGCCGCTGCCCGCGGGCACCTACGTGCTCCAGCTGGTGCAGGGCCGGGTGGAGGGGCAGGTGGTGCTGGTCGTCAGCGACCTGACGGTGCAACTCAAGCAGACGGATGGCCAGGTGCTGGTGCGCGTGGCGGGGCGGGACCAGAAGCCCCGCGCGGGCGCCGAGGTGCAGGTGTACCTGCCCAAGGGCAAGGGCCCGGCGGGGACGACGAACGCGAAGGGCGAGGTGACGCTGGAGGTGTCCGAGCCGCGCATCATCGCCACCGCGTCGGTGGGCGGTGACACGGCCATCGTCGACACGGACTTCTACTCCGCGCTGGCGGTGGCGCCGGACGTGTTCATCTACAGCGACCGGCCCATCTACAAGCCGGGGCACGAGGTGAAGTTCCGGGGCGTGGTGCGCCAGCCGGACACGTACCTGGCGCGCCTCTTCACGCCGAAGAAGCGCCAGGTGACGGTGAAGCTGGTGTCGCAGGAGGGCCGCGCTCTCACCACGCGCGCCGCGGTGGACGAGTTCGGCGCCTTCCACGGCACGCTGAAGGTGCCGGAGGACCTGGGCACCGGCGTGCTGCGCGTGGAGGCGGAGGTGGATGGGCAGCCGCACCAGGGCGAGGCCCGCGTGCAGGACTACGTGAAGCCGACCTTCTACCTGGAGGTGGAGCCCGCGTCGGAGACGGTGGTGCCCGGGCAGACGCTGCGCGCGAAGGTGCGCGCCCGCCGCTACGCCGGAGGGACGCCCGAGAGCGCGAAGTACGAGGTGTTCCTCTACCGCAGCCTGCTGGACGCGCCCGCCTGGGTGGATGACGCCGGCAAGGGTGGGCAGGGCAGCGACGTGACGTACGGCAGCGCCTCCACCACGGAGGGGCGCCTGAGCGTGCCCGAGCGCCTCTACTCGTCCGTGGAAGCGCGCAGCGCCTATGACGACCCCTGGGCCAGCGCCAGCGGCTTCGACGCGAACGGTGAGACGGAAATCGAGGTGGCGGTGCCGGCGCTGGCGGCGGGCGAGGAGCGGCTGCCGTACCGTTACTCGCTCACCGTGCGCGCGCGCGACGACCAGGAGACCTTCGCCAACGCCACCGCCGCCTTCTTCCTGTCGAAGGTGGAGGTGCTGGGCCTGGCGCGCTACTCCGAGGCGGTGGTGGCCAAGGGCGGCGACGCGACGCTGGCGGTGCGCGCCACCACGCTGTCGGGCAAGCCCTACGGCGTGACGCAGGGCGAGGTGGAGTTCGTGCGGCGCGCGGCGGATGGCTCGGAGAAGAGCCTGGGCAAGCGCTCGTTCTCCACGGCGGCGGACGGCACGCACCGCGAGAAGGTGCCCACCTCCGAGGTGGGCACGGTGCTGGCGCGCGTGGTGGTGAAGGACAAGAAGGGCGAGACGTGGCAGGGCGAGGAGTCGCTGCTCGTCATCGGCGGCGCGGACGAGCCGGTGGCGCGCGTGCCCGGCCTGACGCTGGCCTCGCTGTCCGGGACGCTGGCTCCGGGAGACACCGCGAAGCTGGTGGCGCTGATGCCGGAGGGCTGGGGCGCGGGCGGCCGTGACGCGGGCCCGGTGTGGGTGACGCTCTCGGGCGCCACGCTCTACGACACGCAGGTGGTGGAGCTGACCGGCCGGACGCTGGTGCACGGCTTCAACGTGGAGACGCGCTTCGGCAGCGCCGTCTACGCGTCCATCGCGTACCCCACGGGCACGGGCCGCTGGGAGGAGCGCACGGTGGCCTTCCGCGTGATTCCGCGCGAGCGCACCCTCACGGTGGCGGTGCAGCCGCGCCGCGCGGAGGCCACGCCGCTCACCGAGCAGACCCTCGACGTGCGCGTGGTGGACCACGAGGGCCGCGGCGTGGTGGCGCAGCTGTCCGTGGGCGTGGTGGACAAGGCCGTCTACGCCATCCAGAGCGAGTTCCGGCCCGGGGTGCTCGACTTCTTCTACCCGCCGGCGCGCAACAACGTGTCCAACTTCTTCTCGTCGGAGTTCCAGGGCTACGGGTACGGCGAGGCGCTGGCGCGGAAGATGGCGGGGCTGCCGGACCACGCCTTCGCCTCCATCAAGCCGCCCAGCCGCCAGACGAAGGACCTGGAGCGCGACACCGCGCACTGGGACCCGGCGGTGGTGACGGACCGGGATGGCCGCGCCACGGTGCGCTTCACGCTGCCGTCCAACCAGACGCTGTGGGTGGTGACGGCGGTGGCGGCGGACACCTCCGGCCGCTTCGGTGAGGGCACCGCCGAGTTCGCCACGCGCGGCGGCCTCAACCTCTACGCCGCGTTGCCGCAGTTCCTCCGCGAGGGTGACGAGGCGCTCGCCTCAGTGCGCCTGTCCGCGGGCGAGAAGTCGCCGGGCAGCCAGCTTCTGGACGTGAGGCTGGCGTCGCTGGGCGCGCTGAAGGCGGACCAGCTGGAGCACAAGGTGGAGCTGGCCAAGGGCGGGGAGCAGGTGGTGCCGCTGATGCTGAAGGCCGCGTCCACGGGCGCCGCGCAGCTCTCAGTCAATGTGGCCGGGGGCAAGGAGCCGCTGAAGGACCTCAAGCGCTTCGAGGTGGGGCCGGCCGCGATGGAGGACGTGGTGAAGGTGAGCGCCTGGGGCGGCGGCGCGCTGGAGGTCCCCGCGCCCCAGGAGGCGACGCTGTCCCGCGTGGAGCTGGTGCTCCAGCCGTCCATCGTGGACGCGGCGCTCTCCAACGTGCGCGAGCTGCTCACGTATCCGTACGGCTGCCTGGAGCAGCTGGTGTCCACCACCGTGCCCAACGTGGCGGTGTACCAGGTGCTCCAGCAGGCGGGCGCGCTGGCGAAGCTGGACACGGACACGCAGGCGCTGCTGGCGGAGGCCCGCAGCCGCTCGGTGCAGGGCATCGCGCGCATCCTCGACATGTCCGTGAAGGGCGGCGGCTTCACCTGGTTCGGCGGCTATGAGACGCCGAGCCTGCCGCTGACGCTCATCGCGCTGGACGGCCTGGCCTACGCCGCCGAGGCGGGCCTGGTGGACCGCGCCGACCCGCGCATCGTGGAGAGCGCCCGCTGGGTGGAGGCGCAGGAGGGCCTGCCGCCCGAATACGACGCCACGCGCGCCTACGTGCTGGCGCGGCTGGAGGGCTCCAAGCAGGCCGCGCGCGTGCGGGCGCTGGTGCAGGGCGCGGAGGGCGGGGACCTGTACCCGCTGGCCCTGGCGGTGCTGGCCGCGGAGAAGGCCGGCATCCTCAAGGAGCCTGCGCTCCAGTCCCGCATCAACACGCTGGTGGCGCGCAGCGCGGAGGGCTACGCCACGCTGGCCGCGCTCACCCCGGGCCAGCCGCTGACGCCGTCCGCGGCCTTCTTCCACTTCCCGCTGCGGCGCGTGGGCATGACGGCCATCGCCGCGCACGCGGCCTCGTTCGGCACGCTGGACGTCACCCGCGCGCGCCGCCGCATCCTGGAGCTGCTGTCCGAGCCCGGCCTGTCCACCTTCGACCGGAGCACCGCGCTGCTGCACTCGCTGTGGCTGCTGGAGCGCGACGCCAAGGCGATGCAGGGCATGAAGGCGCCCGAGGTGAAGGGCGTGAAGGCGCCCGTGAAGTTCGTCCCCCGTGGCCTGGGCCTGGTGGCGGTGCTGGCGCCGGGCACGCGCACCGTGGACGTGGGGGGCTTCGACGGCGTGGCCACGCTGCGCGCCACCACGCTCACCCCGCTGTCGGCGGTGCAGCCCAGGGCGGAGGGCATGTCCATCCAGCGCGCCTACTACGCGCTGCGCGAGGGCGGGAAGGTGCGGCTGGGCGCGGGTGACACCGTGGCCCAGGGCGAGGAGGTCTACGTGGAGCTGACGCTGGACGCGCGCGGCGAGAACCCCGTGCGCTCCGCGTACTACGTGGTGGAGGACGCGGTGCCCGCGGGCTTCGTGCCGCTCCAGGAGGACAAGGCCTTCCGCGGTCCGCCGCACTCGTTGCCCCTGGTGCCCGAGGCGCTCAAGCGCCGCGCGCTGGACCCGGAGCGCGCGACGTTCTTCTTCGAGGAGCCGGCGTGGTGGAGCGACAGCCCGCGCACCGTGGGCTACGTGCTGCGCGCGCAGTTCGCCGGCACCTTCTCCGCGCCGCCCGCGCGCATCGAGGACATGTACGCCGCCAGCATCCACGGGCGGACGGCGGCGGACGTGCTGACGGTGGTGCCCTCGAAGAAGCGCCAGGGCGACCTGTAGTCCATGGGGTTGGCCGTCACGGTGGCCGTGCTGCTCGCGGCCACCCCCACCTTCGTCACCCGGGGCGACGTGACCCCCGAGGTGGCGCTGCGCCGCGAGGCGGAGGCCGCCTGGAAGGCGCTGGAGGCGCGCTACGCGGCGGAGGCCGGCGGCGTCCCGGCGAAGGCGCCGGCCTCCATCGTCCTCCAGAAGGGCGCGGCGCTGACGCCCCAGCGCAACGGCCAGGGTCGGCCGGGGTGGGTGGAGCTGCGGCAGAACGCGCCGGGCGTGCTGGACGAGCGGCTGCGGCTGGCGCTCCGGCACGAGCTGGCGCACCAGCTCTTGTGGTGGGCCTGTCCCCAGTCCAGCGAGGACCGGCTCTTCCACGAGGCCTTCGCCGTGTCGGTGAGCGGCGAGCTGCCCGTGTGGAGGGAGGGGCCATACATGTCGCTGTCCCGCGCGGCGTCGGAGCTGGCGGCGGCGCCGGAGGTGGAGACGCCCCGGGCCCGGCGCGCGCTGGCGCGGGTGCTGGGGGAGTCCGCGGGCTTCCCCCAGGCGCTGTCCCGCAGGCTCCGGCAGTGTCAGGACGGCGCGCGGTGGACCACCCCGCTGTCCGTCGATGAGCTGGCCGGCGTCGGCGCGCGCGCGGCTATGCCCGCCGCGGTGGTGGTGAGCCGCCACTCGGGCGAGGTGCTGGTCTCGGAAGGAGACGTGCGGCGCGCGCTGCCCTACGGCTCGGTGCTCAAGCCCTTCTTGTATGCGGCGGGCGCGGAGCACCCGGTGCTGCCGGCCCGCGCAGGCGCGCAGGAGTGGGCGTGTGGGCCCGGGCTGCCGGCGAAGGTGGACGCGCGCACCGCGCTGCTGCGCTCGTGCAACGGCTACTTCCTGGACTGGGAGGCACGGGGCTCGGCGCCCAGGGGGTTCGGCGCGTGGGGCCCCGTGCTGGGCGCGCTGGGGCTGACGGGCGTGCCGAAGGACATCGCGGATGCCACGGGTCTGCGCTCCACGCTGGCCGTGTCGCCGTGGGGTGTGGCGCAGGCCTACCGCCTGCTGGCGGAGGCTCGGCCGGACGTGGTGGCGCTGCTGGCGGACAACGCCGCGCTTGGCACGTTGTCGGAGCTGCCGGCCTCCCTGGCGCTGTCCGGCGTGGCCACGAAGACGGGCACCGTGCGCGACGCCGCGAGCCGGCCCCAGTTCGGCTGGATTGCCGCCGTGGACGCGGACCTGGTGGTGGTGGTGATGCGGCCCGGCGCCATGCCCCGGCAGTTCGCGGACGAGGTGCCCCGGCTGCTCGCGCGGGCGCGCAAGCAGGCCGGGCTGGAGGCCACGCGCGTGCAGGTGCTGGGGTTGCTGCCCGCGGAGGAAGTGGAGGCGCGCTGCCCCGGCGCGGGCTTCGCCCTGGAGGGCGGCGTGCCACGCGCCAGCGCGGAGTCCTGGGCGCCGCTGGCCTCCCTCGCGCGGCGGGGCGCGGCGGTGTGCCTGGGCGCACCGTGGCGCGTGCGCTTCCCGGGGGGGCCGGAGGAGGGGCGCGACTACGCGGGCGTCTTCGTCACCTCCGCGCCGCCGCCCTACCGGGCACCTGCTGGCGTCCCCACCTCCGCCAACGCGATGAGGGCGCGGCGCGGCTCGGACTTCGTCTTCCGCACCACGCGCCTGCTGTACACGGCGGGCGTGGTGACCGCCGAGGACGCGACGCTGGCGGGCGAGGCCCGCGTGGCGCTGGCGCGGGTGGTGGCGCACAACGCGCAGCACAGCCGTCACCCGGGCCGCCCCGTCTGTGACACCACGCATTGTCAGGCCTTTCGCGGCACCGTGCGCGTGCGGCCCGAGGAGTCGCGGGCCCTGGGCATGGCGCCGCTGCGGTGGCGCCGGTGGCTGACCTTCTCGCAGGGCGGGGAGGAGCCCTGGCGCCAGGCGCGGCCCCGCGCGGAGGTGGAGCGGCTGCTGGGCCGGGGGCTGGTGTCACTGCGCTTCGAGGCGGGCCGAGTGCACGCGCTGCGCACCGAGACGGAGGGGGACGCCACCTTCGAGTCCGCGAGCTCCCTGCCGTGTGACCTGCTGCGCTCCGGGCTGAAGCTGCCGTCGTGTCCACGCACGGCGTCCTTCGATGGCGCGTCCCTGGTGTTCGAGGGCCGCGGCCGGGGCCATGGCGAGGGGCTGGATGTCGAGGCCGCGAAGGTCGCGGGAACGCGCAGCGATGTGGTGCTCGAGGAGGCCTATGGCCGTGAAACCCAATGATAACTTTTCAATGACTTTATCCTGTTGTTCACGTTATCTTTGGTTTACGTGAAATGGCGTCAAGGGCGAGCGTAGAGTGGGAGCGCCCGTCCCTTCCGGCGGGCTCTCATTCGCAGGAGTGGTCGCCTATGCGCATCACCCGAATTCCCCTCCGCCGAAAGCTCTTCGGCGCGCTGTTGTGTTCCGTGTCGGTCGCGGCCTGTGGCCCGGCTCCCGAAATGGACCCCGCGGGAGAAGCGCAGTCCCCGGAGCTGGGAGCGCAGGAGCAGGGCGTCGTCTACGGCACCGACCACCGCACGGACGTCTATGCATACACGGCGTCTGCGTTGCTGCGTCAGCGGGCCGAGAAGTCCACCGTGGCGCTGATGCGGCCGTCGGCCCTCAACACCGCCAACCCCAACAACGTCACCTTCAACGCGTCCTCGTTGCAGAGCGCGTACAACCTCTGCTCCACGCAGCGCTTCCTGAGTGACCCGACGCCGGCCTTCTGCTCCGGGACGCTCATCGATGACGACCTGGTGCTCACCGCGGGGCACTGCATCTCCACGTCGGACTGCTCGAACACGCGCTTCGTCTTCAACTTCTACCGCACGTCGGCCACGACGCTGCAGACGGTGACGACGGCGGACATCTTCTCCTGCCAGGCCATCGTCGCGCGCCAGCAGGGCACGGTGAACGGCCGCAACCTGGACTACGCCGTCGTCCGGCTGGACCGCGCCGCCACGCCGCGCTTCGAGCCCGCGCCCGTCCGCCCGGGCAGCACCGCGCTGCCGGTGAACACGGGCGTGTCTGTGATTGGCTCCGGCAGCGGCATTCCGTTCAAGATTGATGATGGCGGCTGGGTGCGGGATGCCCGCGCCGGCACGCTGGACTACTTCGTCGCCAACACGGACACCTTCGGCGGTAACTCGGGCTCGGGTGTCTACGAGAACGGCAGCTTCACCGTGGCCGGCATCCTGGTCCGCGGTGACACGGACTACGTGAGCCAGGGCAGCTGCCGTGTCGTGAACCAGTGCGCCGACACGGGCTGCCGCGGCGAGGACATCACCTACGCGCGTCCCGCCGTGGACCACTACTGCTCCGTCGCCGGCAGCCTGCGCCTGTGCGGCACCACGGAGCCGCCTCCTCCGCCTCCGCCTCCTCCGCCGCCCCCGGGCAACCCGTTCAACTACTCCGCCACCAACACCAACAGCGCCCAGGAGAACACCACCAACTACGCCATCGCGCTGACGGCGGGCCAGACGCTCACCATCGCGACGTGCGGCCTGGCGGGCTCGACCTTCACCGGGGATACCTACCTGCGCCTGCGCAACGCCGTCGGCAACGAGGTGGCCACCAACGACGACGCCTGCGGGGGCCGTGGCTCCAGCATCACCTACGTCGCCCCCACCACCGGTGACTACATCATCAACGCGGGTTGCTACTCCAGCGGCAGCTGCACCGGCAGCGTCGCCTGGACGATCTCCAGCGGCTCCAGTGGCTCCACCAGCGGCAGCTTCAGCTTCAACGTCACCAACACCAACAGCGCCCTGCAGAACACCGCCAACGAGAACGTCACCATCGCCGCGGGGAAGACGCTCACCGTGGCCACCTGCGGCCTGGCGGGCGCGTCCTTCACGGGCGACACCTACCTGCGGCTCTTCAATGGCGCCACGCAGGCGGCCGCCAACGACGACGCGTGCAGTGGCCGGGGCTCCAGCCTGACGTACACCTCGCCCACGGCCACCACCCTGCAGATTCGCGCGGGCTGCTACTCCAGCGGCTCGTGCAGCGGCACCGTGGTGTGGAGCATCCAGTAGCACCGCTGTGACGTGAGGGCGCGGGTGGCTTCGCAGCCGCCCGCGCCCGCCGCTTCACAGACCCGAGGGGGCCCCGTCCCGACTCATGTCCGGACGAGCCGCAGCACGGCCTGGGCCGCGCGCTCGGTGCCGTCCACGCCCGCCAGCGTCGCGGCCAGCGCGCGGGCCCGTGTGGCGACCTCGGGGCGCGACACCTGGGTGACCGCCTGGGCGATGGCGGCGGCGCTCAGCTCGGAGGGTAGGATGGCGGTGCCCACGCCGAGCCGCTCGACGCGCCGCGCGTTCGCGAGCTGGTCGCCGCCGAAGGGGACGACCACCATGGGCCGCCCGGCCGCGAGTGACTCCTGCACGGTGTTGTTCCCACCGTGGGTCACCACCAGGTCCACCTGCTGGAGCAGAGGGACCTGCGGGACGCTGCGGAAGACATGCGTGCGCGGGCCGGCGCGCGCCTGGAGCCGCTCGAAGCTGGCGCCAGCGCTGACCACCACGCCCACGTCGTGCCGCGCCAGACCGTCGAGGAGGGTGTGGAAGACTTGTGGCTGACCGTTGAACACCGTCCCCAGCGAGACGTAGACGTGCGTGCGACCGGGCTCGATGGCGGCGAGCGCCGGGTCATCCCTGTTGGCGGGCAGGGTGCGCGGCAGGCAGGGCCCCGTCATCTCCACCGGGCCGGACAGCGGCTTCAAGCCGGGCTCCAGCTCGGGGGTGGTCGCCATCAGGTTGAGGTCCTCGGAGATGGGCGCGGCGAGCAGGCCCTCCGCCCTCAGCGGCACGCGCAGCGCCTTCGCGGCCCGGGCCACGCGCGCGTCGAACCAGCGCAGGAGCGCGATGCCCCGCTGCTCCGCTTGCGTCCACGCTTCGTCGCGAGGCGCGTCGTCCCGGAGTCCGCTGCCGAAGGGCGCCGCGCCCTCTACGTGAAAAGGGAGCGCGGAGTGGTACAGCGCCGCGTAGGGCCGCCGTGTCATGCGGGCAGCGAGCAGCGCCGCGGGCATGAGGTAGTCCGCCAGCACGACGTCGGCGTTGGTGGCCTCGATGGCCGCGGCGATGCGGCGGGCCTGGGCTTCCATGCCCGTGGTGAACAGCCGCAGCGCCAGCGCCAGCTCGTCGAGCCCCCGCGCCCGGGTGATGCGCGCGCCGAACCAGAGCGTGGCGGGAGAGGGTGGCAGGGGCACGAGCCGGAAGCCGTCGCGCCGGAGCGCCTCGGGGAGCTGGGAGGCGTAGCGGAGCGGCTCCGGCAGCAGGCCCGGGAAGGGCACGGAGGCCACCGTGATGGCCATGGACACGTCATGTCCAAGCGCTCGCAATCGGCCCCCGATGGCGCGGAGCGCTTGGGTGTGTCCCGCCGTCGGATGTGCTGCCATGAGGACGCTCGCCATGGGGCACAGCGTACCAGCGCATGCCTGGCGCCTCGCCTCATGTGCCTCGGATGACACGGGGGCGTCATGGCGCGTGAGCGAGCCCAGACAGGTGCCATCCCCCAGCGCTTCTTCACCTGCATGCCTCGCATTCGCTCCGCCTCGATGCCGCGTGACATCGACCCTGGACAGTCGAGGATGTTCGTGATTGTTGGAGGTCAAATCATTGCCATTTGTCTCAGCAAGGAGCTGACATGCGCCGTTCACTCGCCCTACTCGTGTTGTTGCTGCTGCCCCTGCCGGGGCTCGCGCTGAACGAGGGCCTGGGCGAGCCTCCCGCGGACGTGGACCGGCGCACGCCCATGGCGACGGCGTCAGGCTTCCTGGATGCCGCGCATGCGCGAGACGCGGCACGCGCGCCCCACTATCTGTCCCTGTCTCACCTACCACCGGGGCAGCAGGCCGAGGAGGGTCTGCGGCTGGCGCGGCGGCTCGTCTTCGTGCTGGACCGGATGTTGTGGCTGGACTTCTCGAACATCAGCCAGAAGCCGGAAGGTGACGCTGCCGGCACTGTCTACGCCTCGCTGGGGCAGATTCCGTTGCCGCGCGGCTCGGTGGACGTCCGCTTGCAGCGCGTGGACGGCCCGGATGGGCCCGTCTGGGTGGTCAGCGAGGACACGGTGCGCGCCATCGACACGCTCTTCACGGTGTACGGCTCGCCCCTGCTGGAGAAGCTGCCACCGCTGCTCTTCGTCCGGCCGGTGTGGGTGCTGGAGCTGTGGCAGTGGCTGGGCCTGGGCCTGCTGGTGGTGGCCGCGTGGCTCACCGGCCGTCTGGTGGAGGCGGTGGCGCTGCGGCTGGGGGCCCGGGCGACGGGCATGACGCAGGCGGGGTGGGATGACCAACTGGTGGCGGCGGGGAAGGGCCCCTTGCGTCACCCGGTGGCGGCGGTGGTGGTGGCCTCCGGTACGCGCATGTTGCTGCTGCCTCCACCCGCGCAGCACCTGGTGGACGTGGTGGCGCGCTCGCTCGTCATCGTGGCGGTGGCGTGGTTCCTCATGCGCTTCGTGCGGCTGGCGGCGGGCTTCCTGGAGCAGCGGGTGAGCACGGAGAGCAAGGACGTGGCGCGGGTGCGCGGGCTGCGCACGCAGCTGGCCGTCATGCGCCGGGTCATCGAGTGCTCCGTGGTGCTGGTGGCGGGCTCGCTGCTGCTGCTCCAGTTCGAGGCCGTGCGCAACGTGGGCGTGTCGCTGCTGGCCTCCGCGGGCATCGCCGGCCTGGTGCTGGGCCTCGCCGCGCAGAAGTCCATCTCCACGCTGCTGGCGGGCATCCAGCTCTCCATCACCCAGCCGGTGCGCATCGGTGACACCGTCATCGTGGAGGGCGAGTGGGGCTGGGTGGAGGAAATCACCCTCACGTACATCGTCGTGAAGGTGTGGGACCTGCGCCGGCTGGTGGTGCCGATGAGCCACTTCCTCGACAAGCCGTTCCAGAACTGGAGCAAGGTGTCGCCCGACATCATGGGCACGGCGGAGATATTCGTGGACTTCCGCACCGACGTGCCCGCGGTGCGCGCCGAGCTGCGGCGCATCTGTGAGACCGACGGCAAGGGGCTCTGGGATGGCAAGGTGGCGGGCCTCCAGGTGACGGAGTGCACCGAGCGCACCATCAAGCTCCGCGCGTTGGTGAGCGCGCCGGACTCGGGCAAGGCGTGGGACCTGCGGTGCCTCGTCCGCGAGAAGCTCATCGCCTTCCTCCAGAAACAGCCGCACGGCCTGCCGATGCTCCGCGCCGAGGCCACCCACGCGAGCGCCCCGGACGGCGCCGCCGTCACGCTCGGCGTGGTCCCACTGAGCGGGCGTGGCGGCGCGAACGTCTTGGTGCCAGCGAAGGGCCAGGACTGAGGGGTGTGTCGAGGGGCCCCACGGGGAGGCTCCGTCAGGCGGGCCGTGGTTGCCAGCCCCGCCACGCGAGGCCCACCTTCGGACAACGCTTCGTCTGGAGGTGGGCATGGCTGGAAGGCTTGGCAATGCGGGTGGCGTGGCGGTCCTGGCGGCCATGCTGGGCATCGCTCCCCTCGTGGGACGGGTCTCCCGCGCGGAGGCGAGCCAGCCGCAGGCGGCGCGCGAAGTCCTGTCGGAGCGCGACCTGCTCCTGGCGCGGCTCGCCCTCGCCGACGCTCAGGCCATCGCGGCGGGCAACCTGGCGCTGGAGAAGTCCGCCAACCCGCAGGTGCGCCAGCTCGCCCAGCGGATGGTGGACGACCACCGCCGCCACCTCGAGGACCTGAAGCGCTGGGGCGGCTCTCCCACCATGGACAGGGTGGTGGCGGACCTCGCCCGGCCCCGAAACACGCCGGGCATCGGCGGGTCGGGAGGGGGCGCCGGGCAGGACATGTCCATGCAGCGCGCGGATGCCCGCCTGGAGCGAGCGGTGGGGGAGGCGCAGCAGCACCTGGCCGTGCTCCGCAAGGCGGAGGGGACGGTGTTCGACACGGACTTCCTGAAGCGCGTCATCGCGGACCAGGAGAGCACCCAGCACGTGGTGCAGCAGGGCAAGGAGCGCTTCAAGGACGACCACGCCTTCGTCCTCATGCTCGACAGGACGGGCAACCTCGCGGACCAGTCCCTGCAGCGGGCGCGGGGGCTGGAAGCGTCCATCGAGTGAACGTGGCGTGGCTTCGCCGGGCCTCGCCGGTTGACGTGGCCAAGGCGCGGCGCCTAACTCCGCGGGCATGAGGATCGCCGCGTGGCTGCTGTCGGTGTACCTGTGCGCGTGCGCCACGCCCGTGCCTCGCGCGCCTCCCGTCGCTCCAGAAGGCGCGACGCCCGTGGGCCCCTTCGTGCCCGAGGCCCGCGCGCTGTTCGAGGGCTGCGTGCCCGTTCCTGACACCGAGGACTCCCGGCTGTATCGATGTGACGGCCTCACCGTCTGGCTGGCCGAGCGAGGTGACCTGACGCGAGCGCTGGCGCTCGATGAGGCCCAGGCCCGCGTCACCCAGCGCCTGGGGGCCGGTGTCACCTTCGTGGAGGATGCGCTCCCGCTCATGGGCAGGCCGTGGCCCACGCTCCGTTTCGAGCTGTGTGCCGCGGGCGGCTGCCGTGCTGGAGGCTACGTCACCGCCGTCACCGGCGAGCTGGACAGAGTGCGGCAGCTCGGGTGTGTGGCGAGGGCCCAGGAGCGGCCATTGCTGGCGCGCTGCGTGGAGTTGTTCGAGTACCTCGCGTCGAACGGCAATCCGGAGGGGGAAGCGCTGGGCGCCGAGGCGCTGCTCGTCCCACCGCGTCTGCCGTGGCGTGCCCTGGCCGTGCCCTCGGACTGCCAGTTGTCGACGTCCACGGCGCGAGCGGGGCGCATCCGCTGTGCGGACGCTTCGATGATGTGGAGCCTCTACCAACCAGCCCGGTCCGACGAGACGTCACGGTGGCGCGCGCGGAGCGTGGAGGCGCTGCGGGAGGCGCTGCCGGGCGCGGGACCGGTGGAGGAGGTACCCTGCCGCCTGGAGAACCTGGATACGCGTTGTGAACGCTTCACCGTGCCGTCGCCCGAAGGACCGCTCGTCGTGTGGACCGCCGCCGTGGAGTGGGAGGGGCGTGGGCTCTTCGCCGCGTGCAGCCACCGCGCCTCCGCGCTTCCCTATCCCGCCGTCTGCAACGGCGCATTCACCCTGCCTTGACGCTGGCGAAGGACGGCACCGCGTGTACGAGCTGCAGGATGTCTCCAAGTGCTTCGGGGCGATTCAGGCCCTGCATCCGCTCAGCCTGGAGCTGCCCACGGGGCGCACCACGGTGCTGCTCGGGCCCAGTGGCTGTGGCAAGTCGACGCTGCTGCGGCTGCTCAACGGCCTGTTGCCCCCCGACACCGGGCGCGTCCTCTTCGGCGGGAAGCCCCTGCCCTCCGGCGGCGAGGCCCTGCTCTCGGTGCGGCGCCGCGTGGGCTACGCGCTCCAGGGCGGAGGCCTCTTTCCGCACCTCACGGGGGAGGAGAACGTCACGCTCATGGCCCATCACCTGCGCTGGTCCGCGGCGAAGGTGCGCGAGCGGCTGGGGGCCCTGGTCGAGTTGACGCGCTTCCCCACGGACGCATTGGCGCGTTACCCCGCGCAGCTCTCCGGAGGCCAGCGCCAGCGGGTGGCGCTCATGCGCGCGTTGATGCTGGACCCGGACGTGCTGCTGCTGGATGAGCCCCTGGGCGCGCTGGACCCACTGGTGCGCCACGAGCTGCAAGGGGACCTGCACGACATCTTCGTCCGCCTGCGCAAGACGGTGGTGCTGGTGACGCATGACCTGGCGGAGGCGGGCTTCCTGGGCGACGACATCCTGCTCATGCGCGACGGGCGCGTGGTGCAGCAGGGGCGCCTCGAGGACCTGGAGACACGGCCCGCGGACCCCTTCGTCTCGCGCTTCATCCAGGCGCAGCGGCCGTTGCCCGGCGGCGGGACGGGAGGCGGAGCGTGAGGGGCGCGTGGGGTGTGCTCCTGGTGTCGCTGCTCGTGTTCGCCTGTGGAAGCGCCTCGACGTCCGGAGAGGGGACGCACGGGGTGCGGGTGGGCTCCAAGAAGTTCACCGAGTCCGTCATCCTGGGCGAAGCGGCGACGCAGCTCGCGCGGAGCACGGGCGCGCGTGCCACGCATCGGCGCGAGTTAGGTGGTACCGCCGTGCTCTGGGAGGCGCTGCGCCGGGGCGAGCTCGACGTCTACCCCGAGTACACGGGCACGCTGCGGCAGGAGTTGCTGTCGGGGCGCCACCTGCCCGACGACGCGGCGCTGCGCGCGGCCCTCGCGGAGGCCGGCCTGCGGATGAGCCGGCCGCTGGGCTTCAACAACACCTATGCGCTGGGCATGAAGGAGGCGGAGGCGCGGCGGCTGGGCATCCGCCGCATCTCGGACCTGCGGGCCCATCCGGCGCTACGCATCGGCTTCAGCAACGAGTTCATGGACCGCGCGGACGGCTGGCCGGCCCTTCGGGACAGCTACCAACTGCCGCAGCAGGACGTGCGCGGGCTGGACCATGACCTGGCGTACCGGGGACTGGAGAGCGGGGCGCTCCAGCTCACGGACCTGTACTCCACCGACGCGGAGATCGCCGCGTACGGGTTGCGGGTGCTGGAGGACGACCTGCACCACTTCCCCGTCTATGACGCCGTGCTGCTGTATCGCGAGGACCTGGAGTCGCTCGCGCCCGAGGCGCTGGCCGCGATGCGGCGCCTGGAGGGGCGCGTGTCCGAGCAGGACATGGTGAAGCTCAACGCGGAGGCCCGGCTGGAGCGCATCCCGGAGGCCCGCGTGGCCGCCGGGTTCCTGGCGAGCGCGCTGGGCATTGCCTCGGAGGTGCGCGGTGACGGGTTGGCCTCGCGCGTGTGGACGCGCACGCGTGAGCACCTGTTCCTCGTGGGGGTGTCATTGCTGGCGGCGGTGGTGCTGGCGGTGCCCCTGGGCGTGGTGGCGGCGCGGCGGCCCCGGCTGGGGCGGGGCGTGTTGGGGCTGACGGGGGTCATCCAGACGGTGCCATCGCTGGCGTTGCTGGTGGTGATGATTCCGCTGCTGGGCATCGGCTCGCGCCCGGCGATTGCCGCGCTGTTCCTCTACAGCCTGCTGCCCATTGTCCGGAACACGGCGGCGGGGCTGGCGGGTATCCCGCTGGAGGTCCGCGAGTCCGCGGAGGCGCTGGGGCTGCCCGCGCGGGCGCGACTGTGGCGCATCGAGCTGCCCATGGCCGCGCCATCCATCCTCGCTGGCATCCAGACGGCCGCTGTCATCAACGTGGGCACGGCCACGCTGGGCGCGCTGGTGGGGGCCGGGGGCTATGGGCAGCCGATTCTCACCGGCATCCGGTTGGACAACGCGGCGCTCATCCTGGAGGGCGCGATTCCGGCTGCCGCGCTGGCGCTCCTGGTCAGCGGCTTGTTCGACGTCGTCGAGCGCCTCGTGGTGCCGCGGGGCTTGCGCTTGGGGGCCGCGTCGCGTCCGCGTTGAGGCAGGGGCGGAGGAAAGCCGTCCTGTTCTACCGTGAGCGTGCCGTGTCCAGCTCACCGCCCTCGACGCGTCGCAACGAGCGTTGGAGTACGGCTGAGACGTGCTCCCGTCGCTGTCATGGCGCGTCGGCCATGTCTTTGAGTTGCCCTTCCGCTATCTCGCGGTAGAGCGGCACCACTTCGACGGCGAGCACCTCTCGCAGCTCCTGTCGGGCGCTGTCGAGGTCTCCCGATTGTCGGTAGCGCTTCGCTCGATAGAGCGCGTCAACGAGGCGGTCGGACCCTTCCTTGATACGCCGTGCGCACTCCAGCAGAAGGGTTTCAGCTCCTTCGCTCGTGCCCAGGGAAGATGCCGCGTCAGCTGTGCTGATTCCCACCTCCGGCGCGGTGCGCTCCAGCATCGCTCGCACGTCGTCAGTGAGCCTCAGTCGTTCGCCGTTTCGTATGCGCCTCGCGAGGGCTCGTACGGGCTCCCACTCAAGTTCATCGGCCAATGCCTGTTACCTCTTGTTCTGGCGTGGGCGGCACTTGTTGAGGGGCCATTCCTGCTGTCCCTCGCAGTAGCGGAAGCAGGCGTAGCAGGAGCCTGTCCAGTCATCGTCTTTACACTCGGCATAGGTCGCGATGCAGCGGCGCTTCCATTCGGGCAGGTTGGCATTGTGTGCCTCATCCATGTCCGGCACCGCGCTCTCGGCTGTTACCTGAGAGCCCGTCATGAGCACGGCCGCTTCAGTCGCGGAGACGCCACACGCGTCCGGGCCGAACCGCTGAATGCCGCATGTCGCGCTGTCGAGGCAAGCGGCTTGGGCGTAGGCTTCGTGAGGGTCCGTGGTGCGGCGGCTGGCCGTGCTGGTTGCGTTGCTAGCGCATCCCACGGCAAGGATTGCAAGTGCACACGAGACGAGAAGTGCGGTGCTCTGAGTTGGCACGATTGGCTGGATTGCAACGCTGGGTGCAATGAGCCTATCACCCGGGATGGGTACGGGCGGGGCCGCTCGCTCCGCGCGTGTCTGGCGAACAGGCTCCGTTACACCGGCTCGGCGCTGGAGGCGGGCGTGGCTTCGGCCGCGAGCTGCGGCGCATCCGCCGCGAGACCCGCCGCGCACAGCACCACCACCGACATCCACACGAAGTCCGCCAGCAGCAGGTGGACGAGCTGCATCCACACCGGCGCCAGCAGCAGCAGGTTGGTGACGCCCGCGCCGAGCTGCACCGCGTAGAGCACGGTGATGGCGGAGGCCGCGCGCCGCACGTCGTCCGACGGCCGCATCCGCGCCACCCACCGCGACGCCAGCACCAGGAAGGCGCCCGTGCCCACCGCCAGCAGCGGGTGCAGCACCCGCAGCTTGATGAGGATGTGCGCCGTCTCCGACACGTCCTGGCGCAGGCCCTCCGCCAGCGTGGTGGACGGGAAGAGCGTGTCTCCCAGCGCGGCGATGGCGCCGCTGACGCCCAGCACCAGCAGCGCCAGGATGCTCAGGCCCAGCATCGCGCCCGGCAGCCCCTGGCCTCGCAGGCGCAGCGGCGCCCGGCCCCGGGAGAACCAGATGACCAGCGTCTGCGCGCCCACCAGCAGGAAGGTGTTCACCAGGTGCACACCCATCCAGAGGGCCCGTCCCACCGAGGCGTTGTCCGCCACGTACTTCAGCAGGACGATGCCCGCCCCCACCAGCGCCTCCGTCACCATGAAGAACAGCGCCCAGGCCGCCGCGCCGCGCACCGGGTGCCCCTTGGCGTGGGCCCGCCGGGCCCAGACGAAGAGGGACACCGCCAGAATCATCGCCAGGCCGCTCGTCAGCCGGTGCGTGTACTCGATGAGCGTCTGGACGCTGGGCTCGCGGGGGATGACCTCGCCGTTGCACACCGGCCAGTGGTCACCACAGCCGGCGCCCGAGCCCGTGGCCCGCACGAAGGCACCCCACAGAATCACGGCCAGGGTGAAGGCGAGCACCCCCAGGCTGAAGGCCTGGAACCGGCGGGACGAGGCAGCGTGGGTCATCGCGCTCCCCTTAACCCACTTCCACCCCGGCCGCTGTCCCACACGCCCCATGGCCACTCACCCCGGCCATCAGCCGGGCTGTTCGGCCCCGGGATGTGCGACACATCCAGTGTATCCGGAATGATTCAGTTGGATGCTGCGCTGCATCCATTGGATATGCCTGCCCCCCGGCTGGGCTCATGGATGATTTCCGTTTGAGTCAATGGCCCTCCCGGGCACTGGCACGCAGAGTGCTTAACACCGTGCACAGTGCCCCCGGCGCCGCGACGGCGCAGGCGGCACGAGCCTTCCGCATGGAGGCCGCTTCGGTGGCCTCGGCACCCCGGGCCGGAGTTTCCCCCCTCTTCGTCCCGCGGGTGTGTTCTTCCAGAGGCGTGAAGCCACGGCCCTCTGGAGCCGCTTCCCACAGGGGTGTGGGGAAACAGGGCGGAGCGCATCGCGGGCTGGGGACATGTCTCTGGCTTCAGCCCGCGATGCGCATCTGCTCCGCGCCCAGCACCGCCGGGAAGGGCCCGTAGGCCATCGACCGCTCAATCACGTTGCGCAGCTCTCGCACGTTGCCGGGCCACGGGTGCGCCATCAGCGCGGCGATGGCGTCCGGACCCAGCTGGGGAGGCTCCAGGCCCTGGGGGGTGAGCTGCCGGACGAAGTGGCGGGCGAGCGCCACGATGTCCTCCCGCCGCTCGCGCAGCGGGGGCACGCGCACCGGCACCACCTGGAGGCGGTAGTAGAGGTCCTCGCGGAAGCGGCCCTCGCGCACCAACTGGCCCAGGTCCCGGTGCGTGGCCGCCACCACCCGGACGTCCACCTCCACCGGCCGCATCTCCCCCAGGGGGAAGACCTCGCCGTTCTCCAGGAAGCGCAGCAGCTTGGGTTGGACTTCCAGGGGGAGCTCGCCAATCTCGTCCAGGAAGAGGGTGCCGCCGTGGGCGGCGCGGATGACGCCCGGGTGGTCCGTGGCCGCGCCGGTGTACGCGCCGCGCCGGTAGCCGAAGAGCTGGCCCTCGAAGAGGTCCCTGGGCACGGCGGCGCAGTTGAAGGCCACGTAGGGCTGCTGCGCGCGCGTGGACAAGGCGTGCAGCGCCCGGGCCACCAGCTCCTTTCCTGCGCCCGACTCGCCGGTGACGATGACGGTGGCGCGGCTGGAGGACAGGCTCGCCAGGTCGGCGCGCAGCCGCCGCATCGCGGGGGAGGCGGCGATGAAGCCCGGCACGTCCGCGTCGCGCGTGTCCTCGCCGCCCGTGTCGGCGGGCGCGTCTTCCTGGGCGAAACCCCGCAGGGTGGCGACCTCCAGCGCGAGGCCGCCCAGCCGGGACAGCGCCGTCAGGAGCGCGCGGCCGTCCGGGGGCAGCGTGCCCGCGACGCCCAGGCGGAGTCTCCGGCCGCAGCCGTCACCGAACTCCACGGACTCGGTGGCGGGCACGGAGGCGTCGCCTCCCAGGGGCGTGGCGCGCCCCTGCGAGTCCAGCTCCTCCAGCCGGGGCGCGCGGCCGGGGAGGAGCTCCTCCACCACGGCCAGCAGCTCGCGCTGGAGGAGGGGGGCGCCCATGCCGCGCACCGACAGCCGCTCGAAGGGCACCACCAGGGCCTCCGCGCCCAGCCGCTGGCCTTCCCCGGCGGCGGGCGGCGCGGTGACGGGCTCCAGGCTCCGGTAGTGGATGAAGTGCTCCGGGTGCACCACCATGCCCACGCGGCGCAGCTCCGCCTCGCTGGCGGCGAGCAGCTCGCCGGCGGCGGGGTCTCCGTCCATCCGCGCGAGCAGCGCCAGCAGGTGGCGCGTGTAGACGGCCATGCACAGGTCGCCCGTGAGGCTGAAGGTGCCCAGCGCGGCCTGGAGCAGCTCCCGCGCCTCGGCGGTGCGTCCGTCCAACACGTACAGCAGGGCCTCGAAGCGGTGGAGCAGGGCGGAGTGCCACGCGGACGGCATGCGCTGCTCCAGGAAGATGCGCGCCCGCCGCAGCAGCACGCGGCCCTCGTCGCGCTGGCAGGCGTAGACGCGCGCGTACGTCTCGTACAGCAGGCACTCCCGGCGCAGGTAGGGCCAGCCGCCCAGCTCCAGCACGCGCTGCCCCGCGGCCGCGAAGCCCTCCGCCGCGCGCACGGTCCGGCCCTCGGCGAGGTCCGCCAGCGACTCCGCGAACTGCGCGTACGCGCCGGTGAGGGCCCGCTGGATGGTGCCGTCGTATTCCGACAGGTGCCGGGCCAGCCGGCGCAGCGCCGAGTACCGGCCGGTGAGCAGGTACAGGCGCGCGCGCGTCACGGTCAGGTAGAGCGGCGTCCAGCGCAGCTCCTCCACCACCGCGTCCGCCTCGTCCAGCACGGCCTCGGCCTCCGGGAAGCGCGCCAGCCGCAGCAGGGCCTCGGCCTCCGCGCGCGCGGCGAAGATGAAGGAGAACCCGCGCGCCATGCGCCCGCCATACGCGGCCTCCCGCGCGCGGCGCACCAGCTGGAGCGCCTCGGACGGCTCGCAGGACTCCTCCAGCCGGCGCTGGGCGAGGAAGGCCAGGTTGCGCGCCTCCAGGAAGGCGTACCCCATCCGCGCGGCGCCTTGCGCCACCTCGCGGAAGCGGCGCGTGGCCCCGGTGGCCTCGCCGTGCAGGGCCGCCTCGTGGGCGCAGGCGTCCTCGGCCAGCAGGCGCAGCGCCGGGTCCTTCACGCTCACGAGCGCCTCGGCCAGCCGGCCGGAGCCGTGGGTGATGCGCTCCGCCTCGCCCAGGTAGAAGCCGCAGGCCACCTCGGCCATGCGAAGCTGGCAGCGCACCGCCGGGTCGTCGTGGTGGGCCAGCAGCGCGTCCGCGCGCGCCACGTATGCGGCCGACTTGTTCGCGTCGAAGAGCTTGCCGTCCGGCGATGCGTAGAGGTTGGCCGCCATGGCCAGCACCCGCAGCTCCACCTCCTCGGGGAGGATGCCCGCCTCCGCGGGCGCCAGGTGGGGCAGCAGCGTGGTGAAGGCGCCCCGGCTGTCCTCGCGGCCCCAGCGCTGGAGGTAGGCCAGCCCCACCGCCGCCATGGCCCGGGCTCCCGGGGTGCGCAGGGCGCCCGAGGCCAGCAGCGACAGCAGGTCCTCCTCGGCGGCCCGCCAATCGGCCCGCGTCAGGTGGGTGACGCAGGGGAGGATTCTCGCCAGCTCCTCGGGGTGCAGCTCCTGCCGCTTCGACGCGGAGACCGCGGGGGAGGGGGCGCCGCCGCGGGATGCGAGCTGACGGAGCGCCACGGCCACGCGGCCGCGCGGGCGGCGGGCCTGCGGGGCCTCGCTCGGCAGCTCCCAGCGGTAGACGGTGAGAGGGGTGACGCCCAGCAGGCGGGCGAAGGCCGCGCGGCTCTGCTCACCCCGCAGGGCGCGGATGGTCTCGGGTTCCCACCCGGTGCTCTCCCCCTTCTCCTCCGGTAACTCCACGGCACCAGCCCCCTTTTTCGCCCCCCGCCAGGGCCCATTCTCTACGGAGTTTCCCCGGGCGATTGCAAACGGTTGAGCACTTCCGTTTCACTCCTGTTGCATATGCAGCAGGCGACGCATGGAGCGCTGCCCCTCGCTGGGAGGCAGTGTCGTCGTTATCGTCACCCCGTGTCCCGCCGACATCCCCACCCACCGCTTTCCACACCTCCCCAGCTCCAGGCCGCGCGCCGCGCCGAGCGGGCGCTGCGGTCCAACCGCTCGAGGAACCCTGGCCGGGGCGCCGCCTACGTCGCGGTGGCGGTGACGTGCGTGTTGATGGCGCTGGGCCAGCCCCGGCGGCTGTGGTGGCTCGCCTTCGTGGCGTTGGGGCTCTTCCTCGCGTCGGTGAAGCACCTGGAGCGTCCCCGCCGCGACGAGGCCGCCCCTCCGGCGCGCACGCCCGAGGGGACGGAGGATGACGCCCGGGTGGCGAAGGTGGACGCCCTCTGCGCCCGGCTGGTGGCGGCCCTGGGCGAGGGGCCCGCCGTGCTGCGCGAGGTGGTGCATGCGCCGGAGCGCACGGTGGAGGCGCTGCGCCAGGGCTGCCACGCGTTGGTGCGGCGCGAGCGGGAGCTGCGGGCGCTGACGCCTCCGGACGAGGCGCGGCGGTTGGACGCGGAGCGCGAGGCGCTGGCCGCGCGCATGGCGGCGGAGGCGGACGCGGTGGTGAAGGAGCGGCTGGCGGGGGCGCTGGCCGCGCTGGATGCGCAGCGGCGTCAGCGCGCGGAGCTGGTCACCGCCGCGGCGCGGCTGGAGGCCGAGCACATGCGCCTCTACTACACGCTGGAGGGCCTCTACGCGCAGGTGCTGCGGGTGCGCTCGGCGGACACCTCCGGCGAGGACGTCGCCGGGTTGGGGCTCCGGCAGAGCGTGGAGCAGCTGGGCGCCGAGGTGGAGGCGGTGACGCAGGCGCTGGAGGAGGTCCACGGCCCGCCCGGCGGGCAGGTCCGGACGCGGTAGCCGCGGGGCGCAGGTCAGGCCCGGGAGGCGGAGAGGCCGGCCCGGGCCCTGGGGCGCGGCCCCTGCTCAGCGGACCTCGGGGCAATCCCAGACGTTGCGCGAGCCGAAGGCGCGGCAGGTGCAAACATAGTCGGTCCAGATGCCATCCGTGCACTGCTGCGTCGCGCCCCGGCTGGTGCATGTGGTGTAGCTGATGTCCCAGCAATAGGGGAGCAGCACGGGGCCGCCCCGGCCGGCCTCGTCGGAGGCCTCCTGGCTGACGAGCTCCTCCGGGTCCACGTCCATGGCGTCCGAGTCGAACCCGGGGGCGGCGAAGGCGGGGAGGGCAAGGGACAGCGCGACGAGGAAAGCCTTCTGCATGGGCTGACTCCTGAGAAGCGTATGGGGTTGTCGCGCCCCATCTTTCACTGGCTTTCCCGTGCGCGGCAATGATTGGAAAATTCCTACCGTCCAGGCGGCGGCTGTCGCGCGGCGTCCTCCGTCGCGGCGATTCGGACCGACTTGATGTTGACGAACTCGTGGATGCCCACGTCCGCCAGCTCGCGCCCATGCCCGGAGTGCTTCACGCCGCCGAAGGGGAGCCTCGCGTCCGAGGCCACCAGGGCGTTGACGAACACCATGCCGGCCTCGATGCCGTCGATGAAGCGTTGCTGCTCGGCCTCGTCCCGCGTCCAGACGCTGGCGCCCAGGCCGAACGGGGTCGCGTTGGCCAGCGCCAGCGCGTGGTCCACGTCACGCGCTCGCAGCAGCGTGGCCACGGGGCCGAACAGCTCGTCATGGAAGGCGGGGGCGTGGGGCGGGGGCTCGGCCAGGACGGTGGCCGGGTAGAAGTTCCCCGGGCGCTCCAGGGGCTTGCCGCCCAGCAGGAGCTTCGCGCCCGCCTTCACGCTCGCCTCCACCTGGGCGTGGAGCCCGTCGAGGATGCCCCGGGTGGCCAGCGGGCCCAGGTCCGTCTTCGCGTCCAGGGGGTTGCCCACGGTGACGCGCTTCATGCGCTCCACGAAGCGGCGCTCGAACTCGGGATAGATGGCGTCGGCGACGATGAAGCGCTTGGCGGCGATGCAGGACTGGCCGTTGTTGATGAGCCGCGCGGACACGGCCGTCTCCACCGCCTTCTCCAGGTCCGCGCTGGGCATGACGATGAACGGGTCGCTGCCGCCCAGCTCCAGCACCACCTTCTTGATGGCCTTGCCCGCCGCGGCGCCCACCGCGCGGCCCGCGCCCTCGCTGCCGGTGAGCGTCACCGCGCGCACGCGAGGGTCCTCGATGACGCGGTTCACCTCGGCCGACTCGATGAGCAGCGCCTGGAACGCGCCGCGCGGGAAGCCCGCCTGGAGGAACAGCTCCTCCAGGGCCAGCGCGCACTGGGGCACGTTGTGGGCGTGCTTGAGCAGGCCCACGTTCCCCGCCATCAGCGCGGGCGCGGCGAAGCGCACCACCTGCCAGAAGGGGAAGTTCCACGGCATGATGGCCAGCACCGGCCCCAGGGGCTGGTAGCGCACGAAGGCGCGGCCGCTGCCCAGGTCGACAAGCCTGTCGCGCAGGAGCGACTCGGCCTTCTCCACGTAGTAGCGGCAGGCCGTGGCGCACTTCTTCGCCTCCGCCTTCGCCGCCTCCAGGGGCTTGCCCATCTCCTGCGTCATGATGCGGCCGTAGCGCTCGGCCTCGGCCTCCAGCAGCTCGGCCGCGCGCCGCATCCACGTGGCGCGGTCGGCGAAGCGCGTGTGCCGGTAGGAATGGAACGTGTCGGCGGCCGTTTGGAGCTTCGCCTCCAGCGCGTCGGAGGTGAGGGGCGTGAAGGTGCGCAGCGTCTCGCCGGTCGTCGGGTCGATGGTGGCAATGGCCATGGAAGTGCCTCCTGGGGGCCTTGTGATAACAGCCGGGCGCGGGGAGGCCGTGCCGCTCGGGGCCCGAGCGTCCGGCCGTTCACTCCAGGGCTTTCGCCGCCCTGGCCCCTCTTTTATATGGGGAGCACGACTGGAGACCGCCATGGCCACCGACATCATCCGCGAGCGCCGCTTCAACTTCTTCATCGCCGGGGTGCTGTCCCTCGTCATCCCGGGGCTGGGGCAGCTCTACAAGGGACAGCTCCTGCGCGCCGCGCTGTGGTTCCTGATGGTGGGGGCCGGCTACTGGTTCTTCTTCATTCCGGGGCTCGTGCTGCACTTCTTCTGCGTCCTCGGGGCGGCCTTCGGCAGTGCGGGGAAGGACCGCATCCGCCTGCCCAGCTAGCGCTCCACGTGGGGGTCGCCCCGCCCGGCACCTGTGTGCATACAGTGGCCGCCATGTGGTGGAGGCTCTGGCTGTGGATGTCCGGTTGGGATGTGGCCGTGACGCGGCTGCTGGGGCTGCTCCTGCTCCTGGCCCTCTGCTGCCTGGCCTTCATCGCCCTGTCGGACGAGGTGAGCGAGGGCGAGACGCAGCAGTTCGATGAGCGGGTGCTGCTGGCGCTGCGCCGCCCCGAGGACCCGGCGCACCCCCGGGGCCCCTGGTGGCTGCCGCGCGCGGCGGAAGACGTCACGGCGCTGGGCGGCGTGACGGTCCTGACGCTCGTCACCATGGCGGTGTGCGGCTTCCTCCTGCTGGTGCGGCGCTACCGGACGCTGCTGCTCGTGCTGGGGGCGACACTGGGCGGCGCGGGCCTCAATGTCCTGCTCAAGCGGCTCTTCGCCCGGCCCCGGCCGTCCGTGGTGCCCCACCTCACCGAGGTCATCACCCAGAGCTTCCCCAGCGGGCACGCCATGCTGTCCGCCACCGTGTACCTCACGCTCGGCGCGATGCTGGCCCAGCTCGCCGAGCGCAGGCGGCTCAAGGGCTACATCCTCGCCGTATCGCTCCTGCTGCCCTTCCTCGTGGGGCTGACGCGCGTCTACCTGGGTGTGCACTACCCCACGGACGTGCTCGGGGGCTGGGTGGCGGGTCTGGCGTGGGCGCTGCTCATGGCCGTCTGTGCGCGGGCGCTACGCCGGCGCAGTCCCGCCCTGCGCGAGGAGGCGCGGCGCCCGGTGCCGTGAGCCGCGCGCCGCCGACGCGCGCAGCACCCGGGAAGCCCCCGCCCGTCCACGGGAGCATGATAGGGAGACGGCGTGGACCTGGACGCGCTTCGCCGTGAGCAGCACAAGCGCCGGCTCTCCTGGATGCCGTGGCTCTACTTCAGCCTCAAGCCCCGCCACCGCGAGTGGGCGGAGGCCTGGCAGCGCGAGGTGCAGCAGCACCTGCGAGACATGGAGACGGTGGACATCGCGGAGGGATGCTTCATCGCCCCGGAGGCGCGCATCTTCGCCGAGCCCGGACGCACCGTCTCCATCGGCCGTGGGTGCAGCATCGCCGCGGACGTCTTCCTGCATGGCCCGGTGGTGCTCGGGCCCGGGGTGAGCATCAACGCCCGGGCGAGCCTGGACGGCGGCGCCGCGGGCATCCGCATCGGTGAAGGCACCCGCATCGCCACCGGGGCCACCCTCTACGCGTTCGACCATGGCATGGCGCCCGACCGGCCCGTGCGTGACCAGCCCGTGACATCGCGCGGGCTCATCATTGGCGCGGACGTGTGGGTGGGGGCCAATGCCGGCATCACCGACGGCGTCACCGTGGGCGACCACGCGGTGGTGGCCATGGGGGCCGTCGTCACCCGGGACGTGCCGGAGTGGGCCATCGTCGCCGGTGTGCCGGCCCGCGTCATTGGCGACCGGCGGCGCCGCCCGCGTTCAGGTGCTCCGGGTGGGTGGGAGTCCGGAGACGGAGCGTGAACTTCTCCCGCCTTCATTGACTTCCGGAGATTGAGACCCAATATGCTTCGGGCTGACGTCGCCACGGGAGGGGAACCGAAGGGTCTGGGCTCGCTCCCGGCAGCCGCCTGCGCTGTCAGGGCCCCGGCCCCTCTCCGATGAGGCGCTAGGAGGCCAGCACGTGGCAGACGAGCAGCGGGAAGCGGCGGTCGGCAACGCTCCCGGGAAGGCTTCAGGTGCGGTTCCCTCTGGCGAGGGATGTGCGCTGCTGGCTCCCATGAAGCCCGAGAGCCCGTGCCCCGTCGGGCAGGTGGAGTCCGAGCGCTTCCAGCACCTGTCGGAGCTGCTCCACGAGGTGGTGTTCCAGCTCGACGCGCAGGGACGGCTGACGCTCCTGGGCGATGCCTGGGAGCGCCTCACCGGCGCGCCGGTGTCCGCGTGGTGGGGCCGCCCGCTGGTGGATGCCATCCACCCCGAGGACCGGGAGCGCGCCCGCGCGCTGCTGTCCGCCGCGCCCGGAGGGGCCGCGCCGCGTGAGGAGGTGCGCGTGGACGCGGAGGGCGGCCAGGGCCTCCGCTGGGTGGAGCTGTCCGCCCGCGCCCTGGCGTCCGCGCCCGGCGAGGTCATCGGCACGCTGCTGGACGTGACGCCCCGGCGCTCGGCCGAGGAGGCCGTCACCACCCGCGAGCGCTACCTGGAAGCCATGGTGCAGGTGCAGCGGCGGATGATGGGGCACGCGCTGCCGGACGACCTCTACGGCGCCGTCGTGGAGCCGCTGGGCCACGTGTCCGCCGCCAGCCGCGTGTACATCTTCGAGATGCACACCGCCGAGGACGGCACCCTGCTGGCCTCGCAGCGGGCGGAGTGGTGTGCCCCCGGGGTCCCTCCCAACCTGGAGGACCCCAACATGCACGGCCTGCCGTTCAACGCCGCGCTGCAGCCGCACCAGTCGGAGCGGCTGTCCCGGGGCGAGCCCGTGCAGGGCCTGCCGCGCGACTTCACCGAGCTGCTGGCGCCCATGCTGGAGGCCCAGGGCGTGCGCTCCGTGCTGCTGCTGCCCCTGCACGTGCACGACCGGCTCTTCGGCGTCATCGGCTTCGACAACTGCCGCGAAGCGAGCCCCTGGGGGCTCGTGGAGGTGAACCTGCTGTCGGGCGCGGCGGGGGCGCTGTCGCTGGCGCTGGAGCAGCGCACGGCCAACGCGCTGCGCGTGCACACGGAGACGACGCTGCGGCGCACCGAGGCCGGCGTCCACCTGCTCATCGAGGCCTTCCCGGACCCCGTGCTGGTGCACGTGGGCGACGGCGTGCTGCTCTCCGTCAACCCGGCGCTGGTGCAGTACCTGGGCTACCGGGACGCCAGCGAGCTGGTGGGGCGCCACATGCTGGACCTGGTCCGCCCCGAGGACCGGGGCGCCGCGCAGCTCCACCTGAGCCAGGCGTTGGAGGGCAAGAGCGCGGCGCGCGTGGTGGAGATGCCGCTGGTGCGCAGCGACGGCGAGGTGGTGGTGGCGGACCTGGTGTCGCTGGCCGTCGTGCTGGACGGCTCGCCCGCGCGCATCACCGTGGCGCGCGACTTCACCGAGCGCAAGCGCACCCAGGCCCAGCTGATGCTGACCGACCGCATGGCCTCCATGGGCCTGCTGGCCGCCGGCATCGCCCACGAGCTGAACAACCCGCTCGCCTACGTGCTGTCCAACCTGGACTTCCTCCACAGCGCCGTGGGCGGAGGGCGCCCGCGCATGCTGTCCCCGGAGGACATGGTGGAGCTGCGCCAGGTGCTCGACGACGCCCGCGAGGGCGCCGAGCGCATGCGGCAGATCGTCCGCCAGCTCCGCGTCTTCTCCCGCGTGGAGGACGGCAAGGAAGAGTCGGTGGACGTCCACCAGGTGCTGGAGTCCGTCTCGCAGATGGCCGCCAGCGTGGTGCGCGCGCGCGCCCGGCTTGTGAAGGACTATGGCGAGGTGCCGCTCGTCAAGGGCAACGAGGGCAAGCTGTTCCAGGTGTTCCTCAACCTCCTCATCAACGCCGCGCACGCCATCGAGGAGGGCGCGACGGAGACGAACGAAATCCGCCTCACCACGCGCGTGGAGGTGGGCGGCCGGGTGCTGGTGGTGGTGAGCGACACGGGCCAGGGCATCCCCCCCGAGCACCTGCGCCGCATCTTCGACCCCTTCTTCACCACCAAGTCCTCCGGCCTGGGCACCGGCCTGGGGCTCTCCATCTGCGACACGATTGTGACGGCGCTCGGGGGCCACATCTCCGTGGAGTCGTCGATGGGGGGAGGGACCACCTTCCGGGTGACCCTCAACGCGGCGCCATCCAGGGCCCCCGCGAGCAGGGCGGGCGCATGAGGGCCGCCCCGCCGCGCCGCGGGGAGGGCGCGCGGAGCGGATGCCACCGGGAGCGCTGGCCGGCGCGGCCCTCGCACGGACTGTAGCCCGCTTGACGGCGCCTCCTTCCGGAACTGCGCGCCTGCCCTGGAGCGTTATCCACTTCCATTGCGGGGGCGTGTCCCCTGTCGCCTGGGAGGCAGGTCTTGCGCACCCGAATCATCTGGCGCCCGCTGGCGCTCTTGCTCGTACTCTCGACGGTGGCCCATGCGGCCAGCCAGCCGTGGCGCACCTCGCCACACCCGGAGGCGGACGGGCGCGCGCTCTCCGGCGCGTGCGAGGACTCGCGGCGCTTCCTCGTGGGCGCGGGCCGCGCCGACATCACCGGCCCCGCCGCGGAGGTGGGGATGATGGGGTACGGCATGCTGGAGCAGCAGACCTCCGGCATCCACCAGCGGCTGCGCTCGCGCGCGTTCGTCATCGCCTCGCCCTGCAACGGCAAGCGGGTGGCCTTCGTCAGCGCCGACCTCGGCATGGTGTTCCAGGCCGTGAAGCAGCAGGTCGTGGAGCGGCTGCGCGCGCGCTATGGCGACCTCTACACCGACGACAACGTGCTCCTGAGCGCCACCCACACCCACTCTGGGCCTGGGGGCTTCTCGCACTACACCCTCTACAACCTCACCACGCTGGGCTTCTCGCCGCAGAACTTCGAGGCCATCGTCTCCGGCATCGTCGCCTCCATCGTCCAGGCCCATGAGCGGCTCGCCGAGGGCACGCTGCGCCTGGCCTCGGGGGACCTGCTCGGGGCCAGCCGCAACCGCTCTCCGGAGGCCTACCTGCTCAACCCGGCCGAGGAGCGCGCCCGCTATGCCCACGACGTGGACACGCGGATGACGCTGCTGCGCCTCACCCGCGAGGACGGCACCGAGGTGGGCTTCATCGACTGGTTCGCCGTGCACGCCACGTCCATGGGCAACCGCAACACCCTCATCAGCGGGGACAACAAGGGCCTGGCCTCGTCCCTCGCCGAGCAGGCGCGGGGCGGCGACTTCGTGGCCGCCTTCGCCAACGCCAACGAGGGAGACGTGACGCCCAACGTCCTGGGCGGGACGAACGGCGGCGGCGCCGACGACTTCGAGGACACGGCGATATCGGGCCACAAGCAGCACGACTTCGCCGCGAAGCTGTGGGCGGAGGCGGGCACCCCCCTCTCGGGCGGCGTGGACTACCGGCACACCTACGTGAAGATGGACGCGGTGGACGTGGCGCCCTCCTTCGCGGACGGCACGCCGCGCAGCACCTGCCCGGCGGCCATCGGCGTGTCCATGCTCGCGGGCGCCGAGGACGGGCCGGGCGTCGGCCTGGAGGGCGTGACCTGCTCCGCCGCCCGCGACGGCTGGGAGCAGTTCAGCTGCTCGCTCACCACCACCCCGTGCCAGGGCGAGAAGCCCATCGCCCTGGAGATGGGCACCATGAAGCCCTTCCCGTGGACGCCCGAGGTGCTGCCCATGCAGCTGGTCACCATCGGCAACCTGGCGCTGGTGGCGGTGCCCTTCGAGCTGACGACCATGGCCGGCCGCCGCCTGCGCCAGACGGTGGAGGCGGCGCTGGCGCCCACCGGCGTGACGGATGTCGTCATCGCGGGCCTGTCCAACGCCTATTCGGGCTACGTGTCCACGCGGGAGGAGTACGCGCGCCAGGACTACGAGGGCGCCTCCACGCACTTCGGCCCCTGGACGCTGGCCGCCATTCAGCAGGCCTTCCACACGCTGGCCACCGCCCTGCGGGACGGCGCGGGCGTGCCTCCCGGCCCCACGCCCAGGGATTTGCGCGGCGAGCAGCTCAGCCTCCAGCCCGGCGTGGTGTTCGACGACAAGCTGCTGTGGGTGGACTTCGGCGACGTCGTCACCGACGCCCGCGCCGCGTACTCGCGCGGCGACACCGTGAGCGTCACCTTCTGGGGCGGGCACCCGAAGAACGACCTGCGCCAGGAGGGGACCTTGCTGCGCGTGCAGCGCCGCGAGTCGAACGGCACCTGGACCGACGTGGCGACCGACGCGGACTGGGAGACGCGCTACCAGTGGCGGCGCGAGAACTGCGTGCCCACCCTGGCCTGCTCCCACGTCACCGTGACGTGGGACATCCCCGCGGACGCGGCCCCCGGCACCTACCGGCTCGTCCACGAGGGGAACTGGAAGTCGGGCTGGGACGGGAACATCCGGCCCTACGCGGGGGCCTCCCGGGCCTTCACCGTGCGCTGACGCGCGCGCCCGCGCGCCCGCGGCTCAGAGCACCACCTCCGCGCGCGGCAGCGTGGTGGCGGGGGTGGCCAGCCTGCGGGGCTGCACGCGGCGGATGAGGTCGCACAGGCGCGCCGACGGGTTGACGAACTGCACGCCCACGCCGGTGGACGGCATGCCCCACGTCCGCGCCTGGGCGGCGTCCACGTGCCGCACCACCTCGCCCGCGCACTCCACCAGCTCCCCGGCCAGCAGCAGGGTGAACTCCAGCCGGTTGAAGAGGCGGGGGAAGGGGTCCGCGCAGCACATGAAGAGGCCGCCGCGGCTCAGCTCGGTGCACAGCACCTCCACGTCGCCCGCGCCCGAGCGGCGGCGCACCCGCGCCACCCACGTCAGCGGCGGGGTGAGGGCGTTGGGCTCCGTCGCCGCGTCGTCGGTGTCCAGCCACGCCAGGGAGGGCACCGGGGTGTGGCTGCGCGGCGGCGGCGTGTCGGAGGGCAGCCCGGCGGCCAGGGGCTGGGCGGCGGCCAGCAGCAGCGCCTCCTTGAACTCCAGCGCCGTGGCGTAGCGGTCCTCGCAGCGGCGGGCCAGCGCGCGCAGCAGCACCTCGGAGAGGGCGGGCGGCACCCCGGGCACCAGCAGGTGGGGCGGCGGCGCGCCCACCGGGCCCGTGCCCAGCGCCAGCTCCACCATCTGCCCTCGCTCGAAGGGGAGCTGCCCCGTGGCCAGGTAGTAGGCCGTCACCGCCAGCGCGTAGATGTCCGCGCGCCCGTCCACCGGCTGCCCCGCGGACTGCTCCGGGGCCATGTACGCCGGCGTGCCCAGGATGATGCCCGCAGCCGTCTCGTCATCGCCCGGGTGGGGGCGGCGCGCCTTCGCCACGCCGAAGTCCAGCACGCGCAGCGACGGCGGCTCCCCCGCGTGCCGCACCACGAAGAGGTTGTCCGGCTTCAGGTCCCGGTGCACCACGCCGCAGCGGTGCGCCGCGTCCAGGGCGTCGCAGGCCTGCGCCAGCAGCGACACCAGCGGCCCCGGCGACATGGGGCGCGGCAGGTGTGACATGGGCACGCCCTCCAGGTACTCCATGACGAAGTAGTGGATGCCGCCAGGGGCCTCGTTGATGTCGAAGATGTGGACGATGTTCGGGTGGCCCACCACGTTGACGGTGCGCGCCTCCGCGTAGAAGCGCGCGCGCAGGCTCTCGTCCCGGCCCAGGTGGGGGTGCAGCACCTTCACCGCCACACGCGCGCCGATGCGCGTCTGCTCCCCCAGGTAGACGGTGCCCATTCCGCCAGCGCCCAGCCGGCGCACCAGCCGGTAGTGCCCCAGCGTCTGGCCCGTGAGGTCCACGAGCGGAGCCTCCGCGTCGCCGGTGGACAGGTACACCTGCGTCCAGGGCTCGCCGCCACACGCCACATCTCGGGGATGCTCGGTCAGACAGAGCTCGCAGTGCATGGTTCCCAGAAGCAGACACCAGGGCGCCGCCGCGGCGCGCATCACCCCGGCCGCGCACCGTCTGTCAGGTGGCAATGCGCCGCCGCTCCGTCGACCAGCGGACCGGTGACTCCTGCCGTGGGACGGCTGGCCTCAGCTCGCGGCGAAGGGCGCGGCGTCGACGCGCACACCCACGTACGACGGGAAGCGAGGGATGCCGTCGTCCGACAGCTCCTGGTAGCGGAAGGTGATGATGGCTCCCACGGGCGGTGGCGACGCGCGCTCCGCGTCCGACAGGCCCGTGCCCACGCTGAAGCGCTTGCCGTTGCGCAGCTCCACCTCCAGCGCGCCCAGCCGCCCCTTGTGGCGGCCCGCACCGGGCACGTGGCGCACCACGCGCGCCTCGTCGTCCTTGAAGCGCTTCACCTTGAGCAGCGTGTGCGAGCGGCCCGCCTCGTAGCGCGAGCCGGGCTGCCGCAGCATCAGCCCCTCGCCCCCGAGCGCCTCCACCCGCGCCAGCTCCGCGCGCAGGTGCGCCGTGCCGTCGCAGCGCGAGTGCTCGTGCCAACGCGCGTGCGCGGGCCGGGTGTCCTCCATCCACAGGCGGCAGCGCTCCAGCCGCGCCTCGAAGGGGCCTTCCACGCCGGGGGCGTCGAAGGCGACGAAGGCCAGCTCCTTCCAGTCGGCGCTCCGGTCCTGCCGGCGGACGATGCTCACCGTGCGCTGGAAGCGCTTGCGCCCGCCGAACAGCTCACCGTCGAGCGGGAAGTCCGGCAACCCTGCCGTGAACCACTCCGGCGCGAGGAACGCGTTGCCCAGCCGGGACCAGAACTGCTTGCCATCCCAGTACGCGCGCACACCGTCGAGCTTCTCGCTCATCCACCAGCCGGTGAGGTCCACGTCGTTCTCCCACGACTGGGCCAGCAGCAGGGGCGGAGCCTTCGCGTCGTCAGCGGCCGAGGGGCTCTTCGCCGCGCGCGCGGGGGCCGTGGTGCCGCTGGTGGCGCCGCCGGTGCGCGCGTCCTCCGCAGCGTCTCCGCGCACGCGGCGCAGGTGCTTGCAGGTGCGCCGCTCGATGGCCACCGATTGGTTGCGCCATGCGGGACAGGAGCACGAGTACACGCCGCCGGTGTTCTTGAGGATGTAGGGCTTGGAACCCGAGCCCTGGACCGACAGCTGCTCCCCATCCGCGATGTCCGCCATGGCCGCCCCTCCGTGCCGCGCCCCGCGCGGCGATGAGCGGAAGCTTACCCCCGGGGCTGACATTCCCAGGACGTGATGCGGTGGGCATTCCGCGGCCGGAGGGGTGGCGCGAAGCGGCCGGGCGCCCCACGATGGGGGGAAGGCCCCTCGGCCAGGAGGTTTCGCGTCAATGGTCGTCATCGTCATGGGGGTGTCCGGAGCGGGGAAGACGACGGTGGGTCGCGCCCTGGCGGCCGACCTGGGCTGGCGCTTCGTCGACGCGGATGACCTGCACCCTCGCTCCAACGTGTTGAAGATGGCCGCGGGCGCGCCGCTGACGGACGAGGACCGCGCGCCCTGGCTGCGCAAGCTGCGCGACGAGGTGGCGCGGGCGCTGGCGCGGGGCGAGGACGTGGTGATGGCGTTCTCCGGCCTCAAGCGGTCCTACCGCGCGCTGCTGGAGGCGCTGGACCCGGCGCAGGTGAAGTGGGTCTTCCTTCACGCGCCGCGCGACGTGCTCTCCCGCCGCATGTCGCAGCGGCAGGGGCACTTCATGCCGGCGTCGCTGCTGGAGAGCCAGCTGGCGACCATGGAGGCGCCCTCGCGCGCGCTGCGCGTGGACGTGACGCCGCCGCCGGCGGAAATCGTGGACCGCATTCGACACGGACTCGGCGTCTGACCCGCATCAATGCGCTGTGACGGCCCAGCCCCCGGTGGCCCGGCCGGTGTATAGCGCAGCGCCGGGTCGCCACCTTGGCCCCTCCACCTGTCACACCAGAGAACCGCGCCATGCCCACCGCTTCGATGCCCCCCATGTCGGCCCAGGATGCCCTCGCGCAGCTCCGGGCGGGCAACCAGCGCTTCGTCCTGAACATCCGCAGCGGGGAGACGCCGCTCGGCGGGTCCGCCCGTCAGGCGCTGGTGGCGGGGCAGCGCCCCATCGCCATCATCCTCTCGTGCTCGGACTCGCGGGCCCCCTCGGAGTACATCTTCGACCAGGGGCTGGGAGACCTCTTCGTCATCCGCGTGGCGGGGAACGTCGTCGCGCCGTCGCTGGTGGGCAGCGTGGAGTTCGCGGCGGAGAAGTTCGGCACGCGTCTGGCGGTGGTGATGGGGCACTCGCACTGCGGCGCGGTCCAGGCCACGCTGGACTTCGTGCGCGAGGGCAAGGGCGCGCCCTCCGACAACATCCTCGACATCGTCGAGCGCTGCCGCGCGCCGGTGGCGACGGTGGTGAGCGCGGCCGGGCCCGGCGCGAGCAGCGAGTTCCTGATGAAGGAATCCGTTCGCGCCAACGTCCGCAACTCCTGCGAGCACCTCCGCTATGGCAGCCGCCTGCTGGAGCGCCTGTGCCAGGAGGAGGGCATGCTCATCGTCGGCGCCGAGTACTCGCTGGAGACCGGCGCGGTCGACTTCTTCGAGGGCGTCTGATTCAGGACACGTGAAGTTCCTGCAGTAGTCCGAGTGCTCGCAGGACGGAGCGTGGATTTCGCTGGAACTCGCGAAGCCGACGATGAAGAGCGGCGGACAGCTCCGGCATGGCGTCGTACAGCACG
>JAFAAN010000051.1 GCA_023426545.1 Pseudomonadota bacterium
CACCGCCCCCGCGCGGCCCGGCGACAAGGGGGGCACGGCGAACATCGGCGTCTGGGCGCGCACGGACGCGGCCTGGCGGTGGCTCGCGCATGCGCTCACCGTCGAGAAGCTGCGGGAGCTGCTCCCCGAGGCGGCGCCGCTGCCCATCGAGCGGCACGTCTTCCCCAACCTCCGGGGGCTGAACTTCGTCGTCGATGGGCTGCTGGGGGAGGGCGTCTCCTCGTCCACGCGCTTCGACCCGCAGGGCAAGGCGCTGGGAGAGTGGCTGCGCTCGCGGCACATGGACATCCCCGAGGCGCTGCTGCGCGAAGGGCAGGAGTGAGACCGATGCCACGAATCACATCGCGAATCGACCCCGGCTCCGAGTCGTTCAAGGCCAACCGCGCGGACATGCTGGCCCGCGTCGCGGAGCTGCGCGCCATCGAGGCGAAGGTCCGCCACACCGAGGAGCAGGCGCGCGAGAAGTTCCACAAGCGCGGGCAGCTGCTGCCTCGCGAGCGGCTGATGCTGCTGCTCGACCGGGGCTCGCCCTTCCTGGAGCTGTCCACGCTGTGTGGCTATGGCTACCACGATGACAGCGACGGTTCGCTGGCGGGTGGCAACAGCATCATCGGCATCGGCTACGTGTCCGGTGTGCGGTGCATCGTCTTCGTGAACAACTCGGCCATCAAGGGGGGCACCGCGTCGCCCTGGGGCGTGCAGAAGGCGCTGCGCGCCCAGACGCTGGCGCTGGAGAACAAGCTTCCCCTGGTGTCGCTGGTGGAGAGCGGCGGCGCCAACCTGATGTACCAGCAGGAAATCTTCATCCCCGGTGGGGAGACCTTCTACAACCAGGCGCGGCTGTCGGCGGCGGGCATCCCCCAGGTGACGGTGGTGCACGGCTCCAGCACGGCGGGCGGCGCGTACCTGCCGGGCCTATCCGACTACGTGGTGATGGTGAAGAAGAAGGCGAAGGTCTTCCTCGCGGGCCCGCCGCTGCTCAAGGCGGCCACGGGGGAGGTCGCCACGGACGAGGAGCTGGGCGGCGCGGAGATGCACGCGACGGTGGCGGGCACGGCGGACTACCTGGCCGAGGACGACGCGGACGGCATCCGCATCGCGCGGGAAATCGTGGCGAGGCTCGGATGGAACGCGCAGCTCCCCCCCGCCGAGCGCCCCACCTATGACGAGCCCCTCTACGCTCCCGACGAGCTCTGCGGCGCCGTCCCCGTGGACTACCGCAAGCCCTATGACTGCCACGAGGTCATCGCGCGCATCGTGGACGGCTCGGAGTTCACCGGCTTCAAGGACGAGTACGACGCGCACACCGTCTGCGGGTGGGCGAGCCTCTACGGATTCCCGGTGGGCATCATCGGAAACAACGGGCCCATTTCCCCCAGGGGCGCGACGAAGGCGGCGCAGTTCATCCAGCTCTGCTGCCAGTCGGACACGCCCATCGTCTACCTCCAGAACACCACGGGCTACCTGGTGGGCACGCAGCCCGAGCAGGCGGGCATCGTGAAGCACGGCTCGAAGATGATTCAGGCGGTGGCCAACGCGACGGTGCCGCAGCTCACGGTGCTGATTGGCGGCGCGTTCGGCGCGGGCAACTACGGCATGTGCGGCCGCCCGTTCCACCCGCGCTTCATCTTCGGGTGGCCCAACGCGCGCACGGCCGTCATGGGCGGCGAGCAGGCGGCGAAGGTGATGGCCATCGTCTTCGGGGAGAAGCTGGCCCGGCAGGGGCAGGTGGTGGACGAGGCGCAGCTCCAGGCGTTCTGTCAGCCCATCATCGACCAGTTCGAGAAGGAGTCGCACCCGTTCAACTGCAGCGCGCGGATGTTCGACGACGGGCTCATCGACCCGCGCGACACGCGGCGGGTGCTCGGGTTCGCGCTGTCGGTGTGCCGTGAGGCGAAGCGGCGGCAGGTCCATCCCAACACGTTCGGCGTCGCGCGGCTGTGAGAGGAGCGGGCACGATGGAGCGCTTCAACAAGGTCCTCATCGCGAACCGCGGCGAGATTGCCGTCCGGGTGATTCGGACGTGCCAGCGGCTGGGTTACCGCACCGTGGCGGTGTTCTCCGAGGCGGACCGCGCGGCACCCCACGTGCTGGCCGCGGACGAGGCGGTGCCCATTGGCCCCGCCCCGGCGAAGGAGTCCTATCTCGTCATCGAGAAGCTCATCGAGGCGGCGAAGGCTTCTGGCGCGGAGGCGATTCACCCGGGCTACGGCTTCCTGTCGGAGAACGCGGACTTCGCGCGCGCCTGCCGTGACGCGGGGCGGGTGTTCATCGGCCCGGAGCCCGAGGCCATCACCCTGATGGGGAACAAGCGCCAGGCGAAGCTGCGCATGCTCGCGGCGGGCGTGCCCTGCATTCCCGGCTACGAGGCGTCGGACCTGGACGACGAGGCGTTGGCGGTGGAGGGCGAGCGCCTCGGCTTCCCGCTGATGGTCAAGGCGGCGGCGGGCGGTGGCGGCCGGGGCATGCGGCTGGTGCACGAGGCGTCCCAGCTTCGCGCGGCCCTGCGCGCGGCGCGCTCGGAGGCGGCGAACGCCTTCGGGAGCGGAGAGCTCATCCTGGAGAAGGCCGTCATCGGCGCGCGCCACGTGGAGGTCCAGGTCTTCGCGGACGCGCACGGCAACGTCGTCCACCTGGGCGAGCGCGACTGCTCGGTGCAGCGCCGGCACCAGAAGGTGGTCGAGGAGAGCCCGTCCCCCGCGGTGGGCCTGGCGCTGCGTGAGCGCATGGGCGAGGTGGCGGTGGCCGCGGCCCGGGCCATTGGCTACCGGGGCGCGGGGACCGTCGAGTTCCTGCTCGCGCCGGGGGGGGACTTCTACTTCATGGAGATGAACACGCGGCTCCAGGTCGAGCACCCGGTGACGGAGCGGGTCACCGGGCTGGACCTGGTGGAGTGGCAGCTCCGCGTGGCGGCGGGGGAGAAGCTCCCCCTGGCGCAGGAGGCAATCTCCGCGTCGGGCCACGCCATCGAGGTCCGCCTGTGCGCGGAGGACCCGGCGAAGGGCTACGCGCCCCAGGCGGGGCGGCTGCTGGCGTGGGAGCCACCTACGGGCGAGGGCGTCCGCGTCGACCATGGCGTGCGCGAGGGGCAGGCGGTTCCGCCTTTCTATGACTCGATGCAGGCGAAGGTGATTGCGCATGGCCCGGACCGGGAGACGGCGCGCCGGCGGCTGGTGGAGGCGCTGCGCGCGCTGACGGTGTTCGGCGTCACCACGAACAAGAACCTGCTGCTGTACGTGCTGGAGCACGCGGCGTTCCGCTCGGGGGAGTACGACACGGCGTTCATCGCGAAGCACGCGCCAGCGCCGAAGGTGGAGGCGCTGTATCAGGCGGACGCGAAGGCGCGGGCGCTCGCGGCGGCGGTGTTGTTCCATGATGAGGCCTTGAAGCTGGCGGCTGCCGCGGGTCTGGATGCGTCGCTGGTGAACTGGAACACGGCCCACCGGCACCCCGTGCGGATGAAGCTCGCGTGCAGGGGCGCCGAGGAGCACGTCACCGTCCAGCCCGTGTCCGCGGACGCGTACGAGGTGGGCGTGGGAGGCGCGTCATTCGGCGTGTCCGTGCTGGGCCTGGTAGGGGGCGTGCTGGACTTCTCCAGCGGTGGGACGCGAGGGCGCGCGCGCTACCAGCGGGACGGGGACACGCTGTGGCTGGACCTGGGCGCGGGCGCGCACGCCGTGACGGACGTGACGTTCCGCCCGCCGTCGAAGTCGGACGGCGCAGGGAGCGGGCGGCTGTCGGCGCCCATGGACGGGCGCATCCTGCGCGTGGACACGCGGGTGGGGGCGGCGGTGAAGCCCGGGGATGTCCTCGTCGTGCTGGAGGCCATGAAGATGGAGTTCCAGGTGGTGGCGGACGTCACCGGCACCGTCGCGGCGCTCAACGTGTCGGAGGGCAGCCAGGTGAAGGCGAAGCAGCTCCTCGTCGAGTTGGCGGTGGCCCCCGCTTGAGCACCAGCAGGGCCACGACGCACAGCGCGGCGCCGGAGGCGCACACCCCGGTCCAACCCCAGTGCGTCCAGGCGAGGGTCCCCAGCCACGAGCCCGCGGCGCCTCCCGCGAAGTACATCACCATGTAGAGCGTGTTCAGCCGGCTGCGGGCCTCCGGGCGCAGCGAGTAGACGCGCGTCTGGTTGGAGATTTGATTCGCCTGCACGCCCAGGTCGAGCAGCACCACGCCCAGCGCCAGACCCCACAGCCAGCGTCCCAGCGGCCACATCACGACGAACGACAGCAGCAGCACGGCGATGGCCGCCGCGTTGATGCGCCGGTCTCCTCGCTGGTCCGCGTGGCGGCCCACGAGTGGCGCCGCGGCGGCGCCGGCGACGCCCACCACGCCGAAGAGCCCCGCCACCTGCGCGTCGTACTGCTGCGGCAGGCTCTGGAGGTACAGCGCCAGCGTGGACCAGAAGACGCTGAACGCGCCGAAGCTGAGCGCGCCCAACACCGCGTGCAGCCGCAGCACGGGCTCGGTGCGCGCCAGGTGGATGAGCGAGCGCAGCAGCTGGGGATATGGCATCGAGGCCATGGGCGGCTGTGACGGCAGCGTGAAGCGCAGCACGCCGGCCAGCGCGAGCATCAACCCCGCGGCCATCCAGAACATGGTGCGCCAGCCCAGGTGCGTCCCGACGAAGCCCGCGGCCGTCCGGGACAGGAGGATGCCGATGAGCACGCCGCTCATGACGGTGCCCACCACCCGGCCCCGCTGCGCCGCGGGGGCGAGGTGCGCCGCGAAGGGGATGAGGAGCTGGGGAACGATGGTGGTGACGCCCACGAGGAAGCTGGCGGCCACCAACCCGTGCAGCGTCGGCGCGAGCGCCACGCCCACCAGCGCCAGGGCCACCAGCGTCGTCATGGTGACGATGACCCGCCGCCGCTCCAGGCTGTCGCCCAGCGGGACGATGAAGAGCATTCCCACCGCGTAGCCCACCTGCGTCAGCATGGGCACCAGCCCCAGCGCGCTCCCCGAGGCCCCCAGGGCCGCGCCGATGTCTCCCAGCAGCGGCTGGTTGTAATAGAGGTTCGCGACGGTGGCGCCGGAGGCGGCGGCCATCAGCCACACGAGCCCGGTGGACAGGGAGGTGCGGGGAGCTTCCGGAGGGGAATGCGTCGTCATGGAGGCAGGCGGACTGTCGCGCCGCGCACCTCCCGGGTCCAGGCCCGTGTACGCGCTGCTGACGTCGGGGCGTCCGGACCGGAAGGAGGGGCTGTATCCGGGCACGGAGCTCGGAAGCGAGCACCCGCGCGTAAAGGCCGGCTGGCCGTTGCACGGCGCCAACCTGTGGCCCGCGGAGGTGCCGGAGCTGCGCGCGGCGGTGCTCGACTGCGTGGCGGCCTGCACGCGCGCCGCGCATGCGCTGATGGAGGGCATGGCGCTGAGCCTGGGCCTGGACGCGGACTACTTCCGGCGGCACGACACGGCGGACCCGACGGTGCTCTTCCGCATCTTCCATTACCCCGCCGAGCCCCAGCACGAGGAGGAGCGCTGGGGCGTGGGCGAGCATACCGATTACGGGCTGCTCACGCTGCTGGCCCAGGACGACAACGGCGGGTTGCAGGTGAAGACGCCGCGCGGCTGGGTGGAGGCACCGCCGCTGCCCGGGACGCTGGTGTGCAACATCGGCGACATGCGGAGGAGACACCCCGAGGACCGTTACCGCGTTGACGGAGCCCGGGTCGCGTGCTTGAGAGCGCTGCGCCGGATGACGCGCTTCGGCGCGCCCAAACCGTTCGCCGACCAGGAGATATCACGATGATGACCGTCAGTGCGTTCAAGTGGGTTCCGCCGTTCGCACAGGGCCTGGTGCGGGACCTCCGGGTGCGATGGGCGCTCGAGGAGGCGGGGTTGCCGTATCAGGTGAAGCTCATCGACAACAAAGTCCAGGCCTCGCCCGACTACCGCAAGCTCCAGCCCTTCGGCCAGGTGCCGGTGCTGGAGGAGGACGGCCTCGTCCTCTTTGAATCAGGCGCCATCGTGCTCCACATCGCCAACAAGTGTGAGGCGCTGCTTCCGGCGGACGCGGCGGGCAGGGCTCGCGCGGTGATGTGGCTCTTCGCGGCGCTCAACTCCATCGAAATCGTGATTCAACCGCTCGCCGAGGTGGACCTGTTCTTCGCCCAGGAGGAGTGGGCGAAGCTGCGCAGGCCGGGCGTGGTGGAGTCGCTGAAGGAGCGGCTGGGAGAACTCGCGGCGCATCTGGGGGAGCGCGAGTACCTGGAGGACCGCTTCACGGCGGGCGACCTGATGATGGTGACGGTGCTCCGCATCCTCCGGCACACGGACGTGCTCGACGGCTTTCCCTCGCTGAATGCGTACAAGGAACGCTGTGAGGCCCGGCCCGCGTTCCAGCGTGCCCTGGCGGCCCAGATGGAGCCATTCCAGCAGCCTCGCGCTTGAGCGTCTGGGGGACCGCCGGGCGTAAGCGCCTGAAATGAAGGCCTTTCAGGCCCTCGAATCCATCATCTGCAGGCTCGCGACCGACGGCCTGTGGTTCGCGGACCTGATCGAGGACCAGGGAATCAGGCCCGAAGGCTCGAGGAGCTCACCCGGGAGTAGGCGCCCCTCGCTGTCAGTGTGTCTGTCTCCGGCTGACACCTCGGCCAAGAATTCGTCTGTCAGGGGCTCCCGTGAGGGGCCGTCCGTGGCGGGTTTGTGTCTCGAGATGCCTCATTCGTCATGTCATCTGTTCGGGCGCAGGTGACGTTTCATCCCCTGGCTGCTGGCGGACCAGGGCGTGGTGCTGTGTGAAAAGTAAGCTTTTACGTGTTTTTCGACGTTTTCATCGCCAGACGACAATGCCTATCCAACGGTCGAAGCGCCTTCTTCTTGTATCGACGCTGCTCCCGCTTCTGGCCTGTGACGGCAAGCAGGAAGATGCAGCCTTCGCACCGCCGGTCCAGAAGGTGTCCACGCTGAAGGTGCAAGGGGAGGCCGTTGTCCTTCACGACGAATTCCCCGCGCGTGTCTCCGCGTTCCGGGTCGCGGAAATCCGCCCGCAGGTGGGCGGGCTCGTGCGCAGCCGGCGCTTCTCCGAAGGAGACACGGTCCAGAAGGGGCAGCCGCTCTACCAGTTGGAAGCGGCGGTGTTCCGCGCGAATGTAGAAGGCGCGGCGGCGGCCCATGCGGCCAGTGAGGCCGGGCGGCTCCAGGCGGAGCTGCATGCGGGGCGCATCCAGTCCCTCTTCGAGAAAGGCGCGAGCACCCAGCAGGCGCACGATGACGCCCGGGCCGCGCTCGCCATCGCGAACGCGGAGGTGGCGCGCGCCCGCGCGGCGCTGGACAGGGCCCGCGTCGACCTGGACTACGCCACGATTACCGCCCCCATCGCGGGGCACATCGGCATCTCCCAGGTCAATGAAGGCGCGCTCGTCGGCCCCGCGGATGCCAAGCCGTTGAGCGTCATCCAGCAGATTGACCGCGTCTTCGTCGACATCAAGTCACCCGTGGAGCGCGCGGCGGGCTTGCAGTCACTTCAGCGCGGTGACGGGGAAGCGGGGGCGGAGGTCATCGTGCTCTCCTCGACGGGGGCGCCCTATCCGGAGCGAGGCCGCGTTCAGTTCTCGGACATCTCGGTCGACCCCGGGTCCGGCGAGCTCACGGTGCGCGCCCTGGTCCCCAACGCACAGCGGAATCTCTTGCCGGGCATGTTCGTGAAGGCGCGCGTCGTGCTGGGAGAGGTGACTGGTGCGCTCCTCGTTCCTCAGCAGGCCGTGCTTCACGACGCGCAGGGCCAGGCGCAGGTCTTCATCGTCCGAGAGGACAACACCGCGGAGGCGCGCAACATCCGCGCCGGACGCATCGTCAGCGGACGCTACCTGGTGGAGGAGGGACTCTCCGCCGGAGAGCGTGTCGTGGTCGAGGGGCAGGACCGTCTTGCACCAGGCCAGCAGGTCACCCCCGTCGAGTGGCAGCACGCCCCGGCCTCGCGCTGAACCTGGAGTGAGCCGTGCCAAGATTCTTCATTGAACGCCCGGTCTTCGCCTGGGTGATTGCCATCTTCATCGTGCTCGCCGGAGCCATCTCCATTCCCCGGCTCCCCATCGAGCGCTACCCGTCCATCGCGCCGCCGAGCGTGACGATTACCGCCACCTATCCCGGCGCCACGCCGGCCGCGATGAACGACAGCGTCGTGTCGTTGATTGAGCGCGGCCTGTCCGGCGTGAAGAACATCCTGTACTTCGAGTCGTCGAGCGACACGTCGGGCATCGCGCAAATCGTGGTGACGTTCGCGCCCGGAACGGACCCGGACCTGGCGCAGGTCGACATCCAGAACCGTCTGAAGACCGTCGAATCGCGGCTGCCGCAGATGGTCCGGCAGCTCGGGCTCCAGGTGGAGACGACCACCACCAACTTCCTGCTCTTCTCCACGCTCGTGTCGAGCGACGGCCGCTACGACGAGGCCGAGCTGGGGGACTTCCTGAGTCGCAACGTGGTCGAGGACCTGCGCCGCGTGTCCGGCGTGGGGCGCGTCCAGCTCTTCACGCCGGCGCGTGCGCTGCGCGTCTGGTTGGACCCGGAGCGGCTCATCTCACACGGAATCTCCGTGGATGAGGTCGCGGCGGCGATTCGCGCACAGAACGCGGAGGCCTCTCCCGGACGGCTGGGGGACATGCCCGCGGTTCCAGGCCAGCGCGTCACCACCCCCCTGATGCTCCAGGGGCAGCTCCTGGACGTCGCGGACTTCGAGCGCGTCATCATCCGGGCCCATCCGGATGGTTCGAACGTGCTGCTCAAGGAGCTCGCCAAGGTGGAGCTGGGGCCCCAGAGCTACGCCTCGTCCACCCGGCAGAATGGGAAGAACGCCGCCACGTTCGGTGTGCAGCTGGCCCCGGGGGCGAACGCGCTCGATACCTCCGAGCGCATCCGCGAGCGGATGGCGGACCTCTCCCGGGCCTTCCCCGCGGGCGTCGAGTACACGATTCCTTACGACGCGGCGCCGTTCGTGCGCGTCTCCATCCAGAAGGTCGTCCAGACCTTCTTCGAGGCGATGCTGCTCGTCTTCGTGGTGATGTATCTCTTCCTGCAGAGCGTGCGCTACACGCTGATTCCCGCCATCGTCGCGCCCATCGCGCTGCTGGGAACCTTCGCGGTGATGCTGGCGTCGGGGTTCTCCATCAACGTCCTGACGATGTTCGGCATGGTGCTGGCGATTGGCATCATCGTCGATGACGCCATCGTCGTGGTCGAGAACGTCGAGCGCCTCATGGCGGAGGAGGGGCTTTCTCCCCTCGAGGCCACGAAGAAGGCGATGAAGGAAATCACGGGCGCCGTCATCGGCATCACCCTGGTGCTCACGTCCGTGTTCATCCCCATGGCGTTCGCCACGGGCTCCGTCGGCACCATCTACCGCCAGTTCAGCCTGGCGATGGCCGTGTCGATTCTCTTCTCCGCGTTCCTCGCGCTCACGCTCACCCCGGCGCTCTGTGCGACGCTGCTGCGCCCGGTGGAGCCCGGCCACGCGGGGAAGCGCCGTGGCTTCTTCGGCGCGTTCAACCGGCTCCTGGAGCGGGTGACGGGGCGCTATGCGAACTGGACCCGGGCCATTGTCGGACGCCTGGGCCGGGCGTTCTTCGCGTACGCCGTGGTGGTCGCGATGGTCGCCCTGGCGTTCTGGCGGCTGCCGGGCGCCTTCTTCCCGGAGGAGGACCAGGGGTTCCTCAACGTTTCGGTGCAGCTCCCGTCAGACGCCACGGCCGAGCGGACGAACAGCGTGCTCGGGGAACTGGAGTCCTTCTTGAGCGAGCGCGAGGGCATCCAGGACGTGCTGACCATCCAGGGCTTCGGCTTCTTCGGCTCGGGGGCGAACGCCGGCCTCATGTTCGTGATGATGCGCGACTGGGACGAGCGCCAGGGTGAGACGGCGGCGGGTGAGGTCGCCGCCGCCAACGCGCGCTTCGCCTCTCCCCGGGAGGGCATGGTCATCAACGTGCTGCCGCCCGCGGTGGACGGGCTCGGCAACAGCGCGGGCTTCGCCATGCGGCTGGAGGACCGTGCCGGACACGGCCCGCGGGCGCTCAACGACGCCATGAACCACGTCCTCCGACGCGCTTCGGACAGTCCGGTCATCGCCTTCCCCTATCAGGAGGGGTTGCCGGACGGCTCGACGGTGCGAATCCAGGTGGACCGTGAGCGCGCGGCGGCGCTCGGTGTGTCGTTCGCGGAAATCAACTCGGTCATCTCCACCGCGCTGGGGTCGACATACGTCAACGACTTCCCCAACAAGGGCTACATGCAGCAAATCATCCTGCAGGCGCGCGCGGAGTCCCGCATGCAGGTGGAGGATGTGCTCAAGCTCCCCGTTCGCAACGCGCGCGGGCAGATGGTGCCCCTGTCCTCGGTGGCCGAGCCCGTCTGGGAGCGGGGACCCATGCAGTTGGTCCGTTACAACGGCTACCCGGCCGTGCGCATCGCCGGGGCGGCGGCACCGGGCTTCAGTAGCGGTGACGCCATGGCGGAGATGGAGCGCATCGCGGGCGAGCTCCCACCCGGCTTCGCGGTGGAGTGGACGGGGCTCTCCTATCAGGAGCGGCTCTCCGGCTCGGAGGCACCCATCCTCCTGGCGCTGTCGATGCTCGTCGTCTTCCTGGTGCTGGCGGCGCTCTACGAGAGCTGGTCGATTCCGCTGTCGGTCATGCTCGTCGTGCCGCTGGGACTCATCGGCGCGCTGGCGGCCGTGATGTCTCGTGGACTGATGAACGACATCTTCTTCAAGGTGGGCCTCATCACCATCATCGGCCTGTCCGCGAAGAACGCGATTCTCATCGTCGAGTTCGCGAAGCAGCTCGAGGAGCAGGGACGCTCACCGCTCCATGCCGCGGTGGAGGCTGCGCGGCTGCGTTTCCGTCCCATCCTGATGACGTCACTCGCCTTCGCCCTGGGCGTGGTGCCGCTGGTGGTGGCCAGTGGCGCGAGCGCGGAGACGCAGCGGGCCATCGGCACGGGCGTGTTCGGCGGCATGGTGTCAGGCACCGTCCTGGCCATCTTCCTGGTGCCCGCGTTCTACGTCGCCGTGCGGAGCCTGCTCAAACGGCGCGAGTCGGCGAGCCCGGCTCCCCTCGTGAAGCACGCGCCCGCGGAGAACAGCTAGCGCGGCCGGGCGCTGGCGGGTGGAGGCTTCCCGCCAGCGCCGCATCACCCCTCAGGGCTGGGACGCTGGCGCCTCGTCACGCGGCAGCAGCCGGCCGCCGAGCATGGTGATGCGCTTGTCCGCGAGCCGCTGGCGGGCCCCCGGCTCGATGTCCCGCGGCGTCCACTTCAGCTCCTGGTCGAACTCCACGTTCACCGCGGTGACGCCGTCCACCGCGAGCAGCCGCTGCTCGATTTCCCGCATGAAGTAGGCCGCCATCATGCACATGGGCGAGGTGATGTGCAGGCGCACCGTCACCTGCCCCTCCGTGCGCGTCACGGATTCGATCAACCCCATCTCCCCGATGCCCAGCGGCACCCCCGTGGCGCAGCTGCACGGGTCGGGGATGTCCTGGATGCGCTCCCGCAACGCCTGCTCATTCATACATGTCCTCGCGGAAGCCATACGGCTGGATGTCCCCTCGCGCCTTCAGCTTCGCGAACTCGTCGTTCGCGATGCGCTTCTTCACCGACTCGACGTCCACGCCCGCGTAGCGCGCGTAGTTGCCGCCCAGAATCATCCGCTTCACGTCCGGCGTCACCTGCATGCCCGCCACCTTCACCAGGTCGTCCGGGAGCTGGAAGTCATGCCAGAACTTGTGCAGCGCCGGGTGCGGGTGGCTGAACACCGTCCCCGAGCCCCACATGATTTTCTCCGGCCCCGCCCACTTCAGCAGCGCCGCCAGGGACTCGGCGAACCAGCGCTCGCGCTTCACGATGAGCGCGCCCGTCACCTCCAGGTTCACGTAGACGTTGGGGAACAGCGACAGCTGCATGCCCGTCTCGTCCAGGAACGCCATGCCGCCGTGGACGATTTCGAAGTTCAGGTCCGGGAACGCATCCGCCGCGCCGCCGATGTCGTCCACCTTGTAGGCCTCGATGGGCACCGCCCCCATGGGCAGGCCCTTGTGCACGGCGACGTTCTTGATGCCCAGCTTCTGCGCCCGCTCGAACAGCGGGAAGGCGATGGTCGGGTCGTCCATGCGCCACCCGGTGTGGCGGAACTTCTCGCCCAGCCACGCCGCCGGATAGAGCTTCAGGCCGCTGGGCTTGAGCGCCTCGTACTGCTGCTCCAGGTCGTCCAGCGCCGCGGTGCCGCGCAGCGGGTCCACGCCCGCGTACACCAGGAAGCGGTTGGGGTAGCGGTGGCGAATCTCCAGCGTCTTCTCATAGGAGCAGAGGCCGTCGTGGTACAGCGTCTGCAACGGCAGCACGTGGTGCACCGCCAGGTCCACGCCGCTCTCCACGAAGAGGATGTGCGCCAGCTCGCGCACGGACCAGTTCTTCAGGAAGCCTTCCTGTTTCGGGACGCGGTGTGTGTCCCCGGACAGCCCGCTGTGCAGCCCCCAGATGAGCCCCGCGAGCGACTCGGCGTACTTGCCCGCGCGGTAGTTCGTCGGGTGGAGGTTGTAGGCGTGTGTCACCGCGTCGATGACGAAATTGCCGTCAATCACCTGAGCACTCCTTTCACAGTTGGGCCGGGTCTCCCGGCGTCATTCGCTACCACGAGCCACGCCCAGGACTTCTCCCAGGCTCTGATGAATCGACTCCACGTCGAAGGGCTTCTCAATCTGGAGGTTCGGCACGCGCTCGAGGAACTGCCGGGCCCGCGTCGTGTAGGAGCCTCCGGTGATGAAGATGAAGCGCTCGGCCATGCCGTCCCCGCGCTCGCGGACGCGCTCGTAGACGTCCATGCCGGAGATGCCGGGCATCATCAGGTCGCAGAAGACGGCGTCGAAGGGCGCGCCGGACGTCAGCACCGCCAGCGCGTCCTCGCCGTTGTTCACCACCGTCACCCGGTGGCGCAGGCCGATGATGCGCGCCAGCGAGCGGCCCACCGCGGGCTCGTCGTCAATCACCAGCACCTGGCCCCGGCGCTCCGGATGGGCGGCGGGCGCCGCGGGCGCGGCCACCGCGGGCGCGATGTCCGGCGCCGTGGGCAGGGAGACGGTGAACGTGGTGCCCTTGCCCACCTCGCTTCGGACGGTGATGTCACCGCCCTGCTTGCGGATGAGGCTGTGGCAGATGGCCAGCCCCAGGCCGGTGCCGGTGCCCACGGGCTTGGTGGTGAAGAACGGGTCGAATACGCGGGAGAGCACCGCGGGCGTCATGCCGCAGCCCGAGTCGCTCACGTCCACCAGCACGTTGCCCGCGGGCCCCGCGCGGACCCACACGGTGATGTGGTGCTCCTCCGCGTGGCCCTCGGGGATGGCGTGCGCCGCGTTCACCAGCAGGTTGAGGAACACCTGCCCCAGCCGTGAGCCGTCCGCGAGGACGCGGGGGACGGGCTCGTACTTCTTGATGAGCCGCGCCCGGTGGCGGAGCTGGCTGGTGGCCATGTTGATGGAGAAGTCGAGCGGCTGCCGCACGTCCACCGCCTCGCGGCGCTCCTCGTCCTGGCGGGAGATGAACTTCAGGTCGCGCACGATGTTGCGCACGCGCATGGCGCCTTCCTGCGCCTCCTTGAGCAGCCCCTCCGTGTCCTGCAGCGTCGCGGACCACGGCACGATGCGCGGGCCCGCCTCGCCCGCCCGCGCCAGCTCCGTGCCCAGCCGGCTCACCGACTCCATGGCCGAGGCCAGGTTGGCCATGACGTAGGTCAGCGGGTTGTTGATTTCATGCCCCACGCCCGCGGCCAGCGTGCCGGCCAGCACCATGCGGTCGTTCTGGAGGAGCTGGGACTGGGCCTGCTTGCGCTCGGTGATGTCGCGCGACATCACCACGACGGCCTCGTGCCCGTCGAACTCGATGGGGATGCCCACGCTCTCCGCGTCGTACCAGGTGCCGTCGCGCCGCAGGTAGCGGACCTCCCGCAGCGGGGCCAGCTCGCCCTTCACGGCCGCGGTGTGCACGCGGTCCCTGACGAGCTCCAGGTCGTCTGGGTGGACGATGCTCCAGATGGGCTTCGCCATCAGCTCTTCAGGGTCTTCGTAGCCCAGGGCCCGCAGGAGCGTGGGGTTGGCGTAGATGAAGCGCCGCTGGGTGTGGACGAAGATGCCCTCGGGCGCCCGGTCGATGAGCTTGCGGAAGCTCTCCTCCGAGCGGCGCAGGGCCTCCTGGGTGTGCTTGCGCTCGGTGACGTCCTCGAACGCGAAGAGCCGGTAGTGCGTGGCGTCTCCCTCCACCCGCGAGGACGTGGACAGCCGGCGCAGCGTGCGTCCGTCGGCGAGCAGCGCCTCGTCCTCCACCAGCGTGGGGAGGCTGTCCGGGGCGGACGGGGGAGCCAGCCGCATGAACTCCGCCGCGTCGCCCGCGGCGAGGCAGTGCTGGAGCACCTCATCATGGGAGACCTCGCCGCGCCGGATGGCGCCCTCCAGCGCGGTGATGCCCCAGAGCTGGCAGAAGCGGTGGTTGACGTACTGGACCTGTCCGGTGCGCGGCTCGACCAGGTAGAGCCCGAAGGGCAGGTGGTCTCCCACGGGCCAGGGCGCGGGCGATCGCACGGGGGCGGCGGTCTCCACCGCGTGGACGGTGCAGTAGAGCGGCTCGTGTCCCGAGGGGGCGGTGATGCGCCAGGACAGAGGCCGCCACGACCCATCCTCCTGACGCCAACGGCATGTCTGGGGGGTGGGGTTGTCCGACCCCGGATTCGCCAGCAACGAGAGGGCATCCTCGGCCGGGACGAATTGCTGTAAAGGGAGATGCCGCAACGACGCTCTCGGCAGTCCTACCAGGTGACCAAAGGCAGGATTGGCATCGAGCAACACGCCATCACGGCCCAGGATGACGAAGGGCTCCGTGGACAGCTCGAAGAAGCGGTGGGCCCACTGCTCGGTCGACATGCTTCCCTTGGGTTGCCAGGGCGCTGCCTGTACCGGGGTGGGGGGAGGCCCGGTTCATGGCATGCGAGGTGTTCGTAGACGCCTTTGTGCTTTCTGCGACATAGACACTATTTGTGGAAAAATTGCATGTCCGGATTTCATCAGCGACGCCGCTCGCACCCGGAGTCACGGTCCTGACGGAGTGCGCAACAGATAGAACACGTAGCCGTAGCTGTGGCCGTACAGGCGGTAGAGGCGGACCTCCTGCTCGGCGGACGTGAGCGCGACCTCCAGCGAGGCGTCACCGCGAGCGCGCAGCTGCTCGACGCGCTGGAGCAGCGGTGTGTAGTACGCGTCCCACCACGCGGAGGCGGGCAGGGTGAAGGTGTCGAGCACCTCGTAGCCCGCGGCGCGCGCGGCGGCGCGGTTCTCGTCGAGGGTCCCCATGGTGGGGTAGGCCTCACCCCAGAAGTGCGCGGCCTCGGCGGGGCGCTCATCGGTCAGCCACGTGCACTCCGAGAGGGCGGCCAGTCCTCCTGGCGCGAGCAAGGGCCGCCAGCGGCGCAGCCCGGGCTCGAAGCCCAGGTGGTAGACGGCGCCCTCGGACCAGAGCAGGTCCACGGAGGACTCGGGCAGCGTCAGCGCGCCCATGTCCTGCTGCTGCGCTTCGATGAGCGCGCCCAGGCCCCGCTCGCGCGCCCGGGCCTGGAGCCGTTCGAGGAAGGGCCGGTGCAGGTCCACCGCGATGACCCGGGTGCGAAGCGCCTCGGCCAGCACCAGCGTCTGCGCGCCCGCGCCGCAGCCCAGGTCCACCACGCGCGCGCCGGGTGGCAGCGGTGGCAGCCGTTGCAAGGCCTCTCGCGTGCAGGCGTCGCTGCCGGGTCCGTGGCGCGGGAGGTCGTCATAGACGGTGAAGAAGGCGTCTTCGCTCATGAGGGGCTCCGGCTCATTCCCCCCTGGAGCAGCGGGACTCGCTTCCAGTGCGCTTCGAGGCGGCGGCGGCTCTCACCGGGCAGGGGGAGTTGGGGATGGAGGGAGGACCAGGTGTCGAGCGCCGCCTGCACCGCGGATTTCACCACGGGCAGCACGTCACCGGGGGACAGGTCCAGCTTGCGCGCGAGCCGCTCGAAGCCGCCCAGGGAGAGGTCCTCGAAGCGCTTGGAGCGGGCGAAGTTGAGCGCCAGCGTGTCCGCGGGCATGTACTGGAGCGTGGACACCAGGTCGTACGCGGGGGACAGCGTGGCGCGCAGCCCGTCCGGGTACAGCAGCGACCAGTTCTTGTGGTGCGCGTCGCCGTTGCCGATGACGGCGATGAACACCAGCCGGCGCAGGAACTCGTGCAGCGCGTCCAGGCCGGCGACCTTGAAGATGACGTTGGCGACCGTCTCGTAGTTGTACTTCTTGTACTTCTCGTCCGCGTACAGCCCCAGCACCTGCGTCAGGTCCTCCATGTGGACGCGGCGGCCGGGCTCGGGGCGGTCGAAGCGGCGCACGGCGTAGGCCACGCTCTCGCGCAGGGTGATGCCCTCGGGCAGGCCCTGGATGTCGGCCACGTCGAGCAGCGCCACCTCCGGCACGGTGATGCCGGCGGCGCGGGCCCACGTCATCATGGAGAACTCGTTCTCCGGGACGCGGTCGTAGCGGTTGTCCGGCAGCTTCACGATCCAGTCGCCGCCCCGCCCGCCGGCCGGGAGCGTCATCGCCTTGTCCCGGCGCAGCATGGAGAACTTGAGCTGCACGCCGGCCAGCGAGAAGCGCAGCGGCTCCTGCTCCCGCGCCGCGTGGGGGGCCTGGGCCTCCTCCACGGGCTCCAGGCCGCTGTGCGACAGGGCGCTGGCGGGACGGACGACGACGGCGCCGGGCAGGTCCTCTCCCAGCCGGGCGATGAGGAAGAACTCGCGCTGGCGGGCCACCTGCTCGCGCTCGGCGATGAGCTCGCGCAGCGCGCCCTCCGGGAGCAGGTTGGAGAAGAAGGAGGGCAGGCGCAGGCGGCTGACGTGCCGGCGCGACAGGTCGTCCTCGAAGACCTGCCCCAGCACCGGGCGCGGGTAACGCTGGCGGTACTCCTCGGCGATGACGAACTCGATGCGTTCGTCCGCCAGCAGCGTCAGCGTGCCGACGTGGACGTCGCCCAGGTGGACGTCGAGGATTCCGGCCGTGGTGCGGGTGGGCTCCAAGTCAGTCCTCCTCTTCGACGACCAGCGATTGGAGGGACGGGCGGTCCGACTCCTCGTAGCGGGTGCGCGCCCGCAGGAACTCGATGATGTGTCTATCGATGAGCTCCATGCGCTGCATCAGGAACTCGAGCGTGCCGCCCTCGCGCAGCGTCTCCAGCATCGCCGGGGTGATGGCGTGGCTCCGGAGCACCTCGGGCGCGGGGGGCGGCGCCGCGCGCAGCACGTCCAGCATCGCCTGGCCGGGCAAGGGCGGGTGCAGCAGGTAGTTGGCGGGGGTGAAGAGGAATGACCGGTACAGCGCGGGGTCCAGCTTCAGCTCGGCGTCCGGCTCCTTCACCGTGAGGGACTTGAGCACGGGGCTGAGGCTGGCGGGCTCGGCGTCGTTGAAGAGCTGGGCCGCCTCCAGCGGCGCGCCCGTCAGCAGGTGCCGGGGCTGGAGCGCGTACAGCGCGTTGAGCGCCATGCCGCGCGAGCGAAGCGCCAGGCCGAACGTCGCCGGCTGCGCGTGCTGGGCCAGCCACTCGTCGGACAGGGGACGCACCTGCGCCAGCAGCGACTGGACGGACTGCTCCTCGTCGGGGCCGATGGCGGCGATCAGCTCCTGCGGCGACAGCGCCCGGCTGTCGAGGAAGCTGTCCACCAGTCCGCCGCGCCAGAAGCCCCGCGCGAGCAGGTCCCGGCTGCGGGGAGAGGGCTCCGGGTGGAGGTGGAAGAAGCGCGCGAGCAGCACGAAGTAGAGCGGGTTCGTCAGCAGCCGCCCGTGGGGGATGCCCGCGTCGCGCTTGAGGAAGACGATGACGCTGCGCAGCGCCGCCTCCGTCTGGAGGAGCGTCTGGGTGAGGTCGTCCTCCTCGCGCAGCTGCCTCTGGAAGTCCTGCGTGAAGTCCAGGCCCCGCACGGCGAGCACGGCTCGGAGCAGCAGCGACTCGTCGATGCGGCCGAAGCCCAGCTCCAGCAGGCTGGTGGCCAGCGCCTTCAGGTTGGGCAGCCGCGAGCCCGCCGTGCCGCCGTAGAGCGCATTGAAGACCTCGTCGTCGGTGAGCGGCTTCCCGGCGGTGTTGAGCCGCTTGAAGATGATGCGCAGCGTCTTCTCCTCCGCGGCCTCCACGACGTACGCGGGTATCTGGTACTCGCGCGCCGCCTTGCCCATGCGGATGGCCGCGCGGACGTGCTCGGGGTGCTTCTCCCGGCCGGGGTAGCGGTCCAGCCAGGCCAGCAGCTGCTCGCTGTCGAGCACCCGGTGGAGCGGCAGCCAGTGGGCAGGCGGCACCTCGCCGGGGCCGGGCAGGACGATGCCCTGGGCCTCCAGGTCGAAGTAGAGGGAGAAGTCATCGTGCGAGGCGGGCGCGTGCCCCGGGTGCAGGAGCACCGCGGCCAGCGCGGTGATGCGCTGCTGTCCGTCCACCACCCAGAGGGCCTGGCTGTGGGACGGCGCGTCGATGCGCACCGGGCCGAAGCGGATGTTGGCCGCGGGGGCCTCGCGCTTCCAGAAGAGCAGCGTGCCGATGGGATAGCCCCGGTACACGCTGTCGAGCAAATCCCTCACATCGCCAGCCTCCCAGCGCAGGGGCCGCTGGAAGTGGGGCAAGCGCACCTCTCCACGCCGGACGCGGTCCAGCAGGTCCTCGATGCTGAATGCCGTCGCCTGGGGCCGCCGCGTCAGGGTGGATTGCATGGGCTTACCTCCGCACGGGCTGTAACACGGCGCGCGGAGGATGCCCGCCTCACATTGCACGTGGTGGGTCAGTCTTGACTTGGACAGTGAGGGTGAAATCGTCTGTCTTCACGGGGCGTCAGTGTTCGATTGTGGGCTTGGAGAGTGAGCATGCTTGACGGGGGCCCGCTCGCCCTTCAACATGCCGTCCACGTTTCCTCCTCGGAGTGAGACGCGGCGGCGGTGATTGCCTCCCCCAAAAGCGACACCGCCGTGGAAGTCCCAGTTGAGCCCCGCGCGCCGCGTTCCCCCTCTCAGCGCGCGGAGGCCCCTGGGACTCTCGCTTCGCCTCTCGCCCCCGCATCTGGATGACGAGCGCTTGCCGTGACGCGCGGCGCTGACGCTCACCGTCGCTTGCGAGCCCCAGGGCATCGGCGGAGAGTCGGCTCCTCCCAGGAGGAACCTTGCCCGTCTCCACCTTCATTCTGCCCGCCTCCCTCGCGCTCCAACTGCTGTCAGGGGCCGCGCCCGCCGCGAAGCCCGCCACCGCGAAGGCCGCGAAGCCCGTGTACTCGCAGGCCGTCGCGGAGAAGCTCATCGGCCCCGCGCTCACGGACGGTCAGGCCTATGCGCGGCTCGCGGAGCTGACGGACGGCATTGGCCCACGGCTGTCCGGCTCACCGGGCGCCGAGGCCGCCGTGCAGTGGGCGCTGCGTTCCTTCAAGGCGGACGGGGTGAAGGCCTGGCTGGAGCCGGTGAAGGTGCCGCACTGGGTGCGCGGCGAGGCCTCGGGCGAGGTGCTCGCCTCGGAGCGCACGCGCGGGCACCGGCTGGCGTTGCTGGCCCTGGGCGGCAGCCCGCCCACCGCGCCGGAGGGCGTCACCGCCGAGGTGGTGGAGGTGACGTCGCTGGAGCAGTTGGAGTCGCTGGGCGCGGCGGTGAAGGGGAAGTTCGTCTTCTTCAACCACGCCATGTCCGTGGCCTCGGATTACGGGCGCTTCGCGGGCCTGCGCTCGCGAGGCCCCGCCGTGGCCGCGAAGCACGGGGCCGTGGGGGCGCTGGTCCGCTCGCTGGCCACCGCGTCGCTGCGCACGCCGCACACGGGCGCGACGAACTTCGGGAGTGACGGCCCGCGCATCCCGGCCGCGTCGGTGTCCACCGAGGACGCGGACCTGCTCCACCGGCTGCTGGCGGGCGGCCCGGTGCGGGTGAAGCTGTCGCTGAGCAGCTCGGAGCTGCCGGACGCGGACTCCTCCAACGTCGTCGCGGAGATTCGCGGCCGGGAGAAGCCGCAGGAAATCGTGCTCATCGGCGCGCACCTGGACTCGTGGGACGTGGGCACGGGCGCGCACGACGACGGCGCGGGCGTGGTGATGGTGATGGAGGCCGCGCGCCTCATCGCGAAGCTGCCGCAGGCGCCGCGGCGCACGGTGCGCGTGGTGCTCTTCATGAACGAGGAGAACGGCCTGCGCGGCGGGCGGGCCTACGCGGAGGCGCACGCCGCGGAGCTGCCGCGGCACGTGGGCGCGCTGGAGATGGATGCGGGGGGCGGGCGGCCGTTGAGCGTCAGCGCGCGCGCGGGCGAGGGCGCGGAGGCGCTGCTGCGCCCGTGGTTGCCGCCGCTGACGGCGCTGGGCGTGACGGAGTTCTCATCGCGCGAGGCGGGCGGGGCGGACATCAGCCCGCTGATGCCCGCGCGCGTGCCCTTCTTCGGCGTGGAGGTGGACAGCAGCCGCTACTTCGACATCCACCACACCGAGGCGGACACGCTGGACAAGGTGGACCCGCAGGACCTGGCGCGCAGCACCGCCGCCGTGGCGTGGATGACGTACGCGCTGGCGGAGATGCCCGGGACGCTCGCGCGCCCCGAGGCGCCGGCACCCCGCCTGCCCCCGCCCGCGCAGTCGAAGTCCTCGGGGAACTGAGGACGGCTGGGGGGGCTCCGGCGGGGCCACCCCTGGGCCGCATGATTCTTTAATTTTGTCGATATTGGCGGTTTCTGGCGAATGTGCGCACGTAGCTTGCGCATATTCGCTTATTATCGACAGAGTTAATGGATTCGACCGCGGAGTTTCGAGAAGCATTCTGGAAGCAGGACCTCCCGTTGCCTCGGGGCGTGGAGCTCCTGCGCCAGGACGTACTCCTGGTGCCACGCAGGGGGCCTGGCGGGCAGGCGGTCTATGAGCTCGCCGAGGTGGTCCTCCCCCAGGTCCGAGTGCCGGTCTTGATGGCCTACCGCGCGCCATTGCTCCCGGCGGACGTTCACTCTCTCCGGGAGCGCCTGCGTACGGCGAGCGAGGCGCTGGACCGGCGGGACGAGACCGCCGCGCGCCTACCCGTCGCCCGCGTCCCGATGATTGCGACGGACTCCGCGTCATCTGGGGTCATCGCGGCCTGCGAGCATGAAGACGTCGCATTGGTCGACCAGCGAGGGACATTCTTCCTGCGCTCAGGCAGCACCTTCATTCGTGTGCAGGGGCGCGAACCATCGCAGCGACGTCCCCGTGAGCCGGTGTTCCACGGGAAGGGGTGCCGCATCGTCCGGACCCTGTTGCAGTCGCCGGGAGAAGCCCAGACGGTCCGCGCGTTGTCGGAGCGGACGCAGACCAGCTACGCCTATGCGTACGGTGTCGTCCGCCACCTCGTGCTGGATGGGTATGTGGAGCCGGTCGGCAAGCGGCGTGGGTTCCGGCTGAGGGCTCCGGTGCGCCTGCTGCGGGCGTGGATGGCAAGTGGCGAGAAGACCTCCGTGACACTGGATGGTTTCAACGCGCCTTCCACCACGCCGGAGTTGTTGGGGAAGGGCTTCGAGCGATTGAAGGCCCAGGGCATCCGAGGCATCTACACGCTGGCGAGCGCCTTGCTGCCTGAAGAGCGCTTCGTGTCGGGACTGCCTCACGGGCTCTACCTCACGGGTTCTATCGACGCGGCTGTCGAAGCTTTCGGGCTGCGCCGCCTGATGCCTCATAACTTCTGGGTGCTTCGGGCAGAGCCCTCGGCTGAGACGGAGGCCGGAGGGGTCTTCTTTTCGCCACGAGTGCTTCCTCATGGCCTGGGTGTGGCGTTGCCTCAGTTGACCGTGGACCTCCATCAAAGTGGGGGGCGCGGCAAGGTGCAGGCGGATGAACTGGTGCAGCGATTCGCGCGGACGCTGCCCATTCCAGAGGAAGCGCCATGACCGAGCAGGAGCAGTTCGAAGAGATTCTGCGAGAACTGGGCGAACTCCTGCTCCAACTGGGAGATCTCTCCTGGAAAGTCGTGCTCATCGGTGGGCAGGTGCTCGCGTTGGAGTCGCTTCGCAAGGGTGGGTCGGGGGTCATCGCCGTCACGACCGACACGGGAGTCGTGATTGAGCGCGGCTACTCCCACGAGCCTGATCTGCTCTTCGACATGGATGGCACCGAATTCGGCGCGGAGCGTCTCCCAGAGGTCCTCGAGCTCCGGGGATACGAGCGGACGCGCGGTTTTCGTTGGTCGAAAGCCCTTGTCGGAGGGGTGATGCACCTCGACCTGTTCGCACCTGCCGGAGTCGATTTGGAACAACTCCCCACGAACATGACGCCGCTGCCTGATGCGCGGCTGGCGCTGCGTGGAAGTCAGCCGGTGTCTCTTCCCCTGGGAGAGGGCTCGCTGCGAATCCGGCTGCCGGACGCAGTTGGATTCCTCTCGATGAAGGTTCGGGCCAAGCTGGAGCAGCGGCCAACGGAGACCAAGGACTGCTTCGACATCTTTGCCTACGTCAAGCTCGTGGGGCTGGATGACGTGCGCGCATCGATAGAGCGGGCCGGCGAGGAAGGGCAGGCGCTTCGCGCCAAACTGCATCGCTTGTTCTGGAGCACGGATGCCGCAGGTGTGTTGGATATCATTGCCCATGCAGAAGGACTCGAAGAGGACGATCGAGCCTTGCTCGCCCAGGCGGCCGTCGACTTGTTCGCAGACCTCTAATCTCACTCCCGGTCGGTCGAAGACCTCGGGAAGTGGACCCTGACGGCACTACGGCTCCGGGCGGGCCGCTGGCGGCGGGACGGGCCGGCGCCTCCGGCGCAGGTGCTGCTCGGGCAGGAGCAGCGTCACCAGCAGCGCCACCACGGCGAGGAGCAGGGCCACGTGGTACACGGCGCCAACGCCTCGCGTGAAGGACTCCTTCACTGCCCGGTCCGCCGCGTCCACCGCCGCCAGGGCCTGGCGCTCCTCCGCGTCCACCTTCGCCCGGGCCTCCGGCGTGGGCCCCGCCTCCATGCGGCGTCGCTCGGCCTCGAACTCCGCGTGCAGGCGGGCCTTCACGTCCGGCGCGTGGAACACCTGTCCCGTGGGGCCGCCTTCCGCGCTGAGGTCGGGGGTCGCCCGGTCCAGTTCGGCCCGCACGGCCTGGGGGAGCGCGGCGGTGGCCTGGGCCATGCGCGCGCTCAACTCCGAGCTCAGCGTGGTCGCGAACACCGTGCCCAGCAGCGCCACACCCAGCGTCATGCCCAGCTGCCGGAAGAAGGTGGCCGCCGCGGTGGCCACGCCAATCTGGTGGGGCGGCACCGCGTTCTGGATGGCCAGCGTGTAGAGCGGAATCGAAGGCCCCAGGCCGATGCCCGCCAGCACCATCTTCACCGTCACCTCGGCCTGGGTGGAGTCCGGCGTCAGGGTGAAGCCCATGATGGCGAAGCCCACAATCAGCAGCACCAGCGAGCCCAGGAGCAAGGCCTTGAAGTGGCCCATCCGGGACACCAGTTGTCCGCTCAGCACGTTCCCCGCCACCACGCCCAGCGTCAGCGGCATGATGGTGAGCCCCGAGCGCGTCGCCGACAGGCCCACCACGTTCACCATGAACAGCGGCAGGAAGACGACGCCCGACAGGAACGACGCGCCGATGATGAACACCGCCGCGTTGCCGGCGCTGAAGGCGCGCAGGCGGAACAGCGACAGGTCGAGCAGCGGCTCCTTCGCGCGTGCCTCCACCCAGAGGAAGGCCACCAGCCCGAGCACGGCCAGCGCGAAGAGTCCCTGGATGCGCCACGAACGCCAGGCCCATGCGCCGTCATTGCCCTGTCCCAGGCTGAGCGCCAGCAGCAGGGGCACCACGGCCACGGCCAGCGCGAGCGCGCCCGGCAGGTCCAGCCCGCCGCCGTCTTCCTGCCGAGGCTTCAGCCTGGGCATGCGCGACAGCACGAGCCCCAGCGCCACCGCGCCCACGGGCAGGTTGATGAAGAACACCCAGTGCCAGCCCAGGCGGTCCGTGATGAAGCCTCCGACCAGCGGGCCCACGACGCTGGACAGGCCGAACATCGCGCCGAAGAGTCCCTGGTACTTGCCGCGCTCACGCGGCTCGAAGAGGTCCGCCACCACGGCCAGCGCGGCGGTGAAGAGGGCCGCGCTGCCCAGCCCCTGCACGGCGCGGAAGAGGATGAGCGCCACCGTCGAGCGGGACACACCACACAGGAAGCTGCCCGCGAGGAAGACGAGGATGCCCGCCGCCAACACCGCGCGCCGGCCCAGCAGGTCCGACAGCTTCCCCCACACGGGGACCATCACCGTCGACGCGACGAGGTACGACGTGGTGAGCCAGGGGTAGAGCGAGGCGGGGATGCGCAGGTCCGCCTGGATGGCCGGCCCCGCGGTGGCGACAATCGTCTGGTCCAGCGCGGCGAGCAGCAGTCCCAGCACCGCGCCCAGCAGGGTGAACACCTTCTGCGAGCGGGTGAAGGCCGGGAAGGTGGCGGGCGGCGTATCGTCGGGGGCGTGAGCGGCGGACGGGGCCATGTGTCGCGGTGGTCACCCGGGACAGGGGCGCCAGGGGGAAGGTGGGGATGCCCCTGCCAGACGGCCACCCGCGCCTTCACCCGGGCATGGTGTCCCCGCGGCCCCGCCGGACGGTGGCCGCCCGGTGATTCCGGGGTTTCATCCGGCTGAATTTGCACAGAGGGAATGTCGCGTGCAATCACCCGTTCCGAGGCGCGTATCCGGGGTGCCGGCGGGAGTCGTGTGCCCGGGTCGAGTCGTGCCAGAGCGGCGGAGAGGTCTTTACGTGAGCATCCGGGTCGATGTGTGGGAGGGAGCGCGCATCGCGCTGTTCTCGCTCCGTTCCAACCGCCTGCGGACCGTCTTGACGACGGTGGGCATTGGCGTGGGCGTATGCACGCTGCTGGCCATCGTCGGCATCATCCAGGGCATCAACCGTTCCTTCGAGGACCAGCTGTCGAGCATCGGCGCCAACACGCTCCAGGTGTCCAAGTTCCCCTGGATCCTCAACGGCGACTGGTGGACGTACCGCAACCGCAAGGATTTGTCCGCGGACCTGGTGCAGCCCATCCTCAAGGCGTCCGAGCACGTGCTGGCCGCGGCGCCGCTCTTCTTCGAGCGCGTGGAGGGCCGCTTCCTGGACCGGAAGGTCGGCTCGGTGATGCTGGTGGGCACCACGCCGGACTACGCCACCGTGTCGTCCTTCACGCTGGAGCGGGGCCGCTTCCTCACGGACGCGGACGTGGACAACCGGGCACCGGTGGCCGTCATCGGCGCGGAGCTGGTGCGCTCGCTCTTTCCCGGGTTGAACCCGGTGGGGCAGCGAATCCTCCTGGAGGGCAAGCCCTTCCGCGTCGTGGGGACGCTGGAGGCCAAGGGCACCATCCTGGGAGAGAATCAGGACCTGGTGGTGATGGTCCCCTTCCGCACCTTCCTGGCCCACTACGGCAAGAAGCGCTCGCCCAACATCGCGGTGGCCGTCACCTCGCCGGAGCACGCCCCGCAGGTGGTGGACCGGCTCACCGCGGTGCTGCGCCGGGAGCGGAACACCCCGCCGGGCATGCCGGACGACTTCGCCATCAACCGGCCCGACCAGCTGGCCAACATGTACTCCCAGCTCACCGGCGCGCTCTACGGCGTGGCCGTGGGCGTGGGCATCATCACGCTGCTGGTGGGGGGCATCGGCATCATGAACATCATGCTGGTGTCGGTGCGCGAGCGGACGCGGGAGATTGGCGTGCGGCGGGCGCTGGGCGCCAGGAAGCGCACCATCATCCTCCAGTTCCTGATGGAGGCCTCGTGCGTGTCCGCGCTGGGCGGGACGATGGGGACCCTCGTGGGGTTGGGGCTGGCGCGCATCGTGTCGTTGATTACGCCGCTGGCGGCGGCGGTGGAGCCGCTGACGGTGGCGGCCGGCGTGGGCTTCGCGGGCATGGTGGGGCTGCTGTTCGGCATCTGGCCCGCGGCCCGCGCGGCGAGCCTGGACCCGGTGGAAGCGCTCCGCCACGAGTGAAGGACGGGAGACGGCGGCGATGATGGCATTGTGGGACACCCTGCGGCTGGCGTTTGGAACGCTCCGCTCCAACCTGCTGCGCTCCTTCCTGACGCTGCTGGGCATCGTCATCGGCGCCACCACGGTGGTGTCGATGATGGGGCTCATCGAGGGCCTGCGCATCCACGTGAACGAGAGCATGTCCGACCTGGGCTCGGACTGCTTCCAGGTGCAGCGCCTGCCCTTCGGCGGGAACCTCTCACTGGCGGAGCTGGCGCGGCGTCCGCGGTTGAACGAAGGAGACCTGAACGCCATCCGCCTGCAGCCGTCGGTGCTGCAAGCGGCGGCGGAGGACTCCCGCGGTGGGCAGAAGGTGTCCACGCGGGAGCGCGAGACGCGCGCCAACGTGCTCGTCTGGGCGGGCACGCCGGAGTACTTCCAGACGAACTCGGTGGCGGTCGAGTTCGGGCGGGCCTTCACGGACGCGGAGTACCTGGATGGCCGCCGCGTGGCGCTGATTGGCCGCGACCTGGCCGACACGCTGTTCCCGGGCGTGGACCCGCTGGGGCGGGACATCCGCATCCTGGGCCGCACCTTCCAGGTGATTGGCACCCTCAAGCGCCGGGGGGGCTTCATGGGCGGAGGCAGCCAGGACAACCAGGTGATGATGCCGCTGTCGGCCTTCCGCCCCCTGTTCGGCGTGCGGGACTACCGGGTGAGCGTCCAGGCCCACTCCGCCGCGCAGCTCCAGCAGGCCCAGGACGAGGTGACGCTGCTGATGCGCCGGCGCCACGGCCTGAAGCTCCAGGAGCCGGACGACTTCTTCGTGTTCTCCAACGAGAGCGCCACGGCGATGTTCAACAACCTCACCCAGGTGATTTCCGCGGCCAGCTTCGGCGTGTGCATGCTGTCGCTGCTGGTGGGCGGCATCGGCATCCTCAACATCATGCTGGTGGCGGTGACGGAGCGGACCCGGGAGATTGGCGTCCGCAAGGCGCTGGGCGCGAAGCGGCGGCGCATCCTCGCGCAGTTCGCCGTGGAGGCGGTGGTGCTGTCGCTGGTGGGAGGCGCGCTCGGCGTGGGCCTGGGCGTGGGCCTGGCGCACCTGGCGCGGTGGATGGTGGGCTTGCCCGCGCAGGTGCCTGCCTGGGCGGTGCTGCTGTCGCTGGGCATGAGCAGCGGCGTGGGGCTGGTGTTTGGCATCTACCCGGCCGCACGCGCCGCGAAGCTGGACCCGGTGGAGGCGATGCGAGCGGATTGACGCCGCGCCGGCAGCTCCACGATGTCTGGGAATGAATGGGGCCTCCTCCGCGCGGTGCGGACGAGGCCCCGGTTACTTCAGCCCATGTGCGAGCGCATCACGGGCACGGGGTGCCGCAAATCAGCTCGCCGGTGATGGGGTGCTTGTAGCAGGGCGGCTGACAGTCTTCAGCGGAGGCCGTGGCGGGCGTCATGGTGATTCCCAGACCCAGCACGGCGGCGGCGGCGGTGAGGACGACGGCGATTCGGAGCTGCTTGCGAGCAGTCATCAAGGTTTCTCCAGTTGCGGTGTCCGTACGGCGAGGCGGAGTGTGGAGGGAGGGTCTGACAATCACAATGCGCCCCGTGTCACGCGCGCTGCGTGTGTGTGCTGCCAGGGATTTCCAGGACACCGCGCGTGTGTGAAACAGAATGGGTGTAACTATTGCGTGGGCCCGTCCGGACGGGGCCCGCCTCCCATCCACTGGTAGCCCAGCGTCGCGCCCGCGCCGATGAATCCCAGGGCGATGAGGTGGCGGACGCGCTTCCCACGGGCGCTGGGGTGGGAGCACTTCACCAGCGCTTCGTGTGCAATGACAGCCAGGAGCGTGCCCACCGCCGCGCCGCCGAGCGCGCCGAGGTAGGCGCGTCCCGGGTGCTGGCTGCGGCCGAAGGCGAGCTCGCCCAGGCCCCACGTCCCGAGCGCGGCCAGCGGCGGTGTCAGCACGAGGCCGCCGCCGAAGGGCACGGTCTCCAGCTCCATCCAGCGCCCGGGGCTGGGGGCGAGGGGGCGGAAGAAGAGGAGCCGCGAGGGCAGGGCGCCCAGGAGCATTCCCGCGGCCGTCTGTGACGCCGTGGCCGCCACGCGCGTGTCACCGCCCACGCGGCTGGCGCCCCAGACACCCGCCACGGGAATCACGGCGAGCGCGCCGTGCGCAGCGCCCGCACCGGAGGAGAGCGGCACGTCCTCCGGCTCGGCGTAGGTGGGCGGGGCGGCGCGTCCCTGAGATGGCATGCCGGGCTCGCGCTCCTGGAGTGGCGCATCCGTGGCGAGTGCGGAGGACTCACGCGCTCCGCGGGGACCTTCCGCGCCCGCCACGGTGGACAGCAGGCAGCCCATAAGCAGCGCGCACGCGGGGGACGGGCTTCGGAGGAAGGGCGCATCGGGCATGGCGGCACGCGGTGATGCCCGGAAGGTGGGCATGCGCGGCGCGGGCATCCAGCCTCCGGGCGGGGCGGGCGCCGTGGGCTGTCTTCCGCGCGACACCGCCAGGTGCGCCCGGGCGTGGGCGCACCTAGCTTCCGGCGGTGAAGCTTGCCTGGCTCGTGCCGGTGGTGCTGATGACCGCCGGGTGTCCCGCACCCAATCACCGGCATGACCTGCGGCTGCGCGCGTTGCCGGGGAGCGACCCGGAGTCACGCTCGCTCGCGTTCCTCCAGTCACTGGGCGTGGCGCTGGCGCCGGGTCACCGTGTGGAGTTGGTGGAGAACGGCCACATCTTCGACGCCATCGAGGCGGAGGTGCTCGCGGCGCGCTCCAGCATCCACATCGTCAGCTACATCTGGCGGCCCGGGGAGCCATCGGACCGGCTGGTGCGCGCGCTGGCGGCCCGGCACCCCGGGGTGGCGTGCCGTGTGCTCGTGGACCCGCTGGGCAGCATCAACTTCGAGGCGGTGATGCCCGGGCTGGCGGCCATCGGGTGCGAGGCGCGCTACTTCCGCCCCATCCAGGGGGCCTTCTCGGCGCTGGAGGCGGAGCGCATCCGGGCGCGGCTGCACCGCAAGCTGGTGGTGCGCGACGGCGAGGTGGGCCTCACCGGGGGCTGGGGCATCTGGAAGAGTTGGATGGGGGACGCGCAGGGCGCGGAGACGTGGCGCGACCTGAACGTCCGCGTGGAGGGCCCGGCCGTGCGCGAGATGCAGGTGGCCTTCGCGCAGAACTGGCAGGAGTCGGGCGGGGACTTCCTCCCCGCGAGCGACTTCCCGGAGCCGCGCGACGTGGGCGGCGCGCGCGCGGGCTTCGTGGCCAGCACGGACAACCGCTTCCTGTCGGACGCGCGGCGGATGACGCTGCTCACCATCGCCGCGGCGCGGGAGCGGCTGTGGATCGCGAACTCGTACTTCATCCCCTCCGAGGCCATCAGCGACATGCTGCTGGAGAAGGTGAAGCAGGGCGTGGACGTGCGGGTGCTGGTGCCGGGGCGGCACCATGACATCGCGCCCGTGCGTGCGGCGCAGCGGGCGTCCTACGCGCGGCTGCTCGAAGGCGGCGTGCGCATCTGGGAGTACGAGCTGTCCATGCTGCACGCCAAGACGATGCTCGTGGACGACTCGCTGTCCGTCGTGGGCTCCACCAACCTGGACCCGCTGGCGCTGACGACGTCGGACGAGTGCTCCCTGGTGGTGGAGGACCCGGGGCTGGCGGCGCGGCTCGCGACGGCCTTCGAGGAGGACCTGCGCCACTCCCGCGAGGTCCACTGGCAAGGCTGGAAGCGGCGGGGCCTGCTGCAGAAGCTGGCCGAGCGGCTGCCGTGGTTCATTGGCAGCTATCTCTGACGGACGAGGGCCCGCCGGCAGGGGGGCCCGCAGCTCGTCCGCGGGGACGCACGGCCGGGGAGCTTGGAGCTCTCGGCACCTGGTGAAGCCGCCCAGGGGTTGGACTGCATGCAGGCATGAGCGGAGCTGACCCTCGCGGTAGCGCGCGGGGGGAGGGCCGGCCGTAGAGTCCGGGCATGGACAGCCGGCATGTCGTGGAGCGGGTACGCGTTCGTGAGGCGCGGCCCGAGGATGACGCGGTGGTGGGAGAGCTGCTGGTGGAAGCCTTCCTCACCCAGTACGCGAAGAAGCACCCGGACGTCGTCTATGGCGAAGAACGCAAGCGGGAGCTGCGGGACATCGCGGCCCGGCGCAAGGTGGCCACGGTGCTCGTGGCCGAGCTGGACGGCCAGGTGGTCGGCACGGTGGCCCTCTTCAAGCCCGGCGCTCCGGGCTCCGAGGCGTGGCTGCCCAACGCCGCCGACCTGCGCGGGCTGGCCACCGCCGTGAGCCACCACGGCACCGGGCTGGCCCGGCCCCTCATGGACGCCGCTGAGGCCCTGGCCCGCGAGTGGGGCGTGGACGCCGTGTGCCTCCACGTCCGCAAGGGCGTGGAGGGCGTCGCGCGCATGTACCTGCGCCGCGGCTTCGAGCGCGAGCCGGCGGGCGACATGGACCTGCCCACCGTGTTCCTCGAAGGCTACGTGCTGCGCTTCAAGAAGGACTGACGCCGCCGCGCAGCGGCAGGGTGAAGGCGAGCTGGAAGCGCGTCCCCGCGTGCTCGGGGCGGACGGTGGCGGTGACGTGGACGCCGTGCCCGCCGCTGTCCGTGGCCACCAGCTCGCCGCGAAGCTGGCCGTTCTCCGTGGCGCCGCGGAACAGGAACACCTCCGCGGCCTGCGAGAAGATGGCGTCCACGTCCTCGCCCGCGGCGCCCGCGGGGAGCTGGTCCCTCACCCAGGTGGCGAAGCGGACGATGCGCCCGGTGAGGAGCTGCGCCGGCAGCGGCACCGCGTAGCCCCCGCCGTACACCGTGGGCGCGGCGGCCAGCAGCACCGCGTCCGCGTTGCGCCCGCTGCCCAGCCCCAGGACGCCGCGCTCCTCCAGCCGCGCCTGCGCCCGGATGGGGAGGAAGTGCTCGGTGGGGATGGACAGCCCGCCCTGGACCTCCCAGGTGGACGGCGCGCGCAGGCCGCCCTGCTGGCCCAGGATGCGCGCGAAGGCGCTGGTGTCCCGGAAGCTGGCCGCGAGCATCGCCGCCGCCGCGAGCGCGGGGCTGGTGAAGCTCACGCGCCGGGCGACGCCGCGCCCCTCGCTGGCCACCACCACGCGGTTGATGACGGCGCACAGCCAGCGCGAGGACTCGTCCTGGCGCAGCTCCGTCCAGGCCTCGGGGACGCGCTCGCGCTCCTCCTCCAGCGCCACGGCCAGCTCCGCCGGTGCCACGCCGAGCAGCGACGCGGGCACCGCCGCCACCACCGGGAGCTGCGCGCGCTCGCCCAGCGCCGCGAGCCGGGCCAACTGCGCCGTGTCGTCGGTGGCGTCGAGGACGAAGACGGCGTCGGGCCGGTCGAAGGGCTCGGCGGAGAGCGCGCCCTGCACGGCCTCCAACAGCCCGGGCCCCGCCACGTCGAGCACCTCCACCGAGATGCCCGAGGACGCCGGCGTCTGGTCCAGCAGCCACTTGAGGCCCCGCCACGCGGACTCCAGGCGGGCCACGGGCTCGGCGCCGAGGAGGTCTTTCGCCGTGAGCAGCAGCGCTTCCTCCACCAGGGCCCGCACCGTCTGCCGCGGGGCGGTGGCGGGCGCGGCGGCCGGGGCCTGGGACGCGGGCACGCGCGGGTTGATGGCGCGCAGGAAGGCGTCCACCGCCCGGGATGCGGCGGCGGGCGTGCCCGCGTCGGCGCGGCTGAGCAGCGCCTCCACCAGGTCGTCACCGGAACCAGTGGGAGGCGGCGGCGGGGCGGCGGGAGGCGGCGTGTCGACGGCGCGCAGGGCCTCCGCCACCGCGTCGGGCAGGCGCCCCGGGCCGGTGAGGGTGGCCACGCGCGTGGCGGCCTCCTCGGGCGTCAGGGAGCCTAACGGGTCGGCGCCGGACAGCGTTTCATGGAGGTGTTGCAGGGCGCGCAGCTCGGGGACGTGGGTGATGACGTCCGCGAGGCCGAAGGCGCGCAGCTTGTCGAAGGACAGCTCGACGGTGCGTGTGTCGCCGGCCCCGAGCCGGTCGGGCACGGTGACGCGGACATGGCTGGCGGCGCGCGTGAGCTCCTCGTTGAAGGTGTGGACGGTGAGGGGGAAGCGCCGGCCCGAGGGCGCCGTGGAGACAGCTCCCACCACCAGCCAGCGCACGCGCGCGCTCGCTGCACTGCTCTCGTTCTGGCTCATGTCCCGCGTCCCCTCTCCGTCGTGGAGGCCGCTACCTTAGCGCCCCGGCGGGGGCCGGCGAGGCGCGGGCCGCCCCTCGGCTCCATCGAATCAGCCTGGGGAGGGGCGGCGCGCTGGGTGGTGACTGCGAACACCGCTCCATGACGGGAGTCACCAGCGGGGGCGCCGCCGGCGCGGTGGAGGGATGGGTCGCCCTGAAGGAAATCAAGGGCTTGGGCCCGGGATGCGCCCCCGCTGGCGCTGGCACACCTGCTGCTACTGGTGAGTGGGTCGCCTACAGCAGTCCTCCCAACCCCTTCTGAAAGAACTCCCGCCATGCGCCTCTCTCCTCTCCGCGGCTCCTCCCCTGCTGCCATCCGCTCCCCGGCCCAGGATGTCTCCGTGTCCCGTCCCTCCTCGCCGCTGACCGGCGCGCCGGGAGCGGCCGGTCAGAAGCCCTCGCTGGGGCGGGTGGGCGGACTTCGGCAGGACGGCTTCGACCCGGGCGGTGGCAAGGCCGAGTCCCTGGGCAAGCTGCTCGAGGGGGCGATGGCGTTGATGAACACGCTCGCCCAGCTCCAGCAGGCCCTCCAGGGCGGCGCGGCCGGTGCCCAGGGCGCGGCCGGTGCCCAGGGCGCGGCTGGTGCCCAGGGCGTCTCCGGCGCGCAGGGGGCCTCGGGCGCCGCGCCGTCGGCGTGCTTCTCCGACAGCTCCTTCACCCCCGACGCCGGAGCGGGCCGCCCGCCGGTGGAGCTGAACCCCGGCGCCGCGCCGGGGGTGGACGCGAGCCCGAGCGAGGGCAAGGCCACGGGCGGAAAGGGCCTGGGCGGCAACCTGCCCCCGGCGCTGGAGAAGCTGCGCCCGCAAATCGAGGCCGCCGCGAAGAAGGCGGGCGTACCGGCGGAGATGCTGGCCGCGCAGGTGTGGGCGGAGTCGCGCGGGCAGTTGGACGCCTCGTCCACCAACGGCGGCAACGGCCTGACGGACACCGGGCTGATGCAGGTGAACCCCAACACCTTCAAGGAGCTGCAGGGCAAGTACCCCGAGCTGCAGGGCAAGGACCTCTCCGACCCGGCGACGAACATCCTCGCGGGCGCCTACTACATGAAGGACATGAAGGCGCAGTTCGGGAGCTGGGACCTGGCCCTGCGCGCGTACAACTCCGGGCCCAACGGCGTGGACAAGAGCAACCCGCACGCGATTCCCGCGGGCACGGGTGACGCCAGCTACGTGCAGAAGGTGAATCAGTTCGCGAACACGCTGGCCACCGGCCAGGGCTCGCTGCCGGCGTAGGGCCGCTCAGCGAGCAGGAGACGGCGGGCGGCTCAGGAGGACTCGCGGCCGAAGCTGGTGCGGGCCCGCGAGCCGCCGCCGTCGGTGTCGCCCAGGGCGTCGGTGTGCAGGGCGCTCTTCTCCACCAGCGTGCCCTCGTCCATGGCGCTGCCGGGGGCGCCCACCACGAGCATGCCGCCGCCCTGGTGCAGCTCCCACGCGGAGCCCACGGCGTCGGCAATCTGCTGCCCCGACACGGCGTACTTCGAGCCCGTGTTGGAGTCCTTCACCAGGTAGTTGCCCTGGTCGTCCATGCCGTCCACGACGACCCAGTGCGAGCCGCCGGCGACCTTGGTGTCCACGCCGGTGGCGAGCCGGTTCGTGTCGAGCTGGACGGCGACCTGCTGCCCGCGCGAGAGCGCCTCGTTCACCGAGGGCATGTCGAAGTTCGAGGTGCCCTTCTTCACCTCCAGGCCCTCGTGCGCGAGCATCTTCGCGAGCTCCTTCGGGGTGGTGCCGTTGCCGTTGGTGAAGCGCGACTCCAGTGAGTCCATCTTCTCCGCCGCTGACACCGCGTCCTTGCCCGCCGTGCCCGACAGCATGGCGGCCACCGCGGCGCCGCAGTTGGCGTCCTTGGTCTGCTTGATGACGTCGGGCGCTTCCGCGCTCTCGAAGTCGTCGGAGAAGTACCGGGTCAGGAACTCGGTGGCGGTCTGTGGGGGCTCGGGGGCCTGCTGCGGGGCCGCGTCGGAGGCGGGAGGCTGCACGCCCTGCTGCGGACGGCTCTCCGAGGGCCTCGCGATGGACTGGAAGAGGTTCACTCGCATGGGCTGTTCCCTGGTGCTGGGGGGAGTCGGGACGGCTCCAATCCCAGATTATCCACAATCCCTGGAGAAGGTTGTGTCCGCGGCGCTCAGAGGCCGCCGCCGGGCTCGATGCCGTGCTTTTTCAGAAGCTTCCGGAGGTAGACGCGGTCGATGTCGGCCTCGCGGGAGGCGCGGGAGATGTTGCCCTCGCAGCGCTCCAGGAGGTTGCGGAGGTAGTCCCGCTCGAAGCCCTCCACGAGCCGCTCCTTGGCCTCCTTGAAGGGCAGGTCCAGGTCGGCCGAGGCGCCCGGGCCACGCTCGCCGCTGGCGGACTCCAGGTCCGGCAGGGACTCCTCGCCCAGGTTCACCACCTGCTCCACCACGTTGCGCAGCTCGCGCACGTTGCCGGGCCAGGGGTACTGGGTGAGCAGCGCGCGCGTCTGGTCCGACAGGGCGCTGGGCGGCCGGCCCGTCTGCTCGAGCATGGTGTCGATGAGCAGGGGGATGTCCTCGGGGCGCTCGCGCAGCGAGGGCATCGTCACGCGGAGGACGGCGAGCCGGTGGTAGAGGTCGCGGCGGAACTTCCCCTGCCGCACCGCCTCTTCCAGGTCCCGGTGGGTGGCCGTCACCACGCGCATGTTGACGGTGACGTAGTCGTTGGCGCCCACGCGCTTCACCTGGCGGCGCTCCAGCACGCGCAGCAGGCGGGGCTGGAGCTCCAGCGGCAGCTCGCCGACCTCGTCCAGGAAGACGGTGCCATTGTGGGCGCGCTCGAAGGCGCCGGCCCGGTCGCTCTGCGCGTTGGTGAAGGCGCCCTTCACGTGGCCGAACAGCTCGGACTCGATGAGCGAGGGGGCCACGCCCGCCAGGTCCACGATGACGAAGGGCCCGCTGGCGCGGCGGCTGTTCTGGTGGATGGCCTCCGCGCACAGGTCCTTGCCGGTGCCCGTCTCGCCCTGGATGAGCACGTCCGCGCCGCCCGGGGACAGCCGCTCCAGCAGGGTGAAGACCTCGCGCATGCGCCGGCTGCCGCCCACCAGCGCGCCGAAGCGGTCGCGGTTGGAGAGCAGCAGCGTGCGCTTCGCCGTGTCCTCCGGCACCAGCTTCAGCTCGGTGGTGCCCAGGGTGATGACGGTGCCCGGGTGCAGCTCCAGCTCGGAGAAGCGGCGGCCGTCACACGACGAGCCGTTGCGCGAGCCCAGGTCGGTGGCCACCACGTGCTCGTCATGGACGGTGAGCTTGAGGTGCTCACGGGAAATCGTCTTGTCGGTGAGGACGATGTCGCAGGTGGGGGCCTTGCCCAGCACGTACTCGGGCTGGGTGAGCGCGTGGCTCTGGCCGGACTCGGGGCCGGACAGCACCAGGAGCTTCAGCCGGACCCGGCCTTGCCGCGCGCGGCTCAGCGTCTGCGTCGGCTCCAGCAGGGGTTCCTCTTCGTTCGACGGGGCCACGGGGGCGGAACGCTAACACGCCCAACGCGGCCCGCCACCGTTGCGCCCCGGGAGACTGGCTTCAGCGCCGGGGTTTGCGCGCGGGCGCCCGGGCGGGCCTGGGCGCCCGCTCGGGTGGCAGCGTCGCGAGCCAGGCGTCCACGTCCGCCGCGCGCGCCTCCAGGCCGGCTTCGCCGAAGCGCGCCCGGGCCTGGGCCGCCTCGGCGCGGGCCTCCGGGGGCTGCTGCGTCTGCCAGAGGGCGCGCGCCAGGGCGAAGCCCGACTCCGCCAGCACCTCCGGCGGCGCCGAGGCGAAGGAGACGGCCAACCGCAGCGGCTCCACCGACTCCCGCGCCTGGCCCAGCGCCAGCAGCGCCTGGCCCACGCCGTCATAGGAGTACTGGAGCCGCTCGTCATCGGCGGGCAGCGCCTCGCGCTTGAGGGCGAGCGCCTCCTCGTAGGTCTTCAGCGCCTCGCCGTAGCGCTTCAGCGCGTGCAGGCACATGCCCACCTCATCGAGGGCCTCGGCGTACAGGACGCTCTTCTCGCCCCGCGTCGCCTTGCGGACGCGGGCCGCGGCCTGCGCGTGCTCCAGGGCCCTGGCATCCTGCTTCAGCTCGCGCAGCGTCAGCGACAGCATGCCGTGGCGCTGGGCCATGTCCGGGTGCCAGGGGCCCACCGCGGCCTCGGTCAGCGCCAGCGCCTCCTCCAGCAACTCCACCGCCTTCTCGGGCTGGCCCAGGTCGAGCATGACGCCGCCCAGCAGGAAGGTGGTCCGCGCGCGCTTGGGGTGGCCCAGGGGCAGGGCGCGCGCCTGGAGCGCCTTCGCCTGCTCCAGCAGGTTGCGCGCGTCCTCGAAGCGCTCCTGGGACACGGCGAGGTTCGCCTGGTTCATCCGCACGTCGGCCTCCAGCACCGGCTCGCCGCCCAGCCGCTGGAGGGTGGCGTGCGCCAGCTCTCCCCAGCCCGCGGCCTGGGCGAAGTGCTGCTGCCCGTCCTCCACGTAGAGGAGCTTGTTGAGGATGGCGACCTTCAGCCGGTCCGCGCGGCCCGCCTCGGCGTCGCGCACGGCGTGGAAGAGGAGCTTCGCGGCCTCGGGGGACTGGCCGCTCTGCTCCTGGAGCCAGCCCAGGTGGAAGCGCAGCTCCGCGAGCAGCGGCAGGTGGCCGGTGGCCAGCACCGGCGCCTCCAACTCGCGCGCCGTCTCCAGGGCCACCGGGTAGCGGCCCGCGTCCACCAGCGCCTTCACGCCCGCGAGCCGCTCCTCCAGCCGCTCGATGTCGGCGCGCTTCGCCGCGTCCGTGGGCAGCCGCTGCTGCTCGGCGAGCGACTCCTCGTCCTCGCACTCGTGCAGCGAGGGCAGGGCGTGCACCGCGTCCAGCGACTTCTCCACCAGCGCCTCGTCCGCGCCGGACAGCAGCGCCACCATGGCGCGCACGTCCTTCTGCCGCCGCGCCAGGCACACCGTCCGCCGCGTCAGCAGCTCCTCGGTCTGCACGCCGTGGACGTGGGTGGCCTCGCACGCCTCGGTGCTCTGGCGCTTCCACGCGCTCGCGTAGTCGTCCAGCACCTGCGTCACCTTGCCGGACAGCTCCCGCGCGAAGGGCTTTCCCGTGGCGAGGAAGGCCGCCTCCACCTGCTGCCGCGCAGCGGGGCTCCAGACCTCGTCCATGCGCGCGCCGGTGGCGGCGCAGACCTGGGACTGCTGGTAGAGGACGCCGCCCACCAGGGCCACGCCCACCGCCGCCGTGCCCGCGCCCGCCAGCCAGCGTCGGCGCTTCGTCCACCGGTGCTCCTGCGAGAGGACGCTCAGCAGCTCCGCCATGGAGGCGAACCTCGCGGCCGGGTCCAGCGACAGGCCGCGCATCATCGCCTGCCGCACCCAGGCGGGCACCTTCGCATCGCGCGGCGGCTCCTGGATGAGGGCGGGCGGCGGGGGCCGCGGCCTGGCGGGCTCGCGCTCCAGCGGGGCCGTCACGTCGAGCGGCTCGGTCGCCTCATCGCCCGCGTTCCCCGTGGGCTTCAGCGAGGAGGCATAGGCCTCCATCTGCGCGGGCTCGAAGGGGCGCTGGCGGTAGAGGGCCCAGTACAGGGCCACGCAGAAGCTGAACTGGTCCGAGCGCGGGTCCAGGTCGTCCCCGCGGAACTGCTCCGGCGACATGTAGCTGGGCGTGCCGATGATGAGGCCCGCCTCGGTGAGGGGCGTGTCCAGCATGCGCCGCTCGGCGGGGAGGAAAGGCTCCACCTCTCGCGGCAGCGCGCCCACCGGCCGCGCCAGGCCGAAGTCGGTGACGAAGACGCGGCCCGCGCGGCTCACCAGCACGTTGGCGGGCTTGAAGTCACGGTGCACCAGCCCGGCCTCGTGCGCGGCCTGGAGCCCCCGGCCGGCGGAGAGGAAGATCGCCAGCACCTCGCGCCAGGAGCGCTGCCCCTCCTTCACCCACGAGGCCAGGGTGCCGCCGTCCACCAGCTCCATGGCCAGGAAGACGCGGTCGCCCCACACGTCCACGTCGAAGATGGGGATGACGTTGGGGTGTGAGACGCGCGCCATGGCCTGCGCCTCGCGCAGCAGCCGCGCCCGGGCCTCCTCCGAGTCCGTCCGGCTGTCCGCGTGCAGCAGCTTGAGCGCCACCTTGCGGTCCAGGTCCGGGTCATAGGCCGCGTACACCACGCCCATGCCGCCCTGTCCCAGGCGCTTGAGCAGGAAGTAGCGCCCTACCTGGGGCGCGGGGGGCGCGTCCTCGCGCCGCGCCTCACGCCCGGTGCCAGAGGCCGCGTGCTCGCGATTGCCCGTGCCTGCACGTCCACTTCCGCTGTCTCTCATGCTCATGGCCGATGCACCCGGCGCCACTCTATCCGCGAAAGTCCGTGGGGCCCATGCTCCAGCCACGCTGGCGTGGCCGCGCCAGAGGCCCCGTGCGCATGCGCCGCGCCACGGTTACCTTCGGGGCGCCATGTCCCTTCGCAAGGATTACATCGAGCGGCTCATCGAGGAGTTCGCCGCCGCGCTCTCCCGCCTCCTCAAGCTGAGGCGGGAGAAGAAGCTCGCGGAGGCCCAGCGCCTCATCCAGGAGACGGCGCTGTCGGCGCTGGGCATGGAGTACGCCGCCCTGCTGATGGCGGACCCGGTGTCCACCGCGCGGCTGCTGGGCGCCCCCACGCGCGTGAAGGTGCTGGCCCGCCTGGTCGCCGAGGATGGGGAGCTGAGCGCCGAGCAGGGCGACGCCGCCACGGCCACCGCCCGCTTCCAGACCGCGCTCGCGCTGTATGCCGAAGCCGAGGCCATGGGCCTCACGCCGGACGGGGACGACACCGCCACCGTCACCCGGCTGCGCGCCCGGCTGGAGGTGCCGGCGCCCCGCTGACGACAATCCCTGTCATCCACGCGTCAGCGGCGTGGGGGATGGGTTTGCTATCCGACAGAGCGGCCGCCTGGATGTCTTCCATTGGGCGTGTCAGAAGACACCCTCGGAGACCCCCGGGTTGCATGTCAGTCCATTTCCCCGGGTACACTGGTAGGCCATTTCTTCACGCAAGACACCTGGGGGGTGCGCGTGTCCTTCATCCAGCTTCCGCGGAGCGTCGTCTCGTGCCGTAACCTCGTTGGAGGAAGCTGGCAGCTGCCGCCAGGCGCAACGCAGCTCGATGTCCGGAGCCCATACACCGGCACGGTCATCGGCACGGTGCCCCTCACGCCCGCCTCGGGGGTCGCCCAGGCGGTGGAGGCCGCGAAGGCGGCGGCGGCGTCCTGGCGGGACACCTCGCTGCGGGAGCGCACGCAGCACCTGTACCGCTTCCGCCAGCTCCTGGAGCGGGACCTGGACGCCCTGGCCCAGCTCGCCGCCAGCGAGGCGGGGAAGACGGTGGCGGAGGCCCGCGCGGGGCTGCTCAAGGGGATGGAGGTCTGCGACTTCGCCCTGTCCCTCCAGAACCTGGACACGGGCGCGCATCTGGAGGTCAGCCGCGGCATCTCCTGCGAGTACCGCCGCGAGCCGTTGGGCGTCGTCGCCGGCATCACGCCCTTCAACTTCCCCGCCATGGTGCCGATGTGGATGTTCCCCATCGCCGTCACGCTGGGCAATGCCTTCATCCTCAAGCCGTCGGAGAAGGTGCCGCTCACCGCGTGCGCGCTGGGCGAGCGCATGTGCGAGGCGGGCTACCCCGCCGGCGTCTTCTCCGTGGTGCACGGCGGCAAGGAGGCGGTGGACGCGCTGGTGGCGCACCCGGACGTGCAGGCCGTGGGCTTCGTCGGCTCGTCCGCGGTGGCGCGCCACCTGTACGCGGAGGGCTGCAAGCGCGGCAAGCGCGTGCTGGCGCTGGGCAGCGCGAAGAACCACCTCATCGTCGTGCCGGACGCGGACCCGGAGCTGACGCCGCAGGCGGTGGTGGACTCGTTCACCGGCTGCGCGGGCCAGCGCTGCATGGCGGCCAGCGTGCTGCTCGCCGTGGGCGACGTGGAGCCCATTCTCCAGGAGGTCGTCCGCCGCGCGGCGAAGCTGGAGGTGGGCCCCGGCATGGGCGCGCTCATCGACCGGGGCGCGCTGGACCGCCTGGAGACGGCCATTGCCCGCGCCGAGGCCGAGGGCGCGCGCGTGTGGCTGGACGGCCGTGGCCGCAAGCCGCGGGGGGAGGCCTGGGCCGGCGGGAACTGGGTGGGCCCCACGCTGCTGGACGGCGTGCGCCCGGACATGGAGGCGGCCCGGCGCGAGCTGTTCGGCCCGGTGCTCTCCATCGTCCGCGTGCCCACGCTGTCCGCGGCGCTGGCGGTGGAGAACGCGTCGCCCTACGGGAACGCGGCGTCCATCTTCACCACCAACGGTGGGGTGGCGCAGGCGGTGGTGGAGGGCGTGCGCGCTGGCATGGTGGGCGTCAACGTGGGCGTCCCCGTGCCCCGCGAGCCGTTCTCCTTCGGCGGCACGGGGGACTCTCGCTTCGGGCACGGCGACATCACCGGGGCGTCCAGCCTCGACTTCTGGACGCAGGTGAAGAAGGTCACCCGCAAGTGGTCGGCCAGGACCGACGGCTCGTGGATGAGCTGACGCGCGCGCCCCCCACGCGAATCCCAGACCGCCCCGCACCCCGACTCCGCTCCCGCGCCCGCAAGGAGGGCGCTCCCATGGCCGATAGAAAGAATCCCAACCACATCCGCCTCACCTCGCACCCGGACGGGGACGTCCCCAGCGTCCCCATCCGCTGGGGAGACGGCGAGCCGATGCGCCGGGGCCCCGTCGTCGCCACGCTCACGGAGCCCGCGCACCGCAACGTCATCGGCACGCACGCGGGCGCCTACGCCGTGTACCGCGCGCTCGCCGTGGCCGCGGGCATGCTGCCGCAGGACCACCGCGCGGACCTGAAGGACACCGCGCCCGCCGCGCCGGTGGGGCCGCATCCGGCGTGGAGCGACCCGCAGCGCATCGTCTCGCTGGACCCGTGGGGCGCCATCGCGCCGCAGGCCTTCCGCGGCTACGCGGAGCAGGGCATCGACTTCCGGCCGACCATCGCCGTCACCAAGGCCCACATCAACTTCCCCGAGGTGCGCGACGCCATCGAGGCCGGGCGCCTGAAGCCGGACGGCGACCTGCTGCGGGACAACGGCGACATCAAGGTGACGAAGGCCGCGGTGGACCCGGTGTGGTACCTGCCCGGCATCGCGAAGCGCTTCGGCATGACGGAGAGCGCGCTGCGCCGCGGCCTCTTCGAGCAGACGGGCGGCATGTTCCCGGAGCTCATCACCCGCCCGGACCTGCACGTCTTCCTGCCGCCCATCGGCGGGCTGACGCTCTACGTCTTCGGCCGCATCGAGACGCTGGCGGACCGGGACGTGCCGCTGACGGCGCGCGTGCATGATGAGTGCAACGGCTCGGACGTGTTCGGCAGCGACATCTGCACCTGCCGGCCCTACCTGGCGCACGGCATCGAGGAGTGCGTGCGCACCGCGCAGGCGGGCGGGGCGGGGCTCATCGTCTACCTGCGCAAGGAGGGCCGGGCGCTGGGCGAGGTGACGAAGTTCCTCGTGTACAACGCGCGCAAGCGGCAGGAGGGCGGGGACTCGGCGGCCACCTATTTCCAGCGCACCGAGTGCGTGGCCGGCGTGCAGGACATGCGCTTCCAGGAGCTGATGCCGGACGTGCTGCACTGGCTGGGCATCACCCGCATCCACCGCTTCGTGTCCATGAGCGACATGAAGCACGACGCCATCACACGCTCGGGCATCGAAATCCTGGAGCGCGTCCCCATCCCGGACGAGCTCATCCCCGCCGACGCGAAGGTGGAGATGGAGGCGAAGAAGGCCGCGGGCTACTTCACGCAGGGGCCGGTGGCGGACGCGGCGGAGCTGGCGCGGGTGAAGGGACGGGGCCTCGATGTCTGACTCTGCGCTGGCGAGGTCCGACCTCTCTCCCGCGGTGGCGTGGCTGCGCACGCCTTCGGCCATCCGCGAGCGGTGCCACCAGCTGCTGGACCTGGGGCTGGCGGGCAAGCTGGAGCACTTCCGCGTCGAGCCGTCGCGGCTGCCCATCGTCGTGGACACGGTGCTGCACGTGACGCGCGAGCACTACCCCACGCTGGACGTGCCGCTGCACAGCCGTTGGCGCCACTTCGACGTGGGCGGCGTGGCCCGGCTGGAGGAGCTGGACGCGCGGCTCGACGGCGTCTCCGCCCAGGAGCGCGCGCGCGCCAAGCTGGACCTGGTGGTGGTGAGCGTGCTGCTGGACGCGGGCAGCGGCCCGCTGTGGCGCTACCAGGAGGCGGGCGGCAAGACGTGGGCGCGCTCCGAGGGGCTGGCCGTGGCCAGCTTCCGCATGTTCATGGAGGGGCGCTTCTCGTCGGACCCGGACCGGCCGCTGCGCGTGGACGCGGAGGCGCTGGGCCGGCTCACCCGCGAGGCGCTCGCGCAGGGCATGCAGGTGACGGACGCCAACCCGCTGGACGGGCTGGAGGGCCGGCTGCACCTGCTGCACGGGCTGGCCAGGGCGCTGCCTCGGCCGGGGGCGCTGCTGGACATCATCGCCGCGCAGCAGCGCAGCGTGCGCGCCGCGGAGCTGCTGGGGCTGGTGCTGGAGGTGCTGGGCCCCATCTGGCCGGGACGGGTGATGGTGGACGCGGTGAACCTGGGTGACGTGTGGCCGCACCTCGCGCTGGGGCCGGTGGAGAGCCTGGAGGCGCTGGTGCCCTTCCACAAGCTGTCCCAGTGGCTGACATACTCGCTGGTGGAGCCGCTGGCCGAGGCGGGCGTGTGGGTGACGGAGCTGGATGGCCTCACGGGCCTGCCCGAGTACCGCAACGGCGGCCTGCTGGTGGACCTGGGCGTGCTGTCGCCGCGCGAGCCGCGCCTGCTCACCCAGTCCTTCCACCCGGGCGACGAGCCCATCGTGGAGTGGCGCGCGCTGACGGTGGCCCTGCTGGACCGGGTGGCGGCGCTGGTGCGCGGCCGGCTGGGCCTGAGCGCGGAGGAGCTGCCGCTGGGCAAGGTGCTCCAGGGCGGGACGTGGACGGCGGGGCGGCGCGTGGCGGCGGAGCGGCGCCCGGGCGGCGGTCCGCCCATCCGCGTGGACAGCGACGGCACGGTGTTCTGACGACGCGAACCGACTCCGAGGGAGGATGCAATGGACTTTCCGAACTGCACCGTGGTGGACCACCCGCTGGTGAAGCACAAGCTCACGCTGATGCGGCGGGCGGAGACGAGCACCGCGTCCTTCCGGGCGCTGCTCCAGGAAATCTCGCTGCTGCTCGCCTACGAGGCGCTCAGGGACCTCAAGGTGCGCGAGGAGGACATCCAGACGCCCATGGCGCGCACGACGGCGCCGGTGCTGGACGGCAAGAAGCTGGTGCTGGTGGCCATCCTGCGCGCGGGGCAGGGCATCCTCGACGGGATGCTGCAGCTGGTGCCCTCCGCGCGGGTGGGGCACATCGGCCTGTACCGGGACCCGGAGACGCTGTCCCCGGTGGAGTACTACTACCGCGTGCCCGGCCAGCTGGCGGACCGGGACGTGGTGGTGTGTGACCCGATGCTGGCCACGGGCAACTCGGCGGTGGCCGCGCTCCAGCGGCTGAAGAAGAGCAAGCCCGGCTCGCTGCGCTTCGTGTGCCTGCTGGCGTGTCCGGAGGGCCTGGCGAACCTGCGCGAGCACCACCCGGACGTCCGCGTCTACACCGCGGCCGTCGACGAGCGGCTGGACGAACACGGCTACATCCACCCGGGCCTGGGCGACGCGGGAGACCGGCTCTTCGGCACGAAGTAGCGCGCGGCGCGGAATACCCCTCACCCGGCAACGATGCGTTGGCCGCCGGCCGCCTCCGGGACAGGATGCGCGCCGCGGACCGGGCCGGCGCAATCGGGGTGGAGGAGCCGTCGATGAAAGGACTGTGTTTCCGGGGCCGTGGCATGGCGGCATGGCTGGGCGGGGCCGTCATGCTGGCGCTGGGGCCCGCGAGCGCCGCCCGGGCGGAGTCGGAGCCGTGCCGGTGCATCGCGTCGAACCAGAGCGTCGTCTCCGAGGTGCCGTGTCTCATCTTCCGCGCCGCCGTCAGCTGCGAGGTGAGCAGCGTGCGCAACGCCTGTGAGCAGGCGGTGACGCTGGTGGACTGGCCGCTGACGCGCTGCCCGGACTCGGTGTGCAGCCTGGAGCTCCTTCCTCGCGAAGAGGCGCGCTTCGTCTTCGACGGAGAGGTCTTCGAGCAAGAGGGGTTCTTCGAGCAGACCTATGCGGTACGCGTGGCGGGCGCGGAGCAGCAGCTCACCGTCAGCGCGGAGGTGACGTGCAGGGACATCCAACCGCCCGCCAAGGAGGGGTGTGCGGCGGCACCCGGCCCGCTGGCGGCGGGTGCGGCGCTGCTCGCGGGGGCGGTATCACGCCGGCGGCGGCGCCGGGGTGGAGCGTAGGCGCGGGCGCTGAGCGGCCCTGGCGAGCGCGCCTGCTGACGGCGGGATGTCTGGACTAGGGTGGAAGCGTGTCCGCCTCCGTCCTGCTGCTGTTGCCCTTGCTGTGTGCCACCACCCCCACGCGCGTGGAGCTGGTGTTTGGCGGGGATGTGATTCCCCATGGCGAGGTGAAGGAGGTGGCGAGGCTGCACGCGCGCGCGGGGGCCCCGCCTCCGGAAGGGGGCGCGGCGCCCTCGCTCAACCATGAGGGGTGGGGCCACGTCTTCGGGCCCATCGCGGACGTGCTGCGCACCGCGGACGTGGGCGTCGTCAACCTGGAGACGCCGGTGACGGACAACAAGAAGGCCGTCGCCCGCGACCTGCTGTTCAACGCGCCCTCGGCCATGGTGCAGGCGCTGGCCTCGGCGGGGGTGAAGGTGGTGTCCACCGCGAACAACCACGCGAGGGACCAGCACCCCACGGGCATCCTGGAGACGCTGCGGCACCTGGATGCGGCGGGCATCCACCACACGGGCACGGGGGCGTCGAAGGCGGCCGCGTGGGAGCCGGCCTTCGTGGACGTGCGGGGCATGAAGGTGGGGTTCCTGTCCTTCACCCGCGTGTTGAATGGCTTCAGCAATCCCAAGGACGGGCAGGCGCCCCACGTCGCGCTGGTGCCCTATTCCAGACATGAGGCCCAGCGGGGGCTCCTCCCCGAGCAGGCGGTGGAGGCCGTGCGCGCGGCGGCGGCGCGGTGTGACGCGCTCATCGTCCTGGCGCACTGGGGGACGGAGTACACGTCCACGCCGCTCCCGGAGGACCGCGTGCTGGGGCGCGCGCTGCTGGACGCGGGCGCGCGGGCCGTCATCGGGCACCACCCGCACGTGCTCCAGCCGGTGGAGGCCTACCAGACGGTGGACGGACGCAAGGGGCTCATCGCGTTCTCGCTGGGCAACCTGGTGTCGAACCAGGACCGGTTCTACCAGCACGCGGTGGGCAAGCAGGGGGCGGGCGGCGAGAAGCGGGACTCGATGCTGCTGCGGCTGTCCTTGGGACGGGCCGGGCCCGGGGCGCCGGTGACGTTGGACGAGGCCGCGGTGCTGCCGGTGTGGATTGAGAACAACGCGGTGGGGCGGGCGCGGAAGGAAGCGCGGAACATCCAGCCGGTGCTCATCGACCGGGAGGTGGAGGCGGTGACGGAGCGGCTCGCGCTGCTGGCCGCGCGCCCGGCGCCGCTGGACCCGGAGACGCGCGCACAGAAGGCGCTGCTGGAGCGGCGGCTGGAGGGCTCGAAGCAGCGGCGGGAGCGCATCCTGCGGATGCTGCCGGAGGGGTTCGCGGTGGCTCCGCCCGAGCTGCGCCACCGGGACGAGGCGCCCTCGTCTCCCGAAGCCCTGGCGCCACGGCCCTGATGTCAGAGGCAGTGGCGTGCGTGGAATGTATCTTTCAATAGCACTGTGACATGTCCATATCCCTGCAATCGCAGGGCACTCAAGGGTAAGTTGGCTTCTGAGCGGGTCCGGACCGGGGCTGGGGTAAAGTGGCCCCTATGCGTCACTTCGCCATCCTGCTCCTGCCCCTGTTGTTCCTGGCTTGCAAAAAAGAGCCTGAGCCCAACGAGGCCGCGGTCCATGTCCAACTGGGTTACAGCGCGGCCCCCAATCAGGGCTGCATCGTCGTGGAAGCCTGGGGTGGACCGGGCGAGCCATTGACGGAAACGTTCCTCCTGTCGAGTGTGGCCAAGGAGACCGGTAAGTTCAATGTGGCCGTCTATCGGAAGGCGGACTGGAGCCGAGATGTTCGAATCAAGGTCTCTGTCCGTGAGTTGAGCTGCGACGACTCAAGTCATGTCGCGGACTCGCGGGAGAAGTCTTTCAATTTCCGGTCCGCTGGCAGGAAGGAGTGGCTCCTTCATGACCTGCAGACGATGGACGCTGATGGTGATGGCTACATCGCACGGTCGACCTTGCCTGACCGTGGTGGCACGGACTGCGATGATGGGAACGACAAGGTCAACCCTGCTGCCACCGAACTGTGTAACGGCATCGACGACAACTGTACTGGCGGGGTGGACGAGGGGTTGCCGACCCAAGAGTGGTTCCTGGATGGGGATAGGGACGGCTATGGGAGTGGGACACCCGTTGTGAGCTGCGGCCCCCCGTCTGACCGTTATGTAGACCGCGGGGGAGATTGCAACGACTCGAATGAGAAGATGCACCCGAATGCGGTGGAGCTCTGCAACGGCGAGGATGATAACTGCGACGGTATAGAAGATGAGCCGTTCCTCGCTGGGAATCATCCCCAGCCCAAGGACGGCGCTTGCGAGGTGCGCTGCGCCGGGAAGTACGCGTGTAATGCGGACGGGACAGGCACTACGTGCATCGCGCCAGAGCCGAGACAGTACTACGAGGACGTGGACGGGGATGGTGAGGGCAACAGAGATTTCACGCCGGTTGACGTGTGTCCGGGAGCCCCAACGCCAGAGAAAATGGTGACGGACGCGTCGGATTGCGATGACCGCGATAGCAGGACGAACACCCAAGCGGCGGAAGTCTGTGACGGCCTGGATAACAACTGCAACGGGGACACGGACGAAGATCTGACTTGTGGATCACTGAAGCTCGTGACGGATCCAGTACTTGAAGGAGGACAATGGCGGACGGTGGCGGTGGGGCCGAGTGGCTACCCGGTATGGCTCGCGGGCCTGGGCGGCAGGCTGGCTGTGAAGAAGAGCGCAGTGGAGAAGTTCGTCAGCCATTCCGGGGACACGCCCAGCCGGTGTGGAGACAGCAACACCGATTGGCATGCGGCGTGGGTGAATCCGAACGACGGCCATGTGTTCCTGGCAGGCCATGATGGATGGTTGGCCCAGCATGATGGAAATACATGCAGGAATCAGCTCAATGTCAACTTTGAAGGAAAAAAAGACTACTTCACCAGCATCGTTGGCTTCGAGGCCACGCCCGTGATTTTCGCCGTGTCCTCTCATGGTTTCCTATACGAGTGGAAGTCCAGTGGTCTGCACCATACTTCTTTGGGGGCCTATTGGGGGCTTCACGGGCTCAGCGCGGATTGGATGTACGCGGTCGGCAAGACGAGCCAGAGTGGACCGGAGCTGCCTCTCGTCAATCTCCATACTCCCCCGAATCGAGATGCCCCTACGCCTCAGTCACTACAGGTCGAAGGTGGATACGTCGGGAGTCTGCGAGCGGTATGGATGGCGAAGGCCGATTTGACTTACGCAGTCGGAGATGCTGGCTTGGTGGTAAAGGGAAGCGGACAGCAGCCCACTTGGAAGCAAGTGCCCGCGCCAGTAGGTACGACACCAAATTTCTCCAGTGTCGTTACGCCCCCAGGCTCCGACGTAGCATACATCGTCGATCAAGGCAGTCCTGGCAGGCTTTATCGGTTGACGCAGCATGGTTGGGCAAAAACTCCTGCCTTCAGCCCCAGCAATCAGACTGCCGCACTCCGGGATATCGCCATGACCTCAGAGGCGGACTTCTGGATCGTCGGTGACAACGGCCACGTCTACCACTTCCCGGAGCCGTAGCCCCTCGAACCTACGCGCCTCAATCTTCACCTGGGGTCGTCTCGCTGGTCTCTCTTCCGGCACTGCCTCACAGTTGAGAGGCAGTGCCTGCTGCGTGGCCCATGCCCGACGCAACGCCTCGTGGACGTCGCTGGTGCAAGTGGCAGGCAGTCGGTGGGCGGTGGAAGAGGACTTCCAGTACGCCAGGGCGAGGTGGGCTTGGCTGACGATGAAGAGCAAGGGCCGACGGCGTGCTGTGGCCCTGCTCGAGCACGCCTTGGGGTGGCGTCGCTGGCGGCATTATCGCAGGCCATCGCCATGGTCTGCCATGACATGGCACACGGCGCTCGCCTCAAGACGAGCCTATATAATCAGCAGGCGCTGTCAGCCATGGGGACGGCTGTTAAAGCCAATCTCCTGGAGACTCACTCTTTCCGCTCCAGGGTTTCCAGGAACATACCTCGCTCCGCTCTCCGGATGCGTCTCTGACATGGTGAGGGGCGCGGCATGTCGATGCTCCGCGATGCGCCAGCCCACTTCACTGGTCCCCGCACGCCCTGCGAAGCCGTCAATCCAGCTGCAGGCAGCCCACCTCTGGAAAACAGAGGTGGGCTCTTGAAGACGCGCACTGATATCGCCGCACGAATCACTACGCCTGCACCACTCCGAATACTGTTTTTTGAGCCGGGAGATATTCCTCTGGCGGCGCCGAGAACCCGTTCCAGAATATCCAGAGCCGCCGGCACCTCGGACATTTCAAGAAACTGTTCATCGCAGCGTAGACAGCCTCAGCATCAACCTGACCTGAGAATTGCTCAAATCCCACGTCTGACACAAAGAGCCATTCATCGGGACAAGGTATCTGGCCGTAAGAGATCTGTTGGCCACATTTGCAATTCAAGCTCGGCACTATTTTCCTCCCAAGATAATCACATCCTTGATATTAGTCGCGCCTGCCCCCCGCACTCGCTCAAGCACGTTGCCAAGCTCAGCCCGTGTCACCGAAGTCGCGCCCAAATCGAGCACGATACCTTCGGCCTGGGAGTTCTTTTTCGCAATTGCTGAGATGATGCGGTTCGCATTGGCAGTTGTCGGTGTATATACATCGTAGCGGATACCGTCGACCAAGAGGTCCGACGTGCCTCCGGCACTGCGCGTTCCCACGGGCGGTCGTAGGATAACGTTGTGCCCTGCGTCTGCCAGGGCCTGTGCGGAGCTCAGTTCACTCGGAGAATAATTTCCACCCGGGACAACCTGCAGGCTCCCACGTGCTTCGTTCGAAGCGACAGTTCCCTCAGTTGCCGACTGCCCGCTGCCTCCTGCTCCGGTAGATAGAACATAAACCCCACCCAACCCGTGACCGACGGCTGTAGCCACCTCCCCCATTGGCACCGCGACGCGCTGAATCACCATGGCGCCTTGGGCGGAGAGTTTGAGAACGGGTACCGTCGCTTCGGCACCGCCCATGACCCGCGTAAGGGTGTGCGTGACGCCATTGGCTGAACCTCTCACAATCAGCAGGGAGGTACTCAGCTTGGCAACTACCTTCATCTGCTCGCCTGCCGTCATGTACCGGAATCGCTCCCAGTACGCGGGCGATGAAGCAATGAGAGCTGCCACTCCTGCCGGGAGGTGGCGCAGCGCCAAGATGCTGTCCGTCGGATATGTGAAGAAGTGGCCCAGTGCATGGTACAGCTCGACAAAGGCCTCCTCCGCGCCGTCCAAGGTGCGGCTGATGACGTCGGCATCGTCGTATACCTCGGTGTACGCACCCTCGGTCAGCTCTCGGAATTGAGAGTCGAGGAGGCGGAAAACGTTGCCGCGGCTGCCATAGAAACGGCCCAGCTCGAAGCTGTGGGCACGGAAGGCACCATCCTTCCATTCCACCTCTGCCACCCTCTGCTGCGTGCGCCCGTTGCGCACCCAAGCCAGGTAGCCGTCAGGTCGAAGCACGGCCACGCCCTGGAATCGCGCCACCCTACGCAGCAATTCGGCACGGGATACCTCCCCGCCCTCCAACACCTCGCGCAGCAGGTGCCCCACCGCCATGCGCGGGGGGAAGTTGCCCAGCGTAACCGGCGTCTGTACCAGCAACGCCATGAGCCGCTCAGCTTCCTCGAGGGTGAAGGGGTTGACGCGCGGGGGCAGCACGTCCACGCCCCCCAGACCCGCGAGGACCAAAAGTCTCTCGAAGGCGTCCACCTCCAACATGCCCGTCTCCACCGCGAGCACGGCCATGTCGTTCGGAGTGGCCACATACACCGCGGTGCCGGACGGCAGGCGCATGGGACGGCGCCGCGTCAGCCGCTCTGCCTCTTCCGCTGTCGTGATGGAAGGCGGTGGCGCCTCTCCCAGGGTACCTCCGGTGTTGGGCCGCACGGGCGCAGGCACGGCATGGGGCCTCGCTCGCAGCACGCCGCCATGGCTGGAGAAGGGCGTTTGCGTCGCACAGCCAGTCGTCAGTAATGCGGCCACCAGCAACAGCCCCACCAGCCGATCCCCTGGAGTTCTAGCGGCCATTGTCCACCCCCATGCCTACCGAAGCGAATACCCCTGGGCGTAGCGGCCCCTCCGCTGTGGGGAACAACTGCGTACCGCCCTGGCCGACTGCGTACATCCGCCCTCCGAGAAAACGCCAGCGCACCTCTCCTGAGACCAGGTAGCGAGCCCCTCTCTGCCCCATTCCCACCGCCAACCCCTTCAGCCCCACCTCCAAGTTGCGATTGAGCAGTTGCACTGCCAGCCTGCCGTCCAAGTCAAAGCGCCCCCAATTGAAGGCCTCGGCACCCACGGTGAGATGCAGGTGGCGCTGCAATACTTCTCCCAGCCATATCGCATCCCACCCCACCACCGCCTCACTGTAAATTGAGTAGCCTTCCGGGAAGGGCGTCTGGGCCAGGGGCAGCCCAGAGGCGCCCACTGCCTGGAAGCGGGCCAGTTCGTAGTCCGCACCGAAGTACCCCTGCCGGAAGCCGCCATGCTGTCGCCGCGCTTCAAGCCGCAGCATCAAATCCAACGTGGGAGACACCGCGTCCGCCCCCACGCCGGCCACCGCGCCCCACGCGCCCCCCACCCCCGGGCGTCCACCCCAACCCGCGAACACATGCGCCTCGAAACCGTAGCGCCCCTGTCGCCGGACCAACACCACCGCAGAAGCATCCATGTGCGCCAGCGTCACTTCTTCCGTATTCGCCTCGCCGCGCCCCCAGTCGCGAACTGCGGAAAACGAGAGAGTGTATCGCCCGCGTTGCTTCGGCTGTCCGAAGAGGACGTGCTGCATATCCAAGGCAACGTCCGCGCCCATGAGGCGGGCGCCCAACACATCGGAAGAGAAGGCCTCGAGATATAGGGGGCCCAAGGTGCCGGTGAGGAGCGCACCCGCCGGGTGGTAGTCCGGGTTGGTGCGGTTGGAGTAGCGACGCACCAAGTGTCCGGACACCAAGTGGAAGCTCTCTATAGCCCCCACCCATAACGCTACTGGAGAAGAGTCCGCGCCGAGCTTCAGGGCACGCACCAACTGGCCCCAGTCCGACAGGCTGTCCCAGTCCTTCTTTCGCACGAAGCCCGCGCCATCGCCCCCGCCCCACAGCCGCAGTCGTACCGGTGCACCTGCGTTGAGGCCAAACTTCTCGACTCCGTCAATCACCAAAGTTGGTTCCAGTTGCAGAAAGCCCCCGGCGTCGCCTTCACCTCGCCTGGGAAGTAAGGCCAGCGCGGTGGCTTCCATACGCAGCAGGAAGCCCCAACTCGAAGTCAAAGGGAGGAGGACTGGTAACTCGTCAGGAGATGGAGGCCAACGAGGAGCGGCAGGCGCGGTGCCAGGAGGTGCATTCTGCTCAGGAGAAATACTCTTGCTTGAGGGGTGGGGGTGCTCACCCTCTCGGGCTTCAGCAACCGAAGCCTCGTCCTCTCCGCCAAGTGGGGGCTCCGCGCCTCCCTCTGTCCACCCCACGCCAGGTAGGAACAACGACAGTGTTATTACGGCAGCCCAACAGCGACTCATAGACATGCGCCTCTCCCAGGAAACTCCCTGCACATGCGGGAGGAGGACGAATGTTCCTTGATGCGTCCGACAAGCTCTCTGGCCATGGAGGCTGTCTCCCACCTCGCTTGGTCAAGCCGCGTTCGAGACTCTGGACTGCCGTCCATTATCGCGTGTTCCCTCAGTAACGCAGGCTCTGCCCGGCCTGAGCGCGCTACTCGTGACCGCCGATTCTCCATGTCCATACCGGCGCCGAAGAGCAGGTACTATGCGAGTCTCCGTGGTTCATGCACCTACCCAGATAGGCGGGTGAGAAAGTCAGCGGGGCGGGAAACTCCCCGCCCCGGCTCGTGAGAGGAGTCCTTCATCGGAGGAGGAGATGCGTGGGGCGCCCTGGCAGACGCCGATGTTAAACCAGGGATGTGCGTGCGAAGGACCATTCGCTGCGCCGGGTGAAGGACATGGCGGACCTGACGTTGGCTGAGCTCTCCCCCACGTTCGACTGGATGGTCGTGCCAGTACTCCTCCGGATCAACTGCTGAAGGCTTCACGGTGGATGACCGTCTATCCCGTGCGCAGTGAGCGGTTCTTCTGCGAGTAACCGGACTACAACCTGCTGTTCAACCCAGACGTCAATGTTCTGCTAGACTCCTGGCATGCTTGATGCCAGGAGCTTGGGGAGGTGCCTACTGCTCGCTGCATGCATATGGATTGTCATTCCAGTGCATGCGGCCAGGGCGGAGGGTGAGTTCGAGCGGCACATCGCGGAGGCTGTGCGCCTCTACGATGACCTTGAGTATGAGCTGGCGCTCGAACAGCTGGAGCGCGCTCGCGGGAGCCTCAAGGGGACGCCTGACAGCGTCACACTGGCGCTGCACAAGGGCGTCATCAACGCGGACCTCGGGCGATGGCAGGTGGCTCGCGACGCGTTCCGCTCAGCGCTCCTGTTGGACCCCAGCGCGAGCCTTCCGCTGCGTGTTTCTCCCAAGGTGACACGCGAGTTCGAAGCACAGCGTGCGCAGGCGAAGGCGGAACTGGCGCGTCGCGGGAAGGATTCGCCTACGGTGGAGGAGGGCTCTGCGTCGTTGGTGGCCGCTTCCTCGGATCTACCTGCCGCGTTGGAGCCTACCGGCATGGCGACGACTCCCGACCCGATGGGGGCCCGTGCCGAGGTTGGTTCCTCGCGCGCATCCTGGATGCGTATCGGGGGGCGTCAGGTGCCGATTGCGAGCCTGGCGTTGCTGGGCGCGGGCATCGTGGCGGGCGGCACGGGTGCCGTGTTCGGCATTTCTTCCCGGAGGCAGCTCGCGGATGCGCGTGAGGCCAAGTTTCACGATCAGCTCGTGGACCATCACGGTCGAGCACAGCGCAGTGCGACCACGGCCAATGCCCTCTTCGGGACCGCGGGGATTGCGGCTGCGGGGGCCCTGGTGACCTGGCTCCTCTTGGGCGAGGTGGACGGCGCCGCAGTGCCGCAGGGAGGTGCGCGATGAAGCACTGGAGTGTGGTGTGGGTATTGGCGCTTCCCGCGTGTTCCATACCGAGCCTGGAAGAGCTCCAGAGCGAGCGCCCCAGGGCTTGCGATGAACAACATGCCTGTGGAGCGGGGCAGGTATGCATCTCCGGGGCGTGTCGGGAAAGTCCCTGTGGTTCGAGGACTCCGACGGTGGCGTACGCGGACATGGACAGGGATGGATACGCCGCGGTGGGTGCTGCGCCGCGTGTCTTCTGTGAGGGCGTTCCGTCCGGCTACGTCACAGTGCTCGGGGACTGCGATGACTCGAACGCCGACGTGCACCCGTTGGCAGCAGAGGCATGCAACGGTCGGGACGACAACTGTGATGGTGTCATAGATGATGGTCTGCCCACTCGCCCCTGGTTTCTGGATGCAGATCAAGACGGTTTCGGGCGAAACACTCCCGCGCTGCAGGCATGCGCAAGACCGGGCCCCCAATACGTCGACATCACGGGTGACTGCGATGACGAGCGGGCCGACGTCCATCCAGGGGCTGCGGAGTTGTGCAACGGCGTTGACGACAACTGTGATGGGGCGGTGGACGAACCGTTCAAGCAGGGCGCGCAGGCACTGGGGACGGAGTGCGTGGCGATCTGCACCGGAACCTACGCGTGTAATGTGGCACAGACAGGAACGGTGTGCGTTGCCCCAGCTGCGACGTCTTACTACCCGGACGAGGATGGTGATGGTGAGGGCCAGAAGGACAGCGAGCCGGTTGCGGCGGTGTGCCCTGGACAGGCGCCTCCGCCGCTGATGGCGGCGAACACGCTGGACTGCGATGACCATGACAGCGCCACGAATACCCAGGGGACGGAGGTGTGCGACGGCCTGGACAACGACTGCGACGGAGAGGTCGATGAGCTGATGTCCTGCGGCTCGCTGAAGATGGTCGAGGACCCGGCTCTGGTGGGACGCCAGTGGAGGACGGTGGCCGTGCACCCGAAGGGTTACCCGCTGTGGCTCGCGGGAATGGGGGGCAAGCTGGCGGTGAAGAGGGCCCCCGAGTCGCCGTTCGTGAGTCACGACGGCGATACGCCAACCGGGTGTGGTCCTCAGGGAAATACCCTGAATTGGCACGCGGCCTGGGTCAATCCTGCTAATGGCCATGTCTTCCTGGCGGGCCAGGATGGCTGGCTGGCCGAGCATGACGGGGGCTCATGCATCAGACTCCAACAGTTCAACCTCCCTGGCTCCGTGGACTTCTTTTCGGGGGTCGTTGGTGTGGGCGAGCCGCTCCAGATATTCGCTGTCTCCACTCGGGGAGAACTGTACGAGTGGAAGGCAAACCCCCTCCATGCGGATATTTATGGCAGGTATTGGGGACTCCATGCGCTCGGTCAGGATTCGCTGTATGCGGTGGGGTCGACAAATGAGTTGGAACCGCTGAATCCCTCTGTGAATCTCCATACTCGCCAGGGCTGGAATGCTCCAGTGGATCAGAACCTCCAGGGGACGGCGGGGTACAACGGAAGCCTGCGCGCGGTGTGGGCCGCGAATACCAGTCTCATCTACGCGGTGGGCGACGCCGGTCTGGTAGTGAAGGGCAGTGGGCAGTCGCGGGATTGGGAGCGAGTGCTTCCGCCCGTGAGGGCCGCGGTCAACTACACCAGCGTGGCTGTGCCGCCCGAAACCGAGAATGCCTACATCATTGGCAATGACAGTAACGGGGGCCGACTGCACCGGTTGACACTGCACGGCTGGGCCAAGGCGCCAGCCTTCACCCCGAGCGCTCCAGACGTCCTCCTCCGCGACATCGCCATGACGTCCGCGGGAGACTTCTGGATTGTCGGAGACGATGGCCGCGTCTACCACTTCCCGGAGCCGTAGCCCTCATCCGCCGTCCCGCCCACCAGGTCCGGGGGGCGGGGGCGGAGTACGCTCTTCGCGGGCCAGCTCCCGCAGGGCCACGATTCTCTCCAGCAGTGGCCCCCCATGCTTGAGCCGGGCAATCCGCTGTGACGGATAGATGCCCCGGTGCCCCGTGAGCAGGTACGCCACCGTGGCCACGATGACCACGTGGGGCAGTACGTTCGCCCCCACCAGCTCCACGGCCATGATGGACAGCGCCAGCGGCGTATTCGCCGCCGCCGCGAACACGGCCGCCATGCCCACCGCCGCGCCCAGGTCCAACGGCAGGCCCAGGAGCCTCGCCAGCACGTTGCCCAGCGCCGCGCCGATGAAGAACAGCGGCGTCACCTCGCCACCCAGAAACCCCGCGGCCAGCGTCACCGCGGTGAAGGCCAGCTTCCACGCGAACGCGGACACGGGCAGCGCCGGGTCGTGGAAGGCGCGCAGGATGCCCGGCACGCCCAGCCCCAGGTAGTCATCCGTCCCGGACAGCTTCCACAGCACCACCACCGCCAGGCCGCCCGCGGCCATCCGCAGCGGGAGCGTGGGCACGCGGTGCTCCAGCAGCTTCTTCAGCCGGTGCATCAGCTCCACGAACACCACCGCCACCACTGCCACCGCCACCGCGAACACCAGCCACTTCCCCAGTACGCTCGTCGTCAGCGACAGCGGCGCCGGGGCGGGATAGGCCGTGTGGTGGATGCCCAGGCCCCGCGTCACCAGGTCGCCCACCACGGAGGCCACCAGCGCGGGGAGCAGCGCCTCGTAGCCCATCCGCCCCACGACGACGACCTCCAGCCCGAACACCGCCCCCGCCACCGGCGTGCCGAACACCGAGCCGAACCCACCGGCGATGCCCGCCGCCAGCAGCTCGCGGCGCGTGTCCGGCCCCACTCGGAGGCGCCGGGCCACCAGGTCCGCGAGGCTGCCGCCCATCTGCACCGCCGTGCCCTCGCGGCCCGCGCTGCCGCCGAACAGGTGCGTCAGCACCGTCCCCACGAGCACCATGGGCGCCATGCGCACCGGCACCTGCGAGTCGCTCACGTGCACCGTGTCCAACACCAGGTTGTTGCCCCCGCGGATGGGCCCGCCCCACTTCCCGTACACCGCCCCCAGCACCAGCCCCGCGACGGGCAGCGCGTACACGAGCCACGGGTGCCCTTCCCGGAAGTGCGTCGCCTCGTCCAGCAGGTAGAGGAAGACCGCGGACGCCACGCCGCACACGAGGCCCACGAGCCCGCCCAGGACCAGCCACTGCAGCAGCGCTCTCGTGCCACGGGAAAGATTCACGTGAAACACTCCGGACCTGGGTGAAACATGATGAAACACTGCGTCAAAGGCTTGCTCCGCGTCATTCTGACGACACCGTTTCAAACCGGGGTGAGGTCATCACAACACCAGTATTTCTGACCTGGTGCGTTATTCTTGTTTGAAGGTGATTTGCAAATCGGCGCCATGTAGCCTTCGCGCTCCCCCAAAAACCCCCAGCGGGAATCCAAAGGAGCGGGGCATGTCTTTCCGTCACAGCGGGATGTCCGTCGTCGCCATGTGCGCGGCCTTCACGGTCGGTGGTAGCGCGATGGCGAGCACCCTCAACCAGAACACGTCGTGGACCATTGACCAGCCGTCGACGTCGACGAAGTATCGCGTGGTGGCTTACGGCGACTCCATCTACGCCGGCTACAACGGGACCGTCCTCTTCTGGAACGTGGCCCGCCGCGCGGCGCCGGTGGTGCACGGCGAGGAGCTGGCGCGGAAGTGGAACGCGGACGTGGAGGTCATCCGCCGCACCAAGTCCGGCGCGAAGGCGGACGACATCTACAACAACAAGATTGTCTCCGAGCGCTCGTACATGCAGGCGGCCAACACCCGCGTCGTCATGTTCGAGATGTGTGGCAACGACTACCTCCAGGCGCGCAGCGCCTTCTCGGACCAGACGGGCACCTGTAACTACAGCGGCCTGGAGAACGCCCTGACGACCTGCACCACGTACATGGAGCGGGCGATGCAGGCCATCAACCAGTACGCGCCCGCCACCGCGACGAAGATCATCTCCAACATCTACTACCCGGGCTTCGATGCGGACAACGTGAACACCCGGTGCACGGACTCCGCCACGGGCCGGGTCGTGAACAAGCAAGACCGCTTCCTGCCGCTGCTGGCGCGCAGCAACTGGCGTGCGTGCAACCTGGCGGCTCGCTACGGCTTCAAGTGCGCGGACTCGTTCGCGGAGTACATGGCCGCGGATTATGACTCCAACGGCGATGGCCAGGTGGACTCCGCCGCCATCCGCTACATCCATGGTGAGTCCGAGGCGGCGTACGTCCAGCGCGTCTCCGTCACGCTGCGCTCCACGCTGCGCGACGCCAACACGCACTTCGCCAACTCGAGCACCAGCTACGACTACATCCAGTCCGACAACGTCCACCCGACCTACACCGGTGGCACCCTCTCCAGCTCTGGCAGCGGCCCGCTGCCCTACACCGGCGAGAACCCGAACTGGAACAAGACGGGCCACGACCGCATGGGCTGGGAGAGCGCGAAGTTCAACCCCGCTCAGCCGTAGCGACGTCCGCGTCCACGCCACGGGCGTGAGCGCGGTGCACGGGCCTCCGGTTGCCTTCGGGAACCGGGGGCCTTGTCGTTTCCAGCGCACGGCGCGCACGTCACATCATGAAGCGCGCGCCGATCGACGCGAGGATGCCGACGTAATAGACGAGCCTGCAGAGCCACTCCGCCGCGCGCCGCACGCCGCGCGCCCAGGCTGGCAGAAGCCACGCAGCCAGGAGCGACACGCCCTCCGCGATGACGCGCCAGAAGCAGGCGAAGAGCAGCAGGAGCAATGAGATGGGCGCGTAGTACCGGCCGAACGAGCGCAGGTACGCGCCCAAGCCATACATCTGGTACTCCCCCAGCGCGCCTCCAAACGAGATGACCTGGTACGAGTAGAAGAGGATGCCCGTGGGCACGAGCGGGAAGAGCACGAACTTCACCAGCAGGTGGTACCAGCGCCGGCGCCACAGGGCATGGCGCGCCTGGGCGTAGCGAACCAGCGTGTGGGCTTGCGCGGCGTCTGGTGCTCCGTGCCGGCCCAGCGCGTTCAGCAGGGGCACTGCGTCCTCCACCTCCAGCGCGTGGCTGAAGGCGCGGCCGGACCTCATCCGCAGCGCCAGGCCGGGGCCCGGGAGCGGCAGCCGCCAGGGGCGCACCGCGGCCACGGCCTCGAAGGGAACCTCCATCCGGGCGCCGCCGCGCAGGGTCAGGGTCCACTGGTGGGTGTCCACGTCCACGGTGGCCCGGCGGCTGCGGCGCAGCGCGGAGACGAACGCGAGCGGTAGCACGACTCGCAGCACCAGCCCGATGGCGATGGGCGCGGGCTGCTGCATCCGTTGGGTCCCTTCGAAGATGTCCATCCAGAGCTGCGCGGCGAAGTGGAGCAGGGCACCGAGCACGGCGAGCTGCGTCGCCACCGCGAGTCCTCGCAGCACGGGTGTCCAGGCGGTCACGACGAAGCGAGCGGGCTCGGGCGTGGTGGCGGGCGGTGGCATGCCGGGGGCGTTGGTGACGAGCATGGACGAAGAGCTCATGGGGGTGAGCGGAGGCTGCTGTGTTTGCCTCGGGGGGAGTGGCTCCGTAGCATATGCAGCCTGGAGGTCTTCGCGCGAACATGAGGCCGCAGTCCCCTGTACCGGAGCGTCGCGTCGACAGCGACGGCGTCACGCACGTCACGCCCGCTCGCACGGGCAAGGGCCTGCGTGTGTGGCTCGTGGGCGGCGCGTGTGTCTTCACGCTTGCGTGCATTGGCTTGAGTGTCTGGTGGGGCTCGACGGACATCGAGGTGGAAGCGCCGCCACCGCTCGCGGAGGCACCGTCGCCGATTCATCCTCCGACGCCCGAGGCGCGTGCCCGCGCGCCTCGGCCACGGCCGCCTCCCGTCGTTGCCTCGGCACCGCGCCCTGCCGCCGCGCCCGAGCCCGAGCTGGCCACTGACACCGAAGTCGAGGAGCCCGCCATGGAATCCCAACCGACGGGCATCCAGCTCTACCGGCCCGGGACGAAGCCCATCAAGCGGGGCCTCGTGGTCCCCGACGACTTCGAGCTGCCGCCCGGGTACATGCGCCATTTCCAGTACACGGACTCGGGTGAGCTCGTGGCGGCCGTGCTGATGTTCCATCCCGACCACCAGCCCACGGATGCGAACGGGCAGCCAGTTCCCATGCCTCCCGACCGGCTGGTGCCCGAGGAGCTGGCCCCGCCGGGAATGCCCATCCAACGGTTGGAGCTGCCCGAGGGCGCGGAGCACGCGGCGCCCTCTCCGTGATTGAGAGACAGATGCACGGGGGCCGCGGCTGGCACCTGGGAACGGCGCTGCTGGGGGTCGTGGGGACCACGGTCCTGTTCGCGCTGTTCGCCCGGCTGGAGGCGCGCTGGTTGGCGCTCGGCTGGGTGGCGATGGTGCCCTGGCTCGCGGCGCTGGACCGGGCCCGCTCGGCGCGCGAGGCGCTGGGCCTGGGCGTGCTGCTCAGCGTGACGTTCACCGCGGCCGTCTTTCATTGGTTCCCGGGCGCGCTCCAGGCGTACTCCCGTGCGCCGACGTGGGTGGGCTGGGCGTTGTTCCTGCTGGTGGCGCCGGTGCTCCAGCTCCAGTTCCCCGCCGCCGCGCTGGCCCGATACGCGGCGCGGCGCCTGGCGCGGGAGGGGCAGGGGTGGTTGCCGCCGCTGGTGGGGACGCTCGCGTACGTGGGCGTGGAGGGAATCACGCCCAAGCTCTTCGCGGACACGCTGGGGCACGCGCTCTACGCCTCCGAGTGGCAGCGCCAGGGCGCGGATGTGGCGGGTGCGCCAGGGCTCACGCTGGTGTTGCTGCTGGGCAACGAGCTTGTGCTCGCCGCGGTGCGTGCCTGGAGGCGCCGTGGGGCGCGGCACGCGTGGCGGCCCGGGGTTGGGTTGGCCGTGCTGGTGCTCGGGCTGACGGGGTATGGAGCCTTACGGCATGCCCAGGTGCGCGCGGCGGTCCGGGCCGACGGTGGGCTGGTGGTGGGCGCCGTGCAGGCGAACATCACCCGCTATGAGAAGTTGAAGGCGGAGATGGGGGCTTACGAGGTCGTGCGGATGGTGCTCGACACGCACTACGCGATGTCGGACGCGCTGCTGCGCGACGGGCCGCTGGACCTGCTGGTGTGGCCGGAGACGGTGTACCCCACGCCCTTCGGGACGCCTCGCAGCGAGACGGGCGCGACGCTGGACGCGGAGATTGCCGGCTATGTCACCGAGCGCGGCGTGCCGCTCGTGTTCGGCACCTACGACCTGGAGGACGAACGTGAGTTCAACGCCGCCATGTTCCTGGGCCCGTCGTCGCTTGGGGGCGCGGCCGAACGCGCCGCGTATCGCAAGACGATGCTCTTCCCGCTGACGGAGTGGGTGCCGGACCTCATCGATACCCCCACGTTTCGCGAGTGGCTGCCGTGGACGGGACGTTGGAAGCGCGGACCCGGGCCTCGCGCGGTGAGCTTCATGCTTCGAGACGGGCGCACGCTCCGGGTGGCGCCGCTCATCTGCTACGAGACCATCTTCCCCGAGTATGTCGCGCAGGGCGTGCGGCAGGGCGCGGAGCTGCTGCTCACGCTGTCCAATGACTCGTGGTTCACCGGCACGCCCGCGCCCCGGCTGCACCTGATGCACGCCGCCTTCCGCAGCATCGAGACGCGGCGGCCCCAGGTCCGGGTGACGAACTCGGGCGTGTCCGCGCTCATCGATACGACGGGCGCGGTGGTGGCGGAGGTGGACGACAACCAGCGCGCCAGCCTCATCATGCGCGTGCCCGCCTCGGCCCCGTTGTCCACGCTCGCCCTGGCGTGGGGAGACTGGCTGAGCCCCCTGGCGCTGGTGTCGGCGGCGGCGCTGCTCGCCGGGCTGGGGTTGCCACGGCGCGCGGCCAGGCGTTGATGCACGGGCCCTGTGTGGCGGCGCCAGGGCGGACGGTGGTCCCACCTCGCGGCGTGCCACCTGAGTCCGCCGCGATGAACGCGCGAGCCCCGCTACAGCCGCCCCGCCTTGAGCTCCGCCACGATGTGGGCGCTGGCGCGCACGGCGAGCGCCATCATCGTCAACGTGGGGTTCTGCGGGCCCTGTGAGGGGAAGCAGGCGCCGTCGTTGATGAAGAGGTTGGGGACGTCCCAGCTCTGGTTGTGGGGATTGAGCACCGACGTCTTCGGGTCCGTGCCCATCCGCGCGGTGCCCACCTCGTGGATGGCCATGCCCGGCGTGGACAGGGTGTTGTTCACCTTCTCCACGGTGAAGCCGGCCGCCTCCATCATCTCCTGGCAGGCCGCCACCGCGTCCTCGGCCATGTTCAGCTCGTTGGCTGAGTGCCGGCATTCAATGTGCGCCGCGGGGATGCCCCAGCGGTCCTTCACCGTCGGGCTGAGCGTCACCCGGTTCTCCGGGCGCGGCACCATCTCGCCAAAGGGCACGAAGTGGCAGCTGTCGCCAAAGGTGAACACCTGCACGCCGTAGCCGCGCGCGAAGCCCTGCTCCCGCGTGGTGACGTTGCGGAACTGCGGGATGTACGCCCAGCTGTGCTCGGTCCGCTGCGCTTCCGGAGGCAGGTTCATCTTCGCCTCGATGCCCAGCAGGTACGTGTGGTCCATCAGGTTGCGGCCCAGCTGCCCCGAGGAGTTCGCCAGCCCGTCCGGGAACGCGCTGCCGCGCGAGTGCAGCAGCAGGCGGGTGGACTCAATCGCCCCCGCCGCCAGCACCACCACCCGCGCGTGCGCTTCGTAGGACTTGCCCGACTTCGCGTCGAGGTAGTGCACGCCCGTGGCGCGGCCCGTGGCCGCGTCGTACAGCACCTGGTCCACCACCGCGTTCGTGCGCAGCGTGAGGCGGCCCGTCTTCAGCGCGGCAGGCATTGTCACCGGCGCTCCCGCTGTGCGACGGACGATGACGTGGCGGTCCGGCCAGCGGCGCTCCACGTGCTCCTTCAGCCGCTGCTCCGCGGGCGTCATGGCGATGGCACCGGCGAAGACGGAGTCGGGCAGCATGTCCAGCCCGTCCGCGTTGCCGTGGATGCCCATCCACCGCTCCACCGTCTCGTAGTGCGGCGCCAGCTCCGCCAGCGTCAGCGGCCAGTCCGGCCCCTGGCCATCCTGTGAGCCTGCTTTGAAGTTGAAGTCCGACAACCGGTAGAACTGGCGCCCGTGCGCCTTCACCGACGTGCGCCCGCCCACCTGCCGCGCGCGAATCCACGTGAAGGGCTGGTCCTCCGGCGTGGTGTAGGGGTTGTCGACGTCGTCGACGAAGGCGTGCGGGTGGAAGGGCCACGCGAAGGTAGTGCTCTGCACGGCCTGGCGCTGCTTGCGCCTGGCGTCCGTCTCCGCCAGGTAGCCGAAGGACTGGCGCAGACGGTGAAGCAGCCACAGCGCGCGGTCCGCGCCGCTGTCCCGCCCCGCTTCGAGCACCAGCACGCGCAAGCCCGCTTCCGTCAGCTGCTTGGCCGTCCAGCCACCACAAGCGCCCCCGCCCACCACCACCACGTCGAACGTCTTACCGGATGTGCCCACAGCTCTCCTGGCGCCGCAGTGCCGTCTTCGCTGGCACTGTGAGTTGTCGACCCCGAGTGTAAGCTGCGCGGTACATGGCGGAGCAACGTGGGTCCCGTCTGCACGCCTGGGGTTCAAACACCCCAGCGCTGCTCCAGGAGGTTCAACGGACATGAGGTGGCGGTGGCTGCTGGGTGGAGCGCTCGCGCTGGGGCTCCTCGCCGCGCTGGCGGTGTTCGGCCGGGCGCTGCGCCATTCAGAGGCCTACTTCCACTATCCGCGCCCGCGGGCCGAGCGGCCCGCCGACTTCGCGGAGGCGAAGGACGTGTCCCTGCGGACGGAGGATGGGCTGACGCTCCGCGGTTGGTACGTGCCCTCCCGGAACCGGGCCGCCGTGGTGATGGCGCACGGGCTGTCCCAGACGCGCGCGGACCTGCTGCCCGAGGCACGCGTCCTGCGGGACGCGGGCTATGGCGTGCTGCTCTTCGACCTGCGCGCCCACGGCGAGAGCGAGGGCGAGTTCTCCACCTGGGGAGACCTGGAGCGCAGGGACGTGCGCGCCGCGCTGGCCTTCGTCCGCGCCCAGCCGGACGTGGACCCGGAGCGGGTGGGCGCGCTCGGCTTCTCCATTGGCTCGGCCGCCGTGGCCGAGGTGGCGGCGCAGGACGCGAGCGTGCGCGCGGTGGTGCTGCTGTCCCCGTTCAACACGCTGTGGCTGGCCGCCGCGTATGACTTCCGCCGCTTCGGCTTCGTGTCGCAGTCCGGGGCGCTGGTGCCCTTCTGGCGGCGCGGCATCGCCCTGGAAGAGGTGCGCACCATCGACGCGGTGGAGCGCATCCGCCTCCGGCCGCTGCTCATCGTCATGGGGACGGAGGAGTCCGGACAGCCGCTGGCCGACGAGCTCTTCGCCCAGGTGCGCGAGTACGCCCAGACGTGGCGCATCCAGGGCGCCGGCCACGGGAACTTCAGCGCCACCGAGCCGGAGGCGTACCCCCGGCGGCTGAAGGACTTCCTGGACGCCGCGCTGCTGCCGCGCTGAGCGTCACTCCGCCCGGGGCGCCCCGGCCGCGGGCTCCAGCGCCGCGAGCTGCGCCAGGAAGGCGCGGCCCTTCGCGGGGTCCGTCATGTGGATGAAGGCGGCCATGCCCTTGAGCTGCTCCAGCGACTCGCCTTCACGGCCGGGCTTGCCCTGCTTCCGGTTGTGGATGGCGGCGCGCAGCCGGCGCACCACGTCGCGCGGGACGCGGGCGGCGGGCGCGCCTTCTCCCGCCGCGTTCACCACCAGCCCCGTCACCCGCTGCCGCGTGCCCTTGCGCGCCACGCGCGTCTTGTCCGGGTGAACGCGGAAGCCCTCCGCCTCCACCACGCCCTGCACGCGCGACAGCAGCACCGCCACCGGGGGGCGCTGCGTCCGCCGCGCCTTGGGCTGCTTCGCCTTCGTCCAGGAGAAGGTCAGGTCGTCCGCGTAGCGCGTGTACGTGAAGCCCAGCCGCTTCGCGAGCGCGGACAGCCGCTTGTCCAGTCGCAGGCAGAGCGCGTTGGTGAGGCCCGGCGAGGTGGGCGCGCCCTGGGGCAGCGCGCGCGGGCCGCTGGCCACGTGCAGCAGCTTGCCCCGGAACTGCACCGCCTCGCGCGGCGCCTCGGTGGCCAGCAGCGACAGGAGGGTGGCCGTCCCCTCCGGCAGGCCGCCCTTGCGCAGCAGCCCCTTCACCCGCCGCCACGTCACGGAGGGGAAGAAGTCCTTGAGGTCCACCTTCACCACCACGTCCGCGCCCCGGTGCGCCAGCGCGTTGGTGAGGATGGAGCGCCCCGCCACGAAGCCGTGCGCCGCGCCGTGCACCGGCAGCCGCTCCACGACGTTGGACAGCACCCAGCGCTGCGCTGCCTTCAGCTCCGGCTTGGGCGATGTAATCGTGCGCTTGCCGCCGTCCCGCTTCGGAATCGTCCAGCTCACGTAGTGGGTGGCCGTGTCCACCTCGCGGTGGAAGGCGAACCAGCGCAGCTTGGACACGCTCAGCCCCAGCGCCTTCGCCAGCGCGTCCGCAGAGTCCAGCTCCGTCAGGCCGTTGGCCCGGGCGCGCTCCTCGCGGTGGGGCACGTCGAACGCGTCGGCCGGGCGGTCCTCCGCCCAGTACACGCCCGCGCCCAGGTGCCCCACGTGCGTGGCCTGCCACGCCTCATACGCCTGGCGCTTCAGCGCGCGGCGCTCGGTGGCCTCGGCCTTCTTCTTCTCCTTCCAGGCCTTCTTCTCCTTCTCGGAGGCGCTGGAGAAGTCGAGGTCCTCCACCGCGAGGCCCTTGGAGACGAGCTGCGCCTGCACCCATTCGTCGGCGCCGCCCGCTTCGTCGATGGCCTTCGCGCGGACGCGCAGCGCCTCGTGCGCGAGGCGGCGGGCCTCGCGCTTCGCGGCCGCGTCCGGTGCCTTGGCGGTGGGCTCGGGCGCGGGCATGGCCTGCGGCGGAGCTGCGGGGACGAAGGAGTCCAGCCTGGCGGTCATGTCAGCACCTTGGATGGGCGCGGCGATGGATGACGGAACATGGCGCGAGCAGTCGAGGGAGGTCGGGAAGGCACCACCATCTCACCTGGGGCACGGTAGCCTCACCGGCTCTCCCCTCCTAGCCGCTACGGCCGGGGTGGGTAAACGGCGGTCGCGTCGTTGGCTCCGCTACCCGCCCTGGCCGTAGCGGCTAGGAGGGAGAGAGCCAAGAACAGGCTACCTTGCGGAGAGTGTCCTGCATTCCAACCAGAGCGGCGCAACGCCGCTCCCGCGCTCGAGGCGCTCAGGCTGATGCACTCCGGACCTCTCTCGGCTGCTCGCGCGTGAAGCGCATGTCGTCGTCTCTTCGCCGCACCTGTCCCGCCGGCCGCGCTTCCGTCGGCCGGGCCTTGGATTGAGGGGTTTACACCAAGGCCGAGGCCGCGTCGATGTAGCCTTCAGCCGCGAGCTTCTCCAGGCGCGCGAAGTAGGCGCCGCGCGCCTCCGCATCCGAGTCGAACCAGAGCCGCTGGTGGCGCGGCGAGCCCGTGCGCGGGCCCCACTCCACCGAGACGACCTGCCCATCCAGGGACACCCGGTACACCGTCTCCTGGCCGCTCTCCGCGTCCCGCCGCACGTAGGCGCGCGTCTCGGCGCGGATGAGCTTGCGGCCCTCGGGCGTCTGCCGCAGCGACTCTTCCTCGGCGCGGCGGCGCGCGTACGCCAGGCGCAGCGCCAGCAGGTGCTCGCAGGGGCCTTCGCGCAGGCCGGAGCGCCGGTGGTGCGGACAGCCGCAGCTGGCGTCCTTCACGCGGCCCTCCAGGTCCAGCGTGAAGCTGGGGAAGAAGCTGCGCAGCGCCTCGCGGTCCACCACCTCGCCGTGGATGCGGAGGCCCTCGCCCACCACGTCATGCACCTTCGTCAGCTTCACCTCGCCCGCGCCCGGCGCGCCATCCCCGCCCAGCAGGCGGTGCGCGCGGGCCTCCAGCTCGCTGCCGTAGCGGATGACGGCGGCGTCCACCGGCGTGGGCATCAGCTCGCGCGGGCGGTACTGGCCGCGCGCCACGTCGAAGAGGACGCGCCCGCGCAGACACTCCAGCTGGAGCGCCGCGCGCACGGACTCCTTGGGCGCGCCGGCCCTGGCGGCGAGCGTGTCGAAGGACAGCGGGCCTTCGGTCCGCAGCCGGTCGCGGAGCTGCTCCGCCAGCCCGTCCGGCACCGCGCGGGGCATCAGCACGTCGAAGGCCGCCGCGGAGGACCAGCCGCTCTCCGTCCAGCCCGTCAGGCCCAGCGTCAGCGTGGCCGCGCCCATGTCGATGACCCAGAACACCGGCAGGCCCGGGCCCATGAGCTGCACCCGCACCGACCTCGCGTGGGGCAGCAGGCGCGCGAGCGCGGCCAGGCGCTGACGGCCGAAGGTGCGCACCACCGCGGGCGCGGCGCCGTTGTACGTGCCGCCGTGGCACTCCAGCACCAGCTCCCAGGGCTCCAGCACCAGCCGGGGCGGGGCGCCCGGCACCAGCTCGAAGCGCAGCGCGCGCGGGGCCTTCTTCGCCTTGCGCGCGCGGAGGGCGAAGAGGAGGTTGTAGAGGTCGATGGGCGCCAGCTCGCAGGTGCTCGCGGGCAGGGTGGCGGCGGACTGCACCTGGAGGAAGCCGCGCAGCCACGCGTGGGGCACCTCCACGTGGCGCGGCGCGCGGGCCGGCTGCGTGGCCGGCGCGGGCGCCGCGACGTGGGCCTCCAGGGACAGGGGCACGTAGGTGCGCAGCCGGTCCACGCGGCCGGGCAGCTCCGGGGGCACGTCCAGGAAGGTGGAGCCGTGCGCGGCCTCGCGGCCCTGGAAGAGCGAGTTGTCGAGGGACAGCCGGGCATAGGCGCTCTCATCGCGGGAGAAGACCTCCAGCGACACGCTGTCCGGGTCCACCGTGAGGACGGGGTCCAGCACGGCGTCCTGCTTCTTCTCGCCGTCCAGCGCGTTGTCGAGGAACGCCTTCTGCGCCTCCCAGATGAGCGCGCTGGCCCGCTTGCCCTGCTTCATCAGGTAGGCGAGGTACGCGGTGCGGTCCCTGCCCCGGTAGCGCAGGTCGCTGGCGAGGACGCCGAAGGTGGCCGCCAGCGCGTCGCGGAAGAGGGCGGCGTCGGTGACGCGGCCGCTCACGCCCACGGTGCCGCGCGAGCCCTCCAGGGCCAGGCGCACGCGGGAGCCGTCCGCGCTGGAGTCGACGTCGCTGGTGGCGGCGTAGCGCAGCTCGACGGGGTGTCGGGTGGCGGTCGTCACGACGGGTTACCTTCCTTCCGGGCGCGCTCGGCGGCGCGGCGTGCGCGTTTGTGAGCGCGCCAGGCAGCCTTGCGCAGCTCCTCGGTTTGGGACTTGTCGAAGGCGGCCTCGTGGAGCAGCTTCGCCGCGCCGTCTCCGCCCAGCCGGCCCAGCGCGTCCCACGCGTCCCGCCGCGTCTCCGGCTTCGCGTCGGTGGCCAGGGGCGCGAGCGGCTCCAGCGCGTGCGCGCCCAGCAGCGCGGGCACCGACAGGCGGCGGCCCTCGGAGGTGGCCAGCACCTCGCGCGAGGGCTGTCCGCCCATGGGCCCGAAGGCCACCGCGTCGAAGGGCTTCACCTCCAG
>JAFAAN010000066.1 GCA_023426545.1 Pseudomonadota bacterium
CGATGGAGGCGCCATCGCCCGCGCGGCCCGCGACGACAGGTCGAGGTCGGGCAGGGGACGTCGTTACTTCGCGAAGCAGCCGTAGACCTTCTCGTAGTAGACCGTCTTGGTGCCGTAGAGGACCGTCTCCGGCTCGCTGCATCCGCAGAGGAGCTGGCCGACCTCGGTCACCCGGGCGGGCTCCGCGTAGTACGTGATGACGTAGTCCCGCCCCGTGATGTCACGGCAGCTCGGGAGCGCCTGGGCCTCCGCTTCGAGCCCGGCGGAGGGCTCCTCCTGGAGGCCGCCACAGCCCGTCATCAGTCCCACGGCCAGCAGTCCAGCCACGATGTCCATACGCATGCGTCTTTCCTTTTGTGAGAAGGTGATGCGCTCCCAGGATAGCCAGGAAGGGCCGTCAACCGCACCGAGGTGCGGGAGAGTGCCGGGTCCTGAACGGGACTGCTTGCGGCGATGGCGTATGGAACTGGAAGGCGTTGGAGATGGCACACCCGCCCGGCGGATAGACCCTGTGGCACCCGTCAATGGCCTACTTGACTCTCTGCACCAGTTCGCCTTCGTGAGCCCCGCCTCCCTCTGTAAGCTTCTGGCGGCTCATGCATGCTAGCCTCCCCCGCAGTGGAGCGAATTGGGGGCAAACGCAAGCTCCGACAGGAGGAACCATGCGGCGCGTATACCAGCGTGCCAGCAGTAGGGAGCCTTCGAAGTCCCAGCCTGGGTCTGTGGTCCAGCGTGTTCCCGCGCGGGGCTCGACGGCAGCGCTTGAGCGTCAGGCAGACTCGGTCGCTGAGCAGAGTCTGCAGGGCCGGGGAATCGTGGACTGGGGGCCGGGTCCTCTCGTCCCCGCAGGCTCCGGTTCCGTCACGCTTCCCCAGGATAGGGGATTGGATCCTGCGCGCAGCCAGGGGCACTCCTTGGACGCCGTGGCGCGCATCGAGCTGGAAACGCGCTTCGGCCATGACTTCGGGCGCATCCGCATCCATCACGATGAGGAAGCACACCGGCTCAACCGAGCCATTGACGCCCGTGCCTTCACCCAAGGCAGCCATGTCTACTTCCGTCAGGGCGAGTACGCCCCCGGCACGCGCGAAGGACGCACCCTGCTGGGGCACGAGTTGGCCCACGCGGTCCAACAGAGCGGCTCGGCATCGGCGTCCGGCGCCATCCAGCGGCGCGAGCTGACAGATGGGATGCCACTGCGATCGCTCGGGGACTGGACGAATTCCGATCGCGAGAACAAGACGCAGCGCTGGAAGGATGCCTGCCTTCACAACCTGCTGGCGAACGACTCCAGCCAGTACGTCCGCATCATCGAGCGCCGGGACTTCTATCAGTGGTTCTACGAGCACACGGCCGCGCTCGGCTATACGACGCGCTGGGCGCTCGCCGCCTCCATCGTCGCGACGGGAGCCCACGAGGTCGCCGACATGCACCCGGCCATGGAGGATCTGGGCCGGATGACGGGAACCGTGAGCAACGAGCTGCAGGGGATGATGCGCGAGGGAAACCAGGTCATCTTCGACAATGTCTTTCCCAAACTCCGGCAGCTCCTGCTGGGTGGGCCGCTCACCGGCCGCGCTGCGCTTGAGTGGGACATGCGCATCCTCTCCGAGGAGCAGACGCTCATCCAGCCCCTTTATATGGGCGTCTCCGCCGGCACGCGCGCCGAGCTCGATCTCATTGCCCGCCAGCAGGGGCTTCCCGGCGCCATGGCCTCCATCATGGCCCCTACCGTGCCATCGGGTCCTCATGTCCGGGGCGGAGACATCCCAGGATTTACGGGGGCCGCGCTCACGTCCATCGACGACCGGTGGCGCTACGGCATGGACCTCGGCAACCGTTTCACACCCGGGGGCTCGGGCTTCAACCCCGCCACCGACACACGCCCCACGCCCTCCGCGAGCTATTCCCGTGGCGCCGAGTTGGCCCGGGTGCGGACGCGCCCCAACCTGCATCGGCTTGACGCAGCGCTGGACGGGGGCGCGTGGGGCGCCTCGTGGCTCCAGGCAGAGGTGGAATCCATCCTGCGGCGGCTGGCGGGCAGTGAGCTGGAGGAGTTCATCCGTGACCGCAGGCCGGACGGAGGCCGCTACTCGGCGCGGCTCCCGATCCCACGGACGACGATGTTCAGCCTGCTCGCCACCTGGCGCGTGAGCCTGGAGGGGCAGATGAACTTTCTGAGCGGGTTCATTCGTGGGGACAGCGGCGGGCCGTGGCGTGACCTGCACTACAGCCAGCTTGCCCCCATCATCCAGCCCTTCAGCCAGGCGGAGAAGAACCGTCTCCACACCCCTGAGTGGAAGCGCATCTTCATACGTGTCTGCGATGACAGCACCATCGAGGACGCCGTCAACGACCTGGGCCTCCGGGAGCCACTGCGGTCGCAGTGGATCACTGAAGAGCGGAGCTGGTTCTGAGCCATGGCGGCGCCTGCTCGTCGCAGCGGAGCAGCGCCGGTTCGGCCCCTCGGGGCCCTGGCGCTGCTTGCCGTCCTGATGCTGGCTGCAGGGTTCCTGCTCTGGCGTCGGCTGTCGCTTCCTCCTCCATCATCGAGCGATATGGACCTGGCGCATGAAGTCGAGCAGAAGAACAGAACGGGCCACGAAGCCGCCGAGGCGGTGACGGCCACCCGCGAGGGCTTCGCCGTGGCGGGGAGCACCAACTCCCGGCGGCCCGGCACATCTCAGGCATGGGTGCTGGACTTCGACGGCACCGCATCCCGCCCGCGCTGGGAGCGCACCCATGATGGGGGACTCGGCAGCTACGGCCGGGCCCTTTCCCCCCTCCCCGGAGGCGGACTCGTGGTGGCGGGCGAGGTAGAGGTGGCAAGAGACCAATTCCAGCCCTGGGTGCTCGCACTGAACAGGGACGGGAGCCCCCGCTGGGAGCGCACGCCAGGAGCCGGGGGCTTCAACGGGTTCACCTCGGTGGGGGTGCTCGACGACGGCACCATCGTCGCTGGCGGCGTCCAGGGGGGCGCTGGTTGGCTCCTCTGGCTGTCACCGGATGGCCAGCCGCTCGGCGAGACACGGCTGGAGAAGCTCGAGCGTGTCACCTCGCTGGCCGTACTGCCGGGCGGGCGCCTCGCGGTGGCGGGGACGGCGGAGTCCTCCACCACGGGGCTGGGCACCTCCGCGGTACTCGTCTTCGAGGCGGACAGACAGCCCGCGTGGGCCTGGTGGCTGCCGGCGGAGCGCCGAGGAGAACTGGCCGCGCTCGCCGCCATGCCGGACGGAGGGCTCGTCGCGACGGGCCGGACGCGCGCGCCGGGAGCTGCGGACTGGGGGCTGTGGGTGGTGCGCCTGGACGTGAAGGGCCGCATCCAGTGGGAGCACCTCCCTGAGGACGCCACCGTGGAGGCGGGCCATGCGGTGACGGCGCTTCCGGACGGAGGCGCCGCCGTGGCGGGCGATGTGCTGAAGGGCCTGGCGGACCGGGATGCGCGAGTATGGTGTCTGGGGCCCGACGGCACCGTGCGCTGGCGGAAGTCCTACGGAGGCGGCCTGCAGGACCTCGCGCGCGGCATTACCCGGCTGGCGGACGGCGGCCTCATTGTGGCGGGCTCAACAATGTCCCGGGGCGCGGGCAAGACCGACCTCTGGGTGTTCCGTGTGTCCGCGGACGGGGACCTGACGTGGCAGGAGACTTTCGGAACCCCGTGAAGGTGCTCAGATGATGCGAAAGGCGAGCCCGCCTCAAGGAGGCCGACGAAGCCCTGCGCATCAGACTCGTTGCGCGCGGACAGTCACTTGCTATAACGGGCGCCGTTGTGCATCCGCTCCGGTTGCCGACGGGTGTTGCCGTGGTAGGCGAGGGCTCACCAGAAAGAACAAGTAGTTCCGCAGCTTTAGTCTCCCGACCCCGTAGCTCAGTTGGATAGAGCGGCGGTTTCCTAACCCTTGAAGGGCCCCTTGGCCCTCGGGTGGTGGCGGCTAAGTTTCTGAAATTATTGGACGCGGGTGTTCATCCGCGTTCGCCGGAGGCCGCTCGATTACGTACCAATTACGTACCGTGCTGCCAGCTGTGAGGGGAGAACTGGGGCCGGAAGAAGGGAGCTCACCGCAAGCATCCTGGCTCCAGGTGGGAAGGCGCGGTCAGACATGCGCCCGCCTGGGGCTGCACGGCCTCTTCCTCGGCCCAGCGCACAGCCCGGATGGCCACCGTCAGCGGCCCTCCTAGGTCCCGCTCCGCCCTCTCGCCCGCTCAACAGGGGCTCCCACCATTCGTCCGACGCTCTCGGGCCTTGTGTGGTCGTGACCTGGGGAGGCTCTTCGTCCAGAGGACGTACGTCCCCAGAACGTAGTGGCCGTGGAGCACCTAGGCAGCGGCGACCGCATAGGCCGCCTAGGTGTAGGCCGCTCACGTCGACTCCGAAAGGGCTTGCGGGAGCACAATCCGAGCAGAACTCCGGGACGTCAGCGCCTCAACCGTCGGTCCGAGATCGCCCCGGTACAACACGAGAGTCTTGCGCAACGGCGGCCATCTTGTCCATGTTGGCGCGCCCTGAGCCTTCCTCGACGCGCAGCGCTTACCGCCCACGGACTCCTCAGAAGCCGCCCCCCACGAGTTCCAGAATTGGAACGACGACGACCATGCCCCTCACCCTCGCCCAACTCGAACGCCACCTTTTCTCAGCTGCCGACATCCTGCGCGGCAAGATGGATGCCTCCGAGTTCAAGGAGTACATCTTCGGCGCGCTCTTCCTGAAGCGTTGCTCCGATGTGTTCGAGGCCCGCTTCGAGGAGATCGTCGAGCGGGAGAAGGCGAAGGGGCGCTCGCTCGTGGAAGCGAACAAGCGGGCGAATCACCCGAGCTTCTATGCCGACACCTTCTTCGTGCCGCCGGAAGCGCGCTGGTCGTTCCTGCGCGACGAGGTGCACAAGAACGTGGGCGATGCCCTCAATAAGGCGCTCGTGGCCCTGGAGCACGAGAACACGAGCCTCGACGGTGTGCTCGGGCACATCGACTTCACGAAGACGGTCGGCCAGTCGACGCTGCCCGACAAGAAGCTGCGCGATCTCATCATGCACTTCTCGGAGGTGCGCCTCCGCAACGAAGACTTTGAGTACCCCGACCTCCTCGGTGCCGCGTACGAGTACCTGATTCGCGACTTTGCTGACTCTGCGGGCAAGAAGGGCGGGGAGTTCTACACGCCCCGCTCCGTCGTCCGCATGATGGTCCGCATTGCCAAGCCGAGCGAGGGAATGCGCATCTACGACCCGTGCTCGGGATCGGGCGGCATGCTCGTGCTCTCGAAGGAGTACCTCGACGAGCACGGGCTCAACTCGAAGAACCTCGGGCTTTACGGGCAGGAGTCGAACGGAGGCGTATGGGCCATCAGCAAGATGAACATGCTGCTCCACGGCATCGCTGACGCCGACATCCGCAACGGCGATACGCTGGCTGAGCCGCTGCACACTGAAGGTGGCGAACTTGTGCGGTTCGATCGCGTCGTCACGAACCCGCCCTTCTCGCAGAACTACTCGCAGGAGGGGATGCCCTTCAAGGAGCGATTCCGCTTTGGCTTCTGCCCGGAGAGCGGGAAGAAGGCAGACCTGATGTTCGTCCAGCACATGCTCGCCGTGCTGCGCTCGGGCGGAATGGTCGTGACCGTGATGCCCCACGGTGTCCTGTTCCGCGGCGGCACCGAGCGCGACATTCGCACCGGCATCCTCGACGAGGACATGCTCGACGCCGTTATCGGGCTCGGGCCGAACCTCTTCTACGGGACGGGTATCCCGGCCTGCATCCTCGTGCTGCGGGCTCCGGGCGCGAAGCCGAAGGCGCGCAAGGGGAAGGTGCTCTTCATCAACGCTGACCGCGAGTACTTCGAGGGCCGCGCGCAGAACTATCTCTACCCGGAGCACATCGAGAAGATCGTCAGTACGTGGGAGGCATTCGAGGACGTCCCAGGGTTCGCGCGTGTAGTGTCGCGCGACGAGCTGCGCGAGAATGAGGACAACCTCAACATTCGCCGCTACGCCAACAACGCGCCGCTCCCTGAGCCGCATGACGTTCGCGCCCACCTGCATGGTGGCATTCCGAAGGCCGAGGTCGCCACCCAACAGGCCCTCTTTGACGCCCACGGCCTCGACCCGCGCCGTTTCTTCAAGGAGCGTGACGCCCGCTACTTCGACTTTGCCGACGACCTCACTGACAAGGCCACCCTCAAGAAGAAACTCGACGCTGACCCGGGCATGGCGAGGCGTGAGCAGGAACTCGCTGGCGCCGTCGAGACTTGGTGGAAAAAGGCGCTGAGGCACCTTGCCGAGCTTCCCGAGTCGAAGGCGCTCATGCCGACGCGCGCGACCCTGCTGTCGAGCTTCGAGAAGGCCGTGCGGCCGGTGGGGCTGCTCGACCACTTCCAGGTGACGGGTGTCATCGCAACTTGGTGGGGCGACGCACTGAACGACTTGAAGGGCCTCTCGGCGCGGGGCTTCCGCGGGCTCGTCGAGGCGTGGGTAATCAGCATCCGCGCGGGTTTCGAGGACGAGGAGTCGAAGGACAATCCGCTCGACCACCCGCTCACGAAGACGCTGCTCCCGAAATACCTCGCCGACATCGCCGAGGCCGAGGCGAAGAAGGCCGAACTCGACGCGACCATCAAGAGCGCCGAACCGAGCGAAGACGAGGAGCAGGCCGAAGAGACGGAAGAAAAGCTCTCGGACGACGATCTCAAGGCGCTCAAGAAGGACCTCTCCGCTGCCAAGAAGAAGCTCAAGTCGCTGCAGAGCGAGTTCCTGCAGCACCTCGACAAGGCCGTTGCCAAGCTGGACGACGACAACGCGCGGCAACTGGTGCTTGGCATCCTCCGTGCACAGCTTGACGGCATCCTCGCCCGCTATGTGTCGGCGCACCGCCAGCAGGCGACGGCCACGTTCGAAGCGTGGTGGGACAAGTACAGCATCCGATTGGTGAGCATCGAAGCGGAACGTGACGCTGCCGCCAACAGGCTGCACGGGTTCCTGGAGGGGCTTGGCTATGGGCGGTAGCCTGCTGCAACCTGACACAAGCCCAGCACTATCGGCTTGGGCTACCAAGACGATCTCCGAACTTGGCACGATAATCGGCGGGAGCACGCCTCGCCGGAGCGTGGCCCGATACTGGGGCGGTGACATCCCGTGGGTCACTCCTGGGGAACTCACGGGACTGAAGACCAAGTACCTCGAATCCACTCGGGAGCGCATCACCGCTGCAGGACTTGAGAGCTGTGGCGCCAGTCTGCTGCCAACCGACGCTCTGCTCGTCACCAGCCGTGCGACCCTCGGCTCGGTCGCCCTCGTCCGGCAACCCACCGCGACAAATCAGGGATTCAAGTCGATTGTGTTCCGGCCAGGCTTCAACCCGAGTTTTTACTTTCATCTGTTTCATCGCATCACCGGCGAACTTGAGCGTCGTGCGTCCGGCACTACGTTTCTTGAGGTCTCCGGTCGCGAGTTCGGTGCAGTGCGGGTTGCCGTCCCTCCGTTCCCCGAACAGCGCCGCATCGCCGAAATCCTCGACACGCTTGACGACGTCATCCGCAAGACCGAACAGATCATTGCCAAGCTGAAGCAGGTCAAGCGGGGCCTGCTCCACGACCTCCTCACTCGCGGTATCAACGACAACGGCGAGCTTCGCGATCCCGAGCGTCACCCCGAGCAGTTCAAGCACACGCCGCTGGGGCGGATTCCAAGGGAGTGGAAGGTCGCAAGACTTGGTGACGTTGCGGATGTCGACCGGGGGAAGTTCACGCATCGGCCTCGTAACGACCCCGCCTTTTACAATGGAGCCTATCCGTTCATTCAGACCGGGGATATTGCGGCCGCGAGGGGGAGAGTCTTGCAAACGGCCTCGCAAACCCTCAATGAGCGTGGTGCCGCAGTAAGCCGCGAATTCCCGGCCGGAACTATCGCAATCACCATTGCCGCTAACATCGCTGACACAACGATCCTTGGAGTCCCGATGTACTTCCCCGACAGCGTTGTTGGTGCCATCGTCCGCCGGCCCAACAATACTCGCTTTACGGAGCTATGCATCCAGCAGGCTAAGCGGACATTGGATGCGCGGGCCCCACAGAGCGCGCAAAAGAACATTAACCTCCAAGACTTGCGCCCTCTCCCCATACCCAATCCATCTCCCGAGGAGCAGGGCCGCATCGCGGAGTACTACAATGCGGGACTGGAGGTGCTCGAACGTGAAGAGACGTCTCTGCTCAAGTTCCGCCTCCTGAAGGCCGGCATCATGGACGACCTCCTGATGGGCTGCGTGCGCGTCACCCCGCTCCTGGAGACGTCCGCCCCATGACGGCCGGCCCCGAGTTCACCGAGGTCGAAAATCCCTTCCTCGACCAGCTCGCCTCGATGGGCTGGAAGCTCATCACCGGCAGCGTCGACCATCCCTCTGTGACCGGGCGCGAGAACTTCCGTGAGGTCTTTGTCAAGGACGACCTCGCGAAGGCCCTCCGACGGATCAACCTGCGCGATGGGAAGGAATGGCTCGACGACAGCCGCATTGTCCAGGCCATCGGCGCGCTGGAGCGCATCGGGCACGCACGTCTTATGGAGGCAAACCAGGAGGCCACGCGGCTCCTCCTCGAAGGCGTAACGGTTGAGGGTCTGCCCGACCGGGATCAGGACCGCAACAAGACGGTGCACTTCATCGATTGGGACCACCCCGAGCGGAACACCTTCACTGCGGTGAACCAGTTCAAGGTCGACTGCCCCGGCGGGATGTCGAAGGGCTCGATCCGGCCCGACATAGTGCTTTTCATCAACGGCATTCCCGTCGTGGTCGTCGAGTGCAAGAGCCCGATGATCTCGGAGCCAATTGCAAGCGCCATCGACCAGTTGCGCCGGTATCACAACGCCCGCAAGGAAACCGGGGAGGTCGACGATGCCGAGGGTGCCGAGAGGCTTTTCTACACGAACCAGTTTCTCGTCGCGACGAGCTACGACGAGGCGCGTGTCGGCACGATCGGAGCCGAGGCTGTGCACTACCTGGAGTGGAAGGACACCGCTCCAGTCCCGCTCGCCAAGGTGCAGGCCGAGCTGAACAAGTCGACACTCTCCAGCCAGAACAAGCTCATTGCCGGCATGCTCCGACCGGCGCACCTGCTCGACATCATCCGCCACTTCACTATTTACCAGCAGGTCTCGGGCCGCACCGTGAAGGTCGTGTGCCGCTACCAGCAGTTCCGAGCGGTGCAGTACGCAATCGAGCGGCTCCGCACCGGCAAGACCAGGAAGCAGGACGGTGAGCACGACCGCCGCGGTGGCATCGTGTGGCACACTCAGGGCTCTGGCAAGAGCCTCACCATGGTCTTCCTCGTGCGGAAGATGCGCTCAGTGCCAGATCTACGGCGGTTCAAGATCGTCATTGTCACCGACCGCAAGGATCTCCAGAAGCAGCTCTCCGAGACGGCCACGCTCATCGGCGAGACGGTGAAGGTCGGCAAGAGCGTCGGCGACGTGAAGCGACTCCTCAAGAAGAAGGGGCCGGAGATCGTGTTCGCGACGATCCAGAAATACATGGACCGCGAGCTCGAAAATCTCGGCCCCGACGACGAGCTTTCCGACCTCGGGCTTCTCAATGACGACGAGGCGATCCTCGTCATGGTCGACGAAGCGCACCGCAGTCATTCGAGCGCGCTCCACGCGAACCTGCTCCAAGCCCTGCCGAACTGCGCCCGCATCGGCTTCACCGGAACGCCCATCATCATGGGCGCTAGGAAGCGCACGCACGAGATCTTCGGTGAGTTCATCGACCACTATACCATCAAGGAGTCGGAGGCCGACGGGGCGACCGTGCCTATCCTGTACGAGGGGCGCTATGCGAAGGGTGCGGTAGCTAATGGTGCCGGGCTCGATGAAGAGCTGGCCGAAATGTTCCCCGACCTCACGGCCGAAGAGCGGGAGGCACTGAAGCGCAAGCACGGCACGCTGCACGCCATCCTTGAGGCCGAGGAGGTCATCCGCGACAAGGCGGGCGACATGCTCCGTCACTACGTCGAGAACATCCTCCCGAATGGGCTGAAGGCGCAAGTCGTCGCGATCAGTCGGCGGGCCGCTGTTCGCTACCAAGAAGCCCTCGTGACTGCAAGGGACGCGCTCGTGACCGAGGCCGAGAAGCTCGACCCGGCGACGTGCGCCCTCGACGACCTTGCGCTCCAGGACAAGCCCAAGAAGCTCCGCGCGGCGGTTCGTGCAGCTCGCCAGCTCAAACGCCTTCGCACCCTCGACTTCGCGACGATCATTTCTCCTGATAACAATGACCCGCCCGAGTGGAAGGAGTGGACCGACGGTGCGAAGGCCGAGAACCGCATCGCGCGCTTCAAAAAGCTCTTCGACCACGAGGATCCCGAGAAGCGCGACCCGCTCGCGTTCTTGATCGTGAAGTCGATGCTCCTCACCGGCTTTGATGCGCCCATTGAGGGCGTGCTGTACCTCGATCGGCCCATTCGCGAAGCTGAACTGCTCCAGGCGATCGCGCGCGTAAACCGGACGGGGCACGGCAAGACTGCAGGAATCGTCGTAGACTACTATGGCATCGTCCAGCACCTGAAGGAAGCTCTCTCCGCCTACAGCGCGGAGGATATCGAAGGCGCGCTCCAGAGCCTCGCCGACGAAATCCCCAAGCTGCGGGACCGACACGGCCGCGTAATCGGCATCTTCCAGTCCCGAAACATCGATCCGATCCGGGACGCGGAAGCCGCCGTCGAAGCTCTTCGCTACGAGCGCCTCCGTGCCGAGTTCACGGTAAAGCTCAAGCAGTTCCTAGCGACGCTTGATCTCGTGCTCCCTCGTCCCGAGGCTCTACCATTCGTGCGCGACGCCGAACGTCTCGGCGAGATCTACGCCCGAGCACAGAACCGTTACCGCGTGGGCATGCCGCAGCTCGACAAAAGCGTGGGCCGTAAGGTGCAGTCTCTCATCGATGAGCACGTCATCTCGCTGGGGATCGACCCGCGCATACCACCGATCGCCATCACCAACGCGAAGTTCGGCGAGCACGTGGGCCGGCAGGTCTCGAACAGAGCGAAAGCCTCCGAGATGGAGCACGCGCTCCGCCACCACATCAAGAAGAAGCTCGGCGAGGACCCCGTGCATTACCAGAAGCTCTCCGAGCGCTTGGAGGAAATCCTCCAGAAGTTCGGCGACAACTGGGAGCAGCTCGCGCTGGCGCTTGAGGTCTTTGTCGAGGAGGTGAGGCAGGGTCGTAAGACGGAGGAAAGCGTCGCTGGACTCGACCCGCAGATTCACGCGCCGTTTTTCGACGTCCTCAAGGAGGAACGGGGCAAGGTCGGTCCGGTGAGCAAGAAGGACCAGGAGTGGCTCGCAGGCCTTACCGTCGAGATGGTCGAGCACCTCATCCGCGACGCGGTAAGCAACGTGGGCTTCTGGAAGAGCGCCATGCGGCAGGAGGAACTGCGCGGAAAGCTCTTCATCTTCCTCGATGACAACGAGATCGTCGACTTCGATCACGCGGATGCGGTGGCCGACCGCCTGATGGACCTTGCGAAGGCGAACCATGTTAGGCTCGTGAGGGGCGGATGCTCTCCCTGAACGTTGGTGATCTGCATTTCGAGGTTCGACGCAGCTCCCGTCGCAGGTCCATGCAGATTACTGTGGACCGCGGAGGCGAGCTGCTTATCTCCGCCCCCGAGACATGTCCCACGCATGTGATGGAGGACTTCGTCCGCGAGAAGCGAATCTGGATCTATACAAAGCTCGCCGAAAAGGAGGCGCTTGGTCCGGAAGTCCCCGCAAAGGAGTACGTAAATGGGGAGGGCTTCCGGTATCTAGGACGAAGCTACCGGCTCCTGCTCGTGGATCAGCAGGAGGTTCCGGTAAAGCTGGAGCAAGGGCGTTTCAAGTTGCTGCAGAGTCATGCCTCGAACGGGCGACGGGAGATGATTCGATGGTACTCGGAGCATGCCCAACCCTGGCTCGCGAGCCGAGTGGCGAGGTTTCAGCACCGTGTCGGTGCTGAGCCCCAGGGGATTGCCGTTCAGGACCTAGGCTTCCGCTGGGGATCTTGTGGCAAGGGCGGGAAGCTCTATTTCCACTGGCGAACCATCATGCTGCCACCGAGGATCATCGAGTACGTGGTCGTTCACGAGTTGGTCCACCTGCGGGAGGCACATCACACGTCGGAGTTTTGGGCAGCGGTCGAGCGCGCCATGCCAGGCCATGCTGCGCGGAGGCAGTGGCTTGCCGAGCACGGGGCAGCAGCGGCTGCGATTTGATCGAGAGCCTCGTGGACGAAGGTTCGTCGTAAGTTCAATAGATGACCTGTACCTTTCCGGTCCATCTGCATCCGCTCCGTGCTGCTCGCGCAGTGGATAGTCGTCGCGCCACGCCTTGAGCGTGTAGTGCAGGGGCATTCCGGGTCCAGGGCCCAGGTACCAAGTTCCCACCGTTTCAAGACCTGCTGCGCCTCGAAGGGGACAAACCCCTTGGGGACCAACCCCTTGTCTTTCGCGGCCTCTTCCAGCACCGCATTGGCCTCCTCTGTGCGGTGGCTGAGTAGGAAAGCCGCCGCTGCAATGCGGACATCCATGCGTGGACGCTTAAAAAGAGCAGCAAGGGCATCGCGTCCTGCATCGATACGGGTGTCGCCGCCGATGAGCTGGGGCCCCCTTTTCACCGAAATCACCGGTACCCAGGGACCCAGCCGGTGCTTTCGGCGCGGTCCTTCGCCCGAGCCGTCAGCGCGCCGAAGCCGCAGGGCGTTGCTCCGTCCGTGGTAGCGGCGGTTCCGAGGTGCACTGCGCCTCCTCGGTGAGGGCCGTGGTGGGCTCCAGGTCGTTCCCTACGCAGTTCCTCGATTCCGGGGCGGGGGTCTACGACCCCCGAACTCCCAGTGGCTCCTGATCGGCCCGCGCATGATGCCGCGCGGCCCGCTCCGGAACCAGTAGCGGCTGATCGTGACGGAAGGGAGGCTGAAGTGGTTCCGTCGTTGGCCTGCTCGATGCCTGATTCATGCGCGTCGGAGGCTCAAGAGGGGGTGGTCCCCTGGTCCCCGGTGATTCCGGTGAAACTGGTCCCCTTTCTGGTCGGTGGTGACAGATACGGGCGCGGAGTTCGTCGAAAACCGCGAGGTACTCATAGACATGCCTGTTCGCGGCTTTAGTGTCTCCCTGCCAGCCAGCCTCTGTCTTTGCCTGCACATGTCGGGCGGATTGCTGAACCAGTTCTTCGAGCTTCATCACCATGCTCCATTCTGGATGTTCTCAGTGGCTATGGGCCCAAAAATGCGCACTGGGTTGTGTTGCCGAGCGAACTGGTTGATGGGGGCTCACGGAAACTTGAGCGTGCCCTCGCGCCATGCCTTGAGCGCGTACTCCGCTCGTGTCCGGATTCGTCCTGGGCGGGTAGCCAACTCCATCAGAACAGGCTCCCCCTGCGCTGGTGCGAACTCAAGCGCGTGTGCAGCAGCACAGGAACGGACATTCTCGTCCTCATTCTTCAACAGCGGGAGGAGATGGGCGGCCGCCGCTCGACTCCGAAGTTCACGGTAGGCACTTGCAATCCTGTCGTGAGCCCGATTGGCAGCACGATGATTCGCAGCGGCCAGCGCCTGTCCGTAGGCTACCGCCGCCTGTTCGTACTCTTGGACGAGTTCATTGATGCTCGCCCCTTGGATGTTGCGCATGCTCATGGAACGACTCCGTAGTCCCGAAGGATCTTCAAGCCGAACTCGCGTTGGGCCTGGAAGGACTGACCACTCAGCCACTGCCGCACGGTTTGTCCACCAGAGAGGAGAGGATCTTTCGACGAGTAATACGCGCTGATTTGCCGATGAATCCCTTCGTCGATGGCGATTACGTTCTCGGTGTTGTGAAGGGCATGAGGACCGAATCGCTGGATGTTGCCCTTGGTCTGCTCGACGATGTGGTGCCACTGCTTCCCCGGACCCGCTGGACCCAAGGCACTCTTGAGGCCACTGAACGAGCCCCAGGACCTGAAGCCGGCAGGACTGACTCCCGCTGCGCCTCTCACGCCCCGGGCCGTCATGGCGACCGCCGTAGCGGGCAGGGAGACGATGACGGTGCTCCCTTCAACGGCTACCGCACTCACCTGCCCCACGTTCGCAAGGCTGATGCCCACCCGTGAGGCCCCGACCGCCGCTGCCTCCATGTAGCTGGGCAGCATCGCCAGCCGCGAGGCCAGCCACGCGGCGCCTCCGGTCATGCCCTGACTCACCACCACGGTGACCGCGAGGACGAAGACGCGCGCCACCTCCGGCCCCACCCGGTTCGCGAAATGATGACCCGCCTGCTCCAACTCAATCCACGTCGTGGCCCGGTCGGTGGCCCGCTTCAGTTCCCGGCTCGCGTCCACCACCTCCAGGAACGTCTCCACTCCCAGGTAGATGAGCAGGACCGCCGAGACGATGGCCGCCACCTTGGTGAACACCGGCTCGGGATTCGCCGCCAGGACGGCCCAGGTGACGAGGCCCGTGGCGATGACGGTGTAGAAGAGCTGGGGCGCCAGGGCCTTCTCCACCGCTCGGGCGATGCTCTCCTTGAGGGGCTCCAGCGACAGCCCCAGGGCGACCCCCAGCTTGTCCCACTCGCTCAGGCCAGGCCCGATGTCGAGCAGGGAGAGGCAGTTGTCTCTGCGCTGGCCCGGCTCGCAGAGGCCGCTGAAGCTCTTGCGCATCAGGCGCTGCCATCGGGTGTCAGCACTGCTACCCGGGTGGGAGGCGCGCACCAGCAAACCTTGCTGAGGAGCCCGGAGCGACAGGGGCACCTCCAACACCAGCCTCGCCAGCGCCTCCTCGAAGGCTTCCGCGTCCACCCTCACGGACCTGGTTGAGGAAGACGGCCTGTACTCCAGGGGCGAGCCCTGCCCCGTGTCGAGGCGGATGACACGCGGCGTGGCGCACGCATTGAGCAGAACGAGGAGCAGGAGCGTGACGCCCAGACGTGTTGCCATGAGACGCTTTCCGGAGCGAGGAGGGCTCCAGTCTACGGAAAGGTCACCCCAGAGACGATGACGTTCCGGCCCTCATTTTCAGCCTACAGCCGAAGGTGATGCTGCCCTGCCGCTGCACCACGGTACAGCTCGCTCCGGAAATCGGCATTCCCCCGGCGGGATAAGGACCGAGGAGAAGGCTTCGCCCCCGTACCTATCGCTGTGCGGGCGAGGCGTGATCAGCCAGGCGGAAAGGGGGTGAACGCCATGCTGAGCGCCGCGAGGAAGCTGTTGGCCTCGACTCTCACCTGGAGGATGACGGCGGCCATCCTGTTCGCGTTGGCCGAGCATCTTCGGGACCGGGTGAGGCACGGGCTGTAGTGCTCGGGGGAAGTCCCGCTGCGGATGAGGCGGGGCTCCTCCTGCCTTCGGAGAAGGCCGCATCGTCGAGGTGCGACCACGCCACCCACCCCAGGAGGAACTGCACAATGACGAAAGGCATCAGTCTGTCCACCGAGCTGGTCGAGGTGAGGTGTGCCATCCAGGGGGCTCGATTCCTCGCGGATGCACTGGCCTCGCACTCACTGCACAGCCGAGAGCAGGAACTGCAAGCGCCCGTCTCCATCACCGCCATCCTTGTGCTGGCGGAACTCCGGCTCCAGCAGGTCGAGCGGGTACTTCGCGGGGAGGAAGATCCGCAGCACCTGTGGGCTCCGCACAACGATGTCACTCCTGACAGTGACGAGGGTGACGAGCAGGACGTGGTTCTCCGGCCGTGGAACCAGGCCGAGGAGAGAACCGCGCCGTCAGGCCGGAAGAAGACGGAGCGGGCCGGGTCAAGGCGGCGGCGTGGGCAAGCTCCCCCACCGGAGCCAGAGCAGCCAGCGCAGGCCACGGGCGGTGGCGAATCCCCTCCCTCAACCGGCTCAACGAGCTGAAACGTGCCCCACCAGCAGCGAAGGCCGAGATGGGAATGAACAGGGCCCGCGCCCCCCGAGCTGGGCTGGCGTCCTGTTCCTTACCCCTCAGAGAGTGGGCCAGGACCACTCTGGCCCTCGTCCCCAGGCAGTTGCGGACATCCCCAGGGAGATTTGCCGGTCCCCCCTGAACTTCGGAAGTCCATCAGGGCGGCGGACCCCTCGTGCGCGAGAAGCGAGAGGGCGAACACAGGGGGTGGGGTGCGGTCATCAGGACCTGATGGGGGCAGGCCGGCGCAAGGTAGACCCCGAAAATTTTCCGCCCCCCCGTCCCCCGGGCAGCCCGAAGAAGACCGGGGGCCTTCCAGGTGGACCCGAGGCAAGGGAACCCCAGTCCCCCTGGAAGGTGGGGGCCTGCTACGTTCGGATAGCCCTACCGATTAGCGAGGTGACGGGATCGGTCTGAGCCCGGGAGGGCCTGACAGAACGAACCGGGCGTCACCTCACCAGCCGCAGCTTCACGCGCAGCTCCCGAGCTTCGGCTTGCACCTCGGGCTTGGACGCGGCCACCTGGACCCGAATCTGGCTGAGCAGACCGAGCTGGCGGGACATGGAGCTTTCGAGCAACCGACGGTGCCTTTCCAACTTGCGCAGGTCCTTGTCCTCCAGCAGCAGCACCTCGGCGGCCAGCCGCTCGCGCACGGGCTCCAGGGCGGCCTCTTCCTGGGCGAGCTTCGCGGTAAGGGCGCCTCGCGCCAGTTTCGCCATGTCGCCCAGGTGCTCGTAGGCGGTTTCCTCCAGGCGCCCGTCCTGCCGAGTGTCGCGGGCCTCATCAATCGCGAGGCTCAACGGGTGGATGACGGCTTCCGGCAGCCCCGGCACCTCGCGCAGAAGGGCCAGGGTGCCCTCTATGCCGCGCAGGAGGGCCTCCGTCAGCTCCAGGTCCTTCGGGGGCGTGCGGCGGGCATCCATGGCGGCCACGAGGCCGGACAGCGCCTCCAGGGCCCTGCGCGTGCTGGTGACGAGCTGGAAGGCATCGGTCTTCTCCAGCTCCTCTTCAAGCCGAGCATGCAGGCGGTTATCCTCCAGCTTGGTCAGGCGCTCCACCTTCCAGGTGAGGTCACCGAGTTGTGCGACGACCTGGGCCTCAGGGAGGGTGGCTGGCGCGAAGGCGGCGAAGTAGCCATCGAGGTGGGTCTCGTACTCCTGGGCGTCCTCTCCAGGGAGCAGCAGGTTGTTCGCGCTGAGCCCATGGCGCAGGGCGTTCATCGCGCTGCGGCTCTTGCCCTCGGGGGTCTTGGGGCCGCCCAGCCTCCTGGCGTTCTTGAGGACCTCGGTGGCGTTCTGGCGTGCGGTTCGGACAGCAGGTTCCATCGGTGGATTGTCCCGCCACCCCCGCACCTGTGGGAAGAGGAGCCTCGGCTGTCGAGGGGGAGCAGGGCTCTTTTCCTCCTTCAGTTTGAGCACCCGGCCGAGATCGAGGATGGAGAACTTCCTCGCCGAAGCTGGAAACGAGGGTGGATTTCAACTGCCCAGTTCACGTGAGCGATCTTCTTCCCGAGGACGAAGAGAAGAACGAGGCGAAGGAACCCGATGGGGTGATCTCCGAGACCGAGGGAGGAGATTCGACGGAACTTCGTGGTGGCGGAGAACAGGGGGAAGTTCATCGGCCCGAAGACGCTTCGCGCCTTCATGCTGAGAACACGGAGAACAAAGGAGGAGAAGAACCCCGGGACGACGCCCGAGCGCCTCGCGAAGGGCGACGGACCTATCACCACTAGCGTGGTGTAGTGTGCAGCTTCGGCTCTCGTAACCCTCGGTAACTCCTCGGGACTGGCTTCAGAGTCAGGGAAAGCGTTGCCCGAGGTCGGGGAAAATGTCGTGGGGTTTCGGGGAAAGCGTCCCAGCTACCCGAGCTTCGCCTTCAAGCTCCGCCTCCGGATTGCACGCCCTCGGTTCTCTCGCTGCCCAGACCTGACGATGAGCTGGAGGTCGGCTTCGTACCTGTCCGAGAGGCGGTAGGCATGGTCCGGGTCATCGGAGACGCGCCATAGAAAGGGAGCTTGCTCTGGTCCTTCGATCCCCACCCAACGAACGAAGATGTCCTCCTCCAGGCGCGTGGGAACCCCGGCACGCTCGAACAGTTCTCTCCACCGCTGGGACGAGATGATGGCGTAGTCCCCGGTGGCAACCTGGCTCGCCTGCCGACGGAACTCGTCCAGCACCAAGAGCTGCAAGGCCGCCTGTGCGCCATGCGAGCTGGGATGCCCCTGAAGGGGTGGAAGCAGTCGAGGAACTGGCACCATCCGCTTCGCCTCCCGCTCCCGTGGGGACTTGCCAAGGGTCGAGGCGAAGCTCGGCAGCAGCGCGTCATCCACGTCGATAGTGAGCTTCGCCCGCTTGCCCGGCCCGGAGCGGCTCTCCGTCCAGGTAAGCAGTGGGCGCGTTTTTCCATCGGGCAGTGGAATCGCCATTCGCTGGAACAGCTCCAAGGCAGTCCTCAGCGCGCCGCTGGCCTTCGAGCTGTTCAGCTCCAGCTCCCTCCTGAGCCCGTCCATTCCTCCCTCGAAGAGGATCCGCCGAGCTTCACCGGAAGCGTTCTGCGCCTGCTCGGCCACCTTCGCCACCAGCCACCGGAACAGGAGGTGGGTGGGGAGGTTCTCGGTGTCGTGGATGTTGCCCAGGAGCGATTGGCGCTGCTCTTGATTCAACCCCTCCAATCGGAGCTGGCCCACGGTCCTCCCGTGCCGGTCCACGACGCGCACCTCGCCGGCCTCCTCCTGGATGCGGCGGTGAGGCTCCCAGAAGGCGGCGAAAAGTGCCGTCAGCACGCCGCTGGCCACCGCTGGGACCTTGGGCATCTGCGAAGCCGGCGAGGGCGGCTCGTTCTGCGCCTCGGGCACGTCTTCCTCGGCGGCCTCCAGTTCCGCGTCGAGGGCGGCGATGGCGGCATGGTCCGGCTTCACCCTCAGCTTCCACACCAGACCCATCAAAGATTCGAGCGGCGAACCGTGGGTATATTCTCTCCAGCGGCTAAAGAGCGCCTGGGTGGCGAAGATGCGTGGGCTCCGCTTGTACTCGTCCCAGGCCTGGCGGGCTGTAGCCGCGAGCCTTATGGCAACCTCCTCGCCGTCCTGCCCGAAGTTGGTCCGCAGGCACAGTGCGAGGGCGAGATCCAAGCCCAGCATTCCCTCGTATTCCTGGGTGAGGTTCGGCTTGATGGACTCCATCCATGCGGCGAGAGAACCGAGCCAGTCCGCGAACCGTGCAGCGAGGAGCCGGGCTTCGGCATCGCCTACTTGCGCTCGTTCGAGGTGCTCGACGCGGGCGATGACGTTGATGGCCGTGTCCAACAGCTCGGTGGGGCCCGCCTGCGCCCGGTCGCGCAAGAAGGAAAGCACCACGTCCAGTTCGTGATGGTGGCGTTCCTCAAGCTGGTTGACCACGGGCCCGCTTCCTCTGCGCCTATGCGCGCGGCGCCTCCTCGATGAAGAAGTGGGGCGAACCGCCGAGGAACGCGGTCATTCGGGAGCGACCCTAGCCCCATGGCCGATGTAATGCCGACGGAGGCACCCGGCAGTGGGGACATTGCTCGCCATCTTCCCGATCAACCAAGGGGGCGGGAGCGCCAGCGCGAGGATGGACGCAATCTCGGCATCCGTTCTCAAGCTGGGAGCACTCAAGCAAGCGGCTTCTGCGCGGAGAGTGGGTGATGGCACGCAAGAGGCAGGAGGTCGAGGAATCAGTAACAGGCCCCGAGGTGTCGAAGCCCCTCGGCACGGAGAAGTTTGTCCGACTCCCGCCCATCCCCAGAGGCTATCGCTGCGCACCACCGCCCCCGCCCGTACCGGAGTACCTGCGGCTCCCACCTCCCATGATGCTGGGCCGTCCCGAGGGCTGGGTATGCCGGCGCTGCACGGAGTGGTGGAACTGGCACCCGTACCGGCCTCCGGCAGAGAGCGAGCTGGACGCCCCCTGCGCCGAATGCCGCAAGACCATGGACGCAGAAGAGCGCGCCGTGGAGGTGAACCGTCTCCTGTTGGCGCGGCTCAGCTCGGGCTCGAACGTCCTGTCCCTGCCCGTGCCCACTGTGGCCCTGGGCCAGCCGTCGCGGGTGAACTCCAGCACCACGGAATCCACCCCAGCGCTGGCCTGCACCGTGGACGAGGCGGGGCAGCGTCTCGGGTGCAAGCGCACGGTGATCTTCAAACTCCTCCGGGAGGGTCAGCTCGCTGCGGCTCCGAAGCTCGGACGGAGGCGGATGGTCCTGACGGCCTCGGTGGACGCCCTGCTGGAGGCCGGAGGCGTCGGCGCGGTCCCCGAGCCGAGGCAGCTCCCTCGTACCCGTGGGCCCCGCACTGCGAGCGGCAAGATTCTAGCTGCCGAGATTGCGAAGCTGCCGGTCGAGTAGCGGAATCGGGTCCTCCGGGTGCTCCAGGCGCAGCGGCAGGCGGATGAGCGGCTTCACCGTGCTCACGTCGTAGAACCGCGCCGTCGTGCTCGTGCTGGTGTGTCCGACAATGGCGGCCACGGTGGTGAGGGGGACGCCGCCCTCCGCAGGCCGGACCTCCACGCCGCTCGTCAACGCCCAGGTCACGAAGGAGTGGCGCATCTGGCCGAGCTTGATTGGCTCGCGCTCCAGCTTCTTCGCGGCATGGCAGAGCACCTTCCTCACCCATGAGTCGGCTGGGGCGCCACCCCGTGCTTGAAGCCGCTGCGCCGCCGCAAGGGTCTGCGCGTCGAGGCTCTGCGTGTGGACGCGCCCGCTCTTATGCGTGAAGCGCACCACCCCGTGAATCTCCGGGTGGTCCACGAGCTTCAGCTCGCAGTTTCCCTCAGCCACGCGCTCAATCTCGCTGCGGTGCATGCCGGTCTTGGCGTGAAGGACGAGAAGGTCACGCACCGCCTGCACGTCCGTCTTCAGCCCGCCGAGCTTGGGGGACTCCCAGCCGGAGATGGCGCGGTAGAATGCCTCCACCTCCGCCATCGTGTAGCCCTTCTTCCGCCGGGCCTTCTCGGGGCGAGCAGGGGGCACCTTCAGGCCGAGGGTCGCGTCCTGGGCCGGGGAGAGCACCGCCTCCACCTCGCGCAGGAACGAGAAGAAGCTCTTGAGGGCGATGATCCGGTGCTTCCTCGCGGTCTGGTGCTTCGCCAGCTCGCGCTTGAACTGCTGGAGCGTCACCTCGCGGAGGTCCTGGCCCGCGAGCACCTCGGCCCACCGGGCCAGGTACGTCCGCACGTTCCGGCGGTAGCGCTCGGTGCGCCCCTCGGCCTTGAGGTGGGCGAGGAAGCGCGCCACCAGCTCCGGGCCCATGAGGACCGCCTCGGAGGCGGCCTTCTCGGCGGCCTCGGCCTTCGTCAGGTAGGCGTCAGGGTTACGGTCGAACAGAGCCAGTTCGGCAAGCGCGTCAGACTCGTTGCGCGCGGACAGTCGCTTGCTATAACGGGCGCCGTTGTGCATCCGCTCCAGTTGCCAACGGGTGTTGCCGTGGCGGTCCAGGTAGGTCCGTCCTCCGGCCCATCTTCCGGTCCACTGGGGCATGTCGTACCTTTCTGGCCGGTTACGTACGGATTACGTACAAGGCCGGGGCACTCGCGGCGGTAGGCGAGGGCTCACCAGAAAGAACAAGTAGTTCCGCAGCTTTAGTCTCCCGACCCCGTAGCTCAGTTGGATAGAGCGGCGGTTTCCTAAACCGCAGGCCACAGGTTCGATTCCTGTCGGGGTCATTCCCTAACCGCCTGTCCCCACAGGGGACTTCGGCGGATTGTGGGGCCAGCACCGCTCCCGACGCCGCGTCCGTGGCGCTGGCGTGGCGTACTGGCCAAGCCCCCTCCCTTCCCGATGAATGCTCGCTGACGTTCCGCCGCATTCCTGGCGGACGCCTTCGCCAATGCGCTCGGGGGGAGCGACGTGGTGCGCACGGCCCAGGACGTCCGCGCGGAGAAGCGTCGGGGCGCCACCTGCCACCGCTGCCAGTTATCGCAGCACCAACACGAGGAGGAAGTGATGCGCTACTACCTGGACGCCGAGTACACCCGCTTCGGAGGCGAGTTGATGTCCCTCGCGCTTGTTCCGGCGGACCCCGCTCTGGAGTCGTTCTATGTCGCGATCGAGTGGGGGGGAACGACCGACCCGTGGGTGGAGGCGCACGTCGTCCCCCATCTCGGCAGCGAGGTCGTATCGCGCGCGCTTGCGTCGCGACAGCTGGCGACGTTCATGCGGGAGCGAGCGGTGGGGCACATGGTCATCGTCGCGGACTGGCCGACGGACTTCGAGCACCTCCTGGCGCTGCTCATTATCGGCCCGGGGCGCATGCAGCCGGTGCCCAACTTCGACATGAAATTCCAGCGCCTGCCGGGCTTCAACACGGCGAGCACCAGCCGGGTGCCGCACAACGCGCTGGCGGACGCCGAGGCGCTCCGCGATTACTGCGAGGCCAACCCTGGGTGACATGAGGATGAAGCTGAAGGGGGTTCTCCAGTGAAAGACACGTATCCTGTCGGAGTAATCCCTCTCCCTCGCCGTCCCTCCTCTGGCGCTTCAGGTCGTGGGAAGGGGCCAATGCCTCACAAGAAGCGCAGGGGCCCGGGGCAGGTGACGCTCCGGGCCTTGGCAGCCGTTCGCCTGTTGCTCCTGGCGACGATGTTTGTGCCTGCATGAGGTCATCCCGCGTGCCGGCGAACGGCGGCAGGCTGGAGGCGCCCCGCGGCTCGTTCCAGCCTCAGCGTGACGGCTGGACGTCGCGGAAGCGGACCATGCGGCTGCGGTCCGCGTCCCAGATGTCGAGCCGCAAGCACGCCAGCACGTCCCGGGGCCGCAGCGTCGTCACGCGGGGGGTCTGGAGCTCGGGGATGGCGGCCATGGCCTCGGGCAGCCGATAGAAGGGGATGCGCGGGTTGAGGTGGTGAACGTGGTGGTAGCCGATGTTGCCGGTGAACCACGTCATCACAGGACCGCAGGCCAGATAGCTGGACGCTTCCAGGGCCGCGCTCGCATGCGTCCAGTCCTTCTCCTCGCGCAGCGCCACGTCCGGGAAGTTGTGCTGGGAGAAGAAGAGGTAGGCCCCCAGCGCGTACCCCATGAAGAGCGGCAGCACCATGGCGGTGAGGTACACCCCGAGGCCCGCGAACAGGAAGACGGCGAGGCTGATGCTCAGGTGAAGCGCCACGGCCAGGCCCGCGCTCCAGTATCGCCGCGGGTTGCGCAGGAAGGGCACGAGGGACAGGGCACCCAGGAACGCGAACGGGTACGCGAAGACCATGACGATCGGATGACGCTCGACCACGTACGCCAGGCGCTCAAGCGTTGTCGCCTCGCGCCACTGCTGCGCCGTCCACGTGGTGAACGTGCCGGAGGAGGAGGCGGCCAGCCGGGCCGTGTTCGCGTGGTGGTGGTTGTGCGTCTCCGCCCAGACGCGAGGGGGTGTGAGCAGCAGCACCGCGTGGGTATGGAACAGGGCCCGCGCGAGCCGTGAGCCCGTGAGCAGCGAGCCGTGCAGGTAGTCGTGCACGAGGATGAAGGAGCGGATGAGCATCAGCGCCTGCAGCACGCTCCCCACCACGCGCAGGGGCCACCACGAGGGCAGGCTCGCGAGGCCCACCGCCGCCACGAGCGCCGCGAAGGTGGTGAACACCTCGAACCAGCTCCGCCGCGTGTCCTGCGTGGTGAAGGGACGCGTGCGGCTGATGAGGTTCCGCTCTTCGTCGCGTGTGAGGGACAGGAAGTCGCTTCGGGTCGCGGAGTCCATGCGGGGATCCAAGGAGGACGACGGCGATTGCCGTCGTTCGAGTCCCAGGCACCATGCCCGCCCTCTGTCATGCGACCGTCATGAGCGGTGTCATGGACTGACAGCGTCCATGGCGGGGCGTGCCGCGCGGCGTCGTGCGCGGCGGTGCCCCAGGGGCTTCACGAGCGCGCCTTGTTCGCGCGGAACTCGCTGGCCCACTGCTCCACGATGGAGGCGACCTGCTCTCGCTCGGAGCGGTGGGTGGACGGCTGAGGGGGCGGTAGCACCGAGGCCGGTCCCAGTAGGGGCGGCTGGGCGTCGCCATTGCTGGCGGACGGCACCACGGCGCTGCTGCCCTTCTTGCGAACCCAGACACGCGGCCCCTCGCTGGGGCGCGGCGCCTCGGCAGGCGCCTGGAGCTCCGGCGGGGCCTCCGTGGGCTCGCGGCGCTTCCGGCCCAGGATGACGTCCGGAATGCTGTTGGCCGCGGCGTCCTCCGTCCAGGCATGGTGCAGGCGTCCCGAGGCCACCATCAGGCGACGCTTCTGATAGTGGGCCGCGCAGTAGCCCAGGCTTCGCACCGGCCGCTTGCAGCCGATGACCGCGCACGCCCGCGCTTCCGGAGCGCCCGCTTCATGTTGCTCGGTGTCCTCGAGCTCTGCTTCCACAGGCGCAAGCGCCGCGAGTGCGCTCAGGGCCACCGCGCTCGACAACGGGCGCTGGGGCTGACGAGGCGCGCTGGTGGACAGGTTCTCCGCGATGCGGAGCAGCGAGTCCGTCAGGGGAGACAGTTGCCCGGCGAGCTCCTCGCGCAGGACGGCTCGGAAGGCTCGTTCCAGCGGAGGCAGCGCCGCGGCTGGAGCCCGGGAGGTTCTCGTGGATTGAAGTGAGGAAATGGAACGAAGGCTACGAGTTCTTGGCATGTGAATGTTGCCTGTAGTCGCTGCCGGTGGTTTCGGGGGGTAACCGTGGAGCGGACCGCCGCTGCGTTAGCACACCTGTGGCCAACCGCCCAGGACAGCCTGTCAAAGGGCTTGTGAGTGGATGTTTCGCGGCGACAAACGCGTCGCTGCGTCCCCATGTCAACACGTCTCGGAGTCATTCAATCCCGAGTCCGCGCTGCGACGGGAGAGGTATGTCGGACACCTACCTGACAGAGGTGCTCGTGACTTTCCAGGGTGGCGCTTCTTCCTCGGCTGGAGCAGGGAACTTCGGCACAATCCACGCGCTGTGCAATTGCACTGAGAGGATTTGCCCATGAGAACGATTTCGTCCGTGGCAGCGTCCGTGGTTGCTGGCTTCATCATCGCGTGTGGTGGGGGCATGGAGCAGGACGAAGCAGGCGCTGTTCCCGGGGGCCCCGAGGCCGTGCGGGACGCTGTCTCCGCGTCCGGGGACGTGTCCTCTCAAGCCTGTACGACGCTCTACCGCCCCCGCCTCACCACCTACTGGACGTCGTTCCCCATCGAGGTCGAGGGCCAGGTCGGCCGCTGCGTCACGGCGGAAGACTGCTCGGTGACGTGCGTCGGAGAGACCTCGCAGTACCCCATCAGCTCCCAGTTCTTCTACTGCACATATTGTCCATGACCGCTGGGCGCCGCGCTTCGGTGTCACCCGGAGCGGGCGCTTCTCCGGCTCGCCAGGCGCCGGGGCGGGCAGGGGGCTTGGAAGGAGGGAGGTCGGCCGGTACAAGGCGGCACGGGCCGCCGGGCATGCCGTCCTGGCCCTCGAACACATGATCGCGAACCTCCACAACGCCGACATCCCGAAGGCCGTGCTCGACGTCATCGCGCGCCTGCGCGAGCTCGGGCACGCCGTGTATCTGGTGGGGGGCTGCGTCCGGGACATGGTGCGGCAGGTCCACCCCAAGGACTTCGACGTGGCCACCAGCGCGCTGCCGCAGGAGGTCCAGCGCGCCTTCCGCAAGGTCATCCCCACCGGAATCCAGCACGGCACCGTCACCGTCCTCCAGGACGGCACGCACGTGGAGGTCACGACGTTCCGCTCGGAGGGGGACTATCTCGACGGCCGCCGGCCCAGCTCCGTCGCCTTCGAGCGCGACATCGTCAAGGACCTGTCCCGCCGCGACTTCACCATCAACGCGATGGCCTACAACCCGCTGGACCGGGAGCTGGTGGACCCCTTCGGTGGGCAGGCGGACCTCCAGGCCCGGCTCATCCGCTGCGTGGGCTCCGCGCAGGAGCGCTTCTCCGAGGACGGTCTGCGCCCCCTGCGCGCGGTGCGCTTCGCCGCGGTGCTCGGCTTCGCGCTCGACAGCGCCACCCGCGACGCCATTCCCGCCACGCTCGGCGTCTTCCGCAAGGTCGCCCTGGAGCGCGTCCGGGAGGAGCTGGTGAAGCTGCTCCTGTCTCCTCGGGCCGAGAGCGGCCTGCTGTTGCTCGCGGACACCGGGCTGCTGGACGTGTTCCTGCCCGAGCTGGCGCGCGCGGAGCCGCCGGCCGCCGGGCTCGCTCGCGCCGCCGTCCAGGCAGCGCCGCTGGAGGTGGAGGTCCGGCTCGCCGTGCTACTCGCCGACCTGGTGGACCGTGCCCAGGCCCGCGACATCGGCCTGCGGCTGAAGTTCCCCAACAAGGTGGCGGACCTGGTGGCGCTCCTCGTCGAGCACGCGAAGGCGGAGTCGCAGGTGGGGGCGACGGACGCCGAGCTCCGCCGGCTCCTGGCCCGGCTGGGCCCTTCCCAGGTTCCGCACTGGCGGGCCGTCGTCCGCGCGCGAACCCACGCGCGGCGGCCGGAGGCGCTCCCGGAGGTGGAGGCGCTCATCGCCCGGGTGGAGGCAATCGCCGCGGCCAGGCCGCCGCTGACCGCCAAGGACCTGGCGCTGACGGGGGGCGACATCATGGCCGCCCTGGGCGTGGGGCCGTCTCCCATCGTCGGCGAGGCGACGCGCTTCCTCGTCGATTCCGTGCTGGAGGACCCGGGCCTGAACACGGCGGAGGCGCTCCAGGCGCGGCTGAAGGCGTGGCACGCCCTGTCCGCTCGCTGAGCCAGCGGCCCTGCGCGGGGGCGGCGCCGGCGTCGGGAAAGGGCGTCCCGGACGTCCTCCCGCGTGCGCCAGGACGCGCGGGCGTGTAGGAAGGGGCACCATGCGAGTCGTCGTTGCGATGAGCGGCGGGGTGGATTCCTCGGCCGCGGCCGCCCTCCTCAAGGAGCAGGGCCACGAGGTCATCGGTATCACCCTGCGCGTCTGGTCCTACGAGGGCAAGGCGACGTGCGGGAGCTGCTGCAGCCCCGACGACATCGACGACGCGCGCGCCGTGGCGCAGGCGCTGGGGATTCCCTTCTACGTGGCCAACGCGGAGGAGATCTTCCAGGACCGGGTCATCAACCCCTTCGTCCAGTCGTACCTCGGCGGGCGCACGCCCATTCCGTGTGTCGCCTGCAACCGGGACGTGAAGTTCAACTTCCTGCTCAAGCGCGCCCGCGCGCTCGGCGCCCGGCTGGCCACCGGGCACTATGCCCGCGTGGAAGAGGTGGACGGCCGCTACGTCCTGCGCCGCGCGGTCGACGCCGCGAAGGACCAGAGCTACTTCCTCTTCACGCTCGGCCAGGATGAGCTTCGCGACATCCTCTTTCCGGTGGGCGGCATGACGAAGGCGGAGGTCCGCGCCGTCGCGGAGCGCCACGGCCTCGTGACCAGCCAGAAGCCGGAGAGCATGGAGATCTGCTTCGTGCCGGACGGCGACTACGCGGGCTTCGTGGAGAAGGTCGCCGGGCCGCAGCCCGCTGGTGAAATCGTCGACACCGAAGGCAACGTGCTCGGCGTGCACCAGGGCATCCATCGCTACACCGTGGGGCAGCGGCGCGGCCTCAACCTGGGGGGCGGTGAGGTCCGCTACGTCCACCGCCTGGAGCCGGAGACGCAGCGCGTGGTGGTGGGGCCCGCCGAGGGCACCGGCCGCGACAACTTCGGCCTGCTCCAGCCGCACTGGGTGGACGGGCCGCCTCCGGCCAGCCAGCCCGTGGAGGTCCGCATCCGCCACCGTCATGCGGGCGCGCCGGGCCGGGTCCACGTCTCGCCCCACGGGCTCGTCTCGGTGAAGCTGGACGCGCCCGCGCGCGCCGTCACCCCGGGCCAGGCCGCGGTGGTCTACGATCAGGATCGCGTGCTCGGCGGTGGTTGGATCGTCTGACCCCGCGCCATCCGGGAGGAAGCCGCACATGGCGCAGCGCTTCATGGGAGGTCTGCTCGCGGCCGTCGCCGTCCTCGTGGCCCCAGGCTGCAAGGAGCGCTCGGACAAGCCCGTCGCGGGCCTGCTCGCCGCCGGTGCGCCGGTGCTCCGCGCCGACGGCAAGGAGTGGCGGCCCATCGCGGTCGGCTCGCAGTTGCTCGGGCACGACGAGCTGAAGGCCACCGGCCCCGCGGTGCTGGAGTTCTTCGGCGGCGGCCTGCGCTTCCTGAAGAAGGGCGACACGCTGGAGGTGGGCGCCGCGGGCGAGGCGAAGCTCCACGGCCTCAACCTGCCGCCCCGCCACCTCGTCGAGGGGAAGGTCCAGGAGGCGCCCCGGCCGCTGCGCATCATCGCCGCGCGGTACACCCAGGTGCAGGTGACGCCCCCGAGCGCGCAACAGGACGACCCCTACAACTCCAACGGCTACTTCGCCGCCTTCTTCACCCCCGGCGGCCTGTCGCCCAACAAGCCTTCCGAATCACCGACCCCGGATGGGCCTCGCAAGCCGCTGCCGCCTCCGCCGCTCCGGCCTCGCGTGCCGCACATCCATGCGGGCGCGCTGGGCGAGGGCGGCCTGGTGGCCACCGTGGAAGACGGCTTCGTCGTCGCGGAGACGGATGACCTGGCCACCGCCGTGCTGCTGAGAGGCGGCGACGTGCCCCTGGGCCGCACCGTGCGGTTGGTGGTGCCGGCTGGCGCGGAGGTGGTGCTGCGCACGCCGGAGGGGCGCAAGGTCGACATCGAGGGCCCGGCCGACGTGCGCCTGCGCTGAGCCGTGGGGGAGGGCGGTTTGTCCTTCCGGGGCCCGCTTCGGTAGAGTCCCCGGTCGCCCAGCGGGAGGTGTGCATGACACGCAGTGAGCTCATCGAGCGCATCGTGAAGCGTGCCCCGCATGTTCCACGGCGTGAGGTGGAGGCCATCGTCCACGCCGTCTTCGACGAGATGGCCCGGGCGCTGGTGGCGGGGCAGCGAATCGAGCTGCGCGGCTTCGGCGTCTTCTCCGTTCGCACGCGGCGAGCCCGCACCGGCCGCAACCCGAAGACGGGGCAGCGCGTGTCCGTGCCCGCGCGCCGGACGTTGGCCTTCTCCGCGGGGAAGGAGCTGCGCGAGCGGCTCAACGCCCCACCTGCCACGGCGGGCGTGGCCGTCACGGCGGCACCTCCTGATGGGGCACTGTCCGCGCTGCCGCTCACCGCGGCGGCGGCGATACCCGTGCCTGTCACCCGTTGAGAGGGGCGCGCGGAGGCGGACCGCGAATTTGACCGGCCCAGGGGTGGGGCGTACTTTGCCCTCCACGCCGTCGCTACAGGCCGCAACACGGACTCGTGTGGCCCGCTGCGTTCGCGCCCGAGGACTTTCAAGCCATGCGAGATGCTCACCGGATGAAGGAGAAGTTCGACGTCTCTCTGGACAACCGGCAGATCGTCAGCCTGCTCATCGCCGGCATCGTCGTGCTGGGCGCAGTCTTCGTGCTGGGCGTCGTCGTCGGCAAGGAGCTCGCGGGCAACGCGGACGCCGTCGCCGCGCCGGATCTGCTCTCCGCGCTGGATGCCAACGCACAGGCGCTCCAGAACGTGCAGCAGGAGCCGCTGACCTTCCCGGACGAGCTGACGCGCAAGACGGTCCCGGAGCCGCGTCCGGAGCCCACGCCCGCGGTGGCGAGGGCCCCCGCGCAGGCGGAGAAGCCTGTCGCGCCGAAGCCTTCCGAGCCCAAGCCCGCGGAGCCCAAGCCTATGGCCGCGCAGCGTCCGACGCTGGCGCCCACGCCGGACCCGGACACGGGGGAGTTGCCGCCCGTGGAGCCCGAGCGGGTCGTCGTGGCCGAGGCGCCGACGGCGCCGGTCGCCGCCAAGACGGTGCCGGTGTCGGGCAAGGTCGAGGCCGCGGCGGTTCCGACTCGCACCACCACCACGGAGGGCGGCGGCCTGAAGGAGGCCATTGCCCGCGCCACCCAGCAGCCCTCTCCGCCCGCGTCGCCGCCGGCGCAGGCGGTGAAGGGCGGGGCCTTCACCCTCCAGCTCTCGGCGTTCCAGGACCGGCAGGAGGCCGACCGCTTCGCCGCCCGGTTGCGTGATCGGGGCTATGCCCCCTATATCCTGACCGCGGAGGTGCCCGGGAAGGGCACGTGGTACCGCGTCCGCATGGGGAGCTTCGCCTCCCGCGACGCCGCCACCCGGTATCTGTCAGACTTCAAGCGTGAGACTTCGCTCGACGCGTTCGTGGCCGGCACGAACTAGAGCGGAACGAGGAAGACGGGAAGCGCCATGACGACGACGAAGCGGGTGGAGAAGCCCTGGGGCCACGAACTCATCTGGGCTCACACCGACCGCTACGTGGGGAAGCTGCTGCACGTGAAGCAGGGGCACAAGCTGAGCTTGCAGTTCCACAACCACAAGGACGAGACCATCCACGTCCAGAGCGGCAAGCTGCTCTTCGTCGTCGACGAGGGCCAGGGGCTCATCGAGCGCGAGATGAACCCCGGTGACAGCTACCACATCAAGCCGCTCACCAAGCACCGCATGGTGGCGCTGACCGACTGCGACATCCTCGAGGTCAGCACGCCGGAGCTGGACGACGTGGTGCGGCTGGATGACGCCTACGGGCGCACCGGCACCAGCAACCCGTAGGCGCGGCCGACGACCGGGGCCCGCCTACTCGCGGGCCACGTTGTTCGGGTTGCGCGTCCACTTGTCGACGGTGCCGTCCCCGTCCAGGTCCTCGCCGATGCGGTCCACCTGGCCGCCCTCCCAGTACTCCCAGTAGTCGATGCGGCCCGTGCCGCGGGTGTCGCGCTCCTTGCGCACCAGCTTTCCGCCCTCGTAGTAGGTGAAGCTGTCCGGGCGGCCGTCGCCGTTGGTGTCGCGCTCGCGGCGCGTGTTGACGCCCTTCTCGTAGAAGTAGGTGGCGTCCACCCGTCCGTCGAAGTCCAGGTCCAGCGCCTCGCGCGCCTGGTGTCCCTGGGCGTCGAAGTAGCGGACCAGGTCCACGCGGCCGTCCCAGTTCAGGTCCAGCTCCTGTCGCACCTTGGCCCCGGCCACCGTGTACGTCCACACGTCCGGGCGGCCGTCGCCGTTGACGTCCTGCTCCGCGACCTCCTCATCGGCCCCGCGCGGCGGGCGGATGCTGTCCCCCGGCGTCCGGGCGCGGGCGTCCGCGGCCTGTCCGTCCCGCTCCGCCGACTTGCCTCCGGCGCAGCCCGTCAGCGCGCTCGTGGTGAGGAGGCCCAGTAAAATCAACCGCTTGTGGCGTGACATGGAGAGCTCCCAGCGTCCGGAGTGGCCAACTGGCGTCGTGATACGCACGAGATGCTTTCGCGCGACACGTCATTCCATATATTTTCACATATCGCCATGGCCCGAAAGAAAGTCAGCACCACCATCTACATCACTCCGGAGCAGAGCGAGCTCCTCAAGGCGCTGAACCAGAAGACGAAGGTGCCCGTGGCCGAGTACATCCGACAGGGCATCGATCTGGTCCTCGAGAAGTACAAGGCGCAGCTGCCGGGGCAATCCTCGTTCGACGAGCTGTAAGAGAGAGGCGTGACGTGAAGAGCATGCGTGGCAAGCGGGTAGCGGTCCTGGGCGGCGCCGGCTTCGTCGGGTCGCACCTGTGTGAGCGGCTCCTCGAGGACGGCGCCGCGGCGGTCATCGCCGTCGACAACCTCATCACCGGCAACGAGGAGAACCTCCGCACGCTCGACGGGCGGCCGGGGTTCTCGTTCGTGAAGGCGGACATCACCGAGGGCATCCCGGTAGAGGGACCGCTGGACTACGTGTTCAACATGGCCTCGCCGGCCTCGCCCATCGACTACGCGCAGCTCCCGCTGGAGACGCTGCGCGTGGGCTCCATCGGCACGGAGAACGGGCTGAAGCTGGCGGAGGCGAACAAGGCGGTGTTCCTGATGGCCTCCACGTCGGAGGTCTACGGGGATCCGCTGGTGCACCCGCAGCGCGAGGACTACTGGGGCAACGTCAACCCCATTGGACCCCGGTCCGTGTACGACGAGGCCAAGCGCTACGCCGAGGCCATCACCGCGGCCTACGGGCGCACAAAGGGCGTGCAGGTCCGCATCGTGCGCATCTTCAACACCTACGGCCCGCGCATGCGCCTCAACGACGGCCGCGTGGTGCCGGCCTTCGTGGGGCAGGCCCTCAAGGGCGAGGACTTCACCGTCTTCGGGGACGGGAGCCAGACGCGCTCGTTCTGTTACGTGAAGGACCTGGTGGACGGGCTGGTGCGGCTGATGCTGTCGGACGAGCCGAACCCGGTGAACATTGGCAACCCCCGGGAGATGACCATCCGTCAGTTCGCGGAGGCCGTGCGCGCGGCGGCGGGCGGAGGCGGCGCCATCATCGAGAAGCCGCTGCCCAAGGACGATCCGAAGCAACGCCAGCCGGACATCACCCGGGCCCGGACGTTGCTGGGATGGGAGCCGAAGGTGCCCCTGGAGGAGGGGCTCCGGGAGACCATCGCCTGGTTCCGTGAGGTTGCCGCTGCGCGTCCCCCGGCATAGGTTGCCGGCGCGGCGGTTTCAGAATGCCTGCAGGCGGGAGGTTGCGTGAAGGTCCTGGTGACAGGTGGCGCGGGCTTCATCGGCTCGCATGTGTGCGACGAGTTCCTCCAGGGGGGCCACGAGGTCATCGCGTTGGATGACCTGTCCGGTGGCAAGCGGGAGAACCTGGACCCGCGCGTGCGCCTGGCGGTCCACGACATCCGCAGCCGCGAGGCGTCGGAGCTCATCAGGTCCGAGAAGCCCGACGTGCTCTGCCACCTGGCGGCGCAGATGGACGTGCGCCGCAGCGTGGAGGACCCCAGCTTCGACGCGGACGTGAACATCCGCGGCATGCTCAACCTGCTGGAGGCCGCCCGCGTCTCCGGCGTGAAGAAGGTCATCTTCAGCTCCACCGGCGGCGCCATCTACGGCGAGCAGGACGTGTTCCCCGCGCCGGAGAGCCACGCCACGCGGCCCATTTCTCCTTACGGCGTCTCCAAGGCCGCCGGCGAGCTGTACCTGGGCTACTACCGGGCGCAGTACGGGCTGCCCTACGTCGCGCTCCGCTACGCCAACGTCTACGGCCCCCGGCAGAACCCGCACGGCGAGGCCGGCGTGGTGGCCATCTTCAGCCAGCGGCTCATCGCCGGACAGGGCTGCACCATCTACGGCGAGGGCAAGCAGACGCGGGACTTCGTCTTCGGTCCGGACGTCGCCCGCGCCAACCGGCTGGCCTTCGAGAAGGACTACGTAGGGGCCATCAACATCGGCACCGGGGTGGAGACGGACATCAACCGGCTCTACGCGCTGCTGGCCGAGGCGGCGGGCTCCAGCGTCCCCGTCGCCCACGCGCCGGGCAAGCCGGGCGAGCAGCTACGCTCCTGCGTGGACAACGCCCTGGCCAGGAAGGTGCTTGGCTGGGAGCCCAGCGCGGACATCCGCGAGGGCCTGCGCCGCACCATCGAGTACTTCCGCCAGAAGGCGGGGGCGCCCGCTCGCGCCCACGGCTGAGCGGGGCCCTGGCCCTCGCTTCGAGCAGGAGCGGGGGAGGGTGGCCCCTTCCCGAGGCATGCCCGAGACGGCCTCCCAGGGCCGTTGGACGGGCTTTTCGGGAGGGGGACGGGGCCCGGCTGGCCGCCCGGGCAGGGGTGGTGCATGGGGAACAAACAAGCGCCCCCGGTGGGTTGCTCATCGGGCAGATGCGTGCGCGTAGATTTTCGCGCGATTCCCTGTTACGCACGCCCGCTTCCTCCGACGAGCGCCCTGAACATGCCGGCTGAAAACGCGCATATCCGCAACTTCTGTATCATCGCCCATATCGACCATGGAAAGTCGACGCTGGCCGATCGTCTCCTCGACAAGACGGGGACGTTGAGCAAGCGCGAGGCGCAGGCCCAGTTCCTCGACAACATGGCCATCGAGCGCGAACGGGGCATCACCATCAAGGCCCAGTCCGTGCGGATGAACTACACCGCCAAGGACGGCAAGCAGTACGTCCTCAACCTCATCGACACGCCGGGACACGTCGACTTCGCCTACGAAGTCAGCCGCAGCCTCGCCGCGTGCGAGGGCGCGCTCCTCGTGGTGGACGCGACGCAAGGCGTGGAGGCCCAGACGCTCTCCAACGTCTACATGGCGCTGGACCACAACCTGGAGATCATCCCGGTCATCAACAAGATCGACCTGCCGAGCGCGGATGTGGACCGCACCCGGGCGGAGATCGAGGACGTCATCGGCATCGACGCTTCCGTCGCGGTGCCGTGCTCCGCCAAGGAAGGCATCGGCATCCAGGACATCCTGGAGGCCGTGGTGACGAACGTGCCGCCGCCGAGCGGCTCGGCGGACGCGCCCCTCAAGGCCCTCATCTTCGACTCCTGGTACGACAACTACCGGGGCGTGGTGACGCTGGTGCGGGTGCTCGATGGCACGCTGAAGCTGAAGCAGAAGATCAAGCTGTTCAGCAACAACAAGCTCTTCGAGGTCCAGGAGCTGGGCGTCTTCACCCCGTTCTCCCGGCCGGTCACCCAGCTCATGGCGGGCGAGGTGGGCGTGCTCGTGGCCAACGTGAAGGAGCTGCAGGACGCCAAGGTGGGCGACACCATCACCGAGGAGTCGCGCCCCACGGCCGAGCCCTTCCCCGGCTTCCAGGAAGTGAAGCCGATGGTGTTCTCCGGCATCTTCCCGGTGGACTCGGCGGACTACGAGAACCTGCGCGACGCGCTGGCGAAGCTGGTGCTCAACGACTCGGCCTTCACCTACGAGCCCGAGTCGTCCACGGCGCTGGGCTTCGGCTTCCGCTGCGGCTACCTGGGCCTGCTCCACATGGAGATCGTCCAGGAGCGCCTGGAGCGCGAGTACAACCTGGACCTCATCACCACCGCGCCCAGCGTGGTGTACCGCATCACCACCGGCAAGGGAGAGACGCTGCTGGTGGACAACCCGGCCAAGCTGCCGCCGGTGCAGAACATCGAGAAGTTCGAGGAGCCCATCCTCACCTGCCACATCCACGTCCCCAACGACCACCTGGGCGCCATCCTGAAGCTGTGCCAGGAGCGCCGCGGTGTGCAGAAGGACATGAAGTACCTGGGCAGCAGCGGCCAGCGCGTGCAGGTGACGTACGAGATGCCGCTGGCCGAGGTGGTGTTCGACTTCTTCGACAAGCTCAAGAGCGTGTCGCGCGGCTACGCCAGCCTCGACTACGAGCTGGCGGGCTACATCGAGTCGGACCTGGCCCGGCTGGACATCCTCATCAACGGGGATCCGGTGGACGCCCTCAGCGTCATCGTGCACCGGGATCGCGCCTACGTGCGCGGCCGCGAGGTGTGCCAGAAGCTCAAGGAGGTCATCCCGAAGCAGATGTACGAGGTGGCCATCCAGGCGGCGATCGGCGCGAAGATCATCGCCCGCGAGACCATCTCCGCCATCCGCAAGAACGTGCTCGCCAAGTGCTACGGTGGTGACATCAGCCGCAAGCGCAAGCTCCTGGAGAAGCAGAAGGAGGGCAAGAAGCGCATGAAGCAGGTCGGAACGGTGGAGATCCCGCAGGAAGCCTTCCTCGCGGTCCTCAAGTCGGAGCAGTAGCCCATGAACGCGGCCATGCCATCCGCCCCCCCTCCCGCGAAGCTCTCCGAGGCGATGGCGGCTCGCCGCACGCCGGAGATGCTCCGCGCCCGCCGCATCCTGGTGTGGCGCGAGCGCCTCACCAGCCTCTGGGCGCCGCTGTGCATCATCGGCCTGATGTACGTGCCGTACACGGTGCTCATCGAGTACTCGCGCGCCTCCGCGACGTGGGCCCAGCCCTTGATGAAGGGGCTGGGGCTGTTGATGGTGCTCTACTTCGTGGCGCTGCTGGTGTGGCGCAACGTCTCCCCGAAGGAGAAGGCGCTGCGCGGCGCGCGCCACGAGGCCACCGAGCTGCTCGAGGAGAACGAGCGCATCCTCGGCAAGCCCGGGGTGAACGCGAAGGTGCCCGCGGACGTCCAGGCGCGCATCGCCGAGCAGGCGCTGCGCGTGGAGCAGGCCTCCGCGGAAGGGGCGGTGGAGCCGCTGCGCGCCGAGGTGAAGACGCTGGAGGGGCTCACCGCCCAGCACCTGGGCGCCTTCCGCAAGCAGTCCGCCATGGACTTCATCGGGGGCTTCGGCAAGGCGGTGCTGGTGGCCCTGGTCATCCGGACCTTCATCGTGGAGCCCTACCGCATCCCCTCGGGCTCCATGCTGCCCACGCTGGAGATTGGCGATCAGGTCTTCGTCAACAAGTTCATCTACGGCGTGCGCATCCCGTTCCTCAACGTGGTGCCCTTCGTCATCGTCCGGCCGCCAGAGCGTGGGGACGTCATCGTCTTCAACAACCCGGTGAACGAGTCGGTCGACTACATCAAGCGCGTGGTGGGCGTGCCGGGCGACGTCGTGGAGTTCATCAACGGCGTGGTCCACATCAACGGCCAGCCGCAGCCGCGCCAGATGGTCTCCGGCGACTTCACCGTCCACAACATCACCGACGACGGGCGCTGGTTCGACCAGCAGGAGACCCTCTACGAGGAGGACCTGTCGGGCGTGACACACGCGGCGCTGCAGACGCTGTCGCGCATGCCGCGCCACGAGGGGCCCTACGAGGTCCCCCCGGGGCACGTGTTCGCCGTGGGCGACAACCGCGACAACAGCGCGGACAGCCGCCACGGCCTGGGCGTCACGGGCGCTGGCAGGGCGGAGTACGTCCCGTACGGCCACATCAAGGGCAAGGCCATGGTGGTGTGGCTGTCGCTGGGCTACCACGGGCTGCTGCACAACCTGTTCGGTGGCACGGGCCTGCGCGTGGACCGGTTCTTCCAGCCCGTCCGTTGACGCGCTCGCGGAGGGCAGGCGGGCCGCCGGGCCGCGCACGACGCTTGACGCGCCGGACGCCCCGGGGTACGCGGCGCCCCCGGCCATGAGACACCTGCTTGGAATCGAAGGCTGGCGCCGGGACGAGCTGGAGTCGCTGCTCGACCGGGCGAAGGCACACCTGCCCGGTGGACCGGATGCCACCCACCTGCTGCGTGGCAAGGTGGTGGCGAACCTCTTCTTCGAGGACTCCACCCGGACGCGCACGTCGTTCCACATGGCGGCGAAGGGCCTGGGCGCCAGTGTGCTCAACTGGACGCACACCGGCTCCTCGGTGTCGAAGGGTGAGACGCTGCTCGACACCGCCCGCAACATCGAGGCGACGGGGCCGGTGGCCATCGTCATGCGCCACCGCTCCTCCGGCGCGCCGCACCTGGTGGCGAAGCACGTGAAGTGCGCCGTCATCAACGCCGGTGACGGCACGCACGAGCACCCCTCCCAGGCGCTGCTGGACGCCTTCACGCTGCGCCAGCGCTGGGGCGCGCTGGACGGGCGCACGGTGCTCATCGTGGGCGATGTGCTCCACAGCCGCGTGGCGCGCTCCAACCTGCTGTGCCTGAAGGCGCTGGGGGCCCGGGTGGTGGTGTGCGCCCCGCCCACGCTGATACCTCCAGGGCTGGAGGCGCTGGGCGCGGAGGTGACGCACAACCTGGACGCGCAGCTGCCCCACGCGGACGCGGTGATGTGCCTGCGCCTCCAACTGGAGCGGCAGGAGCAGGCCTTCCTGCCCTCCACGCGTGAGTACGCACGGCTGTTCGGCCTCAACGTGGCCCGCGAGGAGCGGATGAAGGCGGACGCGGTGGTGATGCACCCGGGGCCCATCAACCGGGGCGTGGAGTTGGCGCCGGCGGTGGCGGACGGGTCTCGCAGCGTCATCCTGGAGCAGGTGTCCAACGGCGTCGCCGTGCGGCGGGCCATCCTGGAGGTGTGTGCGGCATGAGCTCCACGGTGCTCTTCAGGCGGGGGCGCGTCATCGACCCGCGCAATGGCGTGGACGGCATCCGCGACGTCCTGGTCCGCGACGGCAAGGTGGTGGAGGTGTCGGAGGCCCTGTTGCCGGTGCCCGCAAGCGCCGAGGTGGTGGATGCCTCGGGCAAGTGGGTGCTGCCGGGCTTCATCGACCTGCACGTGCACCTGCGCGAGCCGGGGGAGGAGGGGAAGGAGACCGTCCTCACCGGCTGCCGCGCCGCGGTGGCGGGCGGCTTCACCGCCGTGGTGGCCATGCCCAACACCAAGGTGGTCAACGACAACGCCATGGTGACGGAGCTGGTGCTCAACCGCGCCCGCGCCGCGGGCCTGTGCCATGTCTACCCCGCGGGGGCCATCACCAAGGGGCTGAAGGGCGAGGAGCTGGCGGAGATGGGCGAGCTGGTGTCCGCCGGCTGCGTGGCCATCACTGACGACGGCCGCCCGGTGATGAACGCGTCGCTGATGCGGCGCACGCTCCAGTACGCCACCATGTTCGACGTGCCCGTCATGGTCCACGAGGAGGACCTGACGCTGTCCGCGGGTGGCGCCATGCACGAGGGCGCCACCTCCACGCGGCTGGGCTTGCGCGGCATCCCGGCCTCCGCCGAGGTGGCCATGGTGGCCCGCGACCTGGTGCTGCTGGAGGAGACGCAGGGCCGGCTGCACGTGGCCCACGTGTCCTGTGAGGGCAGCGTGCGGCTCATCCGCGAGGCCAAGCGCCGCGGCCTGCGCGTCACCTGCGAGGTGGCGCCGCACCACTTCATCCTCGATGACCGCGCGGTGGGGGACTACGACACCCACGCGAAGATGGCTCCGCCGCTGCGCTCGGACAGCGACGTGCAGGCCCTCCGCGAGGCGCTGGTGGACGGCACGGTGGACGCCATCGCCACGGACCACGCGCCGCACGGGGTGCTCGACAAGCTCGTGGAGTTCGAGAAGGGCATCAACGGCATCGTCGGGCTGGAGACGGCCCTGGGGCTGACGATGGAGCTGGTCCACGCGGGCGTGCTCACCGCGAACCGCGCCGTGGAGCTGCTGACGCACGGCCCGGCGAAGGCGTTCGGCCTGCCGGGCGGTCAGCTGGCGCCCGGGGCGCCGGCGGACGTCACGGTGGTGGAGCCGGACGCGGAGTGGACGGTGGACGCCCACCAGTTCCACTCGCGCAGCCGGAATACGCCGTTCCAGGGCCGCAAGCAGAAGGGGCGCGTTATCCAGACGTGGGTCTCGGGCCAGAAGGTGTTCGACAAGGGCCAGGTCGGCCGGAGCAAGGAGTCGCGGTGATGACGAAGCGGGCAGTGCTCGCCCTGGCGGATGGCACCCTTTTCGAGGGTCGTGCCTTTGGCGCGGTCGGCGAAACAGTGGGTGAGGTGGTGTTCAACACGTCCATGTACGGCTACCAGGAGGTCCTCACGGATCCCTCGTATGTGGGCCAGATTGTCACCATGTCGTACCCGGAGATGGGCAACGTCGGCGCCAACCCGGTGGACGAGGAGGGCGCCCGGGTGCATGCGGTGGGCATGGTGGTGCGCGCCCTCGTGGAGCAGCCGTCCAACTGGCGCGCGAAGGAGTCGCTGGACGCGTACCTGAAGCGCAGCGGCGTGGCGGGCATCGAGGGCATCGACACCCGCCGGCTGGTGCGCCACCTGCGCACGCACGGCGCGCAGATGGGCGTCATCTCCAGCGAGGGGCTGTCCCCCGCGGCCCTCGTGGAGCGCGCCCGCTCCGCGCCTGGCATGGAGGGCATGGACCTGGCCACGGGCGTGTCCACGAAGGAGGCCTACACCTTCACGGAGCCCTCGCCGGCCGTCTTCACGGGCGAGGTGCAGACGCCGGCCGAGCCGCGCTTTGACGTGGTGGCGTATGACTACGGCCTGAAGAAGTCGATGCTCCACTTCCTGGTGGACGTGGGCTGCCGGGTGACGGTGGTGCCGGCCACCACCACGGCGGAGGAGGTGCTGGCGCGCAAGCCCCATGGCGTCTTCCTGGCCAACGGCCCGGGTGACCCGGCGGCCGTGAAGGGCGCGGACCGCACGGTGGCGGCGCTGCTGGGCAAGGTGCCGGTGTTCGGCATCTGCCTGGGGCACCAGATCATGGCGCTGGCCCTGGGCGGCCGGACGTACAAGATGAAGTTTGGCCACCGGGGCGGAAACCAGCCTGTCAAGGACCTCACCACGGGCAAGGTGGAAATCACCGCGCAGAACCATGGCTTCGCGGTGGATGACGCCAGCCTCAAGGGCCTGGCCGTCGTGACGCACATCAACCTCAATGACGGCACGGTGGAGGGCCTGGCCGTCCCGGACGCACGGGCCTTCAGCGTGCAGTACCACCCCGAGGCCTCGCCCGGCCCGCACGACGCGCGCTATCTCTTCGGCCGGTTCGCGAAGCTGATGGCGGAGTAGGATGCCCCACCGAATATGACCTCGTCGCTGTCATCGCTCTCCTACCAGCCGTACCTGGATCAGCTCATCGCCTTTGGCAGTGCCGAGTCGCGCAAGGACGACCTGCTCCAGGCCAAGGCGGAGTACTTCCGCCTGACGGGCGAGGTCTTCGAGGACGACAAGCTCTTCGACCTGCGGATGGCGTCCTTCCTGGACTACTACCTCTACGACCGCGTCTCGCCGTTGACGAACAAGACGCCGGCCGTGGAGTTCTACGAGCAGCGCCTGGCCAGCGCTCCGCCCGAGGAGGCCAACGCCTTCCGCTGCTTCACGGAGACGGTCCACGGCCTCTTCGAGGTCCGCAAGCTGGGCAAGGGCGAGGTCCGCCTGCGCGAGCTGTACTCCGGCAAGGACTTCGACGTGACGGAGCGCCGCCACGTCGCGGGGCTGGAGACGGGCGACATCCTGGAGGCCCGGCTCATCCCCTTCGGGGGGCACCTGCTGTTCTCCTCCGCGTTCTGCTACCACCCCCGCATGGCCGTGAAGGCCATCAAGGCGGAGGTGAAGCGCCGCAAGAAGAAGGAGCCGGACCGCACGTCCAACGAGCTGGTGTGGGAGTGCGCCCGCCGCTCGCTCAACGTGGAGCGCTACCGCCAGCTCGCCGTCGAGAAGATCTACGACTTCGAGCAGAAGGTCCTCTGAGGCCCGTGGGGCGGCCCCCGGCGCGTCGCCGGGAGCCACGCCGCCCGCTCAGATGCGGTGGATGCTCATCAGGTTGGTGTTGCCCGGCACGTTGAGGGGCACGCCGGCCACCACCACCACGGGCGTTCCGGGCGCGCAGAGCTTGTCCTTCCGGCACAGCTCGCGCACCTGCTTGAGCATGGCGTCCGTCGTCGAGACGCGCGCCACGTGCTTGCCCGTCACGCCCCAGTAGAGCGCCATGCGGTCCACCGCTGATTCGTTCGGGGTGAGGGCGATGATGTTCGCGCGCGGGCGGAACTCGGAGATGAGGCGCGCGGTGTGGCCGCTCTCCGTGTAGGCGACGATGGTGCCAATGCCCAGCTGAGAGGCCGCCGCGACGGCCGCCGCCGCTACGCCGGTGCCCAGGTCCTCGGAGCGCTCGAAGGGGGAGTGGTGCTGGTGCTTCACCACGCCGCGCTCGGTCTCCTCGACGATGCACGCCATGGTGGCCGCCGCCTCGACGGGGTACTTGCCCGCGGCCGTCTCGCCCGACAGCATGACGGCGTCCGCGCCGTCGAGGATGGCGTTGGCCACGTCCGACACCTCGGCGCGCGTGGGCCGGGCATTGCTCACCATGCTCTCCAGCATCTCCGTGGCGACGATGACGAGGCCCCCCTTGCGGTTCACCGTGCTCACCATGTGCTTCTGGATGGCGGGCAGCCGCTCCAGTGGCATCTCCACGCCCAGGTCGCCTCGGGCCACCATGATGCCGTCCGCGACGGCGGCGATCTCCTCCACGCGGTCCACTGCCTGCGGCTTTTCGATCTTGGCGATGAGCGGCGTCTTCAGCTTCGCCACGTGCGCGCGCGCCTTCTTGATGTCCTCGGGCGTGCGGACGAACGACAGCGCCACGTAGTCCACGCCCACCTCCTGGCCAAAGGCCAGGTCCACCGCGTCCTTGCGGGTGATGGTGGGCACGGACATGGGCGAGCCGGGCAGGTTGAGGCCCTTGTGGTCCTTCAGCAGCCCACCCACCTCCACGCGGCACTGCACGTCCGGGCCCTGCACGCGCAGCACCCGCAGCCGCACCCGGCCGTCGTCCAGGAGGATCTCATGGCCCTTGGCCACGTCCTTCACCAGCGTCTTGATGGGCGTGGGGATGAGGCCGTCCATCCCCAGGATGTTCCGGGTCGTCACCGTGACGGCCTGACCGGGCTTCACCAGCAGCTGCCCGTTCTCGAAGCGGCCCAGGCGGATCTTCGGCCCCTGGATGTCCTGGAGGATGGCCACCGGCGTGCCCAGGCGCTTCGCCACCTTGCGGATGGTCTCCACTCGGCGGCGGTGCTCCTCATGCGTGCCGTGCGAGAAGTTCAGCCGCGCCACGTTCATGCCCGCGCGGATCAGTCCTTCGATGACCTTGGGCGTGTCCGAGGCGGGGCCCAGGGTGCAGATGATTTTCGCCTTGCGCATAGGGTCGCGCATCCTAGGCGGCCGGGTGCCTGGCTTGACAGCCTCGCGCCCACGGGACTAACTCTTCCTCCGATGCGTGGCTCGCCTCGGGCCGCGCGGAGCCTTTGCGCTCTCGATGGCAGAGAGAGAAAGCCCGGCATCCCTGGGAGGGGGGGCCGGGCTTTCTTGCGAGCAGCTACAGGTCGATCTCCTCGCCCGACCCCAGGGAGGGGCGGGGCGCCGGGTGGCCGGGTGGCAGCGCCTTCATGTCCATGTCGATGGGCGGCTCGTTCGGCGCGCCCGGGGCGGGGAAGCCTGGCGCCTCCAGGGGGCCGCTGCCGCCCACGCCGGGGCCTTCCTTCTGCTGCAGCCCCTCGATTTCCTCTCGGGTGATGCCCGCCAGCGTCAGCACCTTGCGGGTGACGCGGATGCGGGCATGGCTGGTGAGTGCCATGGCGATGGAGTCCGAGGGGCGGGCCTCCAGGGTCATCTTCCGCTTGCCCTGCTCCAGGAAGACGCGGCCCGAATAGACATTGTCCCGCAGGTCGTCGATGCGGACCTCGGTGACCTTGCCTCCCAGCTGCGACACCACGTCGTCCAGCAGGTCCTGCGCGAGCGGCTGGGGTGGCTGGCGCTCCGCCAGCCGGAAGGCGATGGAGATGGCCGAGGCCTCGTCCACGAACACGGGGAGGACGATGCCCTTGTCCTTGGTGGCGAGCACCACCGCGTGGGCCTCGGCCTCCTCCAGCGGGACGACGTCCTGCACCTCAAGCTCCACGAGCTCGGCGCAGGCCTTGGGGTCGTCCTTCCCCTCGGTGATGCAGGGCGGCTCCTGGCCGCCTCGGATGGCCGCGAGGGCATCCGGCATGGAGAAAGCGGGGAACAGCAGCAGCCCTCCGAGCGCCAGAAGCACGGCCGAGAGAGGTGCGACGAACAAAGTGGCGCGGTTGGGCGTTTTCACGCCTCTAACCTACGCACCCGGCCATCTCCCGGGAGGGTTGCGCTCCAAGCCCGGTTACCCCCAATCCTCGGGGGGGCTCACCGGGCCGGGGAGCAGGCGGACGGGTTCAACGACTGTCGTCGTCGTCCTCGTCTTCGTCCTCGTCGTAGTCCTCTTCGTCGTCGACGTCCTCGTCCTCATCCTCGTCGAGGTCGTCGTCCTCGTCCTCATCCTCGTCGTCCTCGTCGTCGAGCATGTCCTCCAGGTCCTCGGACTCCAGCGTCATCGACACGGCGAAGCGCTTGTCCAGGGCGGCGATCTGCGCGCGCATCTCCGTGAGGGCGGCGACGAAGTCTTCCGTGAGGTTGGCGGGCGCTTTGGCGTCGCAATGCGGGCAGACGATTTTCTCAGTCCCTTCGATGAGGTCCTGAGCGTCCAGCTCGAAGCTCGCCTCGCACTTCTGGCAGGTGAAGTCGATGCTCATGGTCCGGCGCGGCATACAAAGCACTCCAACCAGCTGTCAACGTCCGAGACGCGGGGACATTGGTGAGGGGCCTTGCATCCGCTAGCGTTCGGGCCATGGACCTTCCCAAGACGGTGGTGCATGCGCTCCATGACCGGGCCTCGCAGCATGAGCATCGGCCGGCCCTGTGGACGCGCCGCGGGGGCGCCTATGCGCCCACCTCGTGGCTCGAGTACGCGCAGCGGGTGCGGCGCTTCGCCCTGGGGTTGCATGCGCTGGGCGTGGGCGCGGGCCAGCCGGTGGGCATCCTGAGCTTCAACCGGGAGGAGTGGCACGTCGCGGACCTGGCGGCCATCGCCATGGGCGGGGTCCCTGTCGGTCTGTACACCACCAGCTCGCCCGAGCAGCTGGAGTACGTCCTGGGCCACTGCGAGGCCACCCTCCTGGTGGTGGAGAACGAGAAGCACCTGCGCACCGGTCTGGCCCTGCGGGAGCGCCTGCCGAAGCTGCGCCACCTGGTCGTCATCGAGGCCCCCGCGGTGCTCCCCGAGGGCGTGCTGCGCTACGCGGACGTCCTGGCCATGGGCGCCGGCGCGGACGAGAAGCCCTACTGGGACAGCGTCCATGCGCTGAAGCCCGAGGCCATGGGCACCCTCATCTACACCTCGGGGACCACCGGCCACCCCAAGGGGGTCATGCTCAGCCATCACAACCTGGTGTGGACGGCGAAGCAGCTGACGGACTCGGTGACGTTTGGCAAGCCGGACGCGTCCTCCCTGGTGTCATATCTGCCGCTGTCGCACATCGCCGAGCAGATCATCTCCCTCTACAGCCCGCTGCTGAATGGCGTGCAGGTGTACTTCGCGACCTCGGTGGACGCGATGCCGCAGAGCCTCCGGGAGGTGCGGCCCTCGTTCTTCTTCGGCGTGCCGCGGGTGTGGGAGAAGTTCAAGGTCAAGGCGGAGGAGGGGCTCAACGCGCAGCCGCCCACGAAGCGCCGGGTGGTGGCCTGGGCGCGGCGGGTGGCCTCGGAGCGGAACGAGCGGGTGATGCGCCAGCAGAGCGTCCCGCTGGCGATGGAGGCGCAGTATCAGCTCGCGCGGAAGCTCATCTTCGCCCCGTTGAAGGAGCGCATCGGCATGGAGCGGGTGTCCTTCTTCGCCACGGCGGCGGCGCCCATCGGCCGGGACGTGCTCGACTTCTTCGCCTCCATCGACATCGTCATCCACGAGGTGTGGGGCATGACGGAGGTGGCGGGTCCGGGCACGGTGAACACCGAGTCCCACACGCGCCTGGGCACCGTGGGCCGGGCGATGCTGGGCGTGGAGCTGCGCATCGCGGACGACGGCGAGCTGCTCGTGCGCGGCGGCAACGTCTGCATGGGCTACTACAAGAACCCGGAGGCCACCGCCGAGCTGCTGGCGGACGGGTGGCTGCACTCCGGGGACGTGGGGCGGCTGGATGCGGACGGCTACGTGCAGATCACCGGCCGCAAGAAGGACATCATCGTCACCTCCGGGGGAAAGAAGACGTCTCCTTCCAACATCGAGGAGCTGCTCAAGGCGCTGCCCGGCGTGGGGCACGCCGTGGTGCTGGGCGAGCGCAGGAACTACCTGGTGGCCCTGCTCACGCTGGACGCGGAGAAGGCGCGCGTCCTGGCCAGGGCGCAGGGGTGGCCGGAGGACGTGGCCCACCTCGCGGAGGACCCACGGGTGCTCCGGTTCCTCCAGGAGCGCGTGGAGCACGACATCAACCCGAAGCTGTCCCGCTTCGAGACCATCAAGCGCTTCGCCGTCCTGCCGAAGGACTTCTCGGTGGAGAGCGGGGAGCTGACGCCCAAGCTGAGCGTGCGCCGCAGCGTGGTGACGGAGAAGTACGCCCGCGTCATCGAAGCCCTCTACGAGGAGCCCCAGCCAGGCTCCCGGACGGGCTGAGCGCCGCGCGCTGCGGGTCGGAAAGCGAAAGGGGCGGGGAACCTCGCGGTTCCTCGCCCCTTCGTGTGTCAGGCCCACGCCAGCGGCGTGGACCCTGTGTCAGGGCCTACTTGGCGGCGCGCTTGTCCATGGGGACGTAGTCGCGGCGCGTGGCGCCCGTGTACACCTGGCGCGGACGGGCAATCTTCTGCTCGTTGTCCGTCACCATCTCCTCCCACTGCGCGCACCAGCCCACCGTGCGGGGGATGGCGAAGAGCACCGGGAACATCTCGACCTGGAAGCCCATCGCCTCGTAGATGAGGCCCGAGTAGAAGTCGACGTTCGGGTACAGCTTCCGCTTCACGAAGTACTCGTCCTCGAGCGCGATGCGCTCCAGCTCGACGGCGATCTCGAGCAGCGGGTTCTTGCCCGTCACCTCGAAGACCTCGTCGGCCACGCGCTTGATGACCTTGGCGCGCGGGTCGTAGGACTTGTAGACGCGGTGACCGAAGCCCATCAGCTTCTTCTCACCCTCGCCGCTCTTCACCGACTTGATGAACTCGGGGATCTTGGAGACGTGGCCGATGTCCCGGAGCATGCGGAGCACGGCCTCGTTGGCGCCGCCGTGCAGCGGGCCGTAGAGGGCGCCGATGCCCGCGCTGACCGCGGAGTACGGGTCCACCTCGGACGAGCCCACCGTGCGCACGGACGTGGTGGAGCAGTTCTGCTCGTGGTCCGCGTGGAGGATGAAGAGGATGTCGAGCGCGCGCTCCAGCACGGGGTGGACCTTGTAGGTCGACGTGCCGATGCGCTTGATCATCGCCAGGAAGTTGGCGACGTAGGACAGGTCGTTGTCCGGGTAGATGTACGGCAGGCCCATCGTGTGCCGGTACGAGAACGCGGCGATGGTGGGCATCTTCGCGATCAGCCGGGTGATCTGGATGCGGCGGCTGAGCGGGTCCTTGATGTTCTTGGCGTCGGGATAGAAGCTGGACAGCGCGGCGACGGTGGAGCTCACCATGGACATCGGGTGCGCGTCGTAGCGGAACCCGTCCATGAAGCTCTTTACATTCTCGTGGACGTAGGTGTGGTGCGTGACGAGGTGGGTGAACTGCTCCAGCTCCTTCGGGGTGGGCAGCTCACCGTTGAGCAGCAGGTACGCGACCTCCAGGAAGCTCGACTTCTCCGCGAGCTGCTCGATGGGGTAGCCGCGGTACTCCAGGATGCCCTTGTCCCCATCGATGAAGGTGATGGCGCTCTTACAGTTGGCTGTGTTGAGGAACGCCGGATCGTAACCCATCAGCCCAAAGTCATCGTCGCCAACTTTGATCTGGCGGAGAGCATTGGTGCGAATACAGCCGTTCTCGATCGGGACCTCGTAGCTCTTCCCGGTCCGATTGTCGGTGATCGTCAGCGTGTCCTTGGCCATGGGGCGGAGATTTCACAGGGCGGAGAGTGCTTTCAACAAAAAAGAACGATAAGTCTGCTGGCCGGACACTGCTGGTCTCAGCGTGCATCCGTTATCCGGACGCCCGCCTTGGCGAGCTGACGCCAGAACCCCGGAAAGCTCTTCTCCACACACTCGGGGCCGGTGAGGGTCAGCGGCGCGCCGGACAGGACGCACAAGGTGGCAGCGGTCATCGCGAGCCGGTGGTCCCCCTGGCTGTTCATCTCGAAGCCCGCGGGTGCCCTGCGGGGTGGGTGTAGCTGGAGCCGCTCGCCGTGCAGCTCCGCCGTCCCGCCGTAGGCCGCCACGAGCGCGCGGATTCCCTCCAGACGGTCGCTCTCTTTAACCCGGAGGATGCCCACCTCGGTGAGCGTGGAGGGCGCCGGAAGGACACAGGCCAGCGCCGCCAGCGTCGGCAGCAGGTCCGGGCACTCCTCGCCTGACGCCCGCAGGCCTCCGGACAGCTGCCCCTCCACCCTCATCGTGAAGGGCTCGCCCGTGGGGACGGCGCGCAGGCCCACCTGCTCGATGAGCCGGAGCATCGCGTCGTCCGGGTGGGCGCTGCCGGTGTCCGCGCGCACCACGGCGCCTCCCGTCTTCCAGGCCACCAGGAGCAGGTAGCCCAGGGAGGACCAGTCCCCCGGAAGCGAGGGGACGGATGGGGGGGCCTTGTACCCGGCCACGGTGTAGCTGGACGGCGTCGCCTGGACGTCGAAGCCGAAGCGCCGCAGCCAGGTCAGCGTCAGCTCCAGATAGCCGGCGCTGGTGAGGGACCCCTCGATTTCCACGCGCCAGGGCCGCCGCTCGCGCAGGTAAAGCGCCGCGCAGCCCAGCAGCAGGCTGGAGGCGTACTGGCTGCTCTGGGCCCCCGGGACGCGGAACACGGGGAGGGCCTTCGCCGTGTCGTGGGGCGCCTGGAGCGTCACCGGCCACGGCGCGCCCTCGGTGAGCGTGAGGCCCGCCGGCGCCAGCGTCTCGCGCAGGGAGGTGAAGAGCGCGCCGTGTGGGCGCTCACCCAGGCGGGGCGTGCCGGTGAAGCGGACCCGTGCGCCCGGCGTCACCGCCGCCTGCGTGACGAGGATGCGGAAGGGGGCGCCGCCGTCCGCGCAGTCGATGTCCCGCACGGCCTCCGGCGGCAGGCGCAGGGCCTCGATGCCCTGCCGAAGCACGCGCACATCGGCGGGGAGGTCCTCGTCCGGCTCGGCCTGGACCGAGGGAAGCGGCCACGCGCCCGTGAGGTGTCCCAGCACCAGCGCCCGCTGCGCGTCCGATTTGGACACCGGAGGGGTGAGCTCGGCGGCGCGCAAGCCGGACGGGTCCACGAGGATTCGGGAGGGCATGGCCGTCCTCACGGGCGCACCCCCTTCGTCCAGGCGGGCCAAAGGGCTCGCCATTGCGACGCTTCCACGTCGCGCACTTCGGCGGTGCCAATGCCCGTCAGCAGCACCATGCGCAGCTCCCCCTTGGCGCCGGCCTTCTTGTCGGCGGTGAGCAGCGCCACCACGTCCCGCATGGGCGCGCGGCGGAGCAGGGCGGCGGCACGCTCCCGGCCCAGGACCCCGGGGCCCCGCGCCAGGGCGGCCTCGACCTCGGCGGCCACGGGCTCGGGCGTCACGCCCAGGTGGCGGCCCACGTCCAGGGCCAGCAGCATGCCCAGGCCCACGCCGTCTCCGTGGGACAGCTTGAAGCGGGACACGCTCTCCAGCACGTGGCCGAAGGTGTGGCCGAAGTTGAGCACCCGCCGCAGGCCCGAGTGCTCGTACGGGTCCTCGGCGCAGACGCGCTCCTTGAGGGCGCGCGCATCCTTGACCAGCTTCTCCTGCGGGGGAGGCTTGCGGACGTAGCGGCGGAAGAGGGACGCGTCGAGGCTCACCACCATCTTCCAGGCTTCCAGCGCGCCTTCGCGCCGCTGCGCATCGGAGAGGGTGTCGAAGAACTCGGGGCACACCCACCCCTCGTCCGCGTAGTGGAACACGCCGGCCGGGTTCTTCACCACGCGCCCGCGCACCGTCATGTCGACCGCGCCCTTGCCGCCGACGCTGCTGTCCACCGCCGCCAGCAGCGTGGTGGGGACCTGCACCAGCCGCACGCCGCGCTTGAGCAGGTGCGCGGCCACGGTGGAGACGTCACCGATGGTGCCGCCGCCCACGGCCAGCAGTGTGCCGGAGCGCGGAAGGGTCAGGCCGCTGGCCAGGACCTTCTCGAGCGCGGTGAACGTCTTGGCGCTCTCACCGCCCGTGAGCTGGATGATGGCCCGGGGGCTGCGCGACGCCAGGGTGGGGAGGAGCGTGGGGTGGAGCCTCGCGACCGTGCGGTCCACCACGGCCACGCTGCCCTCGGGCAGGTTGCGGGCGAGGCGGGCGAAGGGGCCCCATCGGTCGGACGGCGGACGGTATGCGCCAGGAGGGAGGGAGCTCATGGCGTGTGGGGCCTGGCGTTGAGGTGGAGGACGAGGTCGGCGATGACGAGCGACACCATGGCCTCCAGCACCGGAACGGCGCGGGGCATGATGCACGGGTCGTGACGGCCGCCCTTGGCGTGCTCCTGCAGCGTCGCGGGCGGCTTGAAGAAGGTGCGCAGCTGCATGGGCTCCCCGTTGGCGAGCCCGCCCTGGATGCCGCCATAGGCATCCTTCACGGCATGGAACTGGGTGCCGGGCTGGCCGATGCGCTCCAGCAGGTCGGGCGGCCCCCAGATGACGCCGGTGACGGCGCCGATGCTCCCCAGGGCCTGCGCGATGCGCGCCTTGAGCTTGCCGAAGATGGGCTCGCCCAGGCCGACGGGCAGGCCCTCCACGCGCACGTCGATGGTGCCGCCCAGGCTGTCTCCCGCCTCCTTCGCGGCGAGGATGCGGCGGGACATCTCGTCTCGAATGCCCGTGTCCGGGCAGCGCGTGGGGTGCGCGTCCACCAGCTCACGGGTGAGGCCCGAGGGGGGCACGGCCGCCACGAGGTCGCCCACCTGCGACACGTAGGCGACGGTGCGGATGGAGGGCAGGTCTCGCTGGAGGTACGCCTCGGCGATGGCGCCGCCAATGACGCGGCAGAGCGTCTCTCGCCCGCTGGTGCGGCCGCCGCCGCGGTGGTCGCGGTGCTTGAAGCGCTCGCGCCACACGGCGTCCGCGTGGCCGGGCCGGTCCTGGACCTTCAGCGTGTCGTAGTCCCCGGAGCGCTGGTTGGTGTTGCGGACGATGGCGGCGATGGGCGTGCCCAGCGTCTTGTCCTCGAACACCCCGGACAGGATCTCCACCTGGTCCGGCTCGCTGCGCGCGGTGGTGATGGTGGACTGGCCGGGGCGGCGGCGGTCCAGCGCGACCTGGATCTGCTCCCGCGTGAGGGGCACGCCCGCGGGGCACCCATCCACCACGCTGCCGAGCGCGGGCCCGTGGCTCTCTCCGAACGTCGTCAGGCGAAACAGGTCGCCGAAGGTATTCATGTCGCGGACTCCCAGAGTTGGCGCTGCCGCCGGGCTTGCGCGACGAACCACGCCGCACCCAGCAGGACCGGAGTTCCGCCGCGGCGGACAATCTCCGCGGCGATGCGCCGGCCCGGAGCGCCGTAGGCGATGACCGCCACTCGGGCTCCGTCGAAGCGCAGGTCGTCAGGAGCAGGCACCCTGTCGGGCCACGTCCAGACGCCCGCCCCTGTGAGAGGCGCCTGGATGTCGGCGCGTCGGAGGACGCGCAAGTCACAGCCCGCGTCCTTCGCCACGGAGCGGAGCGCCGAGGTGGCGCCGCCATCTCCAAGGACGAACACTTCGCGAGCCCCGAGCCGTTCGAGCACCTTCCGGGCGCCGAACGTGTCGGTGTTGAAGGCCTCCCACCGGTTGCCCCGGCGGACGAGCGTGTTGATGGCGTCCAGCGGCGACCCGGTGTGCTTCGCCAGCCGGAGCTTGAACGGGCTGGTGACGGCGAAGCCCGCGTAGTGCGGCAGCAACGCGTCCACCACGGCCTCGACGGGACCGTCCTCGGGCAGGTCGATGCGGTCGAAGGGCTGGCGGTGGATGCGCGGCGAGCGCGAGTGGGCGATGGCCGTCCCCAGGATGCCCAGCCGCAGCGGCGGCGCCAGCGTGTACCGGTCCGCGCCGCGCACCTCGCGCACGGCATCGTCGAGCAGCCGCTGCCCTGGCGCCGCGGCCCACGTGCCGCCGGACGCGACGTAGTCGAGCACGTTATTCCGCGCGAGCAGGGCCCGCGTGGGCAGCGCCACCGCGCCCATGCCCAGCACCGTGACGCGCGTGGGGCCGAAGCGCTCCACCAGCCGCCGCTGGGTCTCCAGCAGGGTGGCGAGGTGTGCCGGTTCCGCCATGGGCTCCACGTGTTTCACCAGGGCATCGGCGGGGAGCTCGCGCGCCCACAGTTCGAGCGCCTCCTCGGTGGACAGGGCCCGGCTGGCATGGTGCGAGGCGAGCAGCTTCCCGGGAGGAGCCGCCAGCGAGCCCTGCTGTCCCGACGCGTCCATCAGGTCCCGGTCCACGCGCCACGCGGCCGCCACCCAGGGCTCGGGGAGCGGCTGTCCGCGCTCCGAGATGAGGAGGGGCAGCACCGCCGCCAGGGCCTCGAGCGCGATGGCCCCCGCGGCGTGCAGGTCCGTGCGAACCTCCAGCACGTCCGCGCCGCGGCGCTGGCAGTCCCGTGCGAAGCGGACGGCGTCCTCGCCGAGCACGGTGGGGGGGAGGGTGACGACACGCCGGGCGGGCGTCACGGGGGCACCTCGGAGGCAAGGCAGCCCCGGAGGAAATCCTCCAGGGCCACGGTGGGCACGCGGGCATGGAGTGCCTCGCGCTCATGGAACACGGAGGACAGCTCGTCTTCGAGCGACAGGTCGGCGCGCAGGCGCGGGCGCGTCCGGTCCGAGAGCAGGCGCTCGCGGTAGGTGTCGAAGCACACGGGGACGACCAGGGTGAAGTGCCCAGCCAGTGCATCCGGGTGGTGCGACAGGAACCCGCCTCCCACGGCCACCAGCCCTCCGGGCGGCAGCTCCAGCAGGGCCTGGCGCTCGGCGGCACGGAAGTCCTGGGGCGCTTCGGCCACCCAGGTGCGCAGCGAGCGCCCGTGCAGGCGCTCCAGGTGCGCGTCCAGGTCCAGGCCGGGCCGCGCGAGGAGGCGGGCCACCATGGGCAGCAGGCGCGACTTGCCCGCGCTCCGGTGTCCGGCAATCACCACCGTCTGTCCGGAGACGGGGGACCGGGCGGGCCCGGGGCGAGCGACCGCCTCTCTCAGTCCCGGCGAGAGCCGCGGATCGACCGAGGCGAGTATCCGTTCGACGAGGTGCCGCCGCTCCTCAGCGGACGGTGCCGACATAGACGTAGGCGGTGCCGAACGTGAGGGGATGCGCGCTCCGCTCCGCGTACGCTCCGGCCTGGTCCATCAGGTCCAGGAACCTGTCCCCCGCGGGGAAGGCGGCGGAGGTCCGCGGCAGGTACTGGTACGCGGCGCGGTTGCCGGTCAGCAGCCCGCCGACGGCGGGCATCACCGTCTTGCTGTAGAAGCGGAACAGCGCGCCGAACATCCCGGTGGGCTGGCCGAACTCCAGCACCACCACGCGGCCTCCGGGCCGGACCACCCGCGCCATCTCCTTCAGGCACTTCACCGGGTCATCCACGTTGCGGATGCCAAAGGAGATGGAGGCCACGTCGAAGCTGTCGGTCGCGAAGGGCAGGTCCATCGCGTCAGCGACCTGGAACTCCACCTGGAGGCCGGCCTTCTCCGCCTTGGAGGGGGCGGTCTCCAGCATCTCCGGGCAGAAGTCGGTGCCCACCACCCGGCCAGACACGCCCACCTTCCGCTTGAAGGACAGGGCCAGGTCGCCCGTGCCCGAGGCGCAGTCGAGGATCCGGTCGCCATCCTTCGCGCCGCTGAGCCGAACGGCCTTCCGGCGCCACAGCCGGTGGATGCCGAACGAGAGCACTTCATTCGTCACGTCGTACTTCGTGGCGATGGAAGAGAACATCTCACGGACTTCGGTACTCATCGCGCCCTCACGACCTGGGCCGGGAGCTCCGGCCTCCAAAGGTGTCGGTCCACCGCGTCTAGCACGGCTGGCAGCCGCCGCATCAGTGTCTCGAAGCGCTCCGGCGTCAGCGCCTGGTGCCCATCGCACATGGCCTGCTCCGGCTTCGGGTGGACTTCAATCAACAATCCATCCGCCCCGGCGGCCGCGGCCGCCAGCGACATGGGGAGGATGAGCGCCGGGTCGCCCGTCGCGTGGGACGGGTCGACGATGACGGGCAGGTGGGTGCGCTGCTTCGCCCAGGCGACCGCCGCCAGGTCCAGCGTGTTGCGCAGCTCCGTCTCGAAGGTGCGGATGCCGCGCTCGCACAGCATCACCTGCTCGTTGCCGCCGTCGAGGATGTACTCCGCCGCCAGCAGCCACTCCTGGAGCGTGGCCGACAGGCCTCGTTTGAGCAGCACGGGCTTGCGCACCTTCCCCAGCGCTCGCAGCAGCGAGAAGTTCTGCATGTTACGCGCGCCCACCTGGAGGATGTCCGTGGACGCCTCCATGAAGGGAATCTGCGCCGACTCCATGACCTCGCTGATGATGGGCAGGCCGTGGCGCTTGCCGGCCTCCGCCAGGACGTGCAGGCCCGGCTCGCCCATGCCCTGGAACGCGTAGGGGCTGGTGCGCGGCTTGAATACGCCACCGCGCAGGACGTGGGCGCCCGCTGCGGCCACCACGGCGGCGGCGTGCTGCACCTGCTCGGCGCCCTCCACCGCACAAGGGCCCGCCATGACGACGAACCCGGGACCGCCGAACTCCACCGGTCCCACCCGCACCCGGGTGCCTTCGGGCCGCTCCGCGCGGTGCACCCGCAGTGCGCCTGGGGCCCGTCCGGACCCGGCTGGTTCGTCTGGCCGTTTGCCTCCCACGGACCCTCCCAATCATGGAGTTCAAGAGGTTTTGAACTCCTTGGTGCATGTATAGCCGAGATGGCTTAGAAGACAACCGAAGGTGATTGCTACGCAATCGCCGATGAGGAACGCTGATGAAGACGCTCAATCCCGTTGAGAGCCAGCGCTGGGTGGCCGGAGTGACGCCCCTTGCGGTGGTGGATCCGCTCGCGGGTGCGGACGTGCTGGGCGTTCCCTCGGTGTACTGGGAGCGCCCGCTGGCCCAGGAGGCGGCGGCGGGGTGGGGCGAGGCGGCGGTGGTGGAGGCAACGGACGCGGCCGACGTTCCCGACGTGCTGGCCTCGCTGGGCCGCGTGCCGGTGCGTTGGCTGGGGGAGGCGCCGGAGTCGATGCCGGGCCCCTGGTTCGGCGGGCTGCGCTTCGAGGCCTCGGGCGCGGTGGACGCGGCGTGGGCGCCGCATGGAGTGACGCGCTGGACGCTGCCCGAGGTGCTGGTGTTCCGCTCGGGGCGCGGCGTGAGCGCGGTGGTCTTCGCGCAGGAGGGCCGGGGCGGCGAGGACTTGGTCCGCTCGCGGCTGGAGCGCGTGCGCGCCTGCTTCCCGGAGGCGTACCGGCACGCCCGGGGCGGGCCCGTGGCGCTGGAGCTGCGCGCGTCGCGGCCGGACTTCGAGGCCCGGGTGCAGCGCGCGCTGGACGCGATTGCGGCCGGACACCTCCAGAAGGTGGTGCTGGCGCGTCCCCTGGACGCGGAGGGCCCCGCGCCCTTCGACGTGGTGGATGTCCTGGCGCGGCTGCGTGAGCAGAACCCGCGCTGCGCCACCTTCCACTTCCAGACGCCGGATGGGACGTGCTTCCTGGGCGCGACGCCGGAGACGCTGTGCCGCGTGGACGGGCAGGTGCTGGAGACGGAGGCCCTCGCGGGCACCGCGGCGCCCGGGCAGGCGGAGGGGCTGCTGGAGCACGACAAGGACGTGCGCGAGCACCAGTCGGTGGTGCGCTACTTGTTCGCGGCGCTGAAGCCGCTGGCGGAGCAGGTGTCCTCGGACCCGGAGCCCGCGCTGCTGACCTTGAAGAACGTGGTGCACCTGCGGACGGGCTTCCGCGCGGAGCTGCGCCCCGGCGTGACGCCCGCGCAGGTGGTGGCCGCGCTGCACCCCACGCCGGCCGTGGGGGGCACACCGCGCGAGCGCGCGCTGTCGTTCCTGGTTGAGCACGAGGGCCTGGACCGTGGGTGGTACGCGGGGCCGGTGGGCTGGGTGGGCCCCGGGCGAGCGCACCTGATGGTGGCGCTGCGCTCGGCGCGGGTGAAGGGCGCGACGGCCCGGTTGTTCGTGGGGGTGGGGTTGGTGGCTGGCTCCAACCCCGAATCGGAGTGGCGGGAGACGGAGATGAAGAGCCTGGCCATGTTGCGGGCGCTGGGAGGCGGGGATGTCGTCCGACGCTAACCTCAACGTGCTGTGGGCACGCGCGTTGGTGGAGGAGCTCGTGCGCGGCGGGGTCCGGCACGCGGTGGTGTGTCCGGGGTCGCGCTCGTCGCCGCTCGCCCTGGCGTGTGCCGGGGCGGAGGGGCTGCGCACCTGGTCCGTCATCGACGAGCGCAGCGCGGGCTTCTTCGCCCTGGGGCTCGCGAAGCAGTCGCGCGCGCCGGCCGTGGTGGTGGCGACCAGCGGCACGGCCGGGGCGCACTTCTATCCGGCCGTCATCGAGGCCGCGCTGTCCCATGTCCCCCTGCTGGTGCTGACGGCGGACCGGCCCCTGGAGCTCCAGGGGTGGGGCGCGCCGCAGACAGTGTCGCAGGCGCGCCTCTTCAGTGAGCACGCCCGGTTCTTCGCGGACCTGGGGGTGCCCGAGGCCCACGACGCGGCGCTGGTGCACCTGCGCGCCACTGTCGCCCGCGCGGTCGTCAGCGCCTGGCGCGCCCCTCGCGGCGCCGCGCAGCTCAACGTCCCCTTCCGTGAGCCCCTGGCACCGGTGGTGGAGGCGTTCTCCGGGGCCGCGTTGAGCGCGCTCGCGACGTCGGGGCGGCCTGGCGCTCCGCTCACGCGCATCGTGCCCCCCGAGCCGATGCCGGACACGGCCATCCTGGACGAGGTCCGCCAGCGCATCGCGGCGACTACGCGGGGTGTCATCGTCTGTGGCCCGCGGGATGAGGCGGATGGCTTCGCCGAGGCCATCGGCGCGCTGTCGCAAGCGACGGGCTACCCCGTGCTAGCCGAGTCCACGTCCCAGGCCCGCTACGGCGGCGGCCCGCTCACCGTGTCGCACTACGACGCGCTGCTGCGCCACGCGCCCTTCGCGAAGGCGCATCGGCCGGAGCTGGTGCTGCGCTTCGGGGGCGGGCTGACGCCCAAGGTGCCCCAGCAGTGGCTGGACGGCTCCGGCGCGGACATCGTCCTCTTCAGCGACGGCGGCGCGCTGTTCGACCCGGCGCACCGCGCGGCGACGGTGGTGGAGGGCTCCGCGGTGAAGGCGTGCGAGGCGCTGGCGCGGGGGCTCGCGCGTGGCGCGGGGCCGTGGGCGCGCGGCTTCCTGGCGGCGGAGCAGCGCGTCCGCACGGCGCTGGAGGCCGCCTTCGCGGAGCAGCCCGACACGCTCTCCGAGCCGCGCATCGCCCGCGAGGTGGTGGCGGCCCTGCCCGCGGGCGCCCCGCTGTTCGTGTCCAGCAGCATGCCCATCCGCGACGTGGACGCCTTCGCGCCGGCTGGCGCGGTGCCGCTCCGGGTGCTCGCCAACCGCGGCGCGAATGGCATCGATGGCATCGTCTCCAGCGCCCTGGGCGTGGCCGCGGCCGCTGGCCGTCCCGCGGTGTTGCTCACGGGGGACCTGGCGCTGCTCCACGACGTGGGCGCCTTCGTCACCGCGTCGCGTGCCCGGGTGCCGCTCACGGTGGTGGCGGTGAACAACGACGGGGGCGGCATCTTCTCGTTCCTGCCCATCGCGAAGGCGGCGCCTCCCGACGCGTTCGAGACGCTCTTCGGCACGCCGCATGGCGTGGACCTGTCCCACGCGGCGGGGCTGGGCGGCGCGCGGTTCCACCGGCCGGAGACGCCCACGGCCCTCCGGGCGGCGGTGCGTGAGGGCCTGGAAGGCGGGCTCCACCTGGTGGAGGTGCGCGTGGACCGCGGCGCCAACGTGGATGAGCACCGGCGGCTGTTCGCTCGAATGGCCGCTTCCTTGGGAGAAGGACCATGGGCGTGAAGCTGGCTTACGAGATGTGGGGTGAGGGTTCCCGTCCGCTCGTGCTGCTGCACGGCTTCACGGGAAGCCGCAGGGCCTTCGACGGGCTGCGTCCGCTGCTGGGGCGCGACGTGCGCGCGGTGGTGGTGGACCTCCCGGGGCATGGCGCCACGCCGCTGCCGGCCCAGAAGGGGCGTGACGGCTTCCTGGAGACGCTCGATGCGCTCGTCTCGCTGGTGGACTCGCTGGGCCTGGGCACCGTGGACCTGCTGGGCTATTCGCAGGGCGCCCGCGTGGCGCTCGCCGCGGCGGTGCGCGCGCCGGACCGCTTTGGACGGCTCATCATGGAGAGTGGCTCTCCGGGCTTGCACCGGCGCCAGGAGCGCGCGGCGCGGCGCGAGGCGGACGGGCAGCTCGCGACGTTCATCCGGACGCGGGGCGTGGAGGCCTTCGTGGACCGGTGGGAGCAGCTCCCGCTGTTCGACGGCCTGCGCCGGCTTCCCCGGGAGAGCCAGGAGGCGCTGCGCGCTCAGCGCTGCGCGGGGACGCCGGAGGGGTTCGCGGGCGCGCTGGAGTGCCTGGGCCTGGGCGTCCAGCCGGACTTCTGGCCGGAGCTCCACGCCCAGCGGCTGCCCACGCTGCTGCTGACGGGCGCCGAGGACGCGAAGTTCACCCAACTCGCCCGCCGCATGGCCGCCGAGCTGCCGGTGGTGTGGCGCCACGCCTTCGAGGGCTGCGGCCACGCGCCGCACCTGGAGGCCCCGGAGGCCTACGCCCGTGAGGTCCTGGGCTTCCTCCAGACGCCCTGGTACGAGGCGCCGCAGTTCGACAGCTCCGCCGCGGTGGGCGAGGGCAGGGTGACCTCGTGAGCACCTCGGTTCCGGCGCCGGGCCCGCTGTCGGTGAGGCCGCGGCCCGGGGTGAAGCACTGGGTGATGGCGGCGCGGCCCAAGACGCTGACGGCGGCGCTGGTGCCGGTGGCAGTGGGCACGGGGCTCGCGTTCGGCTCGGGCGTGGGACGGTGGCTGCCCGCGCTGGCCGCGCTGATGGGCGCGGTGCTCATCCAGATTGGTACCAACTTCATCAACGACTACTACGACTTCAAGAAGGGCGCGGACACGCACGAGCGCCTCGGGCCACAGCGCGTGACGCAGAGTGGCCTCATCGCGCCGGGGACGGTGCTGGCGGGCGCAGCGGTGTGCTTCGCGCTGGCCACGGCGGTGGGGCTCTACCTGCTCATGGTGGGCGGCTGGCCCATCATCGCCATCGGCGTGGCGTCGCTGCTGTGCGGCTACGCGTACACCGGAGGCCCCTTTCCGCTGGGGTACAACGGCCTGGGCGACCTCTTCGTCTTCATCTTCTTCGGGCTGGTGGCGGTGACGGGCACCTACTACGTCCAGGCGGGGATGGTGGACCCGGCGGCGTGGTGGGCCGCGGTGCCGGTGGGCGCCAGCGGCACCATGCTCATCGTCGTCAACAACCTGCGCGACGTGACGACGGACGTGAAGGCCGGCAAGCGCACCCTGGCCGTGCGCTTCGGCACGGGCATGGGCAAGGCGGAGTACGTGCTGCTGCTCGTGCTCTCCTTCGCCACGCCCTTCGCCATGTTCGCGTTGAAGCTGGCCAGCCCCTGGGTCTTCCTGTGCCTCCTGAGCCTGCCGCTGGCGGTGCCTCCGCTGAAACAGGTGCTGAAATCCGAAGGCGCGGCGCTGAATCCGGCCCTGGGGGCCACGGCGAGGTTGCAGCTCGTGTTCGGCATGCTGTTCGCGCTGGGCCTCTACCTGAGATGATGTGAGTCCATGCGGATTGCCCAGGTTTCGCTCATCCCCCACCGGTTGGAGCTGCGTCAGCCCCTGAAGACGTCCCAGGGCGCGCACACGGTACGCGAAGGCTTCATCATCCGAGTCGTAGACGAGGACGGCCGCGAGGGGCTGGGCGAGGCGATGCCGCTGCCCGCCTTCGGCACCGAGTCCCTCGCCGACTGCGGCGCGACGTTGAGCGCCTGGCTCTCGGAGCTCAAGGGGCAGTTCCTGGGGGACACGGTCCGGGCCATCGAGGACACGTTGTCCCCGTTCCCGCCGGCCGTGGCCCGAGGCGAGGGCGTGCGGATCCGATCGCGGCAGACGACGCCGCAGGGGCCCGTGCCCGCCGCGGAGCACGCCCTGGAGCTGGCGCTGCTGGATCTGCTCGCGCAGCGGCAGGGGGTGCCCCTGTGTTGGCTGCTCGCGGAGGAGGCCCGGTCGGAGGTGGCCGTCAATGCGCTGCTGGGCGCCGATGACATCGACGCCCTGGCGGAGGAGGCGCGCCAGGCCGTGGCCGCGGGCTTCGGGACGTTGAAGCTGAAGGTCGCGGGCCGGCCGCTGGACGTCGACGAGGCCCGGGTGAAGGCGGTGCGCGAGGCGGTGGGGCCGGACGTGAAGCTCCGCCTGGATGCGAACGGGGGCTGGTCCGAGCCCGACGCCAAGCGCGCCCTGGACCGGCTGGGCTGGTACGGCCTGGAGCTGGTGGAGCAGCCCACGCCTCCCGACGACCTCGCGGCGCTGTGGCGCGTCCAGCGGCGGGCGCCGTGCATGGTGGCCGCGGACGAGTCGCTGAGCTCGCCGGACGCGCTGCGCGCCCTGCTGACGGTGGACCCGCTGCTGGGGGGAGGCCCGGCGGTCGGCGCGGTGGTGCTCAAGCCGATGGTGCTGGGGGGGCTCCTCCCGTGTCTGGTCGTCGCGATGCGTGCGGCGCGGCTGGGGATGCAGGCCTACGTCACGAGCTCCATTGACGGCGTGGTGGCTCGCGCGGGCGCGGCGCATCTGGCGGCGGCGCTTCCATCCGGAGTGCTGGCATCCGGGCTCGCGGTGGGGCGCCTGCTGGCGAAGGAGCCGGAGGACCACCCGTACCGGCCGCGACAGGGCGTCATCCGCCTGTCGGGAGTCCCTGGCCTCGGGCTGAATACCCGGTCCCTGGTGTGACGGAGGCGTGAGCGCGGACGCCGCTTACGCGCTGGATGGGGCGGGCTTCATTGGCGCGCCCGAGGTGAAGCGATGCCGTTCCTGCCATGTCCCATTCGTGAAGGTGCTCGCAACCACCCGGACGCGGAGGCGCTGACCTTCGCCGGCAGCACCTGGACGTATCGCGCGCTGGACGCGGAGGTGGCGCGGTGGGTGGCGGCGCTCGAAGGCCACGATGTTGGCGCGGGGGCGCGGGTCGCCTCATTGGCCACGAACCACGCGGCCTCCGTGTTTCTCTTCTGGGCGCTGGGGCGGCTCGGCGCGGTGCTGGCACCACTCAATGCCCGTCTCACGGCCTCGGAGCTCGCGCCGATGGTGGAGGACATCCATCCCCACCTGACGCTCGCCCTGGAGCCCTTCCTGTCCCGCCTGCCCGGCGCGCGCGCGCTGGAGTCCTTCGCGGACGCCATCACCGAGGGCTCGGACACATGCACGCCCCGCGAGGCGGCCTCACCCCGGGTGGTGCTCTTCACCAGCGGCACCACCGGGAGGCCCAAGGGGGCCGTGCTGACGGAGGGGAACTTCCGCGCGTCGGCGCGTGCCTCGGCGGCCAACCTGGGCGCGCATTCCGCGCCACGCTGGCTGGGGACGTTGCCGCTCTGCCATGTGGGGGGCATCGCGATGCTCACCCGCACCGCGTACGAGGGGGGCTGCCTGGTCCTCCATGAGCGGTTCGACGCCGACGCCGCGAACCGGGCCATCGATGTGGAGGGCGTCACACACGTGAGCCTCGTCGCCACCACGCTGGAGCGCGTGCTGGATTCCCGGGGCGACCGGCCGATGCCCGCGTCCTTCGCGCTCGCGCTGATTGGTGGAGGCCCGGTGCCCGTGCCGCTGCTGACGCGGGCGAGGGCCGCCGGCCTTCGGGCCTTGCAGACCTACGGCCTGACGGAGGCCTGCTCCCAAGTGGCGACCGAGCGCCCGGCCGACGCCGACGGCCGCACCGCGGGCATGCCGCTGCCGGGCGTCGAGCTCCGTATCGTCCGAGAGGATGGGAGCGTCTGCGGCCCCGGGGAAGAGGGGGAAATCGAGGTGCGGGCGCCCACGGTGATGGCCGGGTACTGGAACCGGCCGGAGGCCACGCGGGACACCCTGCGCGACGGCTGGCTGCACACGAAGGACATGGGCGTGCTGGACGGGCGAGGCCGCCTCACCGTGCTGTCGCGCCGCACGGACCTCGTCGTGCGGGGTGGCGAGAACATCTACCCGGCGGAGGTGGAGGCGGTGCTCCTCGACCACCCCGCAGTGCGGGAAGCCGCCGTGGTGGGCTTCCCGGACGACCGCTGGGGCGAGGTGCCCGTGGCCTTTGTCGTCGCGCGCCCGGGCCACGAGCGGCCCGGGGGGGAGGCGCTGGAGGCCTGGTGCCGGCGCTCCCTTGCGGGCTTCAAGGTGCCCGCGCGCTTCGCCTGGTTGGAGGCGTTGCCTCGCAACGCCATGGGCAAGGTGGAGCGCACGATGCTGCGCGAGCACGAGCCCCGCTGACTCCGGCCGGCTCGCTCCGTCTCCCTGGGCGAGCGCCTCAGCACTCGGACGCGGGGTGGCCCCAGGGGTTGGTGCGGGGGAACTGCCGCAGCACGGTGCTCAGCCGGCAGGTGGCCGACACCGTGGCGCCGGCGCCCGGCCTTCGGGGGGATGCGGCCCGGCAGTGGCCGGATGCGCCCAGCCGCGCCGCCTGCATCGACAGTTGCTGCTCCACCTCCGGGGACCAGCGGGAGAACTCAAGCCATTCCATGTGCGTGCTCCTTCGCGCCGCAGTGTTCGCGGCCATCCGACCTCTTCAAATCGGGAAAATCACGACGCTGTGCGTTGAAGCAGGGCGTCAGTGCCGGTTTCCCGACATGGGCCGCCGTCACAACCCCGGGACCTGCTCGCCATCTTTCAGATGCGGTGGTGGCCAGTCGGCTACCTGGGTGGTCGCCTGCCCCACGAGGTGGGGCACGCAATTCCTGCAGGAGTCCGGGGAGGCTGGCCATTCTTGCGCCGGCCGCGCGCGGAGCCGCTGGCGATTGCTGATACGGCTGCAACCTTTCAATCTCAAGGTCAAAACTCAAACATGCAAGGATTTTCACCTCACGCGTTGAAGAGTTGAAGAGACAGCGCAAGGGGAGGGTTGTGAATGACGCCGATCTCCGAGGGGAGCAGGGCATTCCAGGACCCGTGAGTATTTCTCGCCGATGCTGTCCTGGATGACTCCAGGTAGGTCCTGTGAATCATTTTGCGAGAGGAACGTTTGGTTGTTTTGATATTATGATGTCGCAAACGCAGCTCGGTACGTGCGCTCACAGCGAGAGGGATAGATGGCTCCGGAATCCGTTGATGTCATCATCGTGGGTTGTGGTCCGGTCGGGGCGATGGCCGCGAACCTCCTGGGACAGCAGGGGGTGCGGACGCTGGTGGTGGAGCGGGAGTCCACGCCGCATGGTCAGTCGCGCGCCTTCAGCCTGGATGACGAGGGCCAGCGCATCTTCCAGTCGGCGGGGCTGGTGGGGGACCTCGGCCCGGGGTTCTTCCCGTGCAAGCGGCTCCAGTACCTGAACGACTCGCTCCGCTCCCTGGCGGAGGTGGACTTCCTCGGGTTGGACCGGCCCTTCGGCTACGTTCCGGCCGCCTTCTTCCAGCAGCCGCGCATGGAGGCGGCGCTGCGGCGGGGGATGCAGCGCTTCCCGCACGTGACGCTGTGGCTGGGCCATGAGGTGGAGTCCTTCGTCCAGGACGAAGACGGCATCACCGTGCGCGTGACGAGCCTGTCGGAGCAGCGCGCGGTCAACGTGCGGGCGCGCTACCTGCTCGCGTGTGATGGCGCGCACAGCTCCATTCGCCGGCGGCTGGGCCTGAAGCTGGAAGGGACGACGGCGCTGGAGCACTCGCTGGCCATCACCGTGAAGACGGCGTCCCCGAAGCCGGAGATTGCCAGCTACCTGTGCGGCCCGGTGCGCCGTGGCTTCATCGCGCGGACCTCCGATGACGAGATCCGGATGGACGTCATCCTGGAGCCGGACGCGAACCTGAAGGAAGCGCGCGAGCTCGACAACGTGCGGCGCATCATCGGCCACTACGTGGACCTGTCGACCGTGGAGCTCGACTCGGTGAAGATCTTCTCGTACCACAGCCGGATGTCCGAGAAGTGGCGCGTGGGGCGCGTGTTCCTCCTGGGGGATGCGGCCCACCTGATGCCGCCGTTCCTCGGGCAGGGCCTGTGCGCGGGCCTCCGTGACGCGGCGAACCTGTCCTGGAAGCTGGGGATGGTGCTCGCGGGCGCGGCGGATGCGGACCTGCTCGACACCTACGAGGTGGAGCGGCGGGGCCACGTGGCGGAGATCATCCGCGGCTCGGATGCCATGGGCCGGGTGATGATGTCCGGCGGACGGGTGACGGCCCGCGCGCGCAACGCGCTCATCCAGATTCTCTACCGGCTGCCGGTGACGGGGGACTTCATCCGCCAGTACAAGGCGAAGCCGCAGCTGCCGCTGCGGCGGGGATTCATGGTGGGCACTGCCCGCGGGAAGGGGGGCGCGCCGCAGGGCTCCTACTTCCCGCAGCCAAGCGTGGAGCGGCCGGACGGCACGACGGCGCTGCTGGACGACTGCCTGGGCGAGGGCTTCGTGGTGCTCACGCGCCCCGGCGCGCCCCAGGAGGCCCAGCGCGAGGCGCAGGCGCTGGCGGACGAGCTGGGCGCGCGGTGGCTGCGGGTGGCACCGGCCGCGCGGGCCGGAGCCTGCGGGCCGGATGCGGTGGTGGACCTGGAGGGCCGCCTGGGCGCGTGGTTCGCGCAGTACGGGGCCGACCTCGTGGTGCTCCGCCCGGACCACTACGTGTACGGCGTGTCCGGCGGCGGGACGCGAGGCCCCCTCCTGGGCTCGCTCAAGGGCCGCGTCCGTCCTCACACGCGGGTGAATCGCGCGGAGGTCCGGCGGGCGGGCTGAAGCGGCGCGCGCGGAGGTGTCTCGGCAGGTGGGCGCCCGGGCCGGGGCGCCTGGAACGTCGTTGTTGCGAGGCTCAGGCCGCGGCGGCCTGGACCAGCTTGCCGGCGCGATCCACGCAGTCGCCCAGGAAGCGCAGGTAGATGTCGAGCGCGCTCGCACCCGTCTTCGCGATGAGGGGCGCCTTGTCCGGGACCTGCGACAGGAGCTTGCCCAGCATCACCTCGTTGAGCGCGGTGTGGCCCACGTCGATCTCCGTGTGCTCCTTCAGGAAGGACATGCCCTGGAGGATCTCCTCGCCGCAGACGCGCTTGGCCTGCTCCAGCAGCGGGGGGCCGATGATGGTGGAGAGGCTCTCGATTTCGTACTCGATGGCCACCTGAGCCGCCGGCATGGCTCCGGCGATGGTGTCCTCGTGAATCTCCCGGTACTCCTTCATGGCCTGCGTGGGCGGCTGGGCCATCAGCTCCTCGGCGTCCAGCTTGGGGCTGCGGCGCTCGTTCCACCGGGCCACCAGGTGCTTGGCGTCCTCGATCATCATCAGGTGGTGGCCGGCCTCGTGCTTGGCGTGGGCGATGAGCTTCTGGCCCACGTCGTCCAGGCCCACCTTGACTGTGGCCTCACCCGCGCGGCGAATCCAACCGTCCACCGGCTCCGTCATGTAGACGCCCAGGGAGTTCCACGTGATGAGGAACGCCTCGAAGAGCGCGGGATCGGCCTTCTCGTCCAGCAGGGCCTTCAGCTTGGAGTCCGTCTTGATGCGCTCTCGGACCGAGGTCAGGTGATGGGTGTACAGCTCCTCCACGAGTTGCTTGCTCATGTTCGTTACCCCTGGCGAGTGTTGGGCGCGTTGCGACGCCCGATGGAGACTTCACTGATGTGTTCGAGATAGTCGGGGATCAGCTTCGCGGAGATGATCCACAGGTACGGGTCCGGTCCGGAGCGGATGCCGGCTTCCTGTACGTACTGCCCGCCCTCGTCCTCACAGAGATAGTGGAACGAGCGGCGGTTGCGGGCGGCGTACCAGCGGCGCGCCGCATCCACGAGGGCGACGTAGGTCGACGGCCCCGCGTCGCTCAGGGGGAACAGCCGCGCCATGTCGAGCAGGCTGTAGAGGTTCAGGCCCTGCTGGCCCAGGTCCAGGACGACGGCGGCCACGGCCACGCCGTTGCGCCGCGCCACCAGCACCTCGCGCTCGCGCTCCAGGCCGAACCCGCCCCACTGGCTCTGGACGGCGCGCATGTCGATGCGGTCGCGCGTGAAGTCGAGCGCCTCCACGTAGCAGGAGGGCCGCGTGCGGGCGATGGACGTGGTGAGCAGCGTCAGCTCGGCGGACGTCGCCGGGCCAATGGAGATGCCCTCGTGCAGGCGGCCCGTCTGCTCGGAGGTGAAGACCTCCAGCATGTGGACCTGACGCGAGTAGGCCAGGTCCGGGTTGAGCGCCATGTAGCGCTCGGCGTAGCGGACGTGCGCCCGCGAAATCCAGGGGTTGAGCCCCTCGGCGTACGCCAGGAACCAGCGGAAGTCAGGGTCGCTCTGGGGGTGCTCGAAGCAGCGCACGTACAGGTCGTGCATGATGCGGCCCGGCTCCAGTCCCCTGACCGCCGGCTTGCCCGGGCGCTTCGCCACCTGGTGGATGAGCCAGGTGTGCTGGTACGCCTTCATCGAGGAGAGCGTCGCCTCGGGGCCGCGCTCCGAGGGCCACACGGCCTGACAGAAGAGCTGGGGAACTTCCGCGGAGCGCTTCGCCATGAAGGCGAATTCCTTCTTCAGGCGGTCGAACTCCTCGGACGGCTTGCCCGCGAGGCTGAAGAAGCCGGAGAGGTTGAAGACGTCCCAGAGGCCCTCGAGCTGCTGGTCGGCGGTGCAGGTGTTGGGGTTGGCCGTCTGGGAGATGTAGCGGACCCAGCGCGCCTCCTCGGAGGAGTAGGGCGCCACGCTCAGGCCGCACAGCACCGTGCCGTCCGCGCGCGGGCTGGTGATGTAGCGCACCTCGCCCCGCAGGCTGATGGACTGGCCGTCGTGGGTGTGCAGCTCGAGCAGCGGCGGCAGCAGGCCGGGGAAGAGCAGGTCCTCCGGACGGCAGCGGATGCACAGGCCGGAGAAGGACAGGTCCGCCACCGAGCGCTCCATCTCACCCAGCTCGCGCCACAGCGGGTGGTGGAACGTCACCCGCACGCCCTCGGGGGCCGCGATGCGGCGGTGCCAGCGGTGACGGATGCGGAAGAGCACGTCCGGCATCGGGGTGATGAGCCGGTGGCCGTCCGCCGTGCCCACCTCCAGCTTCATGCGGTGCGCGCTGTTGTGGCCGATGACGTCGATGTCGTAGGGCGCCTCGCCCCAGTCCACGTCCGGGTCCTCGGCGTGCCACTCCAGGCGGCGCGAATCCGGCGACAGGCGCTGGAGGACGACGCGGACGGTGCGGCCCATGCGGCGCAGCACGCCCTTGTTGCCGCCGGTGCTGATGGCCATGAGGATGGCGCGGATGCGCTCGGCCTCGTCGATGGTGTCCTGCACCGGCAGGGCCGACGCCGCGGGCTCCGCCACGCCCCGCTTCAGCGCGTCCGCCAGGAGCGACAGAATCTGCCGGCCCTGCTCCAGGGAGACGCTCACCAGTTGCAGCCCCACGGGCGCGCTGGCCGTCTCCGCGTCCGTGCGGATGAAGGCGCCGTGGATGGGGCCCAGCGTCACACCGCAGCCCGACAGATAGATGGGGAAGGTGCGGTGCTCCAACGCCTCCACCTTGCCCTGGGGCATCACCCACACCACGGTGGGGCTCAGGCGCGTCACCACGCCGATGACACCGTCCGGCGTGCCCACGGAGCAGGTGATGGCGTCAACGCCGGTCCCGTGCAGGGAGTAACCCGAGTCATCCAGCGCCGCCTCGGCGGGCGGGAGCGGAATCACATTGAATAGAGCGTCACGACTGCGGAACTCCACCGACCGACGGTCGGAGAGCGGGTTTCCCCCTTCCATGACAAGGCGCCCCCTTCTCCGGTGCTGAGGAACGCTCGAGGCAGTCGTTGAGATGGCAAGCACAGTAGTTCCTCCCTGCTCCAGCGGGCCCGCGTTAGGCGGCGAATCGCTATAGGTCCGCATCATACGGATTCCCGAGGAACAGTCAAATCGGATTTGTGCAGTCAGGCTGTTTTCTGGCTGGCGGAATGGACGTCCGTGGGTCGCAGATGACAACAGCCCATTTCCAAGTCTCGCGAAGCGGTGCTGCGAGCGCGCACTCATACGGCCAGAATGTCGCGCGGCTGTAATGTCATAAGTCAAGCAGCGCGTGCGGACTTTCTCGTAGTGAAATGGAGATCGTCAGACGCCGCGGGTACAGTCCCACCAGAACTGCCAGCGAGAGGTGAGAGGGATGAGCGCTGTCGTGAACGCCGTGGGAGGAGCGGAGACCTTCGAGCAGGTCCAACGAACGCTCAACGAGCGCGCGGCGATGCTGGCGTCGGTGGATGGACCAGACGTACTCCGCGTGGACGTGGCGGACGTTGTCTGTAATGCGGTGGAGCTCCTCTCCGCGACGCGACGCTTGCGGGGAATCCAGCTCTCGCTGGAGCTGCCCGAGGAGCCAGTCCCGGCGCACGTCAGCCACCGCCGGCTCCAGCAGGTGGTGTTGTTGCTGTTGGCGCACGCCGCGGACGCGGCGGACGGGCAGGGCGTTCGCGTGGTGGTGGAGCCCGCGGATGACTTCGGAGAGCTGCCGTCGCGCTTCCAGTTCCAGGTCTCCGGGGCGCGGCTCTCCGCGCGGGAGCTCCAGGCCGTCCTCCTGTCACCGATGCTGGTGGGGCCGCTGCACCGCAAGCTCGCGAGGGCCCGGGAGTTGACGGAGGCCATCGGCGGGACGTTGACGGTGGCGAGCGACGCGGAGCGGGGCCTCACCGTGACGGTGGAGCTGCCCCCGCCGGGCATGCTGAGTTGGTAGGCCGGGTGGGCTTGCGAGCCCGCGGCTGATCCATGGATGCAGGACGGGAGGGCGGGCCCCTGCGGCCTGGCCCTCCTTTTTCGTTCCACGCGCGGGAATGCCGGCGGGGTGTGCCGTGCGCGTGTCGAGGGGCGCCGTCATTGCCGCGCCCGGCCGCTGGCTCCGATAAGTCGTTCCATCCGAGCGCGTGGCCAAACTCCTTGACGTCAGGAAGCGGGTTCTCGACTATCCCGCGCCGATTCTTACACGGTCACACCTTCTCAGGAGCACATCCATGGCGCCCCCGTCATCCGGAGAGAAGATCTCCCTGCAGAGCGGCAAGCTGTCCGTCCCGGACAACCCGATCATCCCCTTCATCGAGGGCGACGGCACCGGCCGCGACATCTGGCGTGCGTCCCAGGCGGTGTTCGACGCCGCGGTGGAGAAGGCCTACAAGGGCAAGAAGAAGATCGCCTGGCACGAGGTCCTCGCCGGCGAGAAGGCCTTCAACAAGGTCAACAACTGGCTTCCCGATGAGACGGTCGAGGCCTTCCGCACCTACCTGGTCGGCATCAAGGGCCCGCTGACGACGCCGGTGGGCGGCGGCATCCGCTCGCTGAACGTGGCGCTGCGCCAGATGCTGGACCTGTACGTCTGCCTGCGCCCCGTGCGCTACTTCAAGGGCGTGCCCAGCCCCGTGAAGACGCCGGAGAAGGTCGACATGACCATCTTCCGTGAGAACACGGAGGACATCTATGCCGGCATCGAGTTCGAGGCGGGCTCGGCCTCGGCGGAGAAGTTCCTGGCCATGCTGAAGCAGGAGTTCCCCAAGGAGTTCGGGAAGATCCGCTTCCCCACCAACGTGGGCGTGGGCCTGAAGCCGGTGTCGGAGGAGGGCAGCGGTCGGCTGATCCGCGCCGCCATCCAGTACGCCGTGGACCACAAGCGCAAGAGCGTCACCCTGGTCCACAAGGGCAACATCATGAAGTTCACCGAGGGCGCCTTCCGCAAGTGGGGTTACGAGCTGGCGGCCAAGGAGTTCGGTGACAAGGTCTACACCTGGGACCAGTGGGAGGCCACCAAGGCCGCCAAGGGCGAGGAGGCCGCCAACGCGGAGCAGAAGGCCGCGCTGGCCGCCGGGAAGATCCTGATCAAGGACTCCATCGCGGACATCACCCTGCAGCAGGTCCTCACGCGCCCGGACGAGTTCGACGTCATCGCCACGCTGAACCTCAACGGCGACTACCTGTCGGACGCGCTGGCGGCGCAGGTGGGCGGCATCGGCATCGCGCCGGGCGGCAACATCAACTACGTCACGGGCCACGCCGTGTTCGAGGCCACGCACGGCACCGCGCCGAAGTACGCGGATCAGGACAAGGTGAACCCGGGCTCCGTCATCCTCTCCGGTGAGATGATGTTCCGTCACCTGGGATGGCACGAGGCGGCGGACCTGATGATCCAGGGCATGGACCGCGCGATCGCCGCCAAGACGGTGACCTACGACTTCGCCCGCCTGATGAAGCAGGAGGGGCAGAGCGGGGTGTCCGAGGTGAAGTGCTCCGAGTTCGGGCAGGCCATCATCAAGAACATGTAGTCCCCTCCTGGGGGACCAGGGAGAAGCGAATCCATGGCTCAGAATGGCAAGAAGAAGATCAGCCTCATCGGCGGCGGTCAGATCGGCGGCAACCTGGCGCTGCTCGCCGTGCAGAAGTCGCTCGGTGACGTGGTGCTCTTCGACATCCCGGCGGCCGAGGGGCTGGTCAAGGGCAAGGCGCTGGACATCAACCAGCTGTCCGCCGTCGATGGTTATGACTGCCGGGTGACGGGCACCACCGACTGGAAGGACGTGGCCGGCTCGGACGTCATCATCATCACCGCCGGCGTTCCGCGGAAGCCGGGCATGTCCCGCGAGGACCTGCTCGACATCAACCTGAAGATCATGACGGACGTGGCGGGCAACATCAAGCAGCACGCCCCCAACGCCTTCGTGATCAACGTGGCCAACCCGCTGGACGCGATGGTGTACGCGCTCCACAAGATCTCCGGCCTGCCCAAGCACATGGTGGCGGGCATGGCGGGCGTGCTGGACACCAGCCGCTTCAAGTGCTTCGTCGCCGAGGCGCTCGGCTGCTCCATCCGTGACGTGGAGGCCCTGGTCCTGGGCGGCCACGGCGACGACATGGTCCCGCTCGTCCGCCACAGCACCGTGGGCGGCGTGCCCCTGACGGAGCTGATCGCCAAGGACAAGCTGGACGCCATCATCAAGCGCACCCGTGAGGGTGGCGCGGAGCTGGTGGGGCTGTACAAGACGGGCAGCGCCTACTTCGGTCCCGCCGCGTCCGCCATCGCCATGGCGGAGAGCTTCCTGCTGGATCGCAAGCGCGTGCTGCCGGCCGCCGCCCTCCTCGAGGGCCAGTACGGCATCAGCGGCTACTTCTTCGGCGTGCCGGTGCAGATCGGCGCGGGCGGCGTGGAGAAGATCCACACCGTCGAGCTGAACGCCGAGGAGAAGGCCAGCCTGGAGAAGTCCTTCCAGTCGGTCAAGAAGACGGTCGACTCCGTCAAGCTGTAGTCGCTGGACGGGCACCTGTGGCCCGCCGGGAGAACCGGCGGGTCCGGGCCTGATGCTGTGGATGACGCGGGCTAATCCCCCCGAACGCCATCATTGCAGCGCGTTTTCACCAAGTTAACTAGCCTGTAGAACTCGCACGGGATGTCCGGGCCCTGGCGCGCCATCTGGCGGGTCGGCTCACGGGAGCAGCGCCCGGCCGTCCGGCAGTCAAGGAGACGATGATGGCAGCAGCAGCGCGGTTCACGGTGGTGGGCGGCGGTCTCGCCGGGCTGATGACGACGATCAAGCTCGCGGAGGCGGGTCACCATGTGGATGTGCTCTCGCTCGTCCCGGTCAAGCGTTCCCATTCCGTGTGTGCCCAGGGCGGCATCAACGGCGCGGTGAACACCAAGGGCGAAGGTGATCACCCGGACATCCACGTGAAGGACACGCTGCGCGGCGGCGACTTCCTCGCGGAGCAGGTGTCCGTGAAGGGCATGTGCTACGCGGCGCCGGGCATCATCTACCTGCTCGACCGCATGGGCGTGACGTTCAACCGCACCCCGGAAGGCCTGCTCGACTTCCGCCGCTTCGGCGGCACGCTGCACCACCGCACGGCCTTCGCCGGCGCCACCACCGGACAGCAGCTGCTCTACGCGCTGGACGAGCAGGTGCGCCGCTATGAGGCCGAGGGCAAGGTCACCAAGTACGAGTACTGGGAGTGGCTCGGCATGGTGAAGGACGACACCGGGCGCTGCATCGGCAGCGTGGCGGTCGACCTGCGCACCATGGAGATCCGCACCTTCCCGGCCGAGGCGGTCTGCCTGGCCACGGGTGGTCCGGGCATCGTCTTCGGGCGCTCCACCAACTCCATCATCAACACCGGCACCGCCGCGGGCCGCGCCTACATGGAGGGCGCGCAGTACGCCAACGGCGAGTTCATCCAGGTGCACCCCACGTCGATTCCGGGCGAGGACAAGCTCCGCCTGATGAGCGAGTCGGTGCGCGGCGAGGGCGGCCGCGTCTGGGTGCCGCGCAAGAAGGGGGACACCCGTCCTCCCCAGCAGATCCCGGAGGCGGAGCGCTGGTACTTCCTCGAGGAGAAGTACCCCAAGTACAAGAACCTGGTGCCGCGCGACGTGGCCACCCGCGAGATCTTCATGGTCTGCCGCGAGCTGGGCATGGGCATCGGCGGCCGGGACGGCGTCTACCTGGACGTCACGCACATCCCCGCGCCCGTGCTCGACGCCAAGATCAAGGGCGTCATGGAGATCTACGAGAAGTTCGTCGGTGACGACCCGCGCAAGGTGCCCATGGTCATCTTCCCGGGCATGCACTACTCCATGGGCGGCCTGTTCGTGAACTTCGAGGCGGACCCGAAGACGCTGACGCCGGCCGAGGGCAGCCCGAAGAACCAGTCCACCACCATCCCCGGCCTCTACGCCGCCGGTGAGGCGGACTACGCCTTCCACGGCGCCAACCGCCTGGGCGCCAACTCGCTGCTGTCGTGCATCTACTCGGGCATGATCGGCGGCCCGGCCATGACGTCCTTCGCCAAGAGCCAGTCCACCAGCGCGGCGGCCATGCCGGAGAAGCACTTCCAGGCGGCGAAGCAGTACTGGCAGGAGCGGTTCAACGGCATCCTGAAGATGAACGGGACGGAGAATCCGTACACGCTCGCCAAGGAGCTGGGCGACACGATGACGGAGAACTGCACCGTCGTCCGCTACAACGACCGCCTGAAGAAGACGGTCGAGAAGATCCGCGAGCTCAAGGATCGCTGGAAGAACGTCAACGTGCTGGACACGGGCAACGTGGCCAACCGCGCGCTGTCGTACACCAACCAGCTGTGGAACATGTTCGAGCTGGGCGAGGTCATCGCCACCAGCGCGCTGCTGCGCGACGAGAGCCGCGGCGCCCACTACAAGCCGGACTTCTCGCTCCCCGAGCCCAAGACGAAGGACCCGACGCAGGATCCCGAGTGGATGAAGCTGTGGCGCGAGCGCCACGAGAAGTGGGCCAAGACGACCATCGCCACGTACAGCGAGGCCGGTCCGAAGATCCACTACGAGCCCATCGCCACGCCCGTGCTGGACCCCGAGCCGCGCTGGTACGCCTGAGACGGGAACCATTCTGGCGGTGCCACGCCGGAACCCGGCGCCGCCTCAACTGAATTGGAAGTGAAGGGTCGAGCCACATGGACACTGCACAAGCATCCGCTGTCACCACCAAGACCGTCACCTTCCGCATCTGGCGGCAGGATGATCCCGCGAAGCCAGGCCACTTCGATGAGTTCAAGGTCCCCTATGTGAAGGGCGCCAACGTCATCTCGTGCCTGATGGAGATTCAGCGCAACCCCGTCACCGTGGAGGGCAAGAAGGTGGCCCCGGTGATCTGGGACGCCGCCTGCCTCGAGGAGGTCTGCGGAAGCTGCGCCATGAACATCAACGGCCGCGTGCGCATGGCCTGCTCGGCGCTGATCGACAAGCTGGAGCAGCCGATCACGCTCGAGCCCATGAGCAAGTTCCCCGTGGTGCGCGACCTCACGGTGAACCGCGACCGCATGTTCGACGCGCTCAAGCGCATCAAGGGCTGGGTGCCCGTCGACGGCACGCACAACCTGGGCCCCGGCCCGCGCCAGTCCCCCCAGGACCAGTCGGTGATGTACGTGCTGTCCACGTGCATCACCTGCGGAAGCTGCCTGGAGGCGTGCCCCCAGGTGACGCAGGACAACGACTTCGTCGGCGCGGCGGCCATCAGCCAGGCCCGCCTGTTCAACATGAACCCCACGGGCAAGATGAACGCCGAGGAGCGCGTGCGCTCGCTCATGGGGCCGGGCGGCGTCCAGGACTGCGGCAAGGCGCAGAACTGCGTGAAGGTCTGCCCGAAGGAGATTCCGCTCGTCACGTCCATCGCGATGATGAACCGCGAGGTGGCGAAGCTGACCATCAAGGACATCTTCTTCCAGGACGAGACCAGCAAGGGACACGGCGGCGGCCCGGGCTAGGACGCCTCCGACCTCCGGGTCTCATGCAACGTCGAGCGGCCCCAGGCCGGCGTCCAGGTGGGGCGCCGGGTGGGGCCGTCGTCGTTTGGGGGGGCGGGATGGATGTGAAGGTCGGCTCATCTTCGCGGACATCCCTGGTTATTCGCCGTGCACCCTGTCGGACGGTGAGGGTTGCTCGGGGTCAAACGGTCTTGCACTCCGTCGTTTTCTGCGCAATGAGGGCCCGGCGCTGACGCCTCTCTCAGGCTGTCTCCCCTCGTCTCCACCGGAGCCTCGATGAAGATCCACGAGTACCAGGGCAAGGAAATCTTCCGGAAGTACGGCGTGCCCACGCCGAAGGGCATCCTCGCCGTTTCCGCCAACGACGCGGAGGCCGCCGCGAAGGAGCTCGGCACTTCCGTGGTCGTCGTGAAGGCCCAGATCCACGCGGGTGGCCGCGGCAAGGGCGGCGGCGTGAAGCTGGCCAAGAGCCCCGCGGAAGCCAAGGAGCTGGCCAAGCAGATGCTTGGCATGAAGCTCAAGACCATCCAGACCGGGCCGGAAGGCCAGACGGTCCACAAGGTCTACATCGAAGAGGGACTGGCCATCGGCCAGGAGCTCTACCTGGGTGTGACGCTGGACCGCGCCACCAGCCGCATCACCTTCATGGCCTCCCGCGAAGGCGGCGTGGAGATTGAAGAGGTCGCGGAGAAGCACCCGGAGAAGATCCTCAAGGAGTCGGTGGACCCCGCCGTGGGCTTCCAGGACTTCCAGGGCCGCAAGCTGGCCTTCGGGCTGGGCCTGACGGGCCCGACGGTGAACAAGTTCGTCCAGTTCTGCTCGGCGCTGTACCGGATGTTCGTCGACACGGACGCCTCCCTGGTGGAGATCAACCCGCTGGTCATCCTGAAGGATGGCGGCGTGGTCGCGCTCGACGCGAAGGTGACCTTCGACGAGAACGCGCTCTACCGGCACAAGGACCTGCTGGAGTACCGCGACCTGGCCGAGGAGGAGCCCCGCGAGATCCAGGCCAAGGAGTGGGACCTGGCCTACATCGCGCTCGACGGCAACATCGGCTGCATGGTGAACGGCGCGGGCCTCGCCATGGCCACCATGGACACCATCAAGCTGGTGGGTGGCAGCCCCGCCAACTTCCTGGACGTGGGCGGCGGCGCGAACAAGGAGAAGGTCACCGCGGCGTTCAAGCTGATCCTCGCCGACCCGGCCGTGAAGGCCGTGCTGGTCAACATCTTCGGCGGCATCATGAAGTGCGACGTCATCGCCGAGGGCATCATCGCCGCGGCGAAGGAGGTCCAGCTCAAGGTTCCGCTCGTGGTGCGACTGGAAGGCACCAACGTGGAGAAGGGCAAGGAGCTGTTGAGCAACTCCGGGCTCGCGATCACCCCGGCGGACAACCTGCGTCAGGCGGCGGAGAAGGCCGTCGCTGCGGTGAAGTAGTCCCGCGCACTCTTTCCGGAAAGAACGCCATGGCCATTCTCGTCAACGAAAACACGAAGGTCCTCTGCCAGGGCATCACCGGCTCGGCGGGCTCGTTCCACGCGAAGCAGATGCTGGAGTACGGCACGAAGCTCGTCGCCGGCGTGACTCCGGGCAAGGGCGGTACGACCTTCGAGGGCAAGGTCCCCGTGTTCAACACGGTGGCCGAGGCGGTGAAGGAGACGGGCGCGAACACGTCCGTCGTCTTCGTGCCGCCGCCCTTCGCCGCGGACTCCATCATGGAGGCCGCCGACGCGGGCGTGTCCCTCATCATCGCCATCACCGAGGGCATCCCCGTCCTCGACATGGTGCGCGCCAAGCGCTACCTGCAGGACAAGCCGGGCGTCCGGCTGGTCGGCCCCAACTGCCCGGGCGTCATCACCCCCGGCGCGCAGTGCAAGATCGGCATCATGCCGGGCCACATCCACAAGCCGGGCCGCATCGGCGTGGTGTCCCGCTCCGGCACGCTGACCTACGAGGCCGTGCACCAGCTCACCCAGCTGGGCCTGGGCCAGTCCACCGCCGTGGGCATCGGCGGCGACCCGGTGAACGGCACGGACTTCGTGGACGTGCTCAAGCTCTTCAACGCGGACCCGGACACCGACGCCGTCATCATGATTGGTGAGATTGGCGGCGACGCGGAGGAGAAGGGCGCCGAGTACGTGGCGCGCGAGTTCACCAAGCCCATCGCCGGGTTCATCGCCGGCCAGTCGGCGCCTCCGGGCAAGCGGATGGGCCATGCCGGCGCCATCATCTCCGGCGGCAAGGGCACGGCCACCGAGAAGATCAAGGCCATGGAGGCCGCGGGCATCCTGATGGCCGCCAGCCCCGCCGAGCTGGGCACCACCCTTCAGGAGGCCCTCAAGCGGGGCGCTCCGAAGAAGCGCTAAACCCCAACGCAAGCACGAGAAGGAGCCAGTCACATGGCTATCGAGCGTACGCTGTCCATCATCAAGCCGGACGGCCTGGAGAAGGGCGTCATCGGGAAGATCATCAGCCGCTTCGAGGAGAAGGGGCTGAAGCCGGTCGCCATCCGCCTGCAGCACCTGTCCCAGGCGCAGGCCGAGGGCTTCTACGCGGTCCACAAGGCCCGGCCTTTCTTCAACGACCTGGTGCAGTTCATGATCTCCGGCCCGGTGGTCCTGATGGTGCTGGAGGGTGAGAACGCCGTCCTGGCCAACCGGGACATCATGGGCGCCACCAACCCGGCCCAGGCGGCCGAGGGCACCATCCGCAAGGACTTCGCGACCAGCATCGACAAGAACACGGTGCACGGCTCCGACAGCCTGGAGAACGCGAAGATCGAGATCGCGTACTTCTTCCGGGAGACGGAGATCCACTCCTACCCGTACCAGAAGTAGCCGGCCGGCCCCCTGGTGGGGCCGCCGCTCCGGCCCGGTGTCCGCGCGCAGAAGGCGCGGGCCCGGGCCGCTGTTCTTTCAGGAGTACGACCGGGGAGTGTCCACGAGGCGGGTAGGGGAGCAGGGGCTCCTTTGACTTGCCGGGCCCAGATGTGGGAAGGGACGCTCCTGGGCCCACCGTTAAGCGCAACGACGATGTCCGAGACCTCCACCACCTCCCTGCCAGTCACCGAGCCGCTGCCGGCTCCCGCGCCCGCCAGGCTGGTGGACGTGGCCAGCCTGTCGCTGGAGGCGCTGTCGCGCTTCGTCACCGAGGAGCTGGGGGAGCGCTCCTTCCGCACCGCGCAGATCTACCGCTGGCTGCACCAGCGCGGCGCCACGTCCTTCGACGAGATGACGGACCTCTCCAAGGCCCTGCGCGAGAAGCTCAGGACGCGGGCGGAGATCGTCCCTCTGGTGAAGGACTGCGAGCTGCGCAGCACCGACGGCACCATCAAGTACCGGTGGAAGACGCGCGACGGGCGCTTCATCGAGTCCGTCTACATGCCCTCCGAGGACCGCCGGACGCTGTGTGTGTCCACCCAGGTGGGCTGCGCCATGGCCTGCGGCTTCTGCATGACGGGCACCATGGGGCTCAAGCGCAACCTCACCCCCGGGGAGATCGTCGCCCAGGTGCACGCGGTGAACCGCGAGGTCCGGAAGAACGAGGGCCACGAGACGCTCCGGCCGCTCTCCAACCTGGTGTTCATGGGGATGGGCGAGCCGCTGCACAACTTCGAGAACCTGAAGACGGCGCTCGGCATCCTCCAGTCCGAGGACGGGCCCAACTTCAGCCACCGGCACATCACCGTCTCCACCGTGGGGCTGGTGCCGATGATCGAGCGCTTCGGCAAGGAGACGGACGTCAAGCTGGCCATCTCCCTCAACGCGAGCACCGACGAGCAGCGCAGCAAGACGATGCCCGTCAACCGCAAGTGGAACATCGAGGCCCTGCTAGACGCCTGCCGGAAGTTCCCGCTCCGCCAGGGCCGCCGGATTACATTCGAGTACGTCCTCATCAAGGGCTTCAACGACGCGGACGAGGACGCGCACCGGCTCATCGCGCTGCTGAAGGGTATCCCGGTGAAGGTGAACCTGATACCCTACAACGAGAACCCCGGCCTGGGGTTCCTCACCACCGGCGAGGAGCGGGCGGAGGAGTTCCGAGCCATCCTCGCGGACGGCCATGTCGCCGCCTACATCCGCAGGAACAGGGGCCGGGACATCGCCGGCGCCTGCGGGCAGCTCGCCAATCGCGGCGAGACAGAGCCAGGGGCCGAGAGTCCGATATAAGGTCCCGATCTTCCTTGACAATCCAGCGGGAGCGGCGTTAAGAGCGCCACCCCTTTCCTAAGACGTTTCCTGTTTGTTGGAGAGCATTCAATGGCCGTTGTCCTCCGTCTTGCCCGCGCGGGCGCCAAGAAGAAGCCGTACTACCACGTGGTCGCCACCGACTCCCGGAACCCCCGGGATGGCAAGTTCATCGAGGCCGTGGGTGCGTACGACCCGAACCTGGAGCCGCCGAAGGTGGAGTTCAACGAGGAGCGCCTGAACTACTGGCTGAAGACGGGCGCGACCCCGTCCGAGACTGTCGCCGACCTCATCAAGGTCGCCGGCAAGGCCAAGCCCGCTCCCGCGGTCTGAGCCACGCCTGAGTGGACGTGGAGCAGCTTCTTACCTATCTGGCGCGGGCCCTGGTCGACCATCCTGACCAGGTCAGCCTGCGCATCTCCGAGGCGGAAGGGGCCCGGCTCTTCGAGCTGAAGGTCTCCGCCGAGGACGTCGGCAAGGTCATCGGCCGTGATGGGCGCACCGTGAATGCCCTCCGGACGCTGCTCAACGCCGCCGCCCAGAACTCCGGGCAGAAGGTGCGCCTGGAGATTCTCGACGACCGGCGCAATGCGGCAGGCGCTCCGGCCGCTGCTCCGGATTCCGCGCAGTGACGGCCAATCCCTACCTCGAGCTGGGGTACGTCTCACGCGCTCACGGACTGCGCGGTGAGGTGGCCATCCGCGCGCTGGACCCGTCCTCCGAGACGCTCGACACCGTCGAGCGCATCTTCGTCCGCACGCGCGCGGGCGAGGAGCGGGAGCTGCGGCTGGAGGCACTGCGGCCCACCCCGAAGGAGGACATCGTGGTCCTCGAGGGCGTGGAGACGCGCAACGACGCCGAGGCGCTCGTGGGCGCCAAGGTGTTCGTCTTCCGCGAGGACCTGGAGCCTCCCGCGGAGGGAGAGTTCTTCCAGGGGGACCTGGTGGGGCTGAACGCCGTGGACGTGGCGGGCCAGCCGCTGGGCCGCGTGGAGGAGATCTGGTCCACCGGCGAGGTGCCCAACCTGGTCATCCGCGCGCCTGGCCGCGATGAGCTGGTGGTGCCCTTCGCGGACGACTTCGTGCCCACCGTGGACCTCGCCGCGGGACGCATCGTCATCCAGCCGCCCGAGTATGTGGACGCGGGCCGCCGGGGCGCTGACGCGGGTGGAGGCCCGGAGGACGCGGAATGAGCCCACCGTACCCGGTGGAGATCCTCACGCTGTTCCCGGGCATGGTGTCGGGCTACCTGGGGGCGAGCATCCTCGGGAAGGCCCAGGAGAAGGGCCTCCTGGCGGCGACCCTCACCGACATCCGCGACTACGCCGAGGGCAAGCACCGTGTCACCGACGACGCGCCCTACGGCGGCGGCGCCGGCATGGTGATGAAGCCCGAGCCCCTGGTGGCGGCCATCGAGGCAGCGAAGGGGCGGCTGCCGGGAGCCCGCACGCTGCTCATGAGCCCTCGGGGGCCCGTCTTCACGCAGGCCACGGCCCGCGAGCTGGTGCGCCACGAGGCGGGTCTCATCCTGGTGTGCGGCCGCTACGAGGGCGTGGACGAGCGGGTGATGGCGCACCTCGATGGCGAGCTGTCCCTGGGGGACTTCGTCCTCACGGGCGGTGAGCTGGCGGCGATGACGGTGGTGGACGCGGTGGCGCGGCTGGTGCCCGGCGTGCTGGGCAACGTGGACTCGTCTGTCACCGAGAGCTTCGAAGAGGGGCTGCTGGAGCATCCCCAATACACCCGGCCGCCCAGCTTCCGAGGTGTCGAGGTACCGGCCGTCCTCCAGTCGGGGGACCATGCACGGATCGCCCGGTGGCGCCGCTGGAAGTCGCTGGTGCTGACCCGGGAGCGCCGCCCGGACCTCTATGCCCGCCTGGAGTTGTCGAAGGCCGACCAGAAACTTCTGGCCCGGCGGGAGGAAGAGCTGTAACCCTGCGCGTTCCTAGCGGATTGGATCATCTGGGCTTGTCCGACACCGCTCTCTCTGTTAGTACGGCCCGCTCTTTCACGCGACCATCGCGTCAGTTCAAGTTTTCCGGAGTTTGTCATGCGCAACGCCGCCATTCAGCACATCGAGGCCAAGTTCCTGCGCCAGGATGTCACCGCCTTCAGCACCGGTGATTCCGTGCGCGTCTATTGGAAGGTCAAGGAGGGCGAGAAGGAGCGCTTGCAGGCGTTCGAGGGCATCGTCATCCGGAAGACGAAGGGCAACCACCGCGCCACCTTCACGGTGCGCAAGATCTCCTTCGGCGTCGGCGTTGAGCGCGTGTTCCCGCTGCACAGCCCCCGCTACGACAAGATCGAGGTCATGTCGCGCGGCAGCGTGAACCGCAAGCGCCTGTTCTACCTCCGGGACCTCAAGGGCAAGGCGGCTCGCGTCCAGACGCTCGAGGAGCCGAACAAGAAGGCCGCCTCCGCGTCCTGAGCGCTTCGAGCGCCCCGAAGAGAGAAGGAGCGTCCGATCCCGGGCGCTCCTTTTTTCATTCGCGCTAACATGCGCGAGCCATGCAATTCGCAGAAGTCGCCGTCCAGAACGTCCGCGGTTTCTCTCCCGCCGGGCGCTTTGCCCTCAAGGCGGGCTACCTCGTCCTCAAGCCCCCCTCGGCGGAGGCGAGTCCCCTGGCAGGATTGGCCCTCGCGCTGCTCTTCGCCGACGGCCGTGGTGGTGACGCAACCTTCGTCGCTCCCGGCGCCAGGGCTGGCAAGGCCGCGCTGACGCTGATTGGCGTGGACGGCGTGACGTACCGCGTGCTGCGCGAGCTGGGCGGCTCCGGGACGCTGCACCGGATGAACCCATCCACGCAGCAGCCGGAGCTGGTGTCCACGGACGCCTCGGAGATCAGCCAGTTCCTCCGGGGCCAGGTCGGCCTGCCGCCGCGCACCACCTTCGAGCAGGTGTACTGCCTGCAGCCGGGGCAGCTTCCCTCGCGGCGCCCCCGCAAGCCGGCCGCGGCCGCGGCGGCGCAAGCGGACCCGCGGACGTCCGGCAGGTTTCCCTCGCTCGCTTCCGCGTCCATGGTGCTGCCCGCAGAGGATATCCCCGCCGCGGAGGCGAAGCTGCGCGCGCTGGAGCAGGAGCTGACGGCGTCCACCGAGGTGGACGGTCTCCAGTTCAAGGCTGACGGCGTGGCCTCGCAGATCTTCGACGCCGAGCAGCGGCTGAAGGGCACCGAGGGCCTCAAGGTCGCCATCGCGGAGGCGGAGGCGGCCTGGCGCGCGGCGCCCACGCCTGAGTCGCTGGGGTTGCCCCAGGACATCATCAACCGTCTGAAGCGCCACCCGAAGGCCATCGCGCGGCGCGACGAAGCCCTGGCGCGGCTCAACGCGGACCGCGAGCAGGAGGCGGAGGCGCGCCCCGCTTTGGTGGCGCCGCTGACGCAGAGCGCGGGATTCTGGGCCGGACTGGGCGCAGGTGTTCTGTTCCTGGCGCTGGCGATTGGCCTGGGCTTCGGTGTCGACCGTACCTTCCGCTACCTGGCGCTGCTCGACATCCCGGCCTTCGGCGTCGCCGCCTTCCTGGCGCTTCGCTACGTGGATGACCTGCAGAAGGCGACGCGGCACGGCAGCAAGGAGAACCGCTTCGACATCCGGGAGAAGAAGATCCTCGAGGAGTACGAGGCCGAGGCGGCGCCGCTGCGCATGGCCCAGAAGGCGCTCGACGTAGAGGAAGTGGACGCCATTGCTCCCGCCCTGGAGCGCAAGGAGCTGCTGGCGGCGCGCGTCGCGGAGCTGCAGCACCAGCTACACACGATGGAGTCCGATCCGGACTACATCGCGGCGGCCGCCCAGGTGCAGGCGTTGAAGGCGGAGGCGGAGGCCCTCAACGAGGAGCTCGCGCGGAAGGGCACCTACGTGCGTGACGTGCGCGAGGTGGAGCGCGAGATTGCTCGCGTGAAGGAGTCCATCGCCCTGGCCAAGGCGCCGCCGGCTCCTGCCGCGCCAGGGCCGGATGGCGCGGCGGCGCCCGCGGAGGCGCTGGAGGACCCGTCCCCCGCGCTGCTGTCGCAGGCCGCGGACGTGTTCACCACGGATGTGCTGTCGGTGCAGGGAATGCTGAAGGAGCGGTGCGTCCAGTACCTCACCGCGCTCACCGACCGGCGCTATCAGGGCATCGAGTGGGATCGGGAGGGCCGGGCCGTCGCGCTCGCCGCGGGCCGGCGGGTGCCAGTGGGCGAGCTTCCGGCGAAGGACCTGGACCTCTACTACCTGGCGCTGCGGATGACGGTGGTGGAGAAGGCGAGCGCCCGGGTGAAGCGCCCGTTCCTCCTGGAGGACGTCTTCACGGGCATGGAAGAGGTGAAGCTGCCGCTCATCGCGCGGATGCTGAAGCACCTGGGCACGCTGACGCAGGTGCTGCACGTCACCGCACACCCCGGCTTCGCGCAGATGTCGGACGGCCCCGTTAACGTCTGAGGCGACGTGGCGGGTTGCCTCCATTCCGGGGGTGCGCCAGGGGAGGGCGGATGGGCAGGGCGGCGCCGCATGAGCGACGGGCGTTTGGGGACGCGGGGGAGGAGGCGGCAGTGCGCTTCCTGGAGGCGCAGGGGTGGCGGGTCCGTCACCGCAACTGGACCTGCCGCTTCGGAGAGCTGGACGTGGTGGCGGAGCGCGAGGACCTGGTGTGTTTCGTGGAGGTGCGGACGCGCTCCACGGCGACCTGGGGAGACCCCTCCCACAGCGTGTCCTTCACCAAGCAGCGCCGGGTGGTGAGGGCGGCGCTGCGCTACCTGTTCGCACACGACCTGCGTGGCCGGATGCTGCGCTTCGACGTGATTTCCGTGGTGGGGCGTGGGGCGAACGCCACGGTGGAGCACATCCCTGGCGCGTTCGACGCGGGGATGTGAGAGGACGACGCCATGGCTGGAACGCTCTATCTGGTGGCGACGCCCATCGGAAACCTGGGAGACGTCACGTCGCGGGCCCTGGAGACGCTGCGCGCCGCGCGCTTCATCGTGTGCGAGGACACCCGGCACTCCCGGGTGCTGCTCGACCACTTCGGCATCGGCGGGAAGGACCTGGTGAGCCTGCCTGCCTTCGCGGAGGGGCAGCGCGCCGGGCGCATCCTCGACCGGGTCGCTGAGGGCGAGGACTGCGCGCTCGTGACGGACGCTGGCAGCCCCGCCATCAGCGACCCGGGGGAGAAGCTGGTGGCCGAGGCGCTGGAGCGCGGCTTGAGCGTGGTGCCCGTGCCGGGCCCGACCGCGCTGGTGGCGGCGCTGAGTGCCTCCGGGCTGCCCACCGGCCGCTTCCACTTCCTGGGCTTCATCCCGCGCAAGGGCGCCGAGCGGCGGGCCATGCTGGAGGAGGTGGCGCAGCTCTCCGCGACGCTGGTGCTCTATGAGTCGCCGCGCCGGCTGGCGGAGACGCTGCCGGACCTGCTGGAGGTGTGGGGGGACCGGCGGGCCTGCGTGGCGCGCGAGCTGACGAAGCTGCACGAGGAGTTCGTCCGGGGCACGCTGTCCGAACTCTCAGCGCGCTACTCGGCCGAGGAAGCCCGGGGCGAGGTGGTGGTGCTGGTGGAGGGGCGCACCGGCGACACGCGCTGGTCCGAGGAGGAGCTGCGTCGGGCCCTGGAGGAGGGGCTGGCGCGCGGCGAGAAGCTCAAGGCGCTGAGCACCGAGCTGGCCCGCCGCGCGGGCTGGGCCGGTCAGGACGTCTACCGGCTGGGGCTGTCGCTGAAGCGCTGAGCGGAGGAGGGGGCGCGCCGGGAGCGCCCCCCTGGTGCGCTAGAAGCTGAACGTGGCGCTGAGGTCGAAGCGGAAGGTGGTGCTCTCCACCGCGCGGAAGCGGCGGGAGACCAGGTCATAGCGCCAGTCGAAGTTGGGGTTGAGCTCGGGCGAGCCGGGCTGCAGGTCCACCGCGCCATCACCATTCACGTCGCGTCCGGGCTCCTCGGCCGTGAGCGCGTGGTTGGTGTTGTAGAGGAAGGTGCCGGACGCGCGAATCTGGAAGGCCTGAGATGCATTCGCGGTAATGCCCAGCCTGCCGCCGACCTGGAAGTAGTCCTCGGATGTGAGCAGCTTGCGGAGGGCGGCGCTCAGCTCGTTGTAGTAGCGGCCGCTGCCCACGTAGTTGCCGATGCCGCGCACGTCCACGGCGAAGCGCTGGGCCTTCGCCGGCCGATCGAAGGGCACCAGCTCCACGCCGAAGAGCATGCCGGCCGTGTGAGGGGCGTTGATGCCCGTCTCCTTGCGGTCCCACGGGCCGGTGAAGCAGTTGCCCGGCGCGCCCAGGTTGTCCGGGTTGGATTCCGCCTGGACGCAGTTGGAGTAGGCGCCGGGGCCTCGGACGGGGATGGTGTAGTGCGCCTTGAAGTAGGGCTCCGCCGCGCCCATGCGGCGCGAGAACGCCGTGTAGAGCTGGTACTTGTGGACGCGGTCGCCGATGTTGCCTCGGTTGTCCGAGTTCGTCGTGTCCGCGGCCGCGTCGCGCAGCTTCGCGGTGGGCGCCTCGTACTCCAGGCCGACAATCCAGGTGGGCTTGGTCTCGTCCTTCTCCTGGTTGAAGAAGGCGTAGGCCAGGCCGAAGCGCATGTTGCCCAGGCCGCCGCGGAAGCTCTCCTGCGGCACGTCGAACAGGGCCGACGGCGGGGTGGAGCCGTCCAGACAGCCCGGGATGACGGAGCCGTTGGCGTTCAGGCAGTTGTTGGTGATGGTGGAGCGCTCGGGCGACGAGCTGGACGTGAAGTCCCACCGCTCGTTCTGCGAGAACACCAGCGGCAGCGTGAAGGAGAACTCCAGGTCCCGGTAGAGGCCGACGGACAGCTCCAGGTTGAGCCGCGCGTCCACGCCCTTGTACCAGAGCTCCGCGGCGTCGATGCGCCCCGTGCCGCCGCTCCCGGCGGGGGCCAGCTGCTCACGGACGATCTTCGCGCGATTCTGGGTGCGCTCGAAGCCCACGTCGATGAAGAGATCGAATGGGTCATCCTCTTCGAGCGACGACGCGATTCGGGTGATGTCCGCCGCGCTGGCGGCGAGCGGCGCGCCCAGCGTCAGCGCGGCGAGTACAGCGCGAAGCCTGTGCATCCGACCTCCGACGGCGAATCTCCGGGGCTTCCGGCAAGCCCGGGGGGCTTCCAGCTAGCCGTGCCATCGAAGGAGTGTCAAGAATCGGGTGGCTTTTACTTGCCGGCCACGACGGACGCGCTCAGGAGCCCGTCCATGCGGCGCATCTCCGCCTCGAAGCCCGGCCGGTGTTTCGCGGCCAGGGAGCGGCGGTAGGTCTTGTGCTGTTCGTAGGGATCCAGCACCCGATCATCCTGTGACATGAGCTGGTAGTGCAGGTGAGGGGCGAAGCTCCGGCCGGTATTGCCGCTCTTGGCAATCACCTGGCCCACCGAGAAGCGCGAACCCGGCTTGATGCTCTTGTCCACCTCGTCCAGGTGGAGGAAGAGGGCCCGGCGCCCCTTGCCGCCCGACTCGACCAGCTCGATGCAGTTGCCGTTGCTGCTGAAGTTCCAGTTCTTCCGCTTCACCACGCCGTTGAAGGGCGCCTTGATGGGGGTCCCCACCGGGGTGCGGAAGTCCACGCCCTTGTGCCGCCGGCCATCCCGGAGCAGGGACGTCACCTGCTCGTAGTCGTCGATGGGGGAGCGCTCCAGGCGCAGCTCCAGCTCGTCCCCGCCGGCCAGGTAGTAGCGGGCGTTGGGCTCGCCTTCGGCATGGTAGCGGTACGCGCTGAGCGTCTTGCCCAGCTTCGCGCTGGTGAAGCGCACCGCGTGCACCAGCGGCTCCTCGTTGACGCGGCGCTGGAAGAGGACCTCCAGCGTGTCGCCCCGGAGGATCTCCCCAGGGACGGAGACCCACCACACCAGGGTGCGCGTCACCACCTGCGCCAGGGCCGGACCCACGTCCGAACCCGCGCCGTTGACCAGCGCCGTCTCCAGCGGGCCGTTGATGCTCACGGCCACGCGCTCCAGCCCCGCGGCCTTCACCGGGTCGGCGCGGACGGGCGCCGGGGGCGTCGGTGCGGCGGCAACGGTGCCCGCGTCCGGAGCGGCTTCAGGGACCTGGGCCGCGGCCTCCTCCGTGGCCAGGGCCATCCGCTGCTTCCACCACCACACGCCTCCCGCCGCGCCGCCGAGGATGAGCGACACGGCGACCACGGCTCCGATGGGACTGCGCTTCGGAGGGGCACCGAGGGTGGGAAGGTTCGGCCGCATACAAGCTCCCTGGATGGAATAAGGTGGGCGGGCCCGGAACCGGCGCGCGTGAAGCGGAATTCCGCCCCCTCGCCGGTCTACTCGTCCGGGCCGTCTTCCTGCCCGTCGGGTGTGGTGTCACGCAAGCCGAACTCCTTCATCTTCGTCTGGAGTGACTTGCGGCTGATCTGGAGCAGGCGGGCGGCGCGGGTGACGTTCCCCCCCGTCTCCTCGAGCTTCTTCACGATGAGGTCGCGCTCCAGCTCGGCGGCCTTCATCCGGACGATGTCCTTGAGGCCCACCTCGCCCGTGGGGACGTCGAGGGACGCCACGGCGGCGGCCGGGCTGGCGCCTGGCTGGATGCCCGCTCCCTGGCGGACCGGCTCCGGCAGGTCCTTGGCGGTGATGAGGGGGCCATCCGCGAACAGGAGCACGCGCTCGATGAGGTTCTCCAGCTCGCGGATGTTACCCGGCCACGCGTAGCCCTGGAGCAGGACCATGGCGTCGTCGGCGATGCCCTCAATCTTCTTGTGGAGGCGCCGGTTGTACTTGTCCACGAAGTGCCGCGCGAGCATCGGGATGTCGCTGCGGCGCTCGCGCAGGGCGGGCAGGGAGATGGGCACCACCGCCAGCCGGTAGTACAGGTCCTTGCGGAAGCGGCCGGCTTCGATCTCCGCCTGCAGGTCCCGATTGGTGGCCGCGACGAGGCGCACGTCCACGCGCGTCGTCTTGATGCCGCCCACGCGCTCGAACTCGCCTTCCTGGATCGCGCGCAGCAGCTTCACCTGCATCTCCACCGGAATCTCGCCAATCTCGTCCAGGAAGAGGGTGCCCTCGTCGGCGAGCTCGAAGCGCCCGGGCTTGGACGTGACGGCGCCCGTGAAGGCGCCCCGCTCGTAGCCGAAGAGCTCGCTCTCCAGCAGCGTGTCGGGGATGGCGGCGCAGTTGATCTTGATGAACGGCTTGTCGCGGCGGCTGGAGGCGCCATGGAGCGCGGTGGCGATGAGCTCCTTGCCGGTGCCGCTCTCCCCGGTGATGAGCACCGTGGAGGGCGTGTCCGCCACCTTGTCGATGATCTTGTAGACGTCCTGGATGGACGCCGAGTCACCGATGATGGCCGTGCGCGCCTTCACGTCCGGCCGGACGGAGCGGCGGGCGCTCTCGTTCGTCTTCGCGGCCTTGGCGACGACGGAGGACAGCTCCACCTGATCGAACGGCTTGGTGATGTAGTCGAACGCGCCCGCCTTGATGGCGTCCACGGCGGAGTCCACCGTGCCGTGCGCGGTGATGATGATGACGGGCACGTCCGGGTTGGCGGCGCGGACGGTGCCGAGCACCTCCATGCCGCCCACCTTGGGCATCACCAGGTCCGTCACCACGATGTCCGCGCCGTTCTTGTTGAACTCGGCGAGCCCCTGCTCGCCGTTCTCCGCCACGGTGACGTCGAAGCCGTCCCGGCGCAGCATCGCGGCGAGCACCTTGCGGAGGTTCGCCTCGTCGTCGATGACCAGGACCTTGGACATGATGCAGCTCGCGGAGGACTAGCGGTGATCCGCGGCGCCCGCGCCCTCCAGCGTGCAGATGGCATCCGGGTGCTTGATGCGCAGCAGCAGCGCCTCCAGGACGCGGAACGGGTGGTTCATCCGCGAGGCGCCCAGGTACGCCGCCACCATGTCCATGGACACGGCGAGGTCCATGTTCTCCCGGCCGGTGGACACCACCACGCCGGAGTCCCCGCGCAGGCGGTTGGACTGGTAGACGCCGTCCGACGCGAGCTGGCGGATGGTCTCGATCTCCAGCACGCCCGTCTTCTCGTAGATGCGGTGCAGCTGCGAGTACAGGCGGGGCGACAGGACGACGGCGTAGGGGCCGAAGTGGCCCTGCTCGTTGAGCTTGCGGGTGGCCTCGACGATGGCCTGGAACCCACCGCCCGGCGACGTCCAGTCGCCCAGCGGCACCGTGAGGCGGCCGTTGGCCGTCATCAGGCCCTCATAGCCCAGGCGCGCGTCGCCGTAGAAGATGAGCTCGTCCTCCTGCTGGGCGCACAGCGCCGCGGCGCCGGCGGCGGCCGACACGTCCAGCGGCATGTTGTGCGTGCGCGCCGCCTCGATGTCGCGCCAGTGGAGGAGGAAGTCCTTGTAGATGATGGGGATGGTCTTGAACTTGCGCGCGTCGGTGAAGACCATCGCGGTCTCCTGCTCACCGACGATGTCCACCGCGCCGGGCGACACGCCCTGGAACTCGTCGTAGGGCACCGTCTGCACCCCGGCGCCCAGCGGCCCATAGATGTCCAGGATGCGGCGGCCCACCAGAGAGCGCCGGGCCACCTGGATGACGGTCTCGTTCAGACGCGCCCACTCCTCCTCGCGGAGCGGGTTCTCGGCATGTCCAAGGAAGTCAGGCATGAAATGGGGCTCCAGAGGCTTCAACAAGCGAGAAGAAAGGGACTTCAGCGACCACGACCTGAACCGCCGCCCCGGCGGAGCGACCCGACCGTGAGCGGGTGGGACTCGACGGAAGGAGGCGGCGCGGGCAGGCCATACACCAGCCGTTGTGGCGGCAGGGAGGTGGGCGGCTCGGAGGGGAGCCGGCCGTTGCGGCCGTTGACGGAGACGGTGGGGGCGTCTGGCTCGGCGACGTGCGCGGCGGCCGGCGGGCCACCGTTGGAGGTGCTCTCGAAGTGCCCGGGGACGAACGGCTTGGCGAAGTGGTCGTTCTGACCACTGTCCAACATGCGCAGCATGTGGACGGCCTCGGAGACGTGCTCCTTCTCCTCGGCGGCGAGATGCAGGAAGAAGGCGCGGACCTCGGGATGAGACGAGGCGCGGGCATGGGCCTCGTATTCATTGATGGTTTCCAGCTCACGTGCCAGCACGAGGCGGATGCGCGCCACGTCGTCCAGGTCGCTGTCGGAAGGGCTGGCCATTGGACAGGACCCTCGCAATCTGGAGGGTTCGGCGTCAAGCGAAAGAGCGGGCAGGGGATTCGGGCTTCATGCCACCGGACGGCCCGCGTAGAGTCCGCCGCACTCGTGACCACGTCCTCGCCGGAGTCTCCGCCCACGCTGGTTGCGCCCACCCGTCCCGAGCGCTCGACAGGCGGGGCCGCGCTGGTCGCCATCGGAATCCTCGCCTCCCGCCTGATGGGCCTGGTGCGCGAGCGCGTCTTCGCCCACTACCTGGGCAACGCGGAGGCCGCGGCCGTCTTCAAGGCGGCGCTGCGCATCCCCAACTTCCTGCAGAACCTCTTTGGAGAAGGGGTCCTCTCCGGCTCGTTCATTCCGGTCTACGCGCAGCTGCTGGGCCGCAAGGACGAGGAGGCGGCGGACCGGGTCGCTGGCGCCGTCTTCGGCATCCTCTCCCTGGCCACGGCGGGGGTGGTGGCGCTGGGGATGCTCTTCACGCCGTACCTGGTGGATGCCATCGCGCCGGGCTTCCGTGGGGACGAGCGCGAGCTGGCCATCCACCTGGTGCGCATCCTCTTCCCGGGCACGGGCATGCTGGTGCTGAGCGCCTGGTGCCTGGGCATCCTCAACAGCCACCGGCGCTTCCTGCTGTCCTATCTGGCGCCCGTCGTCTGGAACGTGGTCATCATCGCCGCGCTCGTGGGCGCGGGAGGCTGCTACGCCGAGGCGCAGCTCGTCGAGGTGCTGGCCTATGCCGTGGTGCTGGGCGGCTTCCTCCAGTTCGCGGTGCAGGTGCCCACCGTCCTGAAGCTCCTGGGGCGCTTCCGTCCCTCGCTGTCGCTCGCGGCCGAGCCGGTGCGTCAGGTGTTGAGGAACTTCGGGCCGGTGGTGCTGGGACGCGGCGTGGTCCAGTTCAGCGCCTGGGTGGACACCGCCTTCGCGTCCCTCATCTCCAACCGCGCGCTGTCCTCGCTGATGTACGCCCAGACGATCTACCTCATCCCGGTGAGCCTCTTCGGCATGGCCGTGTCGGCCGCCGAGCTGCCGGAGATGTCGCGTGCCACCGGTGAGGGGGAGGACGTGGCCGCGAAGCTGCGTCAGCGCATCGACGGAGGCGCGCGCCGCATCTGCTTCTGGGTGGTTCCGTCGGCGGCGGCCTTCCTGTTCCTGGGAGACATGGTGGCGGCGGCCCTGCTCCAGACAGGGCGCTTCGACGCGGCGGACTCGCGCTACCTCTGGTACCTGCTGATGGGGGCGGCGCTGGGCCTCGTCGCCTCCACGGTGGGGCGGCTCTATGCCTCCGCCTTCTACGCGCTGAAGGACCCGAAGACGCCGCTGCGCTTCGCGGTGGTGCGCGTGCTGGTGGGGACGGCGGGGGCGTGGCTGCTGGGCCTACGGCTCCCAGGCTGGCTGGGCATGCCCGAGCACCTGGGGGCGTTCGGGCTCACGCTGGCCAGCGGCCTGGTGGCCTGGCTGGAGGCGGGCCTGCTGCGCCGGAAGTTGGTGAAGCAGCTGGGGCCCGTGGGCGTGCCGCCCGGGCTGCTGCCCCGGCTATGGGGCGCGGCCGTGGTGGCTGGCGGGGTGGCGCTGGGCATCAAGCTGGGGCTGGCGTCATTGCTTGGCCCCATGCCGGGGGTGACGGGGGAGTGGGGGGGGCAGTTCCTGATGCCGCCCCGGCTGCACCCTGTCGTGGGCTTCGCCGCGGTGGCCCTGCCGTTCGGTGTCGTCTATTTCGGTGTGTCGGCGGCGTTGGGCATCCCGGAGGCGGGCGAGGTGTTGCGCAAGGTAGGGCGGAGGCTGCGGTTGGCGCGCTAAGTCCTTGGGATTGCTTGGCTCCTTGGCGGACTGGCGGAGATTCCTTGGCGTGGCAAGTATCTGCCAGGGATGGGCTGATGCGTCGCCTTCGTTAAGGACGGATCGTCGGCGTGAACGGCGTGTGCGTCATCTGGCTTCCTCCGGACATGGCGCGCGTGTAGAGTGCGCCGCCTTTTTCACCGGGGCCCAGCTTCTGCGGGAAGCCAGGGTCGCATTCGCTTCAGGAAGGTCTCGGCAGTGAGCGACGAGAAGAACGGTTCCAATTCTGGCGGGATGGGTCCCAAGAAGCCGAAGGCCACCTTCGGTGACGTGATGCTCGGCATTCCCTCCGGGGGGGGCCGCAGCGAGGGAGGTCGGGGCGAGCGGGGTGGTGGCCGTGGCGGCGAGCGCGGCGGTGGCCGTGGCGACCGCGAGGCCCAGCCGCGCCCCTCGGGCAGCGCGCCGCGCGAGGAGCGAGGGCCCCGTGGAGGGGGCGACCGCCGTGGCGGCGAGCGCCGCGGGCAGGGGCAGGGCCCCATGGTCGTCGTGAAGCGCGCTTCGGGCGCCATCGAGACGCGCGGCCCGGTGGGAGACGTGCCCGCCGAAGCGGCCGCGACGGCCGACGCGACCGCCGCCGCCGCGGATGCCTCCGCTGCGACGCCGGAGCTCGCGCCGCGCCCGGTGACGCCGACGCCGACGCCTGCGCCGTCGAGCGCGCTGTACGAGGACGTCCCCGAGTCCGAGTCCTTCGCCGAGATGTTCGAGGCCCAGTCCAAGGAGGGGGGCACCCCCAGCCGGCGTGGTCTGCGCGTGGGCGAGAAGGTCCGGGGCACCATCTTCCAGCTCGGCGCGGACACCGCGTTCGTGTCCGTGGAAGGCGCCTCCAAGAGCGAGGCGATGATCGAGCTTCGCGAGCTGAAGGACGACGAGGGCATCCTCCGCTTCGGGGTGGGTGACACCATCGACGCGCACGTGGTGGAGGTGGGCGCCAAGGGCATCCACCTCAGCCGCGCGCTGGCCAAGGGCAGCGCCAACCTCGCCATGCTGGCCGAGGCCCGCGCCTCCGGCATGCCCGTCGAGGGCCTGGTGCTGAGCGTGAACAAGGGCGGTGTGGAGGTCGCCATTGGCGACATCCGTGCCTTCTGCCCCATCAGCCAGCTCGACCTGCGCTACGTGGAGAAGCCGGACCAGTTCATCGGCGAGAAGCTCCAGTTCCGCGTCACCGAGGTCCGCGACCGCAATGTCGTCCTGTCGCGCCGTGCGCTGCTGGAGGACGAGCAGCGTCAGCTCGCCGCGGAGACGCGCAAGAACCTGGCCCAGGGCAAGGTCGTCAAGGGCAAGGTCACCGGCGTGCGTGACTTCGGCGTGTTCGTGGACCTGGGCGGCGTGGAGGGGATGATCCCCGTCTCCGAGCTCTCGTACACGCGCGTGGGCCACCCGAGCGAGGTGGTGAAGGTCGGCGACGAGGTCGAGGTCGAGATCCTCCGCATGGAGGCCGGCCAGCCCAACTCGCCCGACAAGACCAAGCAGAAGGAGCGCATCACGCTGTCCATGCGCTCGCGCCTGGAGGACCCGTTCCAGAAGGCGCTCTCCGAGATCAAGGAGGGCGACCGCCTCCAGGGCAAGGTCGTGCGCCTGCAGCAGTTCGGCGCCTTCGTGGAGCTGCGTCCGGGCGTGGACGGCCTGGTCCACATCTCCGCGCTGAGCGATCGCCGCATCGCGCACCCGCGGGACGTGGTGAAGGAAGGGGAGACCATCTGGGTGTCGGTGGAGAAGATCGACACGCAGGAGAAGCGCATCGGCCTGCGGCGCATCTCCGAGGAGGAGGCGCAGCGTCCTCCCGAGGAGCGCTCCGCCGCCGAGCCCGCCGCGGCTCCCGCCCAGCCGGCGGCGCCCCGTCCCAAGGTCGGTCAGGTCGTCATGGGCAAGGTGGATCGCATCGAGCCCTACGGCGTCTTCCTCGCGTTCCCGGGCGGCAAGGGATTGCTCCCGGCCAGCGAGACGGGCACCGAGCGGGGCACCGACCTGCGCAAGCACTACGCGCTGGGCCAGGAGGTGAAGGTGGCCATCCTGGACATCGACGCGTCCGGCAAGATTCGACTGTCCGTCACCGCCGCCATCCGCGCGGAGGAGCGCGCCGAGGTGGAGGCATGGCAGAAGTCGCAGCAGCCTCAGGGCGCCGGCAAGAAGGGCTTCGGCACCTTCGCGGATCTGCTCAACAAGGCGCGCAAGTAATCGCCTGCTCCGGCGCTGATCACCGCGAAGTCATCAGCGCTGGAGAAAGGTGTTGACGGTACAGGCAGGGGGCGGTACTTACCGCCTCGCCTCTCTCTGCCGCGGGGTGGAGCAGCCTGGTAGCTCGTCGGGCTCATAACCCGAAGGTCGCAGGTTCAAATCCTGCCCCCGCAACTCGGATCGGCCCGGTCATCCTCTGGATGGCCGGGCCGATTGCTTTTGGGCCCTCCCTCGCGACGGACGGCGCGCCTCCGGCCCGCCCTGCGTCCAGGCAGCCGACGGGTATTGGCTGATGAAGGCGGACCCGGCACCGCGGTCCATCTTCCTCGTAGGCGATTGCCCATTCGAGGAGGAGGCCATGGACACCGACATCACGCATGTCCTGCTCGTGGGAGGAACGGGGCGCTTCGGCGGCAAGCTGGCTTCGGCGCTGCTGGCCCGGCCGGGCATCCATCTCCACGTCCTGGTGCGGCCGGGAACAGGTGGTGAGGGCCTGGCAGGACTCGCGAGGCATGGGGTGACGCTGGTGAGCGGGACGCTGGATGACATGCGCTCGCTCGACACGGCGCTGGAGGGGGTGGACGCGGTCGTCTCCGCGGTGCATGGGCCCGCGGAGGTTCGCGTGGACGGCCAGCTTCGCTTGCTGGACTCGGCGCGCCGGCATGGCGCCATTCGCTTCATCCCGTCCGACTACTCGCTCGACTACGCCGATCCGGAGGCGGGCAGCACCTTCATGGCGGCGCACCGGCAGGTCGCGGCCGCGGTGGTGCGCAGCGGTGTCCCGTACAGCTTCGTCCTGTGTGGTGCCTTCATGGAGACCGCGCTGTCGCCGCAGGCCCAGGTGTTCGACTTCGAGCGGGGCGTCGTCTCCTATTGGGGCTCGGGGGATGAGCCGTTCGACGTGACGGCCATGGCCGACGCCGCGCGTTGGGTGGCAGAGGTGGTGGTGGATCCGCGCGCGGCGGGGCGGCGGCTGGAGCTCGTGGGCGACGTGGTGACGGTGAACGACGTGGTCGCTGTCTACGAGGAGCTTTCGGGGCGGTCGCTGCGGCGCGCGTGGCGAGGCCCGGTGGAGGCGTTGCGCCGGCGGCTCGTGCGCGCACCGCCCGCGGGGATGCCCGTCCACACATCACCCGTGGAGCTGAGCCTGCTCGCGCAACTCGCGGGGAAGGGGAGGCTGCGCGAGCCAGCCAACGCTGAATACCCCCGGGTCCGCCCCATGTCGGTACGCGCCTTCCTGCGCGAACGCCTGTTGGCCGCTGCCCCGGTGCACGGAGGCGCTCCACTCGCGACGCAGCCGTAGTCCGGACGGCCGGCGCGCATGACCGCGCCGTGTGATGAAGCGCACGGGCTCGGTGGGCCCGCGGCTTCGCCGCCGTCCGTGGCGCGCGGCGTCAACCCGGGTGCGGCGTCGCCTGGGTCGAGATGGCCTGGGGCGATGCGGACTGGAGCCCCTGGGTGTTCCGGCAACCGCCCCGAACGGGCCGCAGCCGCGCGACGAGTGTGCCCAAGGCTAGATGGCGTGGGAGGCGCGCTCTCGGGGGGCTGACCGTGCTGACGCAACCTGCCGCAATCATGGAATTCTGCGCTCCGTTGGAAAAAAGTTGAGTGTCGCCTTTTAACCTACATCCGATCGGGCACTAATCTCTCGACCAGGTGACAAACTGTCACTTGGTCGCTTCCCGACTGTGACTGGGAGTTCTGGCGATGGGGCCGGAATAGTTGACCCAGGCTGGAGGGAGACGGCCACCCCCGTCGTCGTAAATGGAGTTTCCCCACGTGAGAAGGTTGGTTGCCACTCTGTCCGGGCTCGCCCTGGTATTGTCGGGTACCAGTGCCGTCGCTCGGACTTTGCCGAACTACGATGCACTTCAGGACGCGAAGCCCGCGGGTCGTGTCACTGCGGGGTTCAAGCCGGTCAACAGCAGCCTGAAGGGGGCGCGGATCGCCCACCGGGACGCGCTGACCGATTCTCCGACGTTCGTCTGGACGTACCGGACCGCTGAGCAGACGAAGCTCCGCGCCGAGTACGCCAAGATGACGCCCGCCAAGGCGGCGATGGCTCAGATCGCTGACCACGCTCCGCTGTACGGCCTGTCCTCCTTCGCGGCCGCTGGTGCGACGGTCACCAACGTCAGCACGAACCCGCAGGGCGTCAAGGTCGTGACGCTGACGCAGAAGGCCTCCGGCATCGAGGTCTTCCGCCAGTCGCTGAAGGTCCTGCTCAACAAGCAGAACGAGGTGGTGGCCATCTCCGGCGCCCTCTCGAGGAACGCGACGCCGGAGCTTCCCCAGGTGAAGGCGCGCTTCCAACTGCCCGCCACCGAGGCCATCGCCGCGGCGTACAAGGACCTCACCGGCCGCGCGCTGGACCGCAACCTGCTCACCCGCGCCAGCGCCAACTCGAAGGACGATCCGTACTCGCACTTCACGCTGGCCAGCTATGCGCGTCCGCTCGAGGAGGGATTCATCATCCCTGCTCGCGTCAAGCAGGTGTACTTCCCGCTGCCCACGAAGCTGGTCCCCGCGTACTACGTGGAGATCAACACGGGCCGCGCGGACAGCGTGGACTCTGACTACTTCGCGTACGTCATCTCCGCCGTCGACGGTCAGTTGCTGATGCGCAACAACCTGACGGCGCACGCGGAGTTCAGCTACCGCGTGTTCGCGGACGCCACGCCTCCGTACACGCCGCACGACGGCCCCGTGGGCACGGCCGGTACGCCGCACCCCGCCGGCTTCCCGAACGGCTACATGTCGCCGTACGTCCCGGCGAACCTGGTCACCCTCCAGAACGTCCCCTTCAGCCAGAACGACCCCTGGCTGCCGGACGGCGCGACGGTGACCATGGGTAACAACGTGGACGCCTACGCGGACCTCGTCGCGCCGGACGGCTACAACGCCGGCGACCTTCGTCCCACCGTGACGGCGCCGGGCGTGTTCGACCGGATCATCGACTTCAACATCCAGCCGAACGCCAACCCCGACCAGATCGCCGCGGCGACCACCAGCCTGTTCTTCATGAACAACTGGCTGCATGACTGGTTCTACGACGCCGGCTTCGACGAGGCGTCCGGCAACGCGCAGGCGAACAACTACGGCCGCGGCGGCGTCGCCAACGACCGGCTCCTGGCGCAGGCGCAGGACCACGAGGGGACCGACAACGCCAACATGCGGACCCCCGCGGACGGCGCGTCCCCCCGCATGCAGATGTTCCTGTTCTCCGGCGCGCGCAACTCGCGCCTGACGGCGAACGCTCCGGCGGAGGTCGCGGGCGACTACCAGGGTGGCGTCTCTTCCACCTTCGGTCCCCAGACCTTCAACACCACGGGTGACGTGGTGATCGCGCAGGACGCGGCCAACGCCGACGGCCCGTCCACCACGGACGGCTGCACCGCGCTGACCAACGCGGCCGAGGTCGCCGGGAAGATCGCCATCATCGACCGCGGCACCTGTGACTTCGTCAAGAAGGTGACGAACGCGCAGACCGCGGGCGCCATCGGCGTCATCATCGCGGACAACGCGGCGGGGCCCACGATCGACATGGGCGGTGACTCCACCTCCATCACGATCCCCACGCTGCGCGTGAACCTGGACGACGGCAACCGGCTGCGCGCCGTCATCCCGGGCCTCAACGTCACGATGTACCGTGGCCCGACCCAGTGGCTCGATGGCACCATCGACAACGCCATCGTGGCGCACGAGTGGGGTCACTACATCAGCAACCGTCTCATCGGGAACGCGTCCGGTCTGGTGAACAACCAGGGGCGCGCGATGGGCGAGGGCTGGGGTGACTTCACCGCGCTGCTGATGATGGTTCGCGCCGAGGACATCAACGTCCCGTCCAACGCGAACTGGAACGGCGCCTATGCCGCGGCCGGTTACGCCACCCGCGGTGACGCGGACTCCGAGTACTTCGGCATCCGCCGTGGAACGTACTCGTCGGACCAGACCAAGAACGCGCTGTCGTTCCGTCACATCATGGACGGCGTGGCGCTGCCCACGGACGTGCCGTTCAACGGCAACACCGGTCTGCCGAACTCGCAGGTCCACAACTCCGGCGAGATCTGGGCGACGATGCTGTGGGAGTGCTACACGTCGCTGCTCCGCGCGCATCCGTTCCAGGAGGCGCAGGACCGGATGAAGAACTACCTGGTCAACGCGTACAAGCTCACGCCTTCTGCCCCGACGTACCTGGAGGCGCGTGACGCCGTCATCGCGGCGGCCCACGCCAACGACCCGGCGGACGCCGAGCGGTTCTGGCACGCCTTCGCCAAGCGCGGCGCGGGCGTCGGTGCCCGGGCCCCGGATCGCTACTCCACGGACCACGCGGGCGTGATGGAGAGCTTCGTGGTCGGCTCGGCCATCCAGATCGTGTCGGCCGAGTTCTTCGACGACGAGGAGAGCGGCACGTGCGACAACGACGGTATCCTCGACAACGGTGAGACGGGCCGCATCGAGGTCACCGTGCGCAACGCGGGTGCCCTGCCGGCCACCGCGTCCAGCGTCACGCTGTCGTCCACCTTCGCGGGCCTCGAGTTCGGCAACGGTGGCGAGGGGACCCTCCCGGCCATCCCGGTGTTCGGCGAGGCCAAGGTCTCCATCCCGGTTACGCTCAATGGCGCGACGGCGCGGCAGGACGTGACCATCGACATCGCGGCGCGCGACGCTGGCCAGGCGCTCCCGGGCGACGTGACTGACGCCCTCGTCCTCACCACGCACTACGACGAGCGGCCTGAGTCCACGAACATCGAGGACGTGCAGATCTCCCCGTCCAAGCTGCCCTGGACGACCGAGTACGACGAGGCCCTGACCCCGGCCGTGTTCAGCGTGGTCTCGTTCCCGGACGGCAACCGCACGTTCTACGCGGAGAACACCGAGGCCTTCGCCGACGTTCGCCTCATCTCGCCCGAGCTGCACGTCAGCGCGACCGAGCCCTTCGTGATCAACTTCATGCACGCTTGGGACTTCGAGGACGACTACGACGGCGCCACGGTCGAAATCTCCGAGGACGGAGGCCAGACGTGGGTGGACATCGGTGCCCCGATCCACAACACGGTGCTCGAGACCTACGAGGGCAACCTGAACCCGCTGGCCGGCAAGCCCGCGCTCTCGTCCTACAACTGGGAGTTCCCGGGCATGGTCCCCGCGACCATCAACCTGGGCACGGCCTACGCCGGCAAGACGGTGCAGGTCCGCTTCCGCGTCGGTACGGACATGGCCTTCGGCTACACGGGCTGGCTGCTGGATGACCTCGAGTTCCTGGGCATCACGAACACCCCGTTCACCACCATCGCGGATGAAGACAACGTCTGCGTGAACCCCTGGCCCATCGCCAACGCCGGTGCGGACCTGACGGTCTTCGCGGGTGACGTGGTGCGCCTCTCGGGTGCTGCTTCTGACCCGGAAGGCCAGCCTGTGACGTTCACGTGGGCGCAGACGTCGGGCCCCGCGGTCACCCTGTCGGGTGCCGACACCCTGACGCCGTGGTTCCTGGCGCCGCAGATCACCCAGGGCACCACGCTGGAGTTCGCGCTGACCGTCTCCGACGGCGTGAAGACGGCCACTGACTCGGTGACGGTGACGGTGCGGCAGCCCAACAACGCGCCCACCGTGAACGCGGGCCTCGACGGCACGGTCGAGGAGCGCGCTGAGTACACGCTGAGCGGCTCCGCGAGCGACGAGGACGGTGACGCCCTCACGTACCTGTGGACCCAGGTCTCCGGTACGCCGGTGGCGGTGAAGAACTACACCACGCCGACGGCGACGTTCATCGCGCCCGAGGTCACGCTGGACGACGTGCTGGTCTTCCGTCTGACGGTCAGCGACGGCATCGCGAGCGTGAACGACACGGTCACCGTGACGGTCACGAACGTGAACCGCGCGCCGGTCGTCTCCGACACGGCCGTCTCCTTCGCCTCGGGCACCGTCTCCGTGACGGCGGCCGCGGTCGATCCGGACGGTGACGCGGTCAGCTACAGCTGGGAGCAGACCGGTGGTTCGACGGTGTCCATCACGGGCGCCGACACGGCCACCATCTCCTTCGCCACGCCGCTCCCGGGCTCGTACGAGTTCACCGTGACGGCGACGGACGGCACGGCCTCCGCAACCAAGGCGGTGCCGGTGACCATCATCGACGGCTCGCTGCCGGTCAACTCGGCTCCGACCGTGAACGCGGGTATCGACGGCACGGCGAACGCCGGTGACGTCGTCACGCTCAGCGGCTCCGCGACCGATGCCGAGGGTGACACGCTGACGTACCACTGGGAGCAGATCGGTGGCACGGAGGTGACGCTGACGGGTGCCGACACCCTGACGCCGTCGTTCACCGCGCCGAGCACGGTCAACGGTGACACGCTGGGCTTCATCCTGACGGTCAGCGACGGCACCTCGACCACCAGCGACATCGTGCGCATCATCGTGGCGGCTGACCCGGGCGCCAACCCGAGCAACACCGCTCCGGAGATCGACGCGGGTGCGCCTGTGACGGTGGAGGCCGGTGCGACCGTGACCCTCAACGGCACGGCGACCGACGCGGACGGCGATGCGCTGACCATCACCTGGACGCAGACCGGCGGCACGCCCGTGACGCTGTCTGATGCCTCCTCGCTGACGCCGTCCTTCACGGCGCCGGCCACCGCGGAGACGCTGTCGTTCCTCCTGCTGGTCAGCGACGGCACGTCCACTGTCGCGTCCGTGACGAGCGTGACCGTCTCCGACGAGAACATCGCGCCGGTGGCGAACGCCCGCGCGGTGGTCTCTGGCAACCAGACGTCGGCCACGCTCGACGGCTCGGCTTCCAGCGACGCGAACGGTGACGCGCTGACCTACCGCTGGACGCAGACGGCGGGCCCGAACGCGACCATCTCCGGCGCCGACCAGGCGGTGGCAGTCGTCAACCTGCCCGACCTCAAGGGCAAGTCGGCGACGTTCAGCTTCCGCCTGACGGTGACGGACGCGGACGGCGCGGAGAACAGCACCACCGTTCAGTTCACCGCGAAGAACGGTGACGAAGACGGTGGCGGCTGCTCCGCGACGGGCGCGGGCGCCCCGGCCGGCATGCTCGGCCTGGCGCTGCTCGGCCTGCTGCGCCGCCGTCGTCAGAACTGAGGCGACTGAGTCCGCCTCCCGCCTTCGGGTGGGAGGTGGACGCCGTGGGGCCCGGATGAAGTGACGGTCCGGGCGCCGCGGAAGGTTGATGGATTGAAGCGCTGGCGGCCGGCTCTCGAAAGGGAGCCGGCCGCTGTCTTTTCAGGAGCTCAGAGCGGCTGGAGGTGCTCGGCGATGCGTCCGGTGGCCATCAGCTCCAGGAGCTCCTCGCCCATGCGCTCGCTTTCGGAGACCACCTGGTTCCATGCGCGCATCCGCTCGGCGTCCTTCAACTGCTCGAAGTCGACCCGGTCCGGAATCCGCCCTCCGGGGAGGCGCGCGACCAGCTCCGGCGATGGGGAGATGAGGAGGGCCCGGCGGAAGTTCTCCGGCCGTGCGCGCCGCCAGCGCAGCGCCTTGTCGAACCAGCCTGGCACCACGTACGGGTAGAAGTGCGGGTAGAGCACCAGGCCCGTTCCAGGGCCGAAGTCCAGGTCCAGGTGATAGTCGAGCACGCCGCCGTCGCGGAAGACGCCCGAGGGCGCGCCGGGAATCCTCACGCCGCTCAGCACCAGCGGAATGGCGCCGGAGGCGAGCAGCGCCCGCCTCAGGTTGTCCCGCGTCAGGGCGACGTGGGTGGAGGGCAGGTCGTTCAGGCCGGCGAAGGGGCTGGCGTCACCCGCCGTATGGAAGATGACGCGCGTCATGTGAAGCCCCAAGGTCCGGCGGCTCACGAGGTTGCCGAGAGCGCACAGCGCGAGCCCCAGCATCTGGGCTCGCCGGTCCTCCAGGCCCACCGCGCCCCTGCACAGCGCTGTGACGATGTGGAGGCGGGCCCAGGGGTGGCCGAGGAGCTCCGCCTCGCCCTCGTCCCCGAGGAGCGAGTCCACGATGCGCTCACAGGTCTCGCTGACCTGGGCGGGCGAGGGCTTGGGGGGATAGCGCTGGTCGATGTACGCGGCCTCGAAGCGGCGCAGCGCGAGCACCGGGTCCTTCTGGGCCACGCAGGCCAGCCGCCAGCTTCCAATCGAGCTGCCGATGAGGTGCAGGGGCCGCGTCCGGCCCTGGAACAGCCCGCCGAACAGGGCCCGGTCGAGCCCCGCCAGCACGAGCCACTTCGGACCACCCGAGGCGCCGGGGACGACGTCCACGTCATCGCCGCGCAAGCCCCGCTCGCGAATGAGCCGGAGCGCGTCCGGTCCGGCCAGGAGGGTGAGGTGAGAGGCCATAGCAGCCGGGCACGCTAACGAAGCAGGGGCGGGGTTGCGACCCTCTGCGTGCCGCTGATGTAGTGCGTGTCCACCATGAAGAAGTCCCAGTCCAAGGCTGTCGCCCCGGTGGGGCTCAGCCGCCGAACCCTCCTGGGCGGCACCGCCGCCGCCACGGCGCTCGCCACGCTGGATGTCCACGGCCGGGCTGCCGCCGAGCCGTTCGAGCTGGAGGAGGCGACGGTGGCGCAGCTCCAGGCCGCCATGCAGTCGGGGGCGCACACCGCGCAGGGGCTCGCGGAGCGCTACCTCGCGCGCATCCGCGCGCTGGATGGCTCGCTGCGCTCGGTCATCGAGCTGAACCCGGAGGCACTGGCGATCGCCGACGCGCTGGACCGGGAGCGCCGTGAGAAGGGGCCACGGGGCCCGATGCACGGCATCCCCGTGCTCCTCAAGGACAACATCGCCACCGCCGACCTGATGCAGACGACTGCGGGCTCGCTGGCGCTGGTGGGGGCGAAGCCACCGCGTGACGCATTCATCGTGGAGCGCCTGCGCGCCGCCGGCGCGGTCATCCTGGGCAAGACGAACCTGAGTGAGTGGGCCAACTTCCGCTCCACGCGTTCGGCCAGCGGCTGGAGTGGGAGGGGCGGGCAGACGCGCAACCCGTATGCGCTGGACCGGACCCCGTCGGGCTCCAGCTCGGGCTCGGGTTCGGCCACCGCGGCCAACTTCTGCGCGGTGTCCGTGGGAACGGAGACGGACGGCTCCATCGTCTCACCCTCGGCGGCTGCGTCGCTCGTGGGGCTCAAGCCGACGGTGGGGCTGGTGAGCCGGGCCGGTATCATCCCCATCTCCCACAGCCAGGACACCGCCGGCCCCATGACGCGCACGGTGGCGGACGCGGCGGTGCTGCTGGGCGTGCTCGCGGGCGTGGACGCCGCGGACGCCGCGACGGCGGCCAGCCAGGGCAGGGGCCACATGGACTACACCCGGTTCCTGGACCCGCAGGGGCTCGCGGGGGCGCGCATCGGCGTCCCTCGGGAGCGCTTCTTCGGTTACCACCCGGCGACCGATGCGTGCGTGGAGGAGGCGCTGGCGTTGATGAAGTCGCGGGGCGCCATCCTCGTGGACCCCGCGCCCATCCCCGCTGCGGCGAAGCTGGACGAGCCTGAGTTCGAGGTCCTCCTCTACGAGTTCAAGGCGGGGCTGGAGGCCTATCTGGCGACGCTGGGTGAGGGGACGGCGCCGCGGACGCTCGCGGAGCTCATCCGCTACAACGAGGCGCAGGCCTCGTCGGAGCTGCCGTACTTCGGCCAGGAGCTCTTCCACCTGGCGCAGGCGAAGGGGCCCCTCACCGACAAGGCCTATCTCAAGGCGCTCCAGGCCTGCCGCCGGCTCTCGCGAGCCCAGGGGCTGGATGCCGTGATGAAGAAGCACCGGTTGGATGCGCTGGTGGCACCGACCCAGGCGCCGCCAGGGCTCATCGACCTGGTCAACGGCGACCACTGGCTGGGCAGCAGCTCCACGCCCACGGCCGTCGCCGGTTACGCCTCCATCACCGTCCCCGCGGGCTTCGTGCACGGCTTGCCGGTGGGCCTGTCTTTCATCGGTGGAGCCTGGAGCGAGCCCATGCTGCTGAAGCTTGCCTATGCCTACGAGCAGGCGTCGAAGCACCGCCGCCCGCCCACGTTCGCGGAGACGGCGGACCTCCGCTTGCGGGACGACGCGCGGGCACGGCCTTCCGTGCCATGACTCAGGGCGCGGGGGACGTGGCCCAGGGCGTCGTCGCCTGGAGCACGGCTTCCTGCAGCGCTTCCGTGCGCAGGTGCGAGATGCGCTGATACTCCGGGTCCGACACCATCTGGAGGAAGGCCGCGCGGCTGGGGTAGCGGACCAGCAGCACCGCGTCCCACGCCTGGCCCGGTTCCGCGACCAGGGCCGTCGAGCCGTCACCGGCATAGAGGGGCTGGGCGCCCACCTTTTGGATGAAGGGCATGACGGCGCTGGCGTAGGCCTCGTAGGACGCGCGCCCACCTTCTTTGAAGCGCACCAGGTTCAGCATGACCACGGGGGCTCCCGAGTCCTCATGGATGAACCGCTCGACATCGGTGCTGCGGGGGTCGACCGCCACGGCGCCTCCTGGGTTGAGGTGAAGCCTATTCCAATGTTCCGGCGGCGCTCGCGTCCGGCCGCTCGCGCTGGTCATCGAGGTACGCGGCAAAGCCCGCCTTGGACTGGATGCGGAAGGCGGGGATTCGCGCGAGCGCCTCGGGCGTGAACACATATTGTTCGCAGACGAGACTGGCGCGGAGCGCGCCTTGCGGCCCACCGGTGAAGGGGCGCACCTCGTGCTGGAGGTCGCCGCGGAAGTGGACCAGCAGCCCCTCACGGGGGCGGACTTCACCCACGGGGGTGTCATGGCGGAGCAGGCGGAGCTCCCCGCCCCGCACCTGCTCCGGTACCTGGAGGTAGAGGACGCTCACGTGCTGGGGTGTCGCGCCGGTCACCCCGCTGGGCTCCTGGAGGGTTGCATCAATGTGACGGCCCACACCACGCCCCGCCTCCAGCAGCAACAGATTGAGGTAGAATGCGTTCGGGGTCGGACGCTGCTTGCGTGCTCCCCAGAGCCGCTCGTGCCACGGCAGCAGGCCCCTGGAACTGGTGGGGGCCAGCACGCGATCGAGGTAGGGCACCAGGAAGGGAAAGCGAGCTTCCAGCATGGTGCGGCCCTCGTGCGTGAAGATGAAGGCGAACCCCCGGCTGGCCTGGAACGTCCCCATCAGCGGGCTCCGGGCCACGAAGCGCGAGCCCAGCAGGGCGGTCCTCAATGCATGGACCGCGTTGCGGGGCAGGGCCTCTCGGCAGGTGACGTATGCGCGCACGGAAAACGCTCGGTCTCAAGACTAAGTGAGAAAATCGTATTAGCTTTGCAGCCTACCTTACAGGTTGTAGCTTCACCCTTGCATCTCAACATCTTGGAGACGGACACATGAGCCAGCAACCTCGATCCTCTCACGCGCCTCCGCCCGCGGCCATGCAAATGACGCAAATGGTCTATGGCTTCTGGGTTTCCCGTTGCCTGCAGACGATGGCGGAATTGGGGATCGCGGACATCATTGGGGACACGCCCAAGACGGTGGAGGAGTTGGCCGAGGCCAGCGAGACGCATGCGCCGTCGTTGCGCCGGATGTTGCGCCTGCTCAGCGGGCTGGGCGTCCTCGTGAAGGACGAAGCCACGCAGCGCTGGGGGCTCACGGAGCTGGGCGAGATGCTGCGCAAGGACAACCCCGGCTCCGTGTATGGCTCGCTGCGGGCGCACGGCCACATTCTGTCGTGGCAGGCCTGGGGCGATCTCCCCAACTCCCTGAAGACGGGGCAGCCCTCCCTCGAGAAGTTCATGGGGGACTCGTTCTTCAACTACATGAGCACGCACCCGGACGTCGCCGCCATCTTCAACGACAGCATGGCCGCGTACCAGACGCTCAACGCGCCCGCGGTGGTGAACGCATATGACTTCTCCACCACGCGCAGCATCTGCGACGTGGGCGGCGGGACGGGCATGCTGCTGACACACATCCTCCAGGCGAACCCCGGCGTCCGCGGCGCCGTCTTCGAGATGCCGCACGTCGCGGCCGAGGCCCGGCAGCGGCTCGCGGAGCAGGGGATGGCGGGGCGCTGCGAGGTCCTGGAGGGCGACTTCTTCGCTCGCATCCCCGAGGGCTACGACGCGTACATCCTCTCGCAGATCCTCCACGACTGGGACGACGAGCGCAGCCTGCGCATCCTTCAGTGCATCCGCGCCGCGATGCGCCCCGACTCGCGGCTGCTCATCGTGGAGACGGTGCTGCCGGGCGACAACGTGCCGCACTTCGGCAACCTGTATGACCTGGCGATGCTCGTCGTGGTGGGCGGCCGGGAGCGCACGGGCGTCGAGTACGGGGAGCTGCTGGCGAAGGCAGGCCTGAAGCTTTCCAACGTCTTCCCGACGACGATGCCGCCCAGCGTAGTCGAGGCCGTGGTGGCCTGAGTCACGCATCGCCGCGAGGCGGGCGCGCCATCCGTCAGCGTCCGTGCGTCCGCCAGCGCGTCCATGGGGTCGAGCCACGCATCCATCACCTGGCCTCGCTCGAACAGGGCCAGCGCGGATGGAGGGACGAGGCCCGGGCCACCGTTGCCGTCTGGCTCTGGTACCCTTCCGGGCGTCGACCCGGGAGGCGGGCTCCGCGTGCGCGTTCATGGGCTGGGTAAGGGGAAACCCGCGAGCCCCACGTGAGCAGGGCCTCGCGGCAAGGCGGGGGCAGGTGCCGTCCGGCCGGCGGCTGGGGAATCGACCGGAAAAGCGCCCGGCGCGTTTTCGACGGGAATGACAATCGCTTAGAGTGCAAACCGAGCCGTATGAACGCCTTCCTCGACACCATCCTGGCCTTTCCGACCGCCATCTTCACCATCGTCCTGGGCGTGGTGATGACGTACTGGCTGTTCGTCATCGTGGGTGCCGTGGGCATCGACTTGTTCGACGCCGACGTCAGCCTCGAGGGCGGCGGCAAGGCCTTGAGCGGCGCCCTCGAGGGCGGAGGCAAGGCGTTGAGTGGCGCCCTGGAAGGGGGCGGCAAGGCGTTGAGTGGCGCCGTCTCGGGCGGCGGCAAGGCGCTCGGTGGCGCCATGGAGAGCGGCGCCAAGGCGCTGGGTGCCCACGACTCGGACTTCGACGTCGATGGGGGCGGGCTCCTGGCAGCGATGGGCTTCGCCGGCATCCCCATCACCGTGTCGGTGAGCTTCGTGACCTTCATCGCCTGGTTCCTCTCGGTGGTGAGCGCGCAGCCGCTGCACGAGGCGCTGGGGCCGCTGATGCCGTCATGGCTCCTGAGCACCGGGCTCGGCGTGGCCTGTTTCGCGGCGGGGACGGTGTCGGGGGGCTTCGTGGTCCGGCCGTTGCGGCCGGTGTTCGTGGCCAAGCGGGCGCCCGGCCGTGAAGTCCTGATGGGCCGCGTGTGCACCATCTCCAGCGGCAGCGTGACGGACCGGGCGGGGCACGCGACCTTCGAGGATGGCGGGGCGGGGATGATCCTGAACGTCGTCTGCTCGAAGCCCAATGAGCTCAAGCGCGGCCAGCCCGCGCTGATCCTCTCGTACGATGCCGAGCGGCACGTTTACGAAGTGGAGCCTGTCGACTGGCTGCTGCCCGAGGAGCTGGAGCAACTCCAGGACCCGGCTCGGGCCGCGGCGCTCGCTCGCTTGAAGGCACGAGGCTGAAGTAGCACCGGCCGCGCAGGGGGGCGGCCGTCACATTCGACGCCAGAGGGCTTTTGCGGGGGACCTCCGGCGCCTGATACAAGGCCCGCTGTCATCACCAATCAGGAATTGGCCATGGATCCCATTACCGCGGTCGCCGCCGGTGCAGGTGGCATCATCCTACTTGGAGGCATCCTCCTGACCATTGTCCGGCTCTACCGGCAGGTGGACCAGGGCAAGGTGCTCATCGTCAACACGCTGAAGGCCGAGCCGGTCGTCACCTTCACCGGCGCCGTGGTGTTCCCGATCATCAACCGGGCGGAGGTGATGGACATCTCCTTGAAGACGGTGGAGATCGACCGCCGTGGCAAGGAAGGCCTCATCTGCAAGGACAACATTCGCGGGGACATCAAGGTGACCTTCTTCGTGCGCGTGAACAAGACGCGCGAGGACGTCCTGAAGGTGGCGCAGTCCATCGGCTGCGCGCGCGCCTCCGACCAGGAGACGCTGGAGAACCTCTTCGAGGCCAAGTTCTCGGAGGCGCTCAAGACGGTGGGCAAGAGCTTCGACTTCGAGGAGCTCTACACCAAGCGTGAGGAGATCAAGGACGAGGTCGTCCGCGTCATCGGCCGTGACCTCAACGGCTACATGCTCGAGGACTGCGCCATCGACTTCCTGGAGCAGACCCCGGTCGAGATGCTCGACAAGGACAACATCCTCGACGCGCAGGGCATCCGGAAGATCACCGAGCTGACCACGAAGCAGAACGTCTTCACGAACGAGCTGCGCCAGGACGAGCGCATGGCCGTCACCAAGCGCAACGTCGAGGCGGACGAGGCCATCTTCGCCCTCGAGCGTCAGCGCGAGGAGGCCGCCGCGAGGCAGAAGCGGGAGATCGACAGCATCCAGGCGCGTGAGACGGCCGAGGCCGAGCGCGTGAAGCAGGAGGAGTTCGCCAAGGCCCAGCTGGCGCGCATCAAGGCGGAGGAGGAGATCGACATCAACGAGCAGAACAAGGCTCGTCAGGTAGAGGTCGCGCAGAAGAACCGCGAGCGCGTGGTGGGGGTGGAGGCCGAGCGCGTGGAGAAGGACCGCGCCCTGGAGGCCATCAACCGCGAGCGTGAGACGGAGCTGCAGCGCATCGCCAAGGAGAAGGCGCTCGAGGCCGAGAAGAAGGCCATTGCCGACGTGGTGCGCGCCCGCATCGCCGTCGAGAAGACGGTGGCCGAGGAGGAGGAGCGCATCAAGGACCTGCGCGTGAAGGCCGAGGCCACCCGCAACAAGGATGCGCTGCTCATCACCGCCGAGGCGCAGGCGCAGGAGAAGCTGGTCAAGGACATCAAGGCGGCCGAGGCCTCCAACGAGGTGGCCAAGTTCACCGCCAAGGAGAAGCTGACGCTGGCCGAGGCCGAGCTGGAGGCCGCTGACAAGACGGCGAAGGCGAAGGTCCGCCTGGCTGAGGGCATCCAGGCAGAGGTCGCCGCCGAGGGACTGGCCGAGGTGCGCGTGAAGGAGGCCGACGCGCAGGCGCAGGAGAAGCTCGGCATGGTCAACGTGCGCGTGAAGGAGGCCGAGGCCACCGCCATCGAGAAGCAGGGCCATGCGCAGGCGAACATCGTCCGCGAGAAGCTGCTGGCCGAGGCCGCGGGCGAGCAGGAGAAGGGCCTGGCCCAGGCGCGCGTCCTGGAGGCGGAAGCCGTCGCCATCCAGAAGCGCGGCGAGGCCGAGGCCATCGCCACCCGCGAGAAGCAGCTGGCCGAGGCCGCTGCCATCCAGGAGAAGCTGCTGGCCGAGGCCCGCGGCCTCGCGGAGAAGGCGGCGTCCATGAAGCTGATGGACGGCGTCGGCCGCGAGCACGAGGAGTTCCGCCTCAAGCTCAACAAGGAGCGCGACGTGGAGCTGGAGGCCATCCGCGCGAAGAAGGAGATCGCGCACGCCCAGGCCGAGGTGCTGGCGAAGGCGTTCGCCAACGCGAAGTTCAACATCGTCGGCGGCGACGGCCAGTTCTTCGAGCGCTTCGTGAAGGCGGTGTCGTTCGGCTCGGCGGTGGACGGCGCGCTGGACCACGGCGAGGCGCTGAAGAAGGCGCTGGGCGGCTACCTCAACGGCGAGAAGGACCTGCCCGCCGACCTGAAGGAGATCCTCTCCAAGCCGGGCCTGAGCAACGACGCGCAGAACCTGGCGGTGGCCGCGCTGCTGCACAAGATGGCGGCCAGCCCCGTCGCCGCGACCACCGCGGGCCTCAAGGCGCTGGTGGACGAGGCGCGGCCCGGCGCGGCCGACACGAAGCAGGGCTGATGGTTCGAAGGGCCACCGCCGTGGCAAGGCGGCGGTGGCACGGCCGTAAGACGACCCTCACCCCGGCCGCCCCTTCGGGGTGGCGCCTCTCCGAGCGAGTGGGCGCGGGGGTGGGGGTCTACGCTTTCCCGGTGAAAATCCATGGCAACTGACGGTGGCAAGGGCGCGGCGCCCGCGGGCGAGGCGGCGCTGGAAGGCGGCAGCTACGAGGTCATCCGGGCGCGGCTCCTGGCGCAGGCGGACGTCCTCGGGGCGAAGGCGACGGACCTCAACGGCCGGCGCAAGGTGCTCTTCGGCGGGACGGAGCTGACCGTCATCGGCAACGAGCGGGTGCGCACCGAGAACAACTGCATCCCGTGTGACATCGCCAGCGTCGGCAAGTACCTGCTCTTCGGCTACAACGTCTTCATCGGCTTGAAGCGCGAGACGTCGGTGTCCGACGTGTTCTCGCTGCACAAGTTCGAGAGGACGGCCGACGGCTTCGACCTCTCCGCCGTGCCCAGCACCGAGGCGGGTGGGTTCCTGGCGGACCCCCGCTTCGTGAAGGACTTCGGCGAGCTCTACAAGTACTACAAGGACGCGAAGCTCCTTCAGGTTCGCAAGCTGGACTCGCGCCTGCTGGCCATCTTCCAGACGGGCCAGTCGCTGCGCGACATCAAGGTCTTCCGCTTCAGCCTGGACCTGGAGGGCCGCGCCACCTATCTGGACAACCAGGGGGAGCGCGACCACGTCTTCCCGCCGTCGCACGACTTCGAGTGGACGGTGGCCACGCGCGACAACTACGTCACCGGCCAGCACCCGCACGTCAACGTGCTGGACCAGGTGTTCGTGGAGACGGTGAAGGGTGACCTCACCATCAAGGTGGAGGACAACACCTCCACCGGCATGGGCATCTACAGCGAGCCCGTGGACGACCCGGACCAGTCGCTGGACGACGCCGAGTTCGCCTGGGCGCAGGTGGGCTCGCTCATCCTGCTGCGCGTGCTGCCCTTCCGGGAGAAGGTGTACCGCTACCTCGTCTTCAACTCCCGCACGCAGCACGTGGTGCGCATCGACGCCATCGGGCAGGCCTGTGTGCGGCTGCCGGAGGACCAGGGCATCGTCTTCCCGGGGGGCTATTACCTCCAGACGGGGGACTTCAAGGTCTTCGACGGCGCCGCCGCCTCGGAGGGCATGGAGTTCCAGCGGGCCATCCGTTCGCCCAACGGCGAGGACGTGCTCTACATCTTCCACCGGCGCACGGACGGCTCCTACGTCCTGTTCCCCTACAACCTGGTGCGCAAGGAGGTGCAGAACCCCCTGGTCGCCCAAGGCATGAGCCTCTTCTCCGACGGGCAGCTGGTCATCTTCCGGTCCTCGTCGGATGAGCCCACCCGCGTCCACCCGATGCAGGTCTGGCAGACGCCCTTCGTCTCCGCGGAGCACGCGGCGGCCACGCCGCCTGCGCCCGGCTACCTGGGCAAGGTGGGCAACGCGGAGCTGGTGCGTGGCATCTCCGACGCGCTGACGATTCAGCGCGTCGCGAAGTCGGAGAAGCCCACGCGGCGCACCTACGAGGACCTGGTGGCCGCGGCCACGCGCGCGCTGGACGCGTACTACTGGCTGGGCCATGAGGAGACCGGACTTCAGGAGCCGGTGGAGACCCTGCGGCGCACCGCCGAGCTCATCATCGATGAGTTCGAGAAGGTGGTCGCGATGCAGAAGCGCGCCACCGAGTCGCTGGCGGCGGCGGAGGTGGAGCAGGAGGCGCTGCTGCTGCGCGTGCAGCCGGAGAACCTCTCCCACGCCGAGGCCTTCATGCAGGCGCTCGCGGACCTGCGCAAGCAGCGCGGTCACCTGATCACGCTGAAGGACATCCGCTACATGGACCTGGGGCGCGTGGACGCCCTGGAGGCCGCGGTGGTGGAGGCCTCCGACCGGGTCAGCGCGGCCTGCGTGGAGTTCCTCCAGACGGGGGAGGCGCTGGCGCCCCTGGCCTCGCGCCTGGATGAGCTGCTGGCGCAGCTGGAGCCGTTGCAGACCTCCGTGGAGCTGGCTCCGCTGGGCGAGGACGTGGACCGGACGGCCCACGGCCTGGAGGTCCTGGGCGAGGTCGTCGGCGGACTTCAGGTGGGCGACCCGCTGGCCCGGGCCCGCATCCTGGAGGGCATCTCCGAGCTCTTCAGCCGCCTCAACCGGGTGCGCGCCAGCCTCGCGGCCAAGCGCAAGGAGCTGTCCGGCCGCGAGAAGCGGGCGGAGTTCGGCGCGCAGTTCAAGCTGCTGGGGCAGAGCATCGAGAGCTCGCTGTCGCAGACGGACACCCCGGAGCGCTGCGACGAGGCGATGTCCCGCCTCACCGTGCAGTTGGAGGAACTGGAGGGCCGCTTCGGCGAGTTCGACGAGTTCCTGGAGCAGATCACCCAGAAGCGCGAGGAGCTGCTGGAGGCCTTCGGCGCGCGCAAGCAGTCGCTCGTGGACGAGCGGCAGCGCCGCGCGCAGAGCATCTTCGGGGCCGCGGAGCGAATCCTCCAGGGCGTGCAGCGCCGCGCGAAGTCCTTCAAGACGGACGACGAGCTCAACGGCTACTTCGCCTCCGACGCGATGATCCTCAAGCTGCGTCAGCTCGCTGACCAGCTCATGGAGTTGCAGGACAGCGTCCGCGCGGACGAGGTGCAGTCGCGCGTGAAGTCCGCGAAGCAGGACGCGCTGCGGGCGCTGCGCGACCGGCAGGACCTGTTCGCGGACGGTGACGCGCTCATCAAGCTGGGCGCGTACCGCTTCAACGTCAACACGCAGCCGCTGGACCTGACGCTCCTGCCGCGCGACGGGGAGCTCTACCTCCAGCTCACCGGTACGGACTACGCGCAGCGGGTGGAGGACGCGGAGCTGCTGAAGTACCGGGATTTCTGGGACCAGCACCTGGTCTCCGAGTCGCCCGGCGTGTACCGCTCCGAATACCTCGCGGGCTGCCTCCTGGCGGACGCGGAGGAGGGCAAGGCAGGCCAGTCCCTGGCGGCGCTCCATGAGGCGCTGGTGGGGGGCACGCTGCTGGAGAAGGTGCGAGCCTACGCGGCCGACCGCTTCGACGAGGGCTATGAGCGCGGCGTGCATGACGCGGACGCAGCCGCCATCCTGGAGAAGCTGCTAGGGCTGCACCAGGGCGCCGGCCTGCTGCGCTTTGCGCCGGAGCCGCGCGCATGGGCGGCCCTGTATTGGGTCTTCGACGCCGACGAGGCGGGCAGGGCGGTGTTCCAGCGGCGCGCGCGGAGCCTCGCCCGGCTGCGCAGCACCTTCGCCTCCGGCGGCAGTCTGGCCGAGGTTGGTGACGCGCTAGGCGAGCGCATCGGTGCGTTCCTCACCGCGCACGGGTTGAAGCACTCGCCCACCGAGGCGATGCAGGCGGGCCGCTACCTGGTCGAGGAGCTGGGTGCGGACCACCCGCGCTTCACCACCAGCGGCGAGGCGCTGGTGCTGAGGGACGCGTTCCTCCATGCGCTGGACCGCCTTGGGACGCGCTCCGCGTTCGAGGATGACCTGCGGGGGCTGGAGAAGGACCTGGGCGCCCGGCTGGAGCTCGCCCGGGTGTGGTTGGATGGCTACCTGGCCCAGCGCGAGGAAGGCCCGGGGGACGCCGTCCACGTGGCGCTGGAGACGGCGGTGCTGCTGCTCACCGGCACCAAGCTGGACCGCGAGTCCGCGGGAGCGCTCACGGCCACCGAGGTCTCCGGGTTGCTGGGCAACCACCCGCGCATCCAGGACCGGAAGCTGCCGCTGCGCCTGGACGAGTTCCTGGCGCGCCTGAGCGAGTTCCGCCAGGTGCGCGTGCCGCAATACCTGGCATACCGGGCCATGCAGCGCGAGATGCTGGAGCGCGAGCGCCGGAAGCTGCGCCTGGACGAGCTGACGCCGAAGGTCCTGAGCTCCTTCGTGCGCAACCGGCTCATCGACGAGGTGTACCTGCCGCTCATCGGCGCGAACCTGGCGAAGCAGCTCGGCGCCGCGGGCGAGGGCAAGCGCACCGACCGCATGGGCATGCTGCTGCTCATGTCTCCGCCGGGCTACGGCAAGACGACGCTGATGGAGTACGTCGCCAGCCGCCTGGGCCTCAACTTCGTGAAGGTGAACGGCCCCGCGCTGGGGCACTCCGTGAAGTCGTTGGACCCGGCCGAGGCGCCCAACGCCACCGCGCGGCAGGAGGTGGAGCGCATCAACCTGTCCTTCGAGATGGGCAACAACGTGATGCTCTATCTCGACGACATCCAGCACACGGACCCGGAGCTGCTCCAGAAGTTCATCTCGCTGTGCGACGGCCAGCGCCGGGTGGAGGGCGTGTGGAACGGCCGGACGCGCACCTATGACCTGCGCGGCAAGAAGTTCTGCGTCGTCATGGCCGGCAACCCGTACACGGAGACGGGTGAGCGCTTCCGCATTCCGGACATGCTCGCGAACCGCGCGGACACCTACAACCTGGGTGACATCCTCGATGGCAAGGAGCACCTGTTCGCGCTCAGCTACATCGAGAACGCGCTCACGTCGAACCCGGTGACGGCGCCGCTGGCCACCCGCGATCCGTCGGACACCCACCGCCTCATCCGCATGGCGCAGGGCGAGGAGATCCAGACGGGCGAGCTGAAGCACGGCTACGCGGCGGCGGAGCTCCAGGAGCTCATCGCCGTGTTCCAGCGCATGTTCCGCGCCCAGTCGGTCCTGTTGAAGGTGAACCTGCAGTACATCGCCTCGGCGGCGCAGGACGAGCGCTTCCGGACCGAGCCCGCGTTCAAGTTGCAGGGCAGCTACCGCAACATGAACAAGCTCACCGAGAAGATTGTCGCGGCGATGACCGACGACGAGCTCGAGCGGCTCATCGACGACCACTACCAGGGGGAGTCGCAGACGCTGACGACGGCGGCCGAGCAGAACCTGCTCAAGCTGGCGGAGATGCGCGGCCGGCTCACGCCGGAGAAGGCGAAGCGCTGGGAGGAGATCAAGCAGGGCTTCGCGCGCGTGAAGCGCATGGGCGGCAAGGACGACGACCCGGTGGCTCGCGTCACGGGACAGCTCAGCGGCATCGAGGAGCAGCTCGGCGCGGTGCGGGACGCGGTGGTGCAGGCGGCCACCCAGGTCACCGCCAGCAACGTCCGGGAGGAGGAGCCGGGCGCGGTGGTGGAGGTGCTGCCGCGCCTGGAGTCCCTGCGCGAGGCCGTGCTGGAGGTGGCCAAGGTGGGCCGCGAGGCCGCGAAGGCGAAGCCGGCACCGGTGGCCGCTCCTGTCGCGGCGGGGCCGGACCTGACGCCGTACCTCAAGCACCTGGCGCACCTGCTCAAGGCGCTCACGGAGCGGGTGGCGGCCCAGGCGGAGGAGAAGGCGTCCGCGCCCACCGTGCGGACGGCGGCGCTCGCACCCGCGCCGGACTTCGGCCCGTACATGGAGCAGCTCTCCCGCGCCATCACCGCGCTGGCCGATCGCCCGGTGAACGTGTCCGCGAGCGTGCCGGCCGAGGCGCTCCAGAGGACGGCGCTGTCGGGGCCGTCTCCGGCGGAGCTGAGCCGGCAGATCGAACTGGTGGAAGGCGTGCTGCTCCCGCTGGAGCGCGCCTCGCGCCGCGCCATTCAAGGCGAGGGCGAGGGCGTGAAGTCGCTCCAGGTCTGGCAGAACGTCACCGAGGCCCTGGAGTTGCTGCGCTCCATGCTGCGGCGCTGAGGGGCGCCGCGCGCTAGCGGAACTGGCCGGAGCCCTCGACGCTGGCGTTGTCGAGGACCCGGCTCAGCGTGTCCTCCAGTTGCTGGCCGTCCACGGCGGTGACGCGGACGGAGAAGGCGCCATCGCCCATGCCGCTCGCGTTGACGAAGTAGTTGTAGCTCTCGCGCGGGACCTCCTGCCAGGCGCCGGAGCCCCGCCGCCACTCCAGCTTCTGGATGGGCAGGCGGTGGTTGCGGACCTGGATGGCGGTCCACCAGGGGTTGCTGCCGTTCTTGAAGTGGTACTCGATGTTGCCCGCCACGTCGCAGGACACCGGGGTCCAGGTGATGTTCACCCGGCCCTGCTGCATCTCCGCGATGCGGGCGAAGGCCGCGCGGCTCAGGTCCAGGTGGCCGGACGCGCACTCCGGACAGCGGTCCACGATGCGCACGCGGACGGAGCCCTTGGGGCCGACGATGTCCACGCACTGGCCACACGCCGCGCTGTTGGCGTACTGGGGCGTGTTCATGGCCGCCACCATCAGGTCACCCGTCGGCTCGAAGCTGCAATTCCCCGAGCCGTCGGCGTCGTAGTACGTGGCGATGCCTTGCTGCTCCTCGCCCAGCGGCGCACCGCCGCCGGACGGGTCTTCACTGCAGCCGCCGCAGGCCAGGAGGAGCGCGGCGGCGGGGACGAGGAAACGTCGGGACTGTGAGCGGGGTGGGTGCATGGCCGCTCAGCATATCCCGTTGCCCGGGCAGCGGCGGGGCGTCAGCGTCCGCGGGCGGAAGCGCCCTTCAGGGCGCGGGCCTGGGTCACCAGGCCGAGGAACTCGTCACGGTCAGCGAGGCCCTCGGTGGCGCCCGCGGCCAGCTTCTCGGCGGTGGCGAGGCTCCAGCCCTCCGCCGCGGGGCTGTCGCGAAGGATGTCCGCGGTAGCGGCCACGGCGAGGGCGAAGCGGAAGTCCGACGACGCGCCCGCAAGTGACGAGCGGAGCGTGGACCGCTGGAACGGGAAGGCCTGCTCGGAGGCCTCGGTGCCGTTGGGGGCCTTGGCGCGGACGCGCACGGTGGCCAGGGGCTCCGCGGGGGCCGCGCCCGTCAGCTCCACCTCGTACAGGGCCGTGACGTTGTGGCCCGCGCCAATCTCACCCGCGTCCACCTTGTCGTTGCGGAAGTCCTGGTCGGCGATGTCGCGGTTCTCGTAGCCCAGCAGGCGGTAGCGGCGGACGGAAGCGGGGTTGAACTCGACCTGGAGCTTCACGTCCTTGGCGATGACCTCCAGCGTCCCGGTGAGCTGCGTCTCGAAGACCTTCCGCGCCTCGCGGAGGCTGTCCACGTAGAAGCAGTTACCGTTGCCCTTGTCGGCGAGCTTCTCCATCAGGTCATCGCGGTAGTTGCCCATGCCGAAGCCCACGGCGGTGAGCGTGACGCCTTCGGCCGTGTACTTGCGGATGCTCTCCAGCATCGCGTTGGCGCTCAGGTTCTGCCCGATGTTGGCATCGCCGTCGGTGAGGACGATGACGCGCGACACGACGTTGCCGGAGGCCTTCTTCACCGCGTGGCGGTAGGCCAGCTCCATGCCGGAGCCCATCGCGGTGCCGCCGCCCGCCTGGAGCGAGTCGATGGCGTCGTGGATGCGCTTCACGTCAGTGGCCGGCGTCGGGGGCAACACGTCCCGCGTAGAGCCTGCGTACGTGACGACGGCCACGGTGTCGTTCTCATTGAGGTTCTTGACGGCGATCTTGATGGCCTCTTTCGCGAGCGGCAGCTTGTCCTCCGAGGACATGGAGCCGCTGGTGTCCACGAGGAACACCAGGTGCGCGGGCTTGCGCTGCGAGCGTGAGACGACCTTGCCTTGTACCCCCACGCGCAGGAAGTGGCGCTTGTCATCGAAGGGCGAGGGCGCGCCCTCCAGGTGCACGCTGAATGCGCCCGTCTCCGGAGGCGCATAGCGGAACTTGAAGTAGTTGACGAACTCCTCCACGCGGACTGCGGAGGTCGGCGGGAGCCTGCCCCGGGTGAGGTAGCGGCGCGACACGGCGTACGAAGCGGTGTCCACGTCCGCGGCGAAGGTGGAGAGCGCGTCCCTGGCCGTGTCGACGAAGCCGTGAGCCTTCCAGGCCGCGAACGTGTTGCCGCCCGTGTCGTCCTGTGGCGGCGCGCTCTCGCTGTCGTAGGCGGGCTTGGAGGGCATGGCTGGCGTGGGCGCGCGGCGCTCCAGGTGGTCCCCCTTGCCTCGAGCGAGCGCCTTGGCCGGTGCGGGGGCCTCGCGCCGGGCGGGCATCGTGGGCATCGGCGCGGGTGCGGCGGCTGGCGCTCCGGCGAGCGACTGAGATGCTGGGACGGGCGCATCGGCGGCCTTGTCCAGGCCGGATGGCCTCGAAGTCGCCGCCATCTCGGCCTCGGCGTGGGGGCGTTCGTCCGCGGTCGGGCTCCGGCTGACGCAGGCGGGCTGCGTGCTGACGACGAACAGGGCACTTCCCCAGGCGGTCAACTGGCGCTTCAGCGAGAAGGGGGACATCGGGTCTCCAAGGTCGATGAGTGAGGAGGTCGCCGCCTGGAAACGCATGGCCTTCAATAACGGTCTACGGTGAAGCGATTTCCGGCCAGCGCCCGCGATGGGCGTCCTTGTCTGGCGCAGCCCTGTCTGACAGGGTGCAGGTCCATGCAGACCGCCAGGCCATTTCGAGTTCTGGGTATTCAGCAGATCGCCATTGGAGGGGCCGACAAGGCGCCGCTCCGGAAGCTCTGGGTCGACCTGCTGGGCTTGACGCCCCACGGCACCTACCGCAGCGAGCGCGAGAACGTGGACGAGGACATCGTCACCGCGGGCGCTGGGCCCTTCAAGGTGGAGGTGGACCTGATGCAGCCGGTGGACCCGGAGAAGAAGCCGCGCGTCCACGAGACGCCGCTCAACCACGTGGGGCTCTGGGTGGATGACCTGCCCGCCGCCGTACAGTGGCTGGAGTCACAGGGCCTGCGCTTCGCGCCCGGCGGCATCCGCAAGGGCGCCGCGGGCCACGACATCTGCTTCGTCCACCCGAAGGGGAGCGAGCAGTTCCCCTATGGTGGAGAGGGGGTGCTCATCGAGCTGGTGCAGGCGCCGAAGGAGGTCATCTCCGCCTTCGAGACGCTCGCCGCCGCGGGGCACTGAGGCCCGCGCGTCACCGCCCGGCGGGGGCTTGCTGCCCCTGCCGGAGGATGCGCTCCGCGAGGCTCCGGAACGCGGGCCTCGCCACGCGCTCCACCCGGTCCAGGGCCACGCACAGCGCAAAGGTGAGGCCGATGAGGATGGCGGTCAGCACCCAGTACTGGAGCCAGCCGCTGCTATCTCCCCAGAAGCGCTGGAAGGAGAAGACGCCGCCGAGCCGGTAGAACAGCAGCATCTCGTGGAAGAAGTACGCGGACAGCGACGAGGTGCCGAACGCCTCCACGAAGCGCCGCAGCCGGGAGGGTGTCGCGTTCGCCGGTACGCGGGCCTCCAACCACGTCAGGACGAGCAGCACCGTGCTGACCCAGCCGAAGCGCGCCGCGGCATTGGAGGGGTTGGCGACGAAGAAGCGGTGCGGCGGGTAGAGGCCATAGAGGTGGTCGCCTAGCACGACGCCGGCGAGGCCCAGGGCCATCAGCACCGCCAGCGCCCGGACGAGCCCGGCGCGTCCCCAGGCGCCCGCGATGGTCCCCGCGAAGACGCCGAGCCACGCGTACCCCAGCCACGGCAGCAGCGGGAAGGGGGCGAAGGAGGACTTCTCCGTCAGGGTGGCCCAGGGCCCATCCACCTGCTCGCCGAGCGGCGACACGGCGAAGGTGACCATGGCGAGGACGAAGGCGCTGGCGCTCAACACCCGGGGGCGCGCGGACAGGAGCGCCGCCACTGGCAGGACGATGAGCAGGCAGAGGCCCACGCATTGGAGGATGTCCATGCGGAGGATCCACACTGGCTCGCGAAGCAGGGGGAACCAGGCCCAGTTGACCAGGGTGGCCACCGCGAGCACCTCGCCAGCGCGGCGGAGGTTGCGGTGGACGCGGGAGCGCACCGTGCCGCTCGCGGCGCTGCGAACCATCATCAGGGCGGTCGCGAAGCCCGCGGAGAAGATGAACGCGGGGGCGACCAGTCCGTCCACGCGCAGCAGCCGCGCCACCCAGATACTGCGCCGCAGCTCGGGCGTCAGCAGGGCCAGGGTGTGCGTCTGGATCATGAACAGCACCGCGATGCCCCGCAGCCAGTCGATGGCTCGGATGCGCTCGCGGGAGAGGAGGGACGGAGAGGCGGGCGTGGACGTCACGGGCCGCCTACCCTACGGCATCAGCGTATCCGGCTCACGTGATTGCTGGCGCCCACGGAGCTGGCTACCGATAGCCCGTGGCGTCCGCGGGGCTGCCTGTCTCCTGGATGTCGGGGATATATCGCCAGGCATCGGGCTGGCTGCCATCCAGGTCCGTGAAGCCGTAGACGCGGGCGAGCTGGCCGCTCGACAGGGACTGTCCGCTCCAGCGTGCCCGGTCCGGGTCGGCGGCCAGCGCGGCCACCGCACGGCCTACGTAGGCCGGCGTCTCCGAGATGATGAAGTGGGGCTCCTTCGCGGTGGCGTCACGCCAGTTCGCCTCGGTGACGCCGTAGTGCTCCAGCATGGCCTCGGAGCGCAGCCAGCCTGGAGTCAGCGCCACGGCGGTGGCGCCGTGAGGCTTCAGCTCCTGCGCCTGACTCCACGCCAGCCGGAGAAGTGAGGCCTTCGCGAGGTCGTAGAACGCCGAGATGCGGTAGTGCGTCGCGTTGTAGTCCGCGGTGCCGTCGGTGACTTCGACGACCAGACCTCCCGGCTTGCGGATGAGCAGCGGCAGGGCGAAGTGGCTGGTGATGAGGTGGGTGTCCACGCCCAGCCGGAGCAGCCGCAGCCCCTTGTCGAGCGAGTGCTCCCACACGCTTCTGTTCCACTCGAAGATGGACTCGCCGCCCCAGATGTCGTTCACGAGCACATCGAGCCGCCCTTGTTCTCGGTCGATGCGCTCCACCAGGGCGCGCACCTGCTCGGGGACCAGATGGTCGGTCTGCACGGCGATGCCGAGCCCACCCGCCGCCGTCACGAGCTCCGCCGTCTCCTCGATGGTCTCCGGCCGGTTCTGCTCGGAGCGATGCGCCCGCGTCGTCCGGCCGGTGACATAGACAGTGGCGCCCGCCGCGCCAAGCTGCACCGCGATTCCCCGGCCGGCACCGCGTGTTCCTCCCGCGACCAGCGCCACCCGTCCCTTCAATGTTCCCGTCTCGTCCCGCATGCGTGTCACCTCCGTGGAATTCAGAACCCGGGGAGACCCTATGAGGGTTTCTTGACACCCTCTGACAGGATTGGGGCCGTTGGCTCGGTTCGAGCAAGAGATCACCACGGCCTTTCGCGGCCCGCCTGTTCGACCGGACACGTGTCGACATGCCGCAATCCGTACGCGAGGAGGTTGCGTGATTCGACCACTCACCCTGTGCGCTTTCCTTTGCCTGGCAGGGGCGGCGCTCGCCCGGCCACCCGCGGCAGGCGTGGTCTGTGCCACCTATCCCTCGGCGCCCGCGTGTATGGGGCAACAGCCCGCCTGCACGCTCTGCCACACGGCACCGCCGCAGCGGAACGCGTTCGGCGCCTCGCTGGAGGCGCACCTGGCGCCCGGCGCACCGCGTCCGTTGTCCGATAGTGACTTCTCCATGGCCCTGCCCGAGGCGCTGCGAGCGGTGGAGGGCGAGGACGTGGATGGTGATGGTGTGACGAACGGGGAGGAACTCCTGCGCGGCACATTGCCCGCGGACCCCGCGAGCGTTCCCAACCAGCCAGGAGCCTGCGCGGCGGGGCAGAATCCCCGGTACGACGTGTGCCGCTACGACCTGCGCTTCGCCTATCGGCGCGTGCTGCTCGACTTCTGCGGGAAGTCGCCCACGTACGCCGAGCTCAAGGCTTTCGACGCGCGCGGCGAGGAGGGCAAGCGCGAGCTTCTCGACGCCGAGCTCGACCGCTGTACAGCCAGCGAGTTCTGGCGCGGCAAGGATGGCCAGCTGTGGAAGCTGGCGCACCCGAAAATCCGGCCGGTGGGCTCCATCAAGGCGGGAGAGGACCGGGGGGCCATTCCCCTCGCGGACTACTACGACGACTACGCGCTCTACGCCTACGCCCAGCTCGACGACCGCGACGCACGCGAGGTGATGACCGCGAAGTACTACGTGCGCCGGGAGACGGGGCCCACCCGCTACACCGCGGTGCCGTCGTTGCCCTCCCAGTTCGTGGAAGAGGGGCGCCGCGCGGGAAACCTCACCTCGGCGTGGAGCCTCATCTCCTTCGTGATGTTCACCGCGCTGCCACGCAACGCGGCGTCGCAGAGCTACCGCGCCTACCTGGGCCTCGACATCGCGTTGCAACAAGGGCTCTACAGCATCCCCGGTGAGCCGAGGGACTACGATGCCAAGGGCGTGCAGGCCCCGGCCTGTGCCGCGTGTCACGCGACGTTGGATCCGCTCAGCTATCCCTTCCGCAATTACAACGGGCTCACCAGCCTCGTCTTGGCCCGCTACGTGCCAGACCGCATCGAGCGTTACTTCGCCACGGATGCGCCGGACATCACCCAGATTCCCGAGTCCGGATTTCTGCTGGGGCAGCCCGTGGGGGACCTCCTGGAGTGGGCCCAGGTGGGGGCCAACAGCGACGCCTTCGCCATCTCCGCCGTCACGGATTACTGGAAGCTGCTGGTGGGCCACCCACCGACGCCCGAGGAGCACGACGAGTTCGTCGCCCTCTGGCAGCGCTTCAAGGGCACGCACCGGTACAGCGTGCAGCGGATGCTCCATGACCTGATTCGCACGGAGGCCTACGGTGCGCCTTGAGACCTTCCTGTTGGCATGCGTCCTGGCCCTGGCCGCCTGCACACGGCAGCCGGTGGCCCGGGTGGTGGATGTGGACGCCGGTACGCCGCCGGTGGGCCATGCGCCGGATTCGGGCTCGCCTGCCGCCGTGGCCAGGTCGACCCGGAACAACCTCCGCTTCAAGGGGCCCGAGCGGCTGACCGCCGATTTCGCCGCAGCGCTCGATCTGCCTCCGGACCAGCTCTGCAACGAGCTGGGCCAGTACCCGTGCGCCACGTTCGTTCACACCGTCACGCTGGGGGGCGTGGACCCCTATCGGAGCGGCCTCTACGAGCCGCTTCCCATCACCGGCGTGACGACGCCCATCGCCGTGGACCGGCTGGTGCTGGCTGCTTGCGCGCAGCGAGTGGCGCGCGACGTGGATGCGCCGGCGGAGGCCGTCATCTTCAGGGGCGTGGCGCTGGACGCCCAGGGGCGGCTGGTGGGCCAGCAGGGCCAGCCGGTGCGGGACGCCATCAACGTCCTCTATCAGCGAGGGCTCCAGCGGGACGCGGAGGGCTCTGAATTGGACGCGTGGCTTCGGCTCGCGGCCGCCATCGAGTCCTCGGGCCGCGGCCGACCGGGTCGCGACTGGATGACCGCGGTCTGCTTCGGCGTCCTCTCTTCGGCCGAGTCCGTCTTCTTCTGAGGGAACCTTCCATGTCACTGCGCAACAATGGCCGGCTCTCGCGCCGGGAGCTGATGAAGGCACTGTCGATGTGCGCCGCGGGTTCCTCTGCCTTGGGGCCCCTGCTGACAGGCTGCCGGGAGTCGCTGGAGACGCCCGCTTCGCTGGAGCAGCGCGGCGGTGCTCGCCGGGCGCGGCTCGACGGAAAGCCTCGCTTCCTCATCGTCGTGGGCGCCGCGGGAGGCGCATCCATCATCGACAGCTTCCTGGCGGTCCGCGCCTCGGAAGCGGGAGTGGAGGCGGCCCGGCTCAATACCTTCGCGGAGGCACAGGTGCAGGGTGTCCCGGACTCGCCCTTCCGCGCGGTGCGTGTGCGCAGCCTGCGCTTGGGGAGTATCCCCCTGCCGGTGGTGACGGACCAGCTCCCCTTCGTGACGAAGCACAAGGACTCCATGCTGGTGGCGACCACTGTGGGGACGTCCGTCAACCACGTCATCGCGCAGAAGCGCAGCCTGACGGGTAACGCCGCATGGCGGGGACGGACGCTGCAGGAGTGCGTGGCCTTGCAGTACGGCGCGGGCTTTCCCATTCCCAACGTCAACATGGGGACGGGGGGCTACGCGGAGCGGGGGACGGATGGCTCGCTGCCCGAGCACTGCTACGGCGAGGTGGTGACGAACGCGTCGTTATGGCCGCTGGGGCTCGACGGGAGCAAGGGCCTCAAGGACGTGCCGTCGGCAGACGTGCTGGCCCGGGCTCGCGAGACACGGAATGCGCTCGATGCCCAGTCCGTCTTCGGTCAGACCTTCGAGAACGCTCCCGCGCTGCGCCGCTGGAACGACCAGCGCATCGTCGGGCAGCCCGCGCTGGAGGTACAGGACCTCATCAACCGTCTCAGCGTGCTGCCTGATGCGCCGCCGCGGATGCCGCTGTCAGAGTATGGCCTCTCCGGCTCTCCGGACGGCGCGCGCCTCCGCGCGGCCTTCCCGGACTACTTCACCGACCCCGTCGAGGGGCAGGCGGCGCTGGCCTTCCTGCTCATCAAGCACCGCGTGTCGGTGACGGTGACGCTGGGGCCGTCGTTCAATGTGGCGGTGGGCGGTGCGTCGGTCATCGCGAATCCGCCGCTGGCGTTCGACTTCAGCCACAACGACCACCGCACGGGCCAGGCTTTCATGTGGGCGCGCGTGCTGGGAGTGATCGACCGGCTCATCGAGCTGCTCAAGTCGGAGCCCTTCGACGCGGCGTCGGGCGAGAGCCTTTGGGACCGGACGTTGATCTACGTCGCCACCGATTTCGGCCGCACGCGCTCCCGTGCGGCCAATGCCACCGAGTTCGGCACCGGCCACGACCTCAACAACGGGGTCCTGCTCCTGTCTCCGATGCTTCGGGGGAACACCGTACTGGGCGGCGTCGACCCCCTCACGACGTTGACCCACGGCTTCGACCCGCGCACCGGAGCACCCCTCCCAGGCAAGCTGGAGTCGAACGAGCCGGACATCTTCTCCGGCATCCTGACGGCGATGGGCGTCGACACGTCCGGCAGCGGCCTACCCGATGCGAGTGCCTTCATCCGAGCGTGACCCAGGGGCGTGGACGGCGCCCTACGTCCGCTGCCATGCCTTCGTGGCAGCGTCAGTCTGCATCAACCCGGGAATGCGCCCCGCCGCTCGACGTCGATGCCGCGCAGCCCCTTGAACCCCAGGGAGGCTGCGAACTGGAGGAAGTCCGTCTGGGGCAGGCTGCCGCCCAAGGCGCCCGCGCGAATGCCCAGACGCGTGAAGGACGCATCGAGGTCGATGGGGACGCGGCTGCGCACGGCGTAGTCCACCCGTCCCGGAAGATAGCCCGCGTTGGCGGCGATGACGATGTGCTCGGGCAGCCGCTGCGCCCAGCGGACCGCGACCTGGGAATGGACCTGGGCGTCCGAGCTGAACAGCAGCAGGGCCACGTCGTTCGCGATGCGTGGTGGCGTCTTCGAGCACCTCACCACCTCCCGCTGGACCTCCATCCGGCAGTCATGCAGCACGTCGACACCCGGCACATTGCCGCGCGTGATGTCCGTGGCGCGGCCGGCGCGCAGCAGGACCTCCAGTGCGAGGGGCACCGCGAACCGGGACGAGCGGCGGGCGGCGTTCAGCAGGGACACCGACTCCGTCACGGCCGTGCGCCCTGCGCGTCGGAGCGCGTCCTTGAGGAACGGGATGGGCGCATCCACGCCCTGGTCCGCCACCGTGCCCAGGGCGGCCAGCCACTCCAGCGGGCCCGGGGCGACGAAGGGTGACACCAGGACGTAGGTGAGCAGGCTGCACGTCACGGCGGGAGTGAGCCCGTGCGCGGAGCGCAACGTGGCCCCGGGAATGTCCTCCGCGAGGGCCCGAGGCGCTACGACGAGGCAGGGCACCCGGAGGCCCGTCGTGGACGCGTCCGAGTGGACGACCTGGCCGTACGCGTCCGCATCCTGAGGCGTTCCATCGGACGGGGCCTGTCGCGGTGCTGTCGGAGTTCCTCGTTCGAGCACGACCACCGCGTCCGGCATCATTGCGCGCAGCCGCTCCTGCGTCGCGGGAGAGAAGGCATGCTCCCCCTTGTCTGGGACGCGCGCGATTCCTCGGGCTCCCTCAGCCTCCAGCGCGCGGAGGGCCAGCACCCCCGCGGCGAGCCCATCCACGCCGGGGTGGGGCACCACCACGACACGGGTCGACGCGTGTCGCGCCGCGTCGGCGGTCTGGGATGCGCGAGCGTACGAGGCGTGACAGGTCGGGGCGGTCTCCCAGTTTCGGAGTGTCATCGGACGCGGGTTCTTCTACGGTCCGCGGTCATGAACCGGAAACATCCTCTGAGCTTCCTCCTGCGCACGGCCGCCGCCGTGGCGCTGCCCGCCTTCCTGGGGTGTGCCCAGGACTCGCAAGTGACGCGTGAGGCGCCTCCGCCCGCCGAGTCCCAGGCCCCCAGCGCCGCTTCGTCCAAGGCCACGCCGGAAGAGGCGAAGGCGTTCGTGGAGAAGGTCAACGCGGACTTGAAGGCGCTGTGGACGAAGCAGGCCGTCGCCGAGTGGATCAAGTCCACGTACATCACCGACGACACCGAGCAGAACGCGGCCTACGTCAACGAAGAGGTGCTGGCCTACGTCAACGGCGCCATCAAGGAGGCCCAGCGCTTCGAGGGCCTGGCGCTGGACGCGGACTCCGCGCGCATGCTGCACCTGCTCAAGGTGTCCCAGGCGCTGCCGGCGCCATCGGACGCGCAGCAGCGCGCCGAGCTGGCCGCCACGGCCGCGAAGCTGGAGGGCCTCTACGGCAAGGGCAAGTACTGTGGGCCGGACGGTAAGGGGAAGTGCCGCGACCTGGAGGAGCTGTCCGACGTCATCGCGGAGAGCCGCAACTACGACGAGCTGCTGGACGCATGGCAGGGCTGGCACTCCGTGGCGCGCCCCATGCGCCCGCTGTACGAGCGCCTGGTCTCCATCTCCAACGAGGGCGCGAAGGACATCGGCTTCAACGACCTGGGCACGCTGTGGCGCTCCGCCTACGACATGGCGCCGGCCGAGTTCGAGGTCGAGGCCCAGCGCCTGTGGGGCCAGGTGAAGCCGCTCTACGACGACCTGCACTGCTACGTGCGCGGCCGGCTGGCGAAGCGGTACGGCGCCGACAAGGTGCCCGAGGGCAAGCCCATTCCCGCGCACCTGCTGGGCAACATGTGGGCGCAGGAGTGGAACAACATCTACCCGCTGGTGGAGCCCTTCCCGGGGCAGGCCAGCCTGAACGTGGACGCGGCGCTGAAGCAGCAGAAGTACGACGCGCTGCGGATGGTGAAGTTGGGTGAGAAGTTCTTCACCTCGCTGGGGCTCAAGGAGCTGCCGCCCACCTTCTTCGAGCGCTCGCAGTTCACCAAGCCGGAAGGCCGCGACGTCGTGTGTCACGCCAGCGCGTGGGACGTGAACTTCAGCAACGACCTCCGCATCAAGATGTGCATCAAGCCCACGGAGGAGGACCTCGTCACCATCCACCATGAGCTGGGCCACAACTATTACTACACGTACTACTACCAGCTCCCGGTGCTCTATCAGGCCGGCGCGAACGACGGCTTCCACGAGGCGATTGGCGACGCGCTCACGCTGTCCATCACCCCGGGCTACCTCCAGCAGGTGGGGCTGCTGAAGGGCGTTCCGAAGAACGACAAGAACCTCATCAACCTCCAGATGAAGGACGCGCTGGAGAAGATTGCCTTCCTGCCCTTCGGCCTGCTGGTGGACCAGTGGCGCTGGGAGGTGTTCTCCGGCCGCGTGCAGCCGACGGACTACAACAAGTCCTGGTGGACGCTGCGCGAGAAGTACCAGGGCGTGGCCGCGCCGGTGGCGCGCTCGGAGCAGGACTTTGACCCGGGGGCGAAGTACCACGTGCCCGCAAACGTTCCGTATACGCGGTATTTCCTGGCGCGAATCCTCCAGTTCCAGTTCCACAAGGCGCTCTGCGAGGCGGCCGGCTACCAGGGCCCCCTCCACGAGTGCTCCATCTACGGGAACAAGGAGGCCGGCAAGCGGCTCCAGGCCATGTTGGAGCTGGGCGCGAGCAAGCCGTGGCCCGACGCGCTCCAGGCCATGACGGGAACCCGGCAGATGGACGCTACGCCGCTGCTCGACTACTTCAGCCCGCTGCGCACCTGGCTCCAGGCGCAGAACCAGGGCCAGAAGTGTGGTTGGTAACGGTTGTGAGTAGACGCGCCGGGCGGGCACGCTTAAATTGCGTCCGTCTAGGCGGGTTCGCTCGTAGGACCGGACGGCGGATATTCGCGTCCGTGACGAAAGAAGAAGAGAGCAAATGGCTACTGGTACCGTGAAGTGGTTCAACGATGCGAAGGGTTTCGGCTTCCTTACCCAGGACGGTGGTGGCGAGGACGTGTTCTGCCACCACACCGCCATCAACATGGATGGCTTCCGCACCCTGCAGGAGGGGCAGAAGGTCGAGTTCGAAGTGACCCGTGGCCCCAAGGGCCTGCAGGCGCAGAACGTCCGCGCCATCTGAGCTGAGCGTCGTTCGAACGGCTTCTGATGCATCATGAGGGTCCGGCCCCCACGGGGTCGGGCCCTTCGTGCTTTCTGGAGTTCCCGCCGTGAATTCGTCGTCGAAGTTCCGCCTGTCGCGCGCCTGCCTGCTGCCCGTCCTCGCAGCGCTGGGCTGTTCCACCACCGCCTCCGGGCCTGCGAGCAAGCGCCAGCCCGAGCTGCCTGTCGGGTCGTCTCCCGCGTCACCCACCTCTCAGGTGGCCGAGCAGGAGTCCGCCTTGACGCCTGCGTTCGATGTCACCGCCCTGAAGGCGGAGCTGGTGACGCGCCACGGCGAAGCACAGCGGGCGCGCATCGAGCGAGGCGTGGACCAGGTGGCGGCGCTGTGGCGGGCGGAGGACGGCGACCTCGCGGCGTTCGCGCGGGAGCAGTTCCTGTCGGACCCACGGGCTCTGGATGCGACGTTCCACCGCCTGGAGCGGCTGTTCGAGCAGCTCGACGGGCACATGTACGAGGTGAGCCGGGAGCTCCAGTGGTACACGGACCTGGACCTGGGGCCGCTGCTGCCGATGGAGCACCTGCTGGCGTCGTATGACCCGGCGGCGAATGTCACCTCGGACCTGTTCCGGACCCGTGTGGGCTTCGTGGTGCTGCTCAACTTCCCGCTCACCACGCTGGCCGAGCGCGTGGAGCAGGGGCCCTCGTGGACGCGGCGCCAGTGGGCGGAAGCGCGGCTGGCGGGGCGCTTCAACGCGCGGGTGCCCGCGGAGGTCGAGCAGGCGTCCTCGCGCGCCATCGCCGCGGCCAACCTCTACATCGCCGAGTACAACATCTGGATGCACCACCTGGTGGATGCGCAGGGGCGGCGGCCCTTTCCCAAGGGCCTGCGCCTCATCAGCCACTGGAACCTGCGCGACGAGCTGAAGGGCGACTACGCGGACGCCGAGGCGGGCGCGCTGAAGCAGCGCATGATTGTCCAGGTGATGGAGCGCATCGTCACGCAGACGATTCCCGCGGCCGTCATCGACAACCCCCGCCTGGACTGGGACCCGTTCACCAACGCCGTCACCGTGGCGCCCCCGGAGACGGTGGAGGCGGATGCGCCCGAGCGCGCGGCCCGGCCGGAGGCGGCCCCGGAGCCGGACACCCGCTACGCGCACCTGCTGGCGACCTTCCAGGCCGCGCGCGCGGCGGACCCCTATGTGCCGGTGGCGCCCACGCGCATCGCCCGCAGCTTCGAGCTGGCGCGCGAGCTGCCGGAGGCGCGCGTGCGGGCCCTGCTGACGCAGGTGCTGGAGTCGCCGCTGGTGCCGCGCGTGGCGAAGGAAGTCGAAGCCCGCCTGGGCAGGAAGCTGGAGCCGCAGGACCTCTGGTACCCGGGCTTCAACCCCGGTGGAAAGCGGTCGGAGGCCGAGCTGGATGCGCTGACGCGCAAGCGCTACCCCACGGCGGAGGCCTTCGCGAAGGACCTGCCGCGCATCCTCCAGGGCATGGGCTTCGCGAAGGCGAAGGCCACGTGGCTGGCGGAGCACATCCGCGTGGACGCCTCACGCGGCGCGGGCCATGCGATGCCCGCGCTGCGGCGCGGTGACTTCCCCCGCCTGCGCACGCGCGTGGAGAAGGGGGGCATGGACTACAAGGGCTACAACATCGCGGTGCACGAGCTGGGGCACAACGTGGAGCAGGTGTTCAGCCTCTACGGCGTGGACCACACCTTGCTCACGGGCGTGCCCAACAACGCCTTCACGGAGGCGCTGGCCTTCGTGTTCCAGTCGCGCGACCTGGAGCTGCTGGGGCTGGGCAAGCCGGATGCCGCGAGCGAGCGGGAGCGGGTGCTCGGCGAGCTGTGGCAGACGTGGGAGCGCTCCGGCATCGCGCTGGTGGACATGGAGGTCTGGCACTGGATGTACGCGCACCCGGATGCGACGCCGGCCCAACTGCGCGAGGCGGTGGTGGGCATCGCCCGGGACGTGTGGAACCGCTACTTCGCGCCGGTGCTGGGCGGCGAGGGGAGCACGCTGCTGGCCATCTACAGCCACATGATCAGCTACCCGCTCTACCTGCCCGACTATCCGCTGGGCCACCTCATCGCGTTCCAGATTGAAGAGCACCTGAAGCGCAAGGGGCCGCTGGGCGCGGAGTTCGAGCGGATGGCCACCTATGGCGCGGTGACTCCGGACCAGTGGATGGTCCACGCCACCGGGGCCCCCGTGAGCGCGGAGCCGCTGCTCCGCGCCGCCGAGGCCGCATTGCGCCGGTGACGCGGCGGGCTCAGGGCTGCCGCGACGTATCGCCTGGGATGTCGATGAGCTCGACATCGAAGACGAGGACGGCGTCGGGCGGGATGCGAGAGCCGGAGGGCGGGCGCTCGCCGTAGGCCGTGTGGCTGGGGCAGGTGAGCTTCGCCTTGCCGCCCACCTTCATCTTGGCCACGCCCTGCGTCCAGCAGGGGATGACGCCGTTGAGGGGGAACTCCACGGGGATGCCGCGCGAGGCGGAGCTGTCGAAGATGGTGCCGTCCACCAGGCGGCCCTCGTAATGGACCTTCACGGTGTCGATGGCGCGAGGGTTGCGGCCGGTTCCCGCCTGGACCTGCTTGTAGACGACACCGGAGGGCAGCACGTCGGCGCCGGGCTCCTTCGCCGCGCGCTCCAGCGTTGCCTTGCCCGCAAGCGACTGCCGCCCCTTGGCGAAGGCCTGGATGCGTCGCGCCTGCTCCTTCGGGTCCAGGTCCGACGCCTTGCCGCCGAGGCCGTCCGCCATGCCCTGCTGGAGGATCTTCATCTCCTCGGGGGAGAGCGCGAAGAGGGACAGGTCACGGCCGATGGTGAGCCCGAGGGTATAGAGGGTCTGCTCGTCCTCCGCGGAGAGCGGCGCGGCGGCGGGCTCGGCGGCCGGTGCCGCCCTGGCCGCGGGCTTCTTCGCCGATTTCGAGTCCTGGGCGTGGGCCCCCGTCGCGCCGAGCGCGAACACCAGGGCCGCCATCCACATCGATCGCATGCATCCACCTTTCATGAGGGCGGGCGCACTATAGAGCGCCGTCGCACGCGCTGTGGACACAAGCCCGCGCGAAGAATTCAGCGAGGAAGCACGGAGGGCGAGCGAGGTCTCCCTGCGCCGACCGTTTTCTTGCGCGTTCGGCGCTCGCCTCTACCCTGCATCCAGGTTGCTTCACCCCCGGAGCAACCTGTTGCACCACCTGACCGGAGGCGAAGAAGCCATGAGCGACAAGCGGAAGAACAAGCGGGCGCCCCTCGACATCTACCTGAACAAGTACATGGGTGGCGTGCCGTACATGTCGCGTGCCGCGGACATCAGCCAGGAGGGGTTGAGCCTCGCCCGGCTGCTCGAGCCTCAGCACGAGGCCAAGCGCATCGGCCTCCAGTTCCAGCTCCCGGGCTCGGAGGAGATCATCTACGCCGAGGGCGAAGTGGTGCGCGAGTGGGTGGACCTGGAGGCGGCCAAGCGCGAGCGCTCGGGTGTCCGCTTCACGCTGCTCACCGAGCGCCACCGCAAGATGATCGACGCCTACGTCGACCGTCACGGCCGCGAGAACTGACGCGCACGCGGCGTGTCAGAGTCGCATGCCTTGACTTCCCTGGAAGCAGGCCCGTTGAATGGGGAGCCATTCTGCCCTGAGACGACCCGTGACGTCGGTTGAGGGCTGGAGGTTTCCCGTGAGGCGCTCGCTGTGGGGGATGTTGCTGGCCGTGCCGCTGACGGCGCTCGGCCAGGGCAAGGAAGCGAAGTCCCCGAAGCCCACCGCCGCTGCCGCCATGAAGACGGCACCGGGGGCACCGGGAGTGAATTGGGAAGGGCAGGTGCTGCGGGCCACCGGTGCTGGGGCCCCAGACCTGAAGGCCTCGAACCCCGGACAGGCGCGCCTGGGCGCCGAGCGGATCGCCAGGCTGGCCGCCGCCCAGAGCCTCCTGGAGCAGGCGGGGCGGCTCCAGATCAGCGCCGAACGGACCGTGGCGGACGCGCTGTCCCAGGAGGACGTCCAGAAGCGCGTCGACGCCGCCGTCGGAGGGTACAAGGTCGTCGCCCGCCGGTTCTTCTCCGATGGTGGCGTGGAGATCGACGTGGAGCTGCCGTTGGCGGCCCTCGGCGCGGCGCTCGCTTCTCCGTCGAGCGCGGAGCCCGTCATCGCCATCAACGCCACGGGCGCGAAGAAGTACACCGGACTGGTGGTGGATGCGCGCGGACTCGGCGTGCAGCCGGTGCTGTCTCCCAGGCTGCTGGACGACCGTGGCAAGGCGCTCTACGGCGCGGCGGCGCTCTCCAGAGAGGGCCGCGCCTCGACGGGCGTGGCGGCCTGGTTCCAGAGTCTGGACGCGGCGAAGAAGGCCGCGTTGGTTGGCGAGAAGCCGCTGGTGGTGAAGGCCACGGGCTCCAAGGGCTCGGACCTGGTCCTGGCCTCGGACGGCGCGAAGGCGCTCGCCGAGGTGAACACGCGCTTCCTGGCCGAGGGCCGGGTCGTCATCGTCACGCAGTAGCCCGGAGAGAGAACTCGGTCATGGCTTGGAAGTCCCGGGCGTGCTGATGCGGAAGGTCCTGCTGGCGGTGGTGTGCTGTGGCGTAGTGGCGTGCGCGCGGCGTCAGGAGCCGGGTTCACTGGTGAAGGCCCGCGAGCTGATGGCCGAGGCCGGCAACCCGAGCGGCAACCTGGCCCTGCTCTGCGAGCCCGCGGACGCGGAGGTATACCTGGACGGCGTCTGGCAGGGGCTGTGCAGCGACTTCACGGGGGCGCCGAAGGGGCTCCGGGTCGGCGCGGGCCTGCATCAGATCGAGGTGAAGAAGCAGGGCTACTGGCCCTATACGACGTACTACGAGCCCAGCGGCGCTCGGGCGCGGCTGACCATCCAGCTCCGCGCGACTGGCGGACCGGCAGGGGGCGCGGAGTAGGGCGCCCGGAGGCCGAGCCGGCGGACGAGGTGGTTCTTCCAATTCACGCCGGTCCGGGGATGATTCCGGCGCTTTCGCGAAGTGCAATCAGGACACGGAGCCGCCGTAGCTGGGGCTGTGAAGGAGAGCGCCATCGGACGCCGCAGGAAACGCAATTCGCCCGCCGCCGTGAAATCCGCCGACAGGCCGCCGCCGGCTCGGCCCGCGCCCGTGCTCCATGAGGTTCCGGCGCCTGTTCCCGAGGCCGCCCAGCCGAAGGTTTCGCCTGAAAAGGCAGGCCTGCGAGCCGCCGAGCCGGTGTCCCTGGATGACGGCTCGCTGCCGGAGGCCGACGCCCGCCGCATCGACCTGTGGTGGTCGGCGGTGATGGTGGGCTCGCTGGCGCTGGTGTTCGCGTTGCTGTCCGTCTTCGGCGGTGTGGCGGTGCCGGTGCTGCTCGCGCTGGCGGGGGCCTACATCTTCAACCCCATCGTGACGGCGCTGGAGAAGCGGCGGCTGGACCGGACGTGGGGGACGACGCTCGTCTTCGCGGCGGGGACGCTGCTGCTGGTGGGCGCGGTGTTGTACCTCGTCCCGGTGTTCCGGGAAGAGGCGTCGAAGCTGCCGGACTTCTTCAACCGTGCGAGCACCCAGGTGGTCCCCAGGGTGGAGGCGCTGCTGGGGCGCTCGTTGCCAGACCTGGTGCGCCAGCGCACGGCCGAACTCGGAAAGCAGGCGTCGGAGCTGGTCCAGAGCGCGGGGCCTGCGGCTGCGCGCATCCTCGCGAGCTTCGCCGGTAACACCGCGCGGCTCGTGGTGACGCTGCTGGGCCTGTCGGTGGTGCCGGTGCTGGCGTTCTTCTTCCTCCAGGACTACCCACGGCTGATGGGGAGGGTGCAGGACCTGCTGCCCCGGCGCGCGGTGGCGCTGGTGAGCCGGCGCTTCGCGGAGGTGGACGAGGTGCTGTCCGCCTTCGTCCGGGGCCAGCTCATCGTCGGCGCGATGCTGTCGGGTATCTACACGGTGGGCCTGTCCGTGGCGCGCATCGACATGGCCATCGTCATCGGTGTGATTGCGGGGTTCGGCAACATGGTGCCGTACCTCGGCACGGGCGTGGGCATCGTGCTGTCGCTGGTGGGGCTGATGCTGTCCTGGCAGGGGCCGTGGCAGCTCGCGGCGGTGGCGGCGACCTTCGTCATCGGACAGATGCTGGAGGGCTTCGTCATCACCCCGCGCATCGTCGGTGAGAAGGTGGGGCTGGCGCCGGTGGCGGTCATCCTGGCCATCCTGGCGTTCGGTGAGCTGTTCGGCTTCGTGGGTATCCTGCTCGCCGTGCCGGTGGCGGCCATCCTCAAGGTGGTGCTGAGCGTGGTGATTCAGCGCTATCGCCGGACGGCGATCTACACGGGGGAGCCGCGTTCGCCGTGACGAAGCTGGAGGCGCTGCACGAGGAGATCATCCACTGCCGGGCCTGTCCCCGGCTGGTGGCGTGGCGGGAGGAGGTGGCGCGGGTGAAGCGCCGCGCCTACCGCGACTGGGACTACTGGGGCCGGCCCGTCCCGGGCTTCGGAGATCCGAAGGCCCGGCTCGTCATCGTGGGGCTCGCGCCGGCGGCCCATGGGGCGAACCGGACGGGGCGGATGTTCACCGGCGACCGCTCGGGCGACTTCCTCTACGCCGGGCTGTACCGCGCGGGCTTCGCCAACCAGGCGCTCAGTGAGCATCGGGAGGACGGGCTCCGGCTGAAGGACGCCTACATCGTGTCCGCGGCGCGCTGTGCACCGCCCGACAACAAGCCGCTCCCGGAAGAGCTGGCCCGCTGCGCCCCCTTCCTGGACCGGGAGCTGGCCCTGCTGCCGGGCCGGGTGCTGCTCGCGCTGGGGGCCATTGGATGGAACGCCGCGCTGGCCGCCATGGCCCGGAAGGGGATGGTGGCGCCGTCGCCCCGGCCGGCGTTCGGCCACGGGGCGGAGCTGGCGCTTCCCGGCGGCCGGACGCTGCTGGGCTGCTACCACGTCAGCCAGCAGAACACGCAGACGGGCCGGCTCACCCCGGCGATGTTCGACGCGGTCATGGCCCGGGTCCACGCCCTGCTGGGGGCCCCTGATCCGAAGCCGCGCGGGAAGAGTTGAAGAACCCTTCGGTGTTTCCTTGACAGCTGGGGGAGCCCGCTGGTATTCCCCGCGCCCACCGAAGCGGCTGCAACGGGTCGTTAGCTCAGCGGTAGAGCACTACCTTGACACGGTAGGGGTCAGTGGTTCGATCCCACTACGACCCATCATCAGAGAGTAACTTTCAGCGGGCGGCACGGCTTTCAAGAGCCTGCCGCCCGCTTTGTTTCCGAGGTACGTATGTCCGACATGATCACGGTGACGCTCCCCGACGGCTCGCAGAAGCAGACGGCCCGGGGAACCAGCATCGCGGACTTCGTGCGGGAGAGCATCGGGCCCGGCCTGGCGAAGGCCGCCTTGTTCGCGCGCGTGAACGGCCAGGACATGGACCTGGCGCGGAAGCTGGACGAGGACGCGAAGCTCCAGATCTTCACGCCGAAGAGCCCCGAGTCCCTGGAGCTCATCCGGCACGACGCCGCCCACGTGGTGGCCAGCGCGGTGCAGAAGCTCTTCCCGGGCACGCAGGTGACCATCGGTCCCGCGACGGAGGAGGGCTTCTACTACGACTTCTTCCGCGAGAAGCCCTTCACGCCGGACGACCTGGAGAAGATCGAGGCCGAGGCGAACGCCGAGCTGAAGCGGGATCAGCCCTTCGTCCGCACCGAGATCTCCATGGACGAGGCCGTGCGCCTGTTCGAGGAGAAGGGCGAGAAGTTCAAGGTGGAGATCGTCAAGGACATCGCCGCCAAGGGCGCCGAGACGCTCACGCTCTACACGCACGGGGACTGGGTGGACTTCTGCCTGGGGCCCCACGCGCCCAGCACGGGGAAGATCGGCGTCATCAAGATCCTCTCCTCCAGCGGCGCGTACTGGCGCGGCGACCACCGCAACCCGATGCTCCAGCGCGTCTACGGCACGGCCTTCTTCGACAAGAAGCAGCTGCAGGAGTACCTGACGCGCATCGAGGAGTCGAAGAAGCGCGACCACCGCAAGCTGGGCAAGGAGCTGGACCTCTTCCACTTCCACCCGTACGCGCCGGGCTCCGCCTTCTGGACCCCGAAGGGCACCGCGCTCTACACCACGCTGTCCAACTGGATGCGGCAGCTCACCCAGAACGATGGGTACGTGGAGATCAAGACGCCCCTGATGTTCAACAAGGGGTTGTGGGAGACGAGCGGCCACTGGGGCAAGTACAAGGAGAACATGTTCCTCGTGCTCGACAGCGAGTCGGGCGAGCATGACTTCTCGCTCAAGCCGATGAACTGCCCGTCGCACCACCTGTTCTACGGCTTCAAGAAGCACAGCTACCGCGACCTGCCGCTGCGCTTCCACACGCAGGACGTGCTGCACCGCAACGAGGCGGCGGGCTCGCTGGGCGGCCTCACGCGCGTGCGGCAGTTCGCGCAGGATGACGCGCACATCTACTGCACCGAGGCGCAGATCACCGACGAGGTGCGCCGCTTCGTGAAGCTGCTGGACCACGTCTACAAGGCGGTGGGGCTCACCTACGCGGTGAAGCTGTCCACGCGCCCCGAGCAGCGCCTGGGCGATGATTCCCTGTGGGATCGCGCCGAGGGCGGCCTGAAGGCGGCGCTCGAGTCGCTGGGCCTCGAGTACGAGCTGGCCCCGGGAGACGGCGCCTTCTACGGTCCGAAGATCGACTTCGCGGTGTCGGACAGCATCGGCCGCCGGTGGCAGCTGGGCACCATGCAGCTGGACTACCTGGCCCCCGAGCGCTTCGACCTGACGTACGTGGGTGAGGACAACGCCGAGCACCGGCCGGTGGTGCTCCACCGCGCCATCTTCGGCTCGTTCGAGCGCTTCACGGCCATCCTGATCGAGCACTTCGCGGGCGCCTTCCCGGCCTGGCTGGCGCCCATCCAGGCGGTGCTGGTGACGGTGGCGGACCGGCAGCTCGATTACGCCCGGAAGGTGCGGGACACGCTGAAGGCGAAGGGGTACCGGGTGGAGCTGGACGAGCGCGGCCTGTCGATGAACGCGAAGATCCGCGAGGCCCAGCTCCAGAAGGTGCCGTTCACCCTGGTGGTGGGAGACACCGAGGTGTCGGGTGAGGGCGTGGCGCCGCGCCGGTACGGCGGCGAGGACCTGAAGACCATGAAGCTGGCGGACTTCGAGGCCCTGCTGGCCAAGGAAGCGGCCCTGCCGTGATCGGCGGCCCGTCTGGCAGGACGCCCTCTGACGGGCCTTGACTCCCGGTCGCACCTAAGTATGTTGGCGCACTTTCGAGGGGAGTCCGCGCAAGTTCCCCAATTTTCGAGAGTTCTCGCACCGCCGTGGAGTCCGACGGCAGCGTGCATGGAAGGATCAGGACGATGCCGAAGTTGAAGACCCGCAGCAGCGCCAAGAAGCGCTTCCAGGTGAAGAAGAGCGGTGCGGTCAAGTTCGCCAAGTCGCAGGCGAAGCACCTCTTCACGTTCTCGAAGACGCCGAAGTCCAAGCGCACCAACCGGGGCACCGGCCATCTGCGCGACATGGACGCGAAGAAGGTCATCAAGGAGATGTTCCCCTACGGGGGCTGATTCCGGCTTTTCGGAGTCAGGGATTACGTGGCCTCGTCGGAGCGGCGGTACGCCTGCACCGGGGGGCTTCCAAACTACGCAGTCCGAGTTGAGGTCGTCATGCGCGTCAAGAAGGGTGTCAAGGCTCGTCGCCGTCGTAATCGTATCCTGAAGCTGGCCAAGGGGTTCCGCGGCCGCCGGAAGAACTGCTACAAGCGCGCCAACCAGGCAGTTGAGCGGGCGCTGGATTTCGCCAGCCGCGACCGCATGCAGCGCAAGCGGGACTTCCGCCGTCTGTGGATCGTCCGCATCAACGCGGCCGCGCGCGCGGTGGGTCTCTCCTACTCGAAGCTGATCGCCGGCCTGGCGAAGGCGAAGATCGGCCTGGATCGCAAGGTCCTGTCCGACATGGCCATCGCGGACCCCGCGGGCTTTGCGGCCGTCGCCAACATCGCGAAGGCGGCCTGAGACACATCTGGCCCGAAAGGCCGGAGACAGAACGGGTGAGGGTCGCAGCCATGGCTGCGACCTTCTCCGGAAGCGTGAACGGGCTGCCTCGTCAGGGGCGGCCCTTTTTTTGTGCCTCGGCGCCACGGGCGCGCGGGCACTGGAACGGAGGCGGAAGTCCATGCGGGATCGGTTGCTGGCGCTTGCGGAATCCGCGAAGCGGGAGATTGGCGGCGCATCGGAGCTGTCCGCGGTCGAGGCGCTGCGGGTCCGCTACCTGGGCAAGAAGGGTGAGCTGTCTGGCGTGCTGGGGGGCATGGGCAAGCTCCCCCCGGACGAGCGGCGCTCGCTGGGCGAGGTGGCCAACAGCGTCAAGGCGGAGCTGGAGAAGCTGCTCGCCGAGGCCGTGCAGCGCGCCGAGGAGGCCGCGCTGGAGGCGCAGCTCCAGGGCCCGGGCCTGGATGTGACGCTGCCGGGCCGCGGGGTGGCGCTGGGGAGCCGGCACCCCGTGTCGCGGACGCTGGAGGAGATTGTCCGGACCTTCTCGCGGCTCGGCTTCGACGTGGCCAGCGGGCCGGAGATCGAGCTGGATTACTTCAACTTCGAGGCGCTGAACCTGCCGAAGGACCACCCCGCGCGGGACATGCAGGACACCTTCTACGTGGACGAGGCCACGCTGGGCCACGCGAAGAAGGCGGACAGCTCGGCGCTGCTGCGCACGCACACGTCCCCGGTGCAGGTGCGGTACATGCTCAACCGCAAGCCGCCCATCCGCGCGGTGATGCCGGGCCGGGTGTACCGGCGCGACTCGGACATCACGCACACGCCCATGTTCCACCAGGTGGAGGGCCTGCTGGTGGACAAGGGCGTGACGTTCGCCGAGCTGAAGGGCTCGCTGGCGGCGTTCGTGACGGCCTTCTTCGGCTCGGACACGCGCACGCGCTTCCGCCCGTCGTTCTTCCCCTTCACGGAGCCCTCGGCGGAGGTGGACATCACCTGCACGAACTGCGGGGGGAAGGGCTGCCGCATCTGCAAGCAGACGGGGTGGCTGGAGGTGCTGGGCAGCGGCATGGTGCACCCCAACGTCTTCAAGGCCGCCGGGTATGACCCGAACGAGGTGACGGGCTACGCGTTCGGCATGGGCGTGGAGCGCATCGCCATGCTGCGCTACCGCATCGACGACCTGCGGATGATGTTCGAGAACGACGCGCGCTTCCTCGAGCAGTTCTGAGATTCCAGGGGGCTCCGAGCGGGCCCCCATGTTCCAGCCGGTAGACGAAGAGGGTGGACCTGTGAAGATTTCGGTGAAGTGGCTGGGCGATTACGTGGCGCTGCCGCCGTCCGTGGACGAGCTGGCGCGGAAGCTGACCGCCGCGGGCCTGGAGATCGAGGGAATGGAGCGCCCCGCGGAAGCCCTTCGCGGCGTGGTGGTGGCGCAAATCAAGGAGTCCGTGCAGCACCCCAACGCGGACAAGCTGTCCGTCACGCAGGTGGACATCGGCGGGACGGCGCTGCTCCAGGTGGTGTGCGGCGCGAAGAACTTCAAGGTGGGCGACAAGGTGCCGCTGGCCACCGTGGGCGCGAAGCTGCCCAACGGCATGGACATCAAGCAGGCGGCCCTGCGCGGCGTGGACAGCTTCGGCATGCTCTGCTCCTCCAAGGAGTTGGGGCTGAGCGAGGAGTCCAGCGGCCTGCTCATCCTCCCGCCGGACACGCGCGTGGGCCTCCCCATCGCGGAGGCCGTGGGGCTGGATGACGTGGTGCTGGAGGTGAACGTCACCCCGAACCGCCCGGACGCGCTCAGCCACCTGGGCGTGGCGCGCGAGGTGAGCGTGGTGACCGGCTCCGCGCTGGAGGTGCCCCAGCCGACGCCGCCCGAGTCGGGGACGCCCGCGGCCGAGCAGGTGAAGGTGCGCGTGGAGGCCCCGGAGCGCTGCCCGCGCTACGTGGCGCGCGTGGTGGAGAACGTGACGATTGGTCCCTCTCCCCAGTGGATGCAGGACCGGCTGAAGGCGGCCGGCGTGCGCGCCATCAACAACGTGGTGGACGTCACCAACTACGTGAACCTGGAGTACGGGCAGCCGCTGCACGCCTTCGATCTGGAGAAGCTGGCCGGGCAGGAGATTGTCGTCCGCACGGCGGCGCGCGGCGAGAAGCTCAAGACGCTGGACGGCAAGGACCGCGTGCTGGACGTGGATGACCTGGTCATCGCGGACAAGGAGCGGGCGCAGGCCATCGCGGGTGTCATGGGCGGCGGCGACAGCGAGGTGACGGAGGGCACGAAGCGGCTGGTGCTGGAGTCGGCGAACTTCCAGGGGGCCACGGTGCGGCGCTCGGCGAAGCGGCACGGCCTGCACACGGAGGCGTCGCACCGCTTCGAGCGCGGCGCGGACATGGACGCGGTGGTGCCGGCCATCGACCGGGCGGCGCAGCTCATCGCGGAGCTGGCGGGTGGCACGGTGGCGCCGGGCCGCGTGGACGTGTACCCGGCGCCGAAGCCCCCGCGGCAGGTGACGCTGCGCTTCGCCCGCGTGGAGCAGGTGCTGGGCGTCGCCATCGCGGAGTCGGAGATCCGCCGCATCCTGGCGGCCCTGGGCTTCCAGGCGGTGGAGGAGGGGACGGGGCAGGCGACGTACGAGGTGCCCCGGGCCCGCGTGGACGTGGAGCGCGAGGAGGACCTGCTGGAAGAGGTCGCGCGCATCTACGGCTACGACAACATTCCGGCGACGCTGCCGCGCGGTCTGTCCACGCTGGCGCCGGAGCCCCCCCACGCCGAGGCCGAGCGCCGCATGCGCCAGGCGCTGGCGGGGGCGGGGTTCGACGAGGTGGTGAACTACTCGTTCGTCGCGCCGCGCAGCCTGGAGGTGCTCGGTGGGGCGGAGAAGCCGGTGGCGCTGCTCAATCCGCTGAGCGTGGAGCAGTCGGTGATGCGCACCAGCCTGCTGCCGGGCCTGCTGGAGAACCTGTCCCGCAGCGTGCGGCATCAGGTGGAGGCGGTGGCCCTCTACGAGACGGGCCGGGCCTACTTCCAGGACCCCGAGGGCGGGCAGGGGCAGCACCCTGCGGCGCGCGAGGTGCCGAGGGTGGCGGGGCTGGTGTGGGGCCTGCGAGGTGGTGGCCGGAGCTGGACGCACAAGGAGGCCCGCGCGGACTTCTACGACGCGAAGGCGGCGGTGGAGGGGCTGCTGGGGGCGCTGCGCGTGGAGGGCGTGACGTATTCGCCCGAGGGGCCGGCGGCGTACCACCCGAAGGCGGTGGCGCAGGTGAAGGCGGCGGATGGGACGGTGCTGGGCCATGTGGGGGAGGTGCACCCACGGCTGGCGAAGGCGCTGGGGTTGCCGGAGGGGGTGTTCGTCTTCGAGCTGGACACGGAGCCGCTGTACGCGGCCGCGAAGCTGGTGCCGGCGTACCGGGCGCTGCCGCGCTTCCCGGCGGTGCTGCGGGACCTGGCGGTGGTGGTGCCGCTGGAGCTGCCCAACGACGAGGTGCGCCGGGTGATCCTGGAGGTGGGCAAGCCGCTGGTGGAGGACGCGCAGGTGTTCGACGTGTACACCGGCGAGCAGATTCCGCAGGGGCGGAAGAACCTGGCGTACGCGCTGCGCTACCGCTCGCCCGAGCGGACGCTGACCGACGTGGAGGTCAACGAGGCGCACCAGCGCATCGTGGACGAGGTGAAGCAGCGGCTGGGGGCTGCCTTGCGCGCCTGAATTCCTGAATGAAGTCAGAGGGTTGACACGTCTTCGGGAAGGCTGCAACAGTGCCCGGCGTTCAGCCCCGAGGGCTTCCCGAGGATTCGCATGACGAAGGCGGACATCATCGAGGGTGTCTACGAGAAGGTCGGCTTCTCGAAGAAGGAGTCGGCCGAGATCGTGGAGCTCGTGTTCGACACGCTGAAGGAGACCCTTGAGCGTGGGGACAAGATCAAGATCTCCGGGTTCGGCAACTTCCAGGTTCGCCAGAAGAAGGCGCGCGTGGGCCGCAACCCGCAGACGGGCAAGGAGATCGAGATCTCGGCGCGCCGGGTGCTGACCTTCCGGCCGAGCCAGGTGCTCAAGAGCGCCCTCAATGGTGAGGCCCCGCCGGAGGACCATGCGGAGATCGACGCCCGGGAGGAGGCCGCGGCCGACGCGGCGGAGGCCCGTGGCGAGGACTTCGACGAAGAAGGAATGGAGGACATGGAAGGGTGAGTTTTTCGGACGGTGCCCTGCTGCTCGTGCTTGACCTGAGCGTCATGTGGGGGCATAAGGGCGCACCCTTTCACGGCAGCAGCAGTGCCGGGGCGTAGCGCAGCCTGGTAGCGCACTTGCTTGGGGTGCAAGTGGTCGCAGGTTCAAATCCTGTCGCCCCGACCATCGAAGGCCCTGGAGTTCTTGGCGAAAGCTGAGGATTCCAGGGCCTTTACCTTTTGAGGCTCCGGGGCTCTAGCAGCAAACTAGCAGCAAGCGGAGTGGGCTCGGCGCCAGCAGCAAGCGAGGCATGAGGAACGGGTTCGCTGGGGCCTGGAGCAATGGGCCCGAACGCGAGCAGGTTGAGGCCCTTGCGCATGTCCTCCACGTCGAGGTGGCCGTAGATCTCCGAGGTGATGGCCGAGTTCGAGTGGCGCAGGATGCGCTGCACGGTGGCCAGCGGGATGTCCGCCTTGAGCAGCAAGGTGGCCGTCGTGTGCCGCAGGTAATGGAGGCGCGGCAGGGGATTTGCCCCTGTTTCATGCCTCATCCTAGCTTGGCGTGATGCCCCTCGTACGAGGCATACGTGGCAGGGGCTTCAGAACGCGACTACATCTTGGCAATGGAAATGCTGTACGCTCTTCCCGGACGTATAGTGGAGCGGGGGACTCGCGTCACTCAGCGGATGACCTCCTTGTGGTGCTTCCGGAGGGCACCGGTACGTGGTGTTCGTCCTGTAAGACGCCCAGCAATGCTACGAACAGTAGTTACGTTCACGGCCCAGCTGATGCCAGCTAGTTGTATCGCCCGGGCAACTCCCGCATGTCCCGGCGGTGCAGCTACGCCATGCGTGTTCTGGACTGCGGCTTTCGGGGCCCCTCCGAGATATTCGGTAGCGCTTTCGGGGTGATACCCAGGCGGCGGAGCAGTTCGTCAGCAATGTACCAAGCCAGGAGGGGTGGGACACTGTTGCCGATTTGTCGGAAGGCGGGATTCATGGTCCCAGCGAAGCGGAACCCATCGGGAAACGACTGGAGACGCGCAGCCTCACGCACCGAAATTACTCGCTGCTGAACCGAATCGTAGTGGATGTGGCTGTAGGTGTCCTTGCCCAGGTGAGCCATCAACGTTCTCGCAGGCTCATTGGCGGCCATCTTACGCCACTTGTTGGGGAACTTTCCGGGGTTGTACGGAGGAACGAATGCGGCTTTGAGCTTCTCGTACTCAAGTGAGCCCTCTGCGAGGCGAGCGCCCAATCTCCGCCGCTTCTCCAGTTCCTGTGCGAAGAGCTGCGTGGCACGTACATGTGCCTTCGGATAGTCCTCCCCGGACTCCATGGCCTCGAAGAGCCGGTAGTCGCGCTGGGTCAGGCACCGGGTGACGTGATCCCTGAGAAAACCGTCGGACTCGAATCCTGGCCACTCCCGCATCAGTCGTGCGTAGGCGCTGTGTGGAGCCGTGGTATGAGGCACATGGCCGTCGAGGTAACGCGCGCCACGACGCTCCTTGTTGTGGAGATGATCCGTCAATTGGGGCAAATCCGCGAGGGCCTCGGCGACTGTCACCGCGGGAGGTGCGTTCGCTGGGGCGGGAGGCGGAGCGACATACCAAGACCCTTTGTCCGAGGACTTCGCCAGGACGTTCTTCAGGGCCACATTACGGCTGCTGGAATATCCCCGTGGGAAATCCACCTTCCGCGTCGGCACGGGAAAGCTGGGGTCGCTTCCGGTCTCCTTGTGGACTGCGACCAGAAAGAACCGCTCGCGCATTTGCGGAACGCCGTAGCTCGCTGCGTTCAGGAGTGTATATGCGCAGCGGTAGCCCATGGCCTTGAGCGACTCGCAGATTTCATCGCCGAGATTGTGTCCACCCCAGTTGAGGATGTCGGGGACATTTTCCATGACGAGCGCCAGGGGCCTGAGCGCTTGGACATACTGTAGGTACTGCACATAGAGCGTTGCCCGGGGGTCCTGCTTGAAGGCCGCGGGATGCTGGAAGACTTCCCGGAGCTTTGCCCGGCCGACGCGTGTGAAGGCGGGGCAGGGCGGACCGCCGACAATTACGTCGACCCCCTCATCAGGGGGGCGCTGCAGCAGCCGGATCAGCGATCTGGGCTTGAGCTGCAGGATGTCCTTGGACATGGCGTGCCAAGGATCCGCCGAGCGATCTTTCAGGGGGTGGAAGTTCAACGCGTGTGACTCGGCGGCATGCGCGTCGATCTCGACTCCTCCAACGCTGACACAGCCTGCGCTGACGAAGCCGAGCGTAAGGCCCCCACACCCGGAGAAAAGGTCCAGTAGCCGCAGAGGCTCCCCTCTCTCGATCCTGTCCAGCTTCGCCCTGATGCCTGGAGCCATGCCGCCTGGATCTATACCGTAGGGGCTCGCGCCATCCCACTTCTTGGTCTGCAATATCACCTCGGGGCTCATGCTCTCTTCCACTTCTTGGTGCTTCGTCGGCCAACCACGGAGCGCGTTGCCGTGGCGTCTCGAAGGTCCTCCATCAGGCGTTGCTCCATGTCGCCCTCGCCGGCCTGTGGGGTGACCTGGACGACTCTCCACGATGCGAAGGGAGTCCACTCTCCGTTTTGGAGTGCCTGGCGGACGCACTCAACAACCTCCTCGAGAGACTCGAAGATCTGATGCTCCCAGAAGCGGCAGACGCGCCAGCCACCTTCTTCGAGGAGGAGCGTCTGTCGGCGGTCCCGAGTGACGTTCTCGCGCAGTTTGGAGGACCAGAATTCGTTACGCGTTCGCGGGCGTACGTAGTGGTCGGGGCACCCATGCCAGAAACAGCCATCGATGAATATGGCGACTTTGTGCTTGGGGAAGACCACATCAGGCCTGACATGGGCTGTGCGCGCGTGCAGGCGGAAGCGCAGTCCGGCTCGCCAGAGCGCTGACCGGAGCATGCGCTCAGGAGAGGTGTCTCGGCCGCGGATTCGGGACATTTGTTCGGAACGGGAGAGGCTCATCGGCAAGTACGACCTACTAGGTTCTGTCAGTTTTTGCAGCACTGATAGGTGGCCCAGGAGCCTGTCGCGGTAATCGCTGCGGGGCTTGTCCGGAGGGAGGCACGCGTGCTCAATGGCCCGCATGAGCAAGAAGTTCCGCCCCTGGAATGTGCAGCAGGAGTACCTGCTGCCGCCGTCGCTGCTGGACTGGCTGCCGGAGCACCACCTCGCACGCTTCGTGCTGGAGGTGGTGGAGGAGCTGGACCTTGGGCCCATTTACGAGCCTACGAGAAGGAGCTGCGAGGCTACCCGCCGTACGAGCCGAGGATGATGGTGGGGCTGCTGCTGTACGCGTACTGCACCGGGGTGACGTCATCCCGGAAGATAGAGAGGAAGACGCAAGAGGACGTGGCCTTTCGCGTCCTGGCGGCGAACCAGTCGCCGGACCACTCGCGGATTTCAGCGTTTCGGCGTCGGCACGGAGTGCACTTCGAAAACCTCTTCGTGCAGATGCTGAAGCTGTGCGCGAGGGCGGGGCTGGTGAAGCTGGGGCACGTGGCGCTGGACGGCACGAAGCTGAAGGCGAACGCCAGCAAGCACAAGGCGATGAGCTATGAGCGGATGCGCAAGGAGGAAGAGAAGCTGCGCGGGAGGGTGAAGGAATTGCTGGCCCAGGCGGAAGCCGTCGACGCGGAGGAGGACGCCCGGTACGGCAAGGGCAAGAGGGGCGATGAACTCCCCGAGGAGCTGCGGCGCGCGCAGACGCGGCTGGAGCGCATCCGTGTACCGCTTGCCGCTGGAAGACGAGAGTTGGGCGCTCATCCTCTCGACTTCCTCCAGGGAAAACCCGGCGCGTTGCCCTCCAGGAGCCGGGCCTTCTCAGCGAGCAACTCGTTCTTCATCATCAGCTCGCCCACCATGGCCTTCAGCC
>JAFAAN010000032.1 GCA_023426545.1 Pseudomonadota bacterium
AGCGCCGTGCTCGGCTGTGACACGCCTGCTACCTCCACCGGCAGCAGGCGCACCGGCTCCGTCTTCCTGGCCAGCTGACGCCTCCGCCGGTACACCCACGACTGCAGCGTGCTCAGCCGCAGCCCTCGCTGCTGCGAGTACTCCTTCTGCGTCAGCCCGCTCGCCTCGAAGGCTTCAGCGACACGGAACCACTCCTGCGTCTCCACCGGCTTCGACATGCATGCAGGGTCCATGGCGCCGACTCCTCACTCAATGCCCCTCAGCACGTCGTTGGCCGGACGCTTACAGCGCTGTCGCCCACCTTCGACCGCATGTACAGCCGGATGGGCCGCCCCAGCATTCCCCCGGAACAATTGCTGAAGGCCTCGCTGCTGATGGCCTTCTACTCGGTGCGCAGCGAGCGGCTCTTCTGCGAGCAGTTGGATTACAACCTGCTGTTTCGCTGGTTCCTCGGCATGGGCATCGAAGAGGCTTCGTTCGACCACAGCACCTTCTCCGTGAATCGCACGCGCCTGTTGGAGCACGACGTGGCCCGGCAGTTTTTCGCAGCCGTGGTGAGCCAGGCGCGGCGGGCGGGCCTGACGAGCAGCGAGCACTTCAGCGTGGACGGGACGCTCATCGAGGCCTGGGCGAGCCTGAAGTCCTTCCAGCCGAAGGACAAGGACAAGGACGACAGGCCCCCGCCGGACGACAAGGGCAACCCGACGGTGGACTTCCATGGCCAGAAGCGAAGCAACGTTACGCACGAGTCGAAGACGGACCCGGAGGCGAAGCTGGTGCGCAAGGGCGAGGGCAAGGAAGCGAAGCTGAGCTACTCGCTCAACGGGCTGATGGAGAACCGGCACGGACTGCTCGTCGACCTGCGCCTGCTGGAGGCCACAGGCACCGCCGAGCGAGATGCGGCCATTAGCATGCTGCACGAGGCGGTACCGGGCAGGCGACGCGTCACCGTGGGCGCCGACAAGGGCTACGACACGAAAGACTTCGTGGCCGACTGCCGGCACCTGATTGTCACGCCGCACGTCGCGCAGTACGCCAGCCCCCGCCGCCGCTCAGCCATCGACGCACGCACCACCAGCACCGAGGGCTACCGTCTGAGCCAACGGGCCCGGAAACGAATCGAGGAGATTTGGGGCTGGATGAAGACGGTGGGCAGCTTCCGCAAGACGCGCTTCAAGGGCCGGGAGAGGACACAGATGGCCGCCTACTTCGTCGGAGCTGCATACAACCTGCTGAAGATGGCGCGGCTGGTGGCCGCGTAGGGCGCGGACCCCCCCCCCCCCCGCGGTCGGCCCCCGGGGCCGTCACAAGCGCTGGCGAGGCGGTCCTTCTGGTTCCAACGCAGACTTCTTCAACAGCCTGCTAGAAGCTTGCGGCTTTTGCCAGCCAGCTTCAGCAGCCGCTCTTCCCTCTCGCTACACCCGACCTCAGGCGTCCACCGGTCCATGTCCGCTCCTCCCGTCCATGGACTTACCTGCACACTCCAAGCGCTGACGTCGCTCCCCTGGCCCTTGCCTGCCCCCTCGCCGTAACCTGTTCGGCGCTCTAGGGATTATGGATTCACAAGGCCGAAAATCGAGCAGGCTGTTGGGGGCGCCAGGCGCCTACGAGAAGCTCCAAGTCTTGTTTGAGGAAGAGAAATGAGCCTTGATTTCGATCTTGTCAGGCAGCTTAGGGAGATGGCGAGGAGGGGAGTGTCCGTTTGTGATATGGCTCTGCATATTTGTGAGGTGCTTGGCGTAGGGAATTCTCGCATGGATGTGATCGCGTACTTGCGAGAAGCATTTGGGATTGGGCTTGCGGAACTAATGCCGGTGGGGGCCTGGACCTATTTCCCGGGAGGGACCTGGAGTCGCGAGCAGGTGGAGGCTGAGGTTATGCCAGTAATCATGCGGCATCGTGAGCAATGGGTTCGGGACTGATGGTCGTTGTTTCCTGTGGCTACCGAAAACTCCGTGGCCGCGTCATGGGCATGCTGAAGGTGCGTCAAAGCATGCGTCAGGAGGGCCATCCGTGGGGCTCCAGGAATCCGTGCGAGCCGCCAGCGGGGCGGTCTCAACGACGTCGCCAGTCGGATGCGGGGCGCGCGTTGAGGTTGCGACAAAGGCTGCATCATGAACGCCACGCAGTTGGCCATGCTGCTACATCCGTACACCGGCTCTCCGAGCTTCACCCCTTGTATCTGCGCTGAAGCCGTCGGGCTGGGAGCACTCCCGATGTAACTCGTTGCGCAAGGCGGCAAGGAGCGCTTTGGTACGCTCCCGTGATGAACAAGGGTCATTCGCTGGCGTTCTGCCTTCTGCTGACTGGCTGTGCCGCCGCGCCGCGTGATCCTACCTCCGTCGCGGAGGCCTACGCCCGTGCGCTCGAGGAAGGGCGTGTCAGGGAGGCGTTCGCGCTGACCGTTGGTGGGCCCGACGAGGAGGTGGCATTCCTGGAGCGCTACTCCGATCCGCAAGCGCGCGGCGCCAGGGCCGCGGACGTTCGTGCCGGCGCCACATTGCTCGAGGCACGCGCCCCTTCACTGACCGTCGCTCAATCCAAGCAGGGCTGGCGCATCGTCGAGGCTCGGCCCGCGGACGTGCCTCGCGCCGCGCTCCGCCGCTTCGTCGACACGGTGGAGGCCCGGGATTGGCAATCCGCCTGGAGCCAGCTCACCGGGGCCCTTCGCGCCCGCTACACCCCCGAGCGCCTCCGTGAGGACTTCGAGCGTGAGCCGCTCGCGAAGGAGCGCCTTCGCCGCGCCAGGCTTGCCCTGAATACCCACGTCCGAGTCGGCGCGGGCGAGGCCGTGTTCCCGCTGGGCGACGAGCGCGCGGTCCGGCTCGTGCTCGAAGACGGCGAATACCGCATCGCGGCAATCGAGTAGCGCACCGGGCCCTCGTTCTTCAGACCGGGGCCCGCACCAGCGTTGCTGATGGACCCGTTCAGCGGTCCGACACTCTGCGGCCGGGCCTGGGGCCTACAGGGTGCGCTGGACGTACAGCCCCGTTAAACGACGTTGACAGCCCCCCCTGGGCTGGCAGATTCCGCGCCCGCTGGCGGCTTACAACCGCCCGATTTCCAAAGGTTTCAGGTGTCCTGATGAGCGTTTCCCAGGCCGACATCCTCGCTGCGATGTCGAAGGTGATCGATCCCGAGCTTCACGTGGACCTCGTGAAGGCGGGAATGGTGAAGGACGTCCGCGTCAGCGGGGATACCGCGAAACTCAAGATCGAGCTCACCACGCCCGCCTGTCCCATGAAGGGGAAGATCCAGGCCGACGCCGAGGCCGCCCTGAAGGCCGTCCCTGGCCTCAAGTCCTTCGACATCGAGTGGGGCGCCCAGGTCCGCCCGGCGGGCGGCGGCATGCCCGCTGGAGCGCTCCTCCCCAAGGTGAAGAACATCATCCTCGTCGGCGCCGGGAAGGGTGGGGTGGGCAAGTCCACCGTCGCCCTCAACCTCGCCACCGCCCTGGCGCAGCACGGCGCCAAGGTGGGCCTGCTCGATACGGACTTCTATGGCCCCTCCGTCCCGCTGATGACCGGCCTGAGCGACAAGCGGCCCGTCAGCCCGGACGGCAAGTCGCTCGATCCGCTCGATGCCCACGGCCTCAAGGTCATGTCCATCGGCTTCCTCGTGGAGGCGGACCAGGCGCTCATCTGGCGCGGCCCCATGCTCCACGGCGCGCTGATGCAGCTCGTCCGGGACGTGAACTGGGGTGAGCTCGACTACCTCGTCCTCGACCTGCCCCCCGGCACCGGTGACGTGGCCCTCACGCTGTCCCAGTCCGTCCGGGCCGCCGGCGCGGTGCTCGTCACGACGCCGCAGGACGTCGCGCTCGCCGACGTGGTGCGCGCCAAGCAGATGTTCGACAAGGTCCACATCCCCGTGCTGGGCATCGTGGAGAACATGAGCCAGTTCGTCTGCCCGAACTGCTCGCACACCACAGCCATCTTCCATCACGGCGGCGGCCGCAAGGCCGCGGAGATGTTCGGGATTCCATTCCTCGGAGAGATCCCGCTGGACCTCAAGGTTCGGGTCTCCGGAGACTCTGGAGTGCCGGTGGTGGTGGGCGCCAAGGACAGCCCGGAGGCCAAGGCCTTCCAGGAGGTCGCGCGGAATGTCGCGGGGCGCGTGTCCGCGCAGGGCATGAAGAGCGTTCCGCTGCCAGTGGTGCAGGCGCGCTGATTATCGAGGAGACACCATGGCCCCGGCCAGCAACGACGACCTCCCCCCAGACCCGCTGCTCGATGACGACGAGCGGCAGGGACGCGCCAGTGGCTCCAACGGGCCTGCTGGCTTCGTCCCGGAGTTCGTCCGCCGCATGGCCGTGGCCGGGCTCGGGGCCCTCTTCATGACCGAAGAGGGCATCCGCAGCCTCGCCGGGCAGCTCAAGCTCCCCAAGGAGGCCCTGGGCTTCATCCTCGGTCAGGCCGAGAAGACCAAGGACGAGGTGACGCGGGTCGTCACCGAGGAGCTCCGCCGCTTCCTCCAGTCCGAGAAGCTGCGCGACGAGTTCCTCAAGCTCATGTCCGGCATGACGGTGGAGATCAAAGCGCAGATCCGCCTGGTGCCGCCCGAGAAGGAGGAGAAGCGCTCCGAGCCGGAGGCCCCCTCCGAGCCCAGGCCCCGCCGCTCGGCCGCGCCCAGCGTGGTCATCTCCGAGCTCAACGCGAAGCGCCCCAGCGCCAAGCGTACCAAGAAGGAGTAGCGGTGGCGGACACGCCTCCTCCCTCCGAAGCTTCCGCCCCCCCTCCGCGGCAACGCGAGCGGAAGCGCGCGCTGACCAAGCGGCTGCCGCTGCTGCTGCTCGCGGCCCTGGGCCTCTACCTGTGGCAGGTGACGGGCACGCCCGAGCGCAACATCGCGCTCCAGCTCGAAGGGCCGAGCTGGTCCTCGGTGCGCGCCGTGGACTTCCAGATCTCCGACCCGCAGGGCGAGCTCCTCAAGCGCGAGGAGCGGTTCTTCCCCTCGGGGCCTCCCCCCGAGCTCACGTACAAGGTGGATCTGCCCGAGGGCACCTGGGACGCTGCCCTCTTCGTGAAGCGCGAGGGCAGCGACGCCCGCGTGCGCCTGGAGACGCCGCTCGTCGTGGGCGAGGACCGGTACATCGTCCTGCAGCTCCAACTGCCCGCCGCAGTTCGTTGACCGTCCCAGACGCGTGGGCTAAGGCCGCCCGCACGCCGTTCTTCACAACATATTCCGACCCAAGAGGTGCGTACACGCCATGGCAACGGAGCACATTGTCGTCGTCGGGGCAGGACAGATGGGCGCGGGCATCGCGCAGGTGGCTCTCACCGCGGGCCTTCGCGTCACGCTGGCCGACGTGTCCAAGGAAGGGCTCGCCAAGGGCGCTGACCGCATCCGCGCCGGCCTGAAGAAGCTGGTGGAGAAGGGCAAGCTCGACGCGGCGAAGCAGCAGGCCGCCGAGGCCAACCTCGCCACGCTGACGAACGTCACCGAGGCCAAGGACGTGGACTTCGCCGTCGAGGCGGTGACGGAGAACGAGGACCTCAAGCGCCGCATCTTCCAGGACCTGGACGCCGTGGTCCGGCCGGGCGGCATCCTCGCCACCAACACCTCGTCCATCCCCATCACCCGCATCGCCGCGTCCACGAAGCGCCCCGAGTCCGTCATCGGCATGCACTTCATGAACCCGGTGCCGGTGATGCAGCTGGTGGAGCTCATCCGGGGCGCCGCCACGTCCGACGAGACCTACGACACGACGCGTGCCCTGGCCGAGAAGATGGGCAAGACGACCGTGGTGTCCAAGGACTACCCGGGCTTCATCGTCAACCGCATCCTCATCCCCATGCTCAACGAGGCCTGCTTCGCCGTCATGGAGGGCCTGGGCTCCGTCGAGGACATCGACACCGCGATGAAGCTGGGCACCAATCAGCCCATGGGGCCGCTGCAGCTCGCTGACTTCATCGGCCTGGACACGGTGCTCTACATCGCCGAGGTGCTCCACAAGGGCCTGGGTGACTCCAAGTACCGCCCCAGCCCCCTGCTGCGCCAGTACGTGGACGCCGGGTGGTACGGCAAGAAGAGCGGCCGCGGCTTCTACAAGTACTGAGCGCCCGCGCGGTTACCCACGTCCCCACTCAGGAGCCTCGAACATGGCCTACGAGAACATCCGGCTGGAGCAGGAGGGCGCCATCGCGACCCTCGTCATCGACCGCCCCAAGGCGCTCAACGCCCTCAACACGAAGACGCTGCAGGAGCTCGAGTCCGCGCTGAAGTCCCTGCCCGCGGACGTGCGCGTCCTCATCGTCACCGGCGGCGGGGAGAAGGCCTTCGTCGCGGGCGCGGACATCGCGGAGATGGCGGCGCTGACCGACGCCCAGGCCCAGGAGTTCGGCGCCCTGGGACACCGGGTCATGGCCGCGCTGGAGGCGCTGCCCATCCCCACCATCGCGGCGGTGAACGGCTTCGCGCTGGGCGGCGGCTCCGAGCTCGCCCTGGCCTGCGACTTCATCTATGCGTCCGAGAAGGCCAGGCTCGGCCTGCCGGAGGTCGGCCTGGGCGTCATCCCCGGCTTCGGCGGAACGCAGCGCCTCACCCGCGTGGTGGGCCGCGCCCGCGCCAAGGAGCTCATCTTCACCGGTGAGCGCATCGACGCGGCGAAGGCCAAGGAAATCGGCATGGTGCTGGAGGTCCTCCCCGCGGACGGCCTGCTCGCGCACTGCCGCGCCGTGGCGGAGAAGATCGTCAAGAACAGCCCCCTGGCCATCTCCAAGGCCAAGCGGGTCATCGAGGCCGGCGCGGACCAGGACCTCCGCGCGGCGAACGAGATCGAGCGCAAGGCCTTCGGCGACCTGTTCGGCTCCGCCGACCAGCGCGAGGGAATGAAGGCCTTCCTCGAGAAGCGCCCCGCGGCCTTCACCGGGAAGTGAGGTGAGGGGGCTCGCGGCCGGGGGGCTGCTGGCGTGTCTCCTGGCCGCCACGCCCGCCCGGGCCTCGGAGGAGCGGGCGCCCGCCCTGGTGTCCTGGAAGCGCGCGCTGTGCATCTACACGGGCTGCTTCCTGGAGCCGCTCATCCCGGACGTCCGCTACGAGTGGGGGCCCGGCGCCCGTGAGCACTGGGTGCTGTCCTGGCCCATCCACCCCTGGGCGCTGCCGCCCGTGGACGCCCCAGGGGCCGCGCTGGTGGTGTCGCCGTTCCTGGAGCCGCAGCTGCGGCTGGGGCGCCCGGCCTTCCGGGTGCTCGCCGGGGCACGGGTGTATGCATTTCCGGACGCGGGGCGCTTCGGAGTGTTGGCCGAAGCGGCGGGGCTCTGGGGACGGGACGGCTCCGGGGGCGTGGCCGGGCTGGGGCTGTCCTATGACTTCATCGAGCGGCACCGGGACACCGTGCCGTGGACGTTGTCGGTGGTGGCGCGGCGGGCGTGGACGGGGGAGGGGAACCGGGTGGATGTCAGCCTCGACGTCACCGTGCCCCTCAATATGTTCGTGGGCTCTCCCGGGGAATCCCGGGACCCTGGCGGCCGGGCGGTGTCCCTCCAGAGGGCCCCGGCGCGCTTCCTCGCTCACGGTACGTCTTCGCTGTTCCCGAGGGATGCCCCTCATATTATGGAGGTTCCATGAACTTCGAGTTGACCGACATCCAGCGTGAAATCCAGCGGATGACCCGCGAGTTCGCGGCCAAGGAGCTCATCCCCAACGCCCGCAAGTGGGACGAGCACCACGCCTGGCCCACGGACGCGGTGAAGAAGCTCGCCGAGCTGTCCCTCCTGGGCGTCGCGGTGCCCGAGCAGCACGGAGGCGCCGGGCTCGACAACGTCTGCTACGCCATCGCCATGGAGGAGATCAGCCGCGGCTGCGCCTCCACCGGCGTCATCATGAGCGTGAACAACTCGCTCTACTGCGACCCGGTGATGAAGTACGGCACCGACGCGCAGAAGGAGCAGTTCCTCGCGCCGTTCGCCCGGGGCGACAAGCTCGGCTGCTTCGGCCTCACCGAGCCCGAGGCCGGCAGCGACGCCGCCGCGCAGAAGACGGTCGCCGTGCGCAGGGGCGACGAGTACGTCATCAACGGCTCGAAGAACTGGATCACCAACGGCCCCAAGGCCGACGCCATCGTCCTGATGACGATGACGAACAAGGAGGCGGGCCACAAGGGCATCACCGCGTTCCTGGTCCCCACGGACACGCCGGGGTTCATCCGCGCCGAGCCGGACAAGAAGATGGGCATCAGCGCCGCCTGGTCCTGCTCCATGTTCTTCGAGGACATGCGCGTGCCGGCCAAGTACATGCTCGGCAAGGAGGGCGAGGGCTTCAAGATCGCCATGAGCACGCTGGACGGCGGCCGCATCGGCATCGCGGCGCAGGCGCTGGGCATCGCGCGCGCGGCGTACGAGGAGGCGGTGCGCTACTCCGGTGAGCGCAAGTCCTTCGGCAAGCCCATCCGCGAGCACCAGGCCATCCAGTTCATGATCGCCGACATGGCCACGGAGATCGACGCGGCCCGGCTGCTCGTCTGGCGCGCCGCGCTGCAGAAGGACAAGGGCGTGCGCCACAGCGCCGAGAGCGCCATGGCCAAGCTGTATGCCAGCGAGATGGCCAGCCGCGTGGCGAACAAGGCCCTCCAGGTGCACGGCGGCATGGGCTACAGCAAGGAGATGGACGTGGAGCGCCACGTGCGCGACGCGCGCATCACGGAGATCTACGAGGGGACGAGCGAGATCCAGCGCATCGTCATCGCCGCCAACCTGCTGAGGGAGTAACCCCATGAACCGAGCGCTTCTCTCCGCAGTCGTCCTGGTCTCGGCGGTGGCGCTCGCGCAGGGCGCGCCGTCGAAGGCGCCCACGCGGGGCAAGGCCGCCTCGACGCCCGCCGCCCAGCGCGAAGGGCCCGACGTCGAGCGGCTGCCCTTCACCCCGGACTCCATCCGTCAGGTCGTCCAGCACCACCAGCGCCGCATCCAGGAGTGCTACGAGGACCACATGGCGGAGAAGGACCGCACGGTGGAGGGCCGGCTGATGACGACCTTCACCATCGACGCCAACGGGCTGGTGAAGGACGCCCGCGTGGTGAAGAAGGCCAGCACGCTCAAGGATTCGAGCCTCCATGACTGCGTGCAGGCCGTCCTGTCGTCCATGACCTTCCCCAAGCCTCCGGACGGCGCGGACCACCCCATCGAGTATCCGTTCAACCTCAAGGCCATCGAGTAGGACAGCCGCCGTGAACCTCGAGCTCACCGAGACGCAGACCCTCATCCGTGACACCGCCCGCAAGTTCGCTCGGGAGCGCGTGGCCCCCCAGGCCCGGACGCTGGACCGCGAGGAGCGCTTCCCCACAGACCTCTTCCGGCAGCTGGGTGAGCTGGGCCTGCTGGGCGTGAACCTCCCGGCCCGCTACGGCGGCTCGGAGGCCGGCGCCGTGGCCTACGCGCTGGCGATGATGGAGATGGCGGCGGCGGACGCGTCCACCTCCGTGGCCATGGCCGTCACCAACATGTGCGGCGAGCTCATCAACGCGTTCGGCACCGACGCGCAGCGCGAGAAGTACGTCACGCGCCTGGCGTCCGGTGAGGCCATCGCGGGCTCGTTCGCGCTGTCCGAGCCCCACGCGGGCTCCGACCCGGGCGCGCTGCGCACCACGGCGGTGCGCCGCGGCGACACGTGGGTCCTCAACGGCAGCAAGCAGTGGATCACCTCCGGCGCGCACGCCGGGGTGCTGGTGGTGTGGGCCCGCACGGCCCCGACGGGCAACAAGGGCCTGTCGTGCTTCATCGTCGAGGGTGGGACGAAGGGGCTCATCGTCGGCAAGCACGAGGACAAGATGGGCCTGCGCTCCTCGAACACGGTGTCGCTGACGTTCGAGGACTGCGAGATTCCGGCGGAGAACCTGCTGGGCGCCGAAGGGCAGGGCTTCAGGCTGGCGATGGTGGCGCTGGACGGCGGGCGCATCGGCATCGCGGCGCAGGCCTGCGGCGTGGGCCGGGCGGCGCTGGAGGCCGCGGTGGCCTACGTGAAGGACCGCAAGGCGTTTGGCCAGGCGATTGGCGATTTCCAGGCCCCGCGCTTCATGCTCGCGGACATGAAGACGCAGCTGGAGGCGGCGGAGCTGCTGACGCTGCGCGCGGCGTCCCTGAAGGAGCAGGGGCAGCCCTTCTCGCGGGAGGCCTCCATGGCCAAGCTGTTCGCCAGCGAGATGAGCAACCGCGTGGCCGACAAGGCCGTGCAGCTCCACGGCGGCTACGGCTACATTGACGAGTTCCCGGTGGAGCGCTACTTCCGCGACGCCCGGGTGCAGACCATCTACGAGGGCACCAGCGAGGTGCAGCGGATGGTGATTGCCCGGGAGAGCTTCAAGCTCCTGGGCTGAAGGACGGGAAGAGGCCCGCGGCCGCCGGCGGTTGGGAACAGTCCACCCCCCCGGGCGCACCACCCCAGCCGGTGCCGGTCGCTGGACACGCGGGCCTCCCCCCATGGCCGGAACGTCCCCAGGGGGCGCATGTCGCATTTCCGGCGCGCTTTTCCCCTGTCCCGGGGTGCCCCTGGAATTTCAGGGGCCTGGCCGCCTGTTCGAGGGCCTGACGGGGACACGCCCGCGCTTCCCGGCGGGGCTGCGCGGTGGGGCCGGCGTCCTTAACTAGGAGCCAGGGGCCGCACGGCCGGGTTTTGACGCGCTCCCGGCTGGATTCCAGCCGGGCGGAAGCCGGACACGGGGATTGACTTCTCCGGTGTCGGACCTCCACTCAACAGCACAGGGGGCACGAGCTCGCTTGACTACCGGAATCACCGGTGTCTAGGGTGCGCGGCTTCCATCAAATCAAGTCCTCAATGAGGAGGACGCACGTCACTGCCCGCTGCTCCCCGCAGGCCGCGACGGAAAAACCACCATCAGGGGGCAGCAGTACCGGTTTCAAAGGACTTCCATTTCATGCAGCAGAACGTGAACCAGCAGGTCGGGATGGACGGCGGTGAAGAAGACTTTGCCGCAATGTTCGAGGCCTCGCTCAAGGAGCGCGGTGGTGACGGGATCCTGAAGGAAGGGGAGATCGTCAAGGGCACCGTGGTCCAGGTGACGAAGGACTTCGCGATTGTCGACATCGGCTACAAGTCCGAGGGTCAGGTCCCGATCTCCGAGTTCACCAATCCTCGCGGTGAGGTCTCGGTCCAGGCCGGTGACCCCGTCGAGGTCCTCCTGGAGAGCCGGGAGAATGACACCGGCATGGTCGTCCTCTCCAAGGAGAAGGCCGACAAGATGCGCATCTGGGACGAGATCAGCGCCGCCTGCGAGCGCGACGAGATCGTCAAGGGCACCATCGTCGGTCGCGTCAAGGGCGGCCTGTCCGTCGACATCGGCGTGAAGGCGTTCCTGCCCGGCTCGCAGGTCGACATCCGCCCGGTGCGGAACCTGGACCAGTACATCTCGAAGGAATTCGAGTTCAAGGTCATCAAGTTCAACAAGAAGCGCGGCAACATCGTCCTGTCCCGCCGCGTCCTCCTCGAGAAGCAGCGCGAGGAGATGAAGAAGGAGACCCTCAAGAACCTCAAGGAGGGTGCCGTCCTCAAGGGCGTGGTCAAGAACCTCACCGACTACGGTGCGTTCATCGACCTGGGCGGTATCGACGGTCTGCTCCACATCACGGACATGTCGTGGGGCCGCATCGGTCACCCGAGCGAGATGTTCAACGTGGGTGACGAGGTTCGCGTCGTCGTCCTCAAGTTCGACCCGACGCAGGAGCGCGTCAGCCTGGGCCTGAAGCAGATCCAGGAGGACCCGTGGCACCGCGCCGACGAGAAGTACCCGGTCGGCACGCGCGTGCGCGGCAAGGTCGTGTCCATCACGGACTACGGCGCGTTCATCGAGATCGAGCAGGGCGTCGAGGGTCTGGTGCACGTGTCCGAGATGTCCTGGACCAAGCGCCTCAAGCACCCGTCGAAGATCCTGGAGGTCGGCCAGGAGGTGGAGGCCGTCGTCCTGGACATCGATCCGAAGGCCAAGCGCATCGCGCTGGGCATGAAGCAGATCGAGCAGAACCCCTGGACGCTGCTCGAGGACAAGTACCCGATCGGCTCCGTCATCAAGGGTCAGATCCGCAACGTCACCGACTTCGGCGTGTTCGTCGGCGTCGAGGAGGGCGTGGACGGCCTGGTGCACGTCTCCGACATCTCCTGGACGGTGCGCATCAAGCACCCGGGCGAGATGTTCAAGAAGGGCGACGAGGTCGAGGCGGTGGTGCTCAACATCGACGTCGAGAACGAGCGCTTCAGCCTGGGCATCAAGCAGCTCCAGCCGGACCCCTGGGAGACGCTGTCCGAGCGCCTGCCCGTGGGCAGCCGCGTGAAGGGCAAGGTCACCAAGGTCACCGACTTCGGCGCGTTCGTGGAGATCGAGCCGGGCATCGAGGGCCTCGTGCACGTCTCCGAGCTGAAGGAGGAGCGTGTCGAGAACCCGCGTGACGTGGTGCAGGAGGCGCAGGATGTCGAGGTGAAGATCATCGACATCAACACCCCGGACCGGAAGGTCGCGCTGTCGATGAAGGCGCTGATCGGCGAGGGCGAGGACTACCGCGAGTACCTCCGCAAGCAGGCGGAAGGCTCGAAGGCGCGCCTCGGCGACGTGATGGCGAGCAAGCTGAAGAAGTAGTCTTCAGCCGCACGCGCCAGCACGGCGAGACGGCCGGGTTCCCGAAGGGGGGCCCGGCCGTTGCCGTTTCAGGCGCCGCGGCGTGCGCCGGGCTCATCCGGCAGGGACCGTCCGACCGGTCGGGTGGAAAAGGCGCCGCTGCGAGCACTGACAGCCCTCAGGACTTCGCGCGCTTACGAGGGCTGGCGCGGCGCGTCGTGCGTGGTGGACGCTCACCGCCATGTGACGAGCAAGGATGCTTGAACTCGGGGAAATGGCCGGTGATAAGGGCCACCGCCGCTGTTATCGAAGCTCATCCGCACATCCTCAAGAGGAGGCAGTTTTCATGGCTCGTGACGTCGTCATCGTGGGCGCGGCCCGTACTCCCATTGGTGCCTTCCAGGGCGCGCTCGCCAAGCTGACGGCGCCGCAGCTCGGCGCGGTGGCGATCAAGGCTGCGCTCGAGCGCGCGGGCGTGAAGCCCGAGGCGGTGCAGGAGATCATCATGGGCTGCGTGCTCACCGCCGGCGTGGGTCAGGCGCCCGCCCGCCAGGCCGCCATCTTCGCGGGCCTGCCCGAGTCCGTTCCGGCCACCACGCTCAACAAGGTCTGCGGCTCCGGCCTCAAGGCCGTCATCGCTGGCGCCCAGGCCATTGCCCTGGGTGACGCGGACGTCGTCGTCGTGGGCGGCATGGAGTCCATGAGCAACGCGCCCTACATCAGCCACTCCATGCGCGGCGGCGCCCGCATGGGCAACGTGGAGTTCAAGGACGCGATGATCCTCGACGGCCTCTGGGACGTGTACGGCAACGTCCACATGGGCATCTGCGCCGAGGAGTGCGCCACGACGCAGAACATCAGCCGCGCGCAGCAGGACGAGTACGCGCTGGAGTCCACGCGCCGCGCCATCCAGTCCCAGAAGGAGGGCCTGTTCAAGGCGGAGATCGTCCCGGTGCAGATCCCCGGCAAGAAGCCGGAGGACGTCGTCACCGTCTCCGACGACGAGGGGCCCCGCAACGCGAAGCCGGAGAAGATCCCGGGCCTGAAGCCGGTGTTCAAGAAGGACGGCACGGTGACGGCCGCCAACGCGTCCTCCATCAACGACGGCGCCGCGGCGCTGGTGCTGATGAGCGAGGAGCGCGCGAAGGCCGAGGGCCGCACCATCCTGGGCCGCATCACCGGCCACGCCCAGGCGGCGCGCAAGCCGGTGGAGTTCACCATCGCCCCGGCGGACGCCATCAACACGCTGCTGAAGAAGAAGGGCATCAGCGCGGGCGACGTGGACCTCTGGGAGATCAACGAGGCCTTCGCGGTGGTGTCCATCGCGAACAACCGGCTGCTGGGCCTGGACGCGTCGAAGGTGAACGTGCGCGGCGGCGCGGTGGCGCTGGGTCACCCGATTGGCGCGTCCGGCGCGCGCGTGCTGGTGACGCTGCTCCAGGAGATGAAGGACCTGGACAAGAAGCGGGGCGTCGCGTCGCTGTGCATCGGCGGCGGCGAGGGCATCGCGCTGATGGTGGAGCGATGAACAAGGTCTACGCGAGCGCGGACGAGGCGGTCGCCGACATCCCGGATGGCTGCACGCTCATGAGCGGCGGCTTCGGGCTGTGCGGCAACCCGGAGAACCTCATCGAGGCGCTTCACCGGAAGAACGTGAAGAACCTCACCATCATCTCCAACAACTGCGGCACCACCGAGCTGGGGCTCGGCATCCTGCTTCAGAACAAGCAGGTGAAGAAGATGGTGTCCAGCTACGTGGGCGAGAACAAGGAGTTCGAGCGGCAGTTCCTCTCCGGAGAGCTGGAGGTGGAGCTGAACCCGCAGGGCACGCTGGCCGAGCGCATCCGCGCGGGCGGCTGCGGCATCGGCGGCTTCTTCACCCCCACGGGCGCGGGCACCCAGGTGGCCGAGGGCAAGGAGACGCGCGTCATCGACGGACGGCTGCACGTGCTGGAGACGCCGCTGAAGGCGGACTTCGCCATCGTCCGCGCGTGGAAGGCGGACCGCTGGGGCAACCTGGTGTTCCGGAAGACGGCGCGGAACTTCTCTCCGATGATGTGCATGGCGGCCAAGGTCACCATCGTCGAGGCGGAGCACATCGTGGAGCCCGGCGAGCTGGACCCCGACCTGGTGCACATCCCGAGCATCTTCGTGAAGCGCATCGTCCAGGCGAAGAACCTCCAGAAGTGGATCGAGCGGCGCACCGTCCGCAAGTCGGCCTGAGGAGCCCATCCATGCCACTCACTCGTGAACAGATCGCGCAGCGCATCGCCCAGGAGCTGCAGGACGGCTTCTACGTCAACCTGGGCATCGGCATGCCCACCCTGGTGGCCAACTACATCCCGCCGGGCATGGACATCGTGCTCCAGTCGGAGAACGGCCTGCTGGGCATCGGCCCCTGGCCGATGGAGGGCCAGGAGGACCCGGACCTCATCAACGCCGGCAAGGAGACGGTGACGGCGGTGCCCGGCGCCGCGTTCTTCGACTCGGCGCTGTCGTTCGGGATGATCCGCGGCGGCCACATCGACATGGCCGTGCTGGGCGCCATGGAGGTCAGCGAGGAGGGCGACCTGGCCAACTGGATGATCCCCGGGAAGATGATCAAGGGCATGGGCGGCGCCATGGACCTGGCCGTCGGCGCCCAGCGCATCTTCGTGGCCATGGAGCACGCCAACAAGGACGGGAAGCCGAAGATCCTGAAGAAGTGCTCGCTGCCCCTGACGGGCCTGAAGTGCATCCACCACATCGTCACGGACCACGCGTACATCGACGTGACGCCGGAGGGGCTCGTCCTGCGCGAGCTGGCCCCCGGAGTGACGGTGGAGCGCGTGCAGCAGCTCACCGAGCCGAAGCTGAAGATCGCGCCCGACGTCCGCGAGATGAAAGTCTGAGCGTGTGCGGTTAAGGTGCACCGCCGCGGGGGTCGCATCCATCCCGCGGCGGAGCGCTTCTCATGGCAGACAGTCCCGACACCTCGACCCCACAGCCCCGCGCGCCGCGCCTCGAACACGAGCTGCCGGTCGCCTACCGCAGCGTCGCCGGCTTCGTGACGGACTGGGCGGTGAACCTGTCGAAGGGGGGCCTGTACATCAACACCGACAAGCCGCTGCCCGTGGGCACGGCGGTGCGGCTGCTGGTGACGCTGCCCGATGCGCACTTCCCGGTGGATGTAACGGGCCGGGTGACGCGCACCCACCCCGTGGGGGGCTCGGCGTCGCAGTCCCCGGGGATGGCCGTGGAGTTCGTGGACGTTGATGACGACAAGCGAACGCGTATCGCGGAGTTCGTGGAGCGCCTGCGCTCCGAGCTCCCACCCGGGTAGTCCCTGAATGCTGCCGCTTCCCGAGCTTCCCATCCAATTGACCATCGAGCGCCTGGGCCAGCTGGGCGAGGGCGTGGGCTCCTGGCAGGGGCGCACCGTCTTCGTCCCAGGGGCCTTTCCCGGGGACACCGTGCGCGTGCACCTGGAGATGCAGGGGCGCGTGCTTCGCGGCATCCTGCGGCAGGTCGTGACGCCCGGACCGGACCGTCGCGAGGCGCCGTGCCCCCATGTGGGCGAGTGCGGCGGCTGCGACTGGCTGGAGCTGGCCGAGCCCGCCCAGCGCGCCGCGAAGCAGGAGATCGTCCTCTCCACCCTGGAGCACCTGGGGCACCTGTCTCGGGACACGTTCACCGTTCGCCCGTTGCTGGTGGCCCCTCGCGATTGGGGCTACCGCCGTCGCGCGGTGCTGCATCCCACCGGCAAGGGCACGCTGGGCTACTTCGGCCGCCGCAGCCACGAGCGCGTGCCCGTGGACGTCTGCGGCGCGCTCACGCCTGTGTTGACCGCGCTGCCGGGGAAGCTGGCTCCGCTGCTCAAGCCCCTGGCCAAGGACGCCGAGGAGGTGCTCCTGCTGGCGGAAGGGGAGCAGGCGGCCTTCGCCGTGAACCTCCAAGGCCCGGTGACGCCGCGCCACCTGGCGACCGCCGAGGCCGCCGTCCGCGCGCTGCGCCTCCAGGGCGCGGTGCTCACGCCGAAAGAAGGCTCGGCCCGCCTCGTGGGGAAGCCCGCGCTGCGCTCGTATTCGCCGCTGCGGCCAGAAGTCCCCCTGTACCTCCGGCCGGATGCGTTCGCCCAGGCCCACGCGGAGGCCAACGTGGGGCTGGTGACCTCGGCCGTCTATGAGCTTGGCGCCACGGAGTCGGACGCCGTGCTGGAGCTGTACTCGGGCAATGGGAACTTCACGTTCCCGCTGGCCGGGAGCGCCGCGTCGGTGCTGGGCGTCGAGTCGTCTCCCGTGGGCGTCGAGCTGGCCCAGCGAAGCGCGCGCGAGGGTGGGGTGACGAACGTCCGCTTCGTCCAGGGAGATGCGCGCAAGGTCTGTGACGGCCTGGTGGCCGAACAGCGGCGCTTCGATGTGTGCCTGGCCGACCCGCCCCGGGCCGGCGCGCCAGGGCTGGCGAAGTGGATGACCGCCCTGGGGGTGCGGCGCGTGGTCTACGTGGCGTGTGATCCGGCGTCCCTGGCCCGGGACGCCGCCGGTCTCGTCGAAGCGGGATACAAGCCGCTGGCGCTCCAGGTGATCGACATGTTCCCCCAGACCCACCATGTCGAGGCCGTGATGTCCTTCGAGCGGGCTGCCTGAGGCCCCGAGACACACTGCAAGTGCGGCCCGCGCGGGGAGGGGGAGCCCGCGCCATCAACGGCCCCTTCACGTCTGGCGCGTGGAGTCCCCTCTGAAACCAGGCTCCGCTCGCGTGAGACGGAAGCCGATTACGCGGCGAATCATGAAATTTCAGTGATTACACCGCGTGTACCGGGGAGGCGGGCGAGCGCCCGAACCGTCGCCGTGCATTCCCGATTGCACCGGCGCCATCCCCGGACATGATGGTTGCGTGGACGCCCGTATCGTCGAGTTCGCCGAAGTCCTCCGCCAGAACGGTGTGCGCGTGAGTACGTCCGAGGTCCAGGACGCCTTGCGCGCCACGTCCGAGGTGGGGCTGAAGGACCGGAGCCTGTTTCGCTCGGTGCTCCGGACCACCCTCGTGAAGCGCGAGCTGGACGTGGACACCTTCAACCGCGCCTTCGAGTTCTACTTCACCGGCGCCGCGAGGACGTTCGAGGCCATCGACAAGTCGCTGGCGCAGCAGCTCGAGGAGGAGGGCTATCTGGAGGGCGACCTGCTGAAGATGGTCCTCATCCAGATGCACCAGCTCCTCCCGGAGATGTCACCCCTGGCCCAGGCCGTGCTGATGGGGGACCGGGCCCGGCTGGCGCAGATCTTCCGGATGGCGTCGCTCCAGCTGGACCTGTCACGGATGGAGAGCCCGCTCCAGGCCGGCTTCTTCTCGCGGCGCATGCTGGCGGCGGCCGGGGCGGACAAGGCCCGCGCCGACATGAAGTCGCTGGAGGACGAGCTGCGCGCTCGGGGTCTCACGCCGGAAGGGGTGGAGATCGTCTCGCGGCACGTGGCGGCCGCGATGCGGAAGATTGAAGACGCCGCCCGCCAGGAGGTGAAGCGTCAGGCCGAGGCCCGCATCCGCCGCCGTGGGGACAGCGCCACGGACAAGCCGCTCCACCTGCTCACCCAGGCGGAGGTGGACCAGATGGAGGCCGCCGTCCGCACCCTGGCCGAGAAGCTGCGCAGCCGGCTCATCCGCAAGCAGCGCTCGCACCGCCGGGGTGCCCTCCACGTGCGCCGGACCCTGCGCCGGAACCTACCATGGGGCGGGGTGCCCATGGTGCCCCAGTTCCGCTCCCGCCGGCCCGAGCGCCCTGAGCTGGTGGTGCTCTGCGACGTGTCGGACTCGGTGCGGCAGGCCTCGCGCATGATGCTGCTGTTCATGCACACGATGCAGTCGCTCTTCGTCCGGGTGCGCTCCTTCGTCTTCGTCTCCGACGTGGGCGAGGTGACGCAGTACTTCAAGGACCTGGAGGTGGACGCGGCCATCGACATGGCCACCGCGGGCAAGACGGTGTCGCTGAGCGCCAACTCGAACTATGGCCGGGCCCTGGCCGACTTCACCCGGGACCACCTGGGCAGCATCACCCGCCGCACCACCGTCATGGTGATTGGCGACGGGCGGAACAACTACAACGCGAACAACGCGTGGGCGCTCAAGGACCTTCGCCGGAAGGCGAAGCGCTTGCTGTGGATCTGCCCCGAGGAGCGCGGCAACTGGGGCATTGGCGACAGCGAGATGCTCACCTACGAGAAGCACTGCCACCAGGCGGTCGTCGTCACGTCCGTGTCGGACCTGACCCGCATCGCCGACCAGCTCGTGCCCGCGTAGGCGGCCCGGGCCCATCCCCCTGAAACGACCCCATGGCTTCCTTCCTCTTCGACGACAACGGCTTCCAGGACGTCCCCAACCGGGAGTCCTCCACGGACCTCACCGCCGCCGATGACCGGACGCTCCGGTGGGCGGCGCCCCCGCTGGACGCGGCGATGCTCGACGCCTTGATCCGCTACCAGCAGCGCTACCTCTCCCACGCCGAGGCCGGGCAGGGGGCGGAGGCGCTGGCCAGCGCCCACACCGAGGCCCTGGCGGCGTCCGGGCTGGACTCGAAGGCGGCGGAGCAGGGGAGCGCCTTGCTCCGGGCCTTCGGCGGCCGGCGCTGGGCGGTCCGCAAGCTCCAGGAAAAGCTGGGCCAGCTCCAGGGCGGGGGCGCTGCGGAGGAGGATCTCCGGACGCGCATCCAGGACGAGCTGACCAAGCAGGAGCGCGAAACCGATGCCCTGGCGCGGCGTTATGGCGACGACGCCCTGGCGCTGCTCCGCCCCCGCGAGGAGGAGCTGCTGGCGCTGCACACCCGGCTGACGCGCCTGCTCACCCGGGGATGAAGCCGGGCGGCCGGACGTTGCATTCCGCGTCCGGCCATCGGATAAGGGCACGTACTTGCTCAGGGTTCTTCCATGAAGCGTTATTTCATCCACACCTTCGGCTGCCAGATGAACGTCAACGACTCGCTCCGCATGAGCGAGGTGTTGAGCCAGATGTCCTACGCGCCGACGCCGGTGCCGGACAACGCGGACCTCATCATCCTCAACACCTGCTCCATCCGGGAGAAGGCCGAGGACAAGATGCTGTCCGCCCTGGGGCGCTACAAGCCGGTGAAGGCCAGCCGGGGCGCGCTGATTGGCGTGGGTGGGTGCGTGGCGCAGCAGGAGAAGGACAAGCTCCTCAAGAAGGTGCCCTACCTGGACTTCGTCTTCGGCCCCGACAACATCGCGCGGCTGCCGGACATCATCGGCCGGGTGTCGGCGGAGCGGGAGCGGGTGGTGGAGACGGCCTTCGTGAACTCGGAGGAGTACGTCTTCCCGCGCGCCGACCCGGAGACGTCCCGCGGCAAGGTGACCGAGTTCGTCACGGTGATGAAGGGCTGCGACAACGTCTGCTCGTTCTGCATCGTGCCGCACACGCGTGGCCGCGAGGTGAGCCGGGCGTTTCCGGACGTGCTCGTCGAGGTGGCGGACCTGGCGAAGGTGGGCGTGCGCGAGGTGACGCTCATCGGCCAGAACGTGAACTCGTACGCGGGCGGCATCTCCTTCGCGCAGCTGCTGCTGCGCACCGCGGAGGTGCCGGGCATCGAGCGCGTCCGCTTCACCACCAGCCACCCGCATGACCTGTCCGACGAGCTGATCGAGGCGTTCCGCGTCCAGCCGAAGATCACCCCGCACTTCCACCTGCCCGTGCAGTGCGGAAGCGACCGCATCCTCAAGATGATGCGCCGCGACTACACGGTGGAGCAGTACCTGGAGCGCCTGGCGAAGCTGCGCGAGGCGCGCCCCGGCATCGCCGTCACTACGGACATCATCGTCGGCTTCCCCGGTGAGACGGAGGAAGAGTTCGAGATGACGATGAAGCTGACCGAGCAGGTCCGCTACGACAACCAGTTCTCCTTCGTCTACAGCCCGCGGCCGAAGACGGGCGCGGCCCTGCGCGAGAAGGACTGGGGGCCGGTGCCGCACGAGGTGAAGATTGCCCGCCTGGAGCGGCTGCAGAAGCTGCAGCGCCGCATCAGCGGCGAAATCACCGCGGCGCTGGTGGGCACCGAGGTGGAGGTGATGGTGGAGGGCCACTCGCGCTACGACCCCACCAAGCGCTTCGGCCGCACCCCGGAGAACCGCACCGTCAACTTCGACGGCGACGCTCCCGCGGGCGCGTTCGTGACGGTGAAGGTGGAGCGCGCCACGCCCAACCAGCTCGCCGGAAAGCAGGTGGCGCTCCTCAAGCCGCCCACGGTGGAGCCACTCCCCGTACCGGCCGCCGAGGCGCCGTTCCACGTCGTCGCGGAGGCCTGACCCGTGCCGGTGCGGCCCTTCCGAGGCGTGGCCCCTCGTGTCCACGCGAGCTGCTTCGTGGAGGACTCCGCCCAGGTGGTGGGCGACATCGAGGTGGGGGAGGACTCCTCCATCTGGTTCAACTGCGTGCTGCGCGGGGATGTGAACCCCATCCGCATCGGCCGGCGCACCAACGTGCAGGACCTCACCCTCATCCATGTCACCAGCGGCAAGTTCCCCACGGTGGTGGGGGACGACGTGACGGTGGGACACCACGTCATCCTCCACGGCTGCACGGTGGGAAACCGGGTGCTGGTGGGGATGGGCGCCACCGTCATGGACGGCGCGGAGGTGGGGGATGACTGCATCATCGGCGCGGGGGCGTTGCTGACGCCGGGGACGAAGGTGCCCCCGGGCTCCCTGGTGGTGGGCTCGCCCGGCCGGGTGAAGCGGCCACTCACGCAGGAAGAACGCGACTTCCTGCTGAAGTCCGCCCAGAACTACGTGCAGCTCGCCGCGGGTTATCGAACGGATACCTGACGCCCTCGCGAGCCCACTCGCACCGTGTTAGAGCAATTCCATGGCTCTCGTGCCTGCCACAACGCTCAAGACGTGTCCTCTTTTCAAGGGTTTCACGGACACCGGCATCCAGATTTTCGCCGGTGTCGCCGTCGCGCGTGCTTTCCCCAAGGGGACCGCGCTCTTCGCCGAGGGCAAGGCGGGGGAGTCGCTCCTCATCGTGGGAGAGGGCACGGTGCGCCTGAGCGCGAAGAGCGCCTCCGGTGACGACGTGTCCCTGGGCGAGGTGGGCGCCGGAGAGCCCCTGGGCGAGCTGGCGCTCGTGCAGAAAGGGGAGCGGCTGTGCACCGCCACCGCCGTCACCGACGTGTCGGCCCTTGAGATTCGCGCCGCGGACTTCCAGAAGCTCCTGGCCACCAAGCCGCAGGCCTGTGTGAAGCTGCTGATGGGAATCGTTGCCCACTTCGGACAGAAGGCGCGCGACAACCGGGACATGCTCCGTACTCTCGTGGGCCGGGCGCCCGCGGCGTAGACGGACGGTGCCCCCCACATGGCAGGCAGGGGTGCTTGCCACCCAGTGGCCGAACGAAGGAGCGGCGCGGTGCGGGCCAGGTCTCTGGACGCCCGGAATCCAGGTAGGCAGGCTGGGTGTTCGGGTGTCGCGACGCCAGGACACTGGGGCGGCGCGAGGTGGGGGGCGGAGAATAGGAAGACGATTCGGGCGCCGGAGCGCGCCCAGCAGGAGGCCGGGTGCCGGGGGGCTTTGTGGTTGAGCCCCTTACCCGGAAGTTTAGACGACCCGCGCCCGGTTGATGTCTGGGCGCTAGGGGGGCAGTGCCCGGTGGAGCCGGGAAACGCCCTCCGGAAGTGAACGGACGGGACGACGCGTGCAAGAAATTCTCACCCACATCCTTGGCGACTCGCAGGGCTTCTTCGCCTACGCCACCGTATTCGGAATCCTGGTGGCCTGCGGTCTGGGTGTTCCTCTACCGGAGGACATCTCGCTCATCCTGGGGGGCTTCCTGGCCCATAAGGGAGCCGCCAGCCTGCCGGTGATGATGGTGGTCGGCTTCGCGGGCATCCTGGTTGGAGACAGCCTCATCTTCTTCGCCGGCCGCCGGCTGGGCGGCAACCTGGGGCGGGGAGGAAAGGGCGGCTTCTTCGCCCGCATCGTCACGCCGGAGAAACGCGCCAAGGTGGAAGGGCTGTTCGTCAAGCACGGACAGAAGATCGTCTGCATCGCGCGCTTCATGCCGGGTGTCCGGGCGGTGACGTACTTCACCGCGGGCTCCGTGGGCATGCCGTTCTGGCGCTTCATCTTCTGGGATGGACTGGCCGCGCTGCTGTCCGCGCCCGTGTTCATCTGGCTCGGCTTCCACTTCGGTGGGGAGCTGGACACGCTCATCTCCAAGTTCAAGGAAGGGCAGTACGTGGTGCTGGGGGTGTTGCTGGCCATGGGCATCGGCTACTTCGTCTGGCGCCGGCGGCAGGCGGCCCAGCGGGCCCAGGCCGCCACCGTGGAGCCCGTGAGCGTGCCCGCGCTGGTCCATGAGTCGGTGGCCGCGCCGCTGCGGCCCTCCGTCCCCAGCGCGAGCGAGCCCCTGTTCGTCTCCGCGCCGGAGCCGGGCGCCGCCGACGCCTCGCACGAGCTGCAGAAGTCGTAGCCGTCCACGACGGCGGCCGCACGCGCCGCGGCCTCGATGGCGCCCACGGATTCTTCCGTGGTTGCCGGGCTTCCGGGAACAGGGTCAGGATTGAGGGATAGTCTCACCTCGACCTTCATCTGAGTCCCGCTGATGCCCCAAGCCATTCTCCGCGCCGGTGCCGTGGTCCTGCTCGCAGCCCTGGGGACCGCGCAGGCGCAAGTCGCCCCCTCCGTTCCTTCCGAGGGTGCCGCCCCTGCCACCAATCCCACCGGGGAAGATGCCGCCGCTCCCGGACCTAGTCCGGCCCCCGGCGAGCCGCTGGACGCCGCGGCGGCCGGGGACGGCGACACCTCCGAGGCCTCGGACCCGGACGACGCCGCGCCGGAGACGCCTTCGGAGAGAGACGCCTTCACGAAGGACACCGCGCTCGTACCCGAGGGGACGCAGTTCCAGCCCGAGCACATCGAGGACCCGGAGAAGGCTCGCGCCCTCGCGGCGGAGACGGAGCGCAGCGCTCCGGCCCTGGTCGTGAGCGGCGGCATCAGCCTGGGCGCCTATCAAGCCGGGTTCATCTCGACGCTGGTCCGGTTCTGGAGCGTCGCGCAGCGCGAAGGCGCCGCGTCGGACCTGGGCAACCCGGCGCCTCGCGTCTGGACAGGCGCGTCCGCGGGCGCGGTGAACGCGCTGCTCGGGGGTCTGGCGTCATGTGACACGGCCTTCGCCCAGCCCGAGTGGTCTCCGGAGCAGAGCCTGTTCTGGACCGTGTGGATCGATCAGCTCGACCTGGACCGGCTCCTCCCCATGGAAGCGGCTGGCGCCCCGCAGGGCACGCACCTGTTCAGTGAGCCGCACATGCAGGACACCCTGCGGCTCATCCTGGAGAAGTCCCAGAAGGCGCGCTTCAAGGAGGACTGCACCTTCGCCTATGGCCTCACCGTCACCAACCTCCGCGGGCGCGACGTGCCCTTCGGCGCGGGCGGGCCGGAGTCGCAATTCAAGCTGAAGCGCGTGACGGAGAAGCTCGTCGTCCAGGTCATGACGCAGGGGGAGGGGAAGCTCACCGCCCGGCTGCCTTTCCTCGAAGGCGCCGCGAGCGCGAAGTCGCCGTACATCGGCGTGAAGCCGGAGGAGCTCGTCTACTACCCCGCGCTGGGCACCCAGCCCAAAGGTGACGGGGGGCATGAGGTGTCCCTCTCCAACCTGCTGCTGACGCCCCAGGCCTCCGGTGCGTTTCCGCTCGCGTTCCCGCCCGTGCCCGTCTCCATGTCCTTCTTCGAGGAGACGCAGTGGGGCGAGCCGGAGGCCCTGAAGCTGGTGGACGGAGGCGTGCTCAACAACAACCCCGTGGACCTGGCGGTGCGGCTCGGCTCGCGGTGGGTGGAGCGCAGCGAGTCGAGGGAGACGGTGCTCAACCGCGCGCGATTCCCCATCGTGTACCTGGACCAGGACGTCGTCGGCTGGAAGTGGGCTTCGCCGCGCGCCCGGCCGGAGGGCTCGCGCAGCCCCCTGGACGAGGCGTACTTCCAGTACCTGGGGAACGTGATGAACGCGGCGCGCGACAGCGCCGTGCTCAACGCGCTGGAGCACGACATCAATCTGTCGGGCCGCATCAAGATTCCGCGCCGGACCGCCGTCCTGCCGTCCGAGTTCCAGTTCGCGATGATGGGCTTCTTCGACCGGCGCTTCCGGGAGCACGACTTCTACCGCGGCATGGAGGACGCCGTCCTCTTCCTGTCGACCCAGCTCACCTCGACGCGCGCCGTCGACCTGCTCGTGCCACGCACCGGGAAGGAGCGCCTCCGCGACCGCGAGCAACGCATCCTCAACGTCCTGGGCATCGCGTCCCCAGGCTTCCGCTGCGTCGTGGAGAACGCCTGCGACGCGACGCCCGAGCTGGGCAAGCTGCGGCGGGCCTCGGATGACCTGACGCGACGGGCGGAGGCCGGGAAGCTCGAGAAGGACCAGGTCGACGCGCTGCTCGCCACGCTGGGCGAGGTGGGCTACCGCTACAGCGAGGGCGTCATGATGGGCGCCGAGGCGACGGGGACGCGGCAGGACCTGGAGCCCGTCCGTCAGCGCGTGGGCACCGCCTTCCACAGGTTGGTGACGCACCAGAAGGGCAACCTGAAGATTCCGCTCCGGCCCGCGGGCTCCGCGCTCCTGGACGAGTGGCTGACGTACTTGAAGCCGAGCCACGTCTGGACGCTCAGCGCCATGCGCCAGCGAGGCGTGGGCGTGGGCGTGGAGCTGCCCTTCCTCGCGTCCGAGCAGGGGCGGGAGGACTACGCCTACAGCCGCAACGAGTGGCGCTTTGGCGCCGTGCTCTCCGGGTTGGGCGTGCGCGACATGGACCAGCTCGTGCCCAACGACACGCGCATCCGCTGGGCCTCGTTGGGCCTGTACGTGGACTGCGTGTCCGACATGGACGGCTTCTCGGGCGCGATTCCGTTCCTCGACCTGGGGCCCTATGCCCGGTGGCGCGTCGGGCTCGGTGTCTCCGCGGGTTACCTGAGCAAGCCCAACGAGCTGGCCCTCACGATTCCGGAGGCCCGGCTCGGCGTGGACCTGGCGGAGATGGTGGGCATGCGCCTCACGATGCCGCTCTACCTCCTCAAGAAGACGGAGGGAGAGCGGCGGTTGAACCGCGGGACGCCCAAGTACTTCAAGGAGCTGGGCCTGGGCGTCGAGGTCCTCCTCACTCGCTGGTGAGCTTCAGCTCCGCCTGGAGCCGCTCCGCCAGCTCGCGGACGCCCTGGGCGCGAAGCACGCCGTAGTGGTCTCCAGACACGGCGTGCTTCTCGATGCCGCCGCCGACGAGCGCTCCCCAGCCGCCATCCTCCGGCAGCCCCTCCGTGCCCTCCATCGCCTTGAACAGCAGCACGCGGCCCGGGTTCGTGGCCGGAGGCTGGTACCGGCGCGCCGCCCGGAGGTTCGCCTCGAAGACGCGGAGCAGGGCCCCCAGGTGCGCGCGCTCCATCCCGGGCGGCAGGGCTCCCGCGCGCTGGCCGGCCTCCCACAGCGCATCCAGCCGGGCCTCGGGAGACGGGGCGGAGAGCCGGTCATCGTCCAACGCGAGGCCCGTGGCGCCCAGGCCCAGCAGCTCGGCCGCGAACGCGGAGACGACCTGCGCGCCGTCGGGCTCCGGCTCGGCGGCCTGGAGCGCCGCGGGCGTGTAGGCGTCGATGAGCGCCAGCAGCGCCACGGTTTCGCCCTGCTCGCCAAGCTGGCGCGCCATCTCGTAGGCGATGACGCCTCCCACCGACCATCCACCCAGCAGGTAGGGGCCCGCGGGCTGGATGCTCTGGATGGCCGCCACGTACGCCGCGGCCATCTCCTCCACGGTGCCCCGTGGCGGCGCGCTTCCGTCGAGCCCCTGCGCCTGGAGGCCGTAGAACGGCCGCTCCGGCCCCAACAGCCGCGCCAGCTCCGCATAGCCCAGGACGTTGCCTCCGATGGGGTGCACGCAGAAGAACGGCCGGTGCGTTCCACCCCGGCCGCCATCGAACGGGACCAGCGTAGCGGAGGCGTGGATGTCCTCCCGGCGCAGCAGCGCGGCGAGCTGCTCGACGGTGGGCGCCTGGAACAGCGCGGCCAGCGGAAGCTGCAGGCCCAGGGACTCGCGCAGCGCCGCGACGAGGCGCACGGCCAGCAGGGAGTGTCCCCCCAGCTCGAAGAAGCTGGAGCGCACACTGACGGGGGCCACTCCGAGGAGCTGCTCCCAGGCGCTCACGAGCCGCAGCTCCAGGGCGTCGCGCGGCGGCACATACGCGTCCTGGAGGAGTGTGTCCTCGGCCCTGGGCGACGGCAGGGCCTTGCGGTCGACCTTGCCGCTGGGGGTGAGCGGCAGGCCGGCCAGGGGCACGAAGACCGCCGGCAGCATGTACTCGGGCAGGCGCTGCCGGAGGTGCTGACGCAGCGCCTCGGCCGACACCTGGACATCCTCCGCGCCGGCGGGCACCACGTAGGCCACGAGCCGCGGGTCCCCGGCCGCGTCCTCGCGCGCCAGCACCACCGCGTCCAGGACGCCGTCGTGCATGCGCAGGGTGGCCTCGATTTCACCCAGCTCGATGCGGAAGCCTCGCAGCTTCACCTGGAAGTCGAACCGCCCGAGGTACTCCAGCGTCCCGTCATGCCGCCAGCGCGCCTTGTCCCCCGTGCGGTACAGCCGCTCGCCCGGCGTGGCCGCGAAGGGATTGGGGACGAAGCGCTCCGCCGTCAGGTCTGGCTGGCCCTGGTAGCCCCGGGCCAGTCCTTCGCCCGCCAGATACAGCTCGCCCGCGACCCCCACGGGGGCCAACTGCTGCTGAGCGTCCAGCACGTAGGCGCGTGTCCCTGGCAGCGGTGTGCCGATGATGGGAACCGGGCTTGGGCTGTGCTGGACCCGCGAGGACGTGGCGTACACGGTGCTCTCCGTGGGGCCGTAGGCGTTGAACGCCGTCGTGCGCTCCGTGCGCGCCAGCGGGGCCCAGAGTGACGCCGTCATCTGATCGCCCGCGCACAGAATCGTCGCGGGGACATGGGGCTGTTCGAGGAGCCCCGCCTGGATCAGGGGCATCAACTGCGCGGGCGTGCAGTCGAGCACGTCCACGCGCTGCCGCGTCAGCCACGCCAGCATCGCCTCCGGGTCCTTTCGCGTCTCCTCCGGCACAAGGCACAGGCAGTGGCCGTCCGCCAGATGGACGAGCTGCTCCAGGCTGACGTCGAAGTAGAGCGGGGCGTTCAGACTGAAGCGCTTCCCGGGTGCTTGGCCCGAGTGGAAGGTCTGATTCGCGGCAGCGTGCAGCGCGGCCAGGGAGCCGTGCTGCACCATGACGCCCTTGGGCGTACCCGTGGAGCCAGACGTATAGATGACGTACGCGAGGTTCTCCCCTCGGACGTCCACCGTGAAGCCTCGACTGGGCAGTGAGGTGAACCGGGAGGCCTCCGTGTCCAGGCACAGCACATGCCGGACCTCGGGTTGCCACGACGCCATCAGGTGATGGTGGGTGAGGAGCACCGTGGCCTGGCTGTCCTGGAGGACGAAGGCCTTGCGCTGCGCGGGGGAGGTGGGGTCGAGCGGCACGAAGGCGCCGCCCGCCTTGAGCACCGCCAGCACCGAGACGGTGGCATCAGGCGTGCGCTCCAGGCACAGCGCCACCCGGACCTCAGGGCCCACGCCCAGCGTGCGCAGGTAGGTGGCGAGCTGGTTCGCCCTCGCGTTGAGCTGCGAATACGACAGCACCTGCTCGTCCAGCGCGACGGCGGGGGCATTGGGCGTCCGGGTGACCTGCTGCTCGAAGAGCGCGTGGAAGTGCGCACCGCGCTCCACCGCCGGCGCGGGGCCACTCCAGTTTCCCTGCATCAACTGCTGCTCGGCTTCCGTATGGAGGGGGAGACTCAGCACGGAGGTGTCGGGTGATACCACCGCGGCCTCCAACATGCGCCGCAGGTGAGAAACCAGTTGCTCGGCCGTCGCGGGCTCGAACAGCTCCGTGCTGTAGATGAGGGCGCCCTGGTAGCCATCCGCGACACGCGAGACGATCAGCTCCAGCTCGAAACGGCTGATGTCGTGGTTCGGATCGAGCTCCCGCAGGGACAGCTCCGGGAGGGCCAGCTCATCCCCAGGCGCGTTCTGAAGGGCGAAGAGCACCTGGAACAGCGGTGAGCGGCCCAGGTCGCGCGGGGGCTGGAGCTCCTCCACCAGCCGCTCGAAGGGCACGTCCTGATGCTCGTAGGCGCCCAGCGTCATGTCGCGCACTTGCGCCAGTAGCTGGCGGAAGGACAGCTCCGGCGACACGTGCGCGCGGAGCACCAGCGTGTTGACGAAGAAGCCGATGAGGGGCTCGGCCGCAGCCTGACGGCGCCCCGCGATGGGCGAGCCCACCAGCACGTCGTCCTGTCCGGAGTACCGGCTCAGCAGCACCTGGAACGCCGCGAGCAACACCATGAAGGGCGTGGCGCCTTCCCGCTGGGCCAGCGCTTCGAGGGTCTGGGCCAGCGGAAGCGGCAGGTACACCGGCACCGCCGCGCCGTGATGATGAAGCGCCGCGGGCCGGGGCTTGTCGGTGGGAATGTCCAGCGTGTAGGGGGCTCCGGCGAGTCGCGCCTTCCACCACCCCACGTGCTGGTTCAGCGTCTCGCCCTGCATCCACTCCCGCTGCCAGATGGCGTAGTCCGCGAACTGCACCGGAAGCTCGGGGAGGGCAGCGTCCCGGCCGGACCGGAACGCGTCGTAGAGACTGGCCACCTCGCGCACGAGCACGCCCATGGACCACCCATCCGAGATGATGTGGTGCATGCACAGCAGCAGCACGTGCTCGGAGGGTGCCAGCTTCAGCAGCGCGACGCGGAGCAGGGGCCCCTGGGCGAGATCGAAGGGCTTCTGCGCGTCATCCGCGGCGCGCCGGATGGCCTCGGCCTCCCGGTGTGCCCGCCCGGGGATGTCCGAGAGGTCCATGACCTCCACCGGAACGGTGACCTCCGGGTGGATGACCTGATGGGGCGATCCGCCCTGGGCGTGGAAGGTCGTGCGGAGCGACTCGTGCCGCCGCACCAAGGCGTCCACGGCCCGCTGTAGCGCCGGAATGTCGAGGGCGCCCGTCAAGCGCAGCGCCGATGGCATGTTGTAGGAGGCGTCGCCCGGATGGAGCTGGTCCAGGAACCAGAGGCGCTGCTGGGCGAAGGACAGGGGAATCGGGCCGTTCCGCCGCGCGCGGGCCAGGGGCGGCAGGCGGGGCCCGGACGTAGACGACGCCAGGCGCTCGGCGAGGGCCGCCACGGTGGGGGCCTCGAAGAACGCACGCAGGCTCAGCTCCACCTCGAACGTGGTGCGGATGCGAGCCACCACCTGGGTCGCCAGGAGGGAGTGGCCGCCCAGCTCGAAGAAGTTGTCGCGCCGGCCGACTAGGGGGACGCGCAGCACCTCCTTCCAGACCTCGGCCAGCCGGGCCTCCAGGGTCGTCGCGGGCGGCTCGGCGTCGCGGGAGAGCGCGAGCTGTGAGGTCTCCGGCGCGGGGAGCGCCTTTCTATCCACCTTGCCACTGGGTGTCAGGGGCAGGGCGGCCAGGGGGACGAAGGCCGCTGGGACCATGAACTCGGGGAGGTTCCGCCGCAGGTGCTCCCTCAGCGCGGAGGCGTCCACCCCAGCGGCGTCTGGCCCTTGGACCGGCACGAGATACGCCACGAGCCGCTTGTCACCGGCGACGTCTTCGCGGACGAGCACCACGGCGTCATGGACCGTGGCGTGGGCGCGCAGGGCGGCTTCAATCTCCCCCGGCTCGATTCGAATGCCGCGCACCTTCACCTGCGTGTCGCCGCGGCCGAGGTACTCCAGGTTTCCGTCCCGGCGCCAGCGCGCCAGGTCGCCGGTGCGGTACAGCCGCTCGCCGCCACCGAAGGGCGAGGGCACGAAGCGCTCCGCCGTCAGGTCCGGCCTGCCGAGGTAGCCGCGCGCCACGCCGCTGCCCCCGACGAACAGCTCGCCGGGCACGCCCTGGGGGACAGGGGTCAGCTCGCGATCCAACACGTACAACTGGACGTTGAGCAGCGCCCGGCCAATGGGCACCTCGCGCTCCACGCCGGCATCCACAGGGGCTTCGACCGCGGACAGGTCCACGGAGGTGGCCACCGCCGTCACCTCGGTGAGCCCGTAGGTGTTCAGCAGGGGGACCGCGCTCCCCACGCTCCGGCGCCACTGGGCGACGCGCTCCGGCGCCACGCGCTCGCCGCCAATCACCACCCACTTCAGGCCCTTGGGGAGGCGGGCGGTACCGGCGTCGAGGCTGGCCGTCACGTCGTGCCAGAAAGCCGTGGGCAGGTTGAGCTGGGTGATGCCGGCTTCCTCGCACTTCGCCAGGAAGGCGGCCGGCGCGTCGAGCATCTCCGGCGTGCGGAGCACCAGCGTCCCGCCCCGCGTCAGGCATGGGTAGATCTCCTCAGCGCTCGTGTCCCAACTGATGGACGCGAACTGGAGCACGCGGTCGCCGGGCGCCACCGGGAACGACGTCCAGGCGGCGCGCGTGAAGCTCACCAGGGACCGGTGCTGGACGACCACGCCCTTGGGGCGTCCCGTCGAGCCGGAGGTGTAGAGCACGTACGCCGCCGCTTCCGGCGCCCCGCTCAGGTTCGGCACCGTCGGGACTCCCATGGCCGGAGAGCTGTCCGAATCCAGCCACACCCGGCCCGGGGCTTCGCCCAAGCGCTCACGCAGCGCCTTGCGCGCCACGATGACCCGGGCGCCACTGTCCTCCAGCATGAAGCGCAGGCGCTCCACCGGGTACTCCGCGTCCAAAGGCACGTACGCGCCTCCAGCCTTGAGCACACCCAGCAGCGCGACCAGCAACTCCACCGAGCGCTCCACGCAGACGGCGACGCGGGTCTCCAGGCACACGCCCGCCTCACGGAGACGGTGGGCGAGCGCATTGGCACGCGCGTCCAGCTCCCGGTACGTCACCTCCTCGGTGCCCGCCACCACGGCCACGGCCTCGGGGGTGCGCGCAACCTGGGCCTCGAACAGCGCGTGGATGCACGCGTCATCGGGCAGGGCCTCGCGTGCCCCTCGAGACGAATCGAGAAGGGCCTGGCGCTCCTCGGGCGTCATCATCGGCAGCGAGGCCACACGGTCATCTGGCCGGGCCAGGATTGCCTCCAGCAACGCCCGGAAGTGGGCGGCCATGCGTCGGGCCGTCCCGGACTCGAACAGGTCGGTGCTGTAGTTGAGCGTGCCGGCGAAGCCCTCCGTGCCGCGGAACAGGTCCAGGCTCAGCTCGAACAGCGCCACGCCCGTATCGTCACCCTCGGCGGGGCGTACCGTCAGGCCGGGCAGCGACAGCTCGGGGATGTGGGCGTTCTGCAAGGTGAAGAGCGTCTGGAAGAGCGGCGTGCGGCTCGGGTCCCGCGCCACCTGGAGCTCCTCGACGAGCCGCTCCACGGGGAGGTCCTGGTACTCGTAGGCGCCCAGCGTGGTCTCTCGCACCTGGGTCAGCAGCTGCCGGAACGTCAGTCCGGGGTGGAAGCGCGCGCGCAGGACCAGCGTGTTGACGAAGAAGCCGATGAGTCCCTCCGTCTTCGCGTGCTGCCGGCCCGCGATGGGCGACCCCACCAGCACGTCGTCCTGGGACGAGTACCGGTTCAGCAGCACCTGGAACGCCGCGAGCAACGCCATGAAGGGCGTGGCGCCTTCCCGCTGAGCCAGAGCCTCCAGCGCCTGACTCAGCGCCAGCGGCAGCTCCACCAGGACGGATGCTCCGCGGTTGCTCAAGAAGGCGGGCCGAGGCTTGTCGGTGGGCAGCTCCAACGCATGCGGGGCCCCGGCGAGCTGCGCCTTCCACCAGCCGAACTGTTGATTCAGCGCCTCGCCCTGCAACCATCCGCGCTGCCACACCGCGTAGTCCGCGTACTGCACCGGGAGCTCGGGGAGGGACGCGGACTGCCCCGAGTGGAAGGCGGCGTAGAGCGCCGTGATTTCGCGGACGAGCACGCCCATGGACCAGCCGTCCGAGACGATGTGGTGCATGCACAGCAGCAGCACGTGCTCGGAGGGTGCCAGCTTCAGCAGGAGGACCCGCAGCAGCGGCCCCGTAGATAGGTCGAAGGGTCGCCGGGCCTCCTCTGTGGCGCGCGCCAGGGCTTCGGCTTCCCGCCGCTCGCGCTCCTGGATGCCCGTCAGGTCCACCGTCTCCACCGGTACAGAGCGAGGTGGGTGGATGACCTGCTGGGGCTCGCCACCCTCCGCATGGAACGTCGTGCGGAGGGCTTCATGCCGATGGACCAACGCGTCCACGGCTTGCTGCAACGCACGCGCGTCCAGCACTCCGGACAAGCGCAGCGCCGACGGCATGTTGTAGGAGGCATTGCCCGGCTGGAGCTCCTCCATGAACCAGAGCCGTTGCTGGGCGAAGGACAAGGGAATGGGCCCGCCCCGCCGCGCGCGGGTCAGCGGCGGCAAGCGGGAGCCGGACGCGGCGGACGACAGGCGCTCGGCGAGGGCGGCCACCGAGGGCGCCGCGAAGAACGTGCGCAGGTTCAGGTCCACGTCGAAGGTGGAGCGGATGCGCGCCACGGCCTGCGTGGCCAGCAACGAGTGGCCGCCCAGCTCGAAGAAGTTGTCGCGCCGGCCCACCCTGGGGACGCGCAGCACCTCCTTCCAGACCTCCGCCAGCCGGGCCTCCAGAGGCGTTGCGGGCGGCTCGGCGTCACGTTGGACGGCCAGGTGGGAGACATCCGGTGCGGGCAACGCCTTCCGATCCACCTTGCCGGTGGGGGTGAGGGGGAGGGTGGCCATCGGCACGATGGAAGCGGGCACCATGTACTCCGGGAGCCGCTGTTGCGCGTGCCGGCGCAGCGCTTCCACCGTCACCGGGGATTTCGGCGTGACCTCCACGACGACGTAGGCCACGAGCCGCTTGTCCCCAGGGACGTCCTCGCGCGCCAGCACCACGGCCTCGCGCACGGCCGGGTGCGTTCGCAGCACCGCCTCGATTTCACCCAGCTCGATGCGGAAGCCGCGCAGCTTCACCTGGAAGTCGAGCCGGCCCAGGTACTCCAGCGTCCCGTCGTGGCGCCAGCGCGCCTTGTCGCCCGTGCGGTACAGCCGGGCCCCCGGCACGCCGCTGAAGGTATCGGGGATGAAGCGCTCCGCCGTCAGGTCCGGCCGGCCCAGGTAGCCTCGGGCGAGCCCGTCTCCAGACAGGCACAGCTCTCCCGCGATGCCCACGGGCGCGAGCCGCTGCCTCGAATCCAGCACGAAGGCGCGCGTCCCCTGGATGGGCCGCCCGATGACGGGCACCGGCGCCGTGCTGTTTCGCACGCACGCCGTGGTGGCGCAGACCGTGTTCTCCGTGGGGCCATACGCATTGAACGCCGTCGTGCGGTCCGTCTCCGCCAGTTGCTTCCAGACGGAGGGGGGCATGCCCTCGCCCGCGCAGACGAGCTTCGCGGGGACGTGGCTCTGCCGCAGCAACCCGGCCTGGAGCAGCAGCGTCAGTTGCGCGGGCGTGCAGTCGAGCACGTCCACCCGGTGCCGCGTCAGCCAAGCCAGCATCGCCTCCGGGTCCTTGCGCGTCTCCTCCGGCACGAGGCACAGGCAGTGCCCCTCCGCCAGGAAGATGAGCCGCTCGATGGAGCCATCGAAGTACAGCGGAGCGGTGAGGCTCAGCCGCAGCCCGGTGGGCCCCGGCGGGAGGTACGCCTGCCCCATTCCCTGGAGCAGGGCGAGCATGGACCGGTGCTGCACCATGACGCCCTTGGGCGTACCCGTGGAGCCGGACGTGTAGATGACGTACGCGAGGCTCTCCCCTCGGACATTCACCGGGACATCGTGCCTGGGCAGCGAGGAGAATCGGGCCGCCTCCGTGTCCAGGCACAGCACATGCCGGACCTGGGGCTGCCAGGAGTCCATGAGGTGCTGGTGGGTGAGGAGCACCGTGGCCCGGCTGTCCTGGAGGATGAAGGCCTTGCGCTTCGCGGGGGCCTCCGGGTCGAGGGGTACGAAGGCGCCTCCCGCCTTGAGCACCGCCAGTTCGGCGGCGATGGCGTCGGGGGTGCGCTCCAAACACAGGCCCACGCGCGCTTCGGGGCCCACGCCCAGCGAGCGCAGGTAGGCGGCGAGCTGGTTCGCCTTCTCGTTGAGCTGGGCGTAGGTCACCACCTGATCGTCCAGCACCACGGCGGGAGCATCGGGCGTCCGGGCAACCTGTTGCTCGAAGCGCGTGGGGAACCACGCCTCGCGCGAGTCCCCGGCCGGGTCCTCCAGCGACCGCGGGTCCTCGGTCCGGAGGGGCAGGTCGGTGATAGCGGTGTCCGGTGCTTCGAGCGCCTCCGCGAGCAGGGCCTTCAGGTGCGCCACCAGCCGCGTCGCCGTGGCGGGCTCGAACAGGTCGGTGTTGTAGACGAGCCCGCCCTGGTAGCCCTCCGCCGCGCGCGACAGGACGAGCTCCAGCTCGAACTTGCTGACGGTGTGCCGGGGGGCGATGCCCCGCAGGGACAGCCCTGGCAGGGACAGCTCGGGGACGGGGGTGTTCTGGAGCGCGAACAGCACCTGGAAGAGCGGCGTGCGGCCCTCCTCGCGGGACGGATGCAGCTCCTCCACCAGCCGCTCCACGGGGAGGTCCTGGTGCTCGTAGGCCCCCAGCGTGGTCTCGCGCACCTGGGCCAGCAGCTCGCGGAAGGTCATCTCCGGGGTGAGGCGTGCGCGCAGGACCAGCGTGTTCACGAAGAAGCCGATGAGCCCCTCCGTCTGCGCATGCCGGCGGCCCGCGATGGGCGAGCCCACCACCACGTCGTCCTGCCCCGAGTACCGGCTCAGCAACATCTGGAACGCCGCGAGCAGCACCATGAAGGGCGTGGCCCGCTCACGCAGCGCGAGCGCGTCCACGGCGTCGCTCAGCGCGTCCGGCAGGTGGATAGGGGTGCTCGCGCCCTGGAAGGACTGCTGCGCGGGACGGGGCTTGTCAGTGGGCAGCTCCAGGTATGCCGGCGCGCCTTCAAGCATGCCTCGCCAGTAGTCGAGCTGCGCTTCCAGGACCCGGCCCTGGAGCCAGTGCCGCTGCCACGCCGCGTAGTCCGCGTATTGGAAGGGAAGCTGGGGCAGGGGAGAGGGCTGCCCCTGGCTGAGTGCCGCGTAGAGCGCGGCCATCTCGCGGACCATCACACCGTTCGACCAGCCGTCGGTGACGATGTGGTGCATGTTGAGCACCAGCACGTGCTCCGTCGGTGACTGCTTCACCAGGAGGGCGCGGACCAGCGGGCCCCGCTCCAGGCTGAACGGGCGCTGAGCCTCTTCCTCGACGCGGCGGAGCGTTTCCTCGTCGCGAGCCGGGACATTGGCCATTGCCGTCAGGTCCACGACCTGGATGGGAACCGGCGCGGGTGGGTGGATGACCTGGATGGGCGCGTTCGCTTCGAGGCGGAACGTCGTGCGCAACACCTCGTGACGGGCGACCAGGGCATCGAAGCCCTGCTGGAGCGCGTCCAGGTGCAACTCGCCCGAGAGCTTCAGGGCGAGGGGATGGTTGTAGGCGCTGCTCCCCGAGTCGCTCCATTCGCTGATGAACCACAGCCGCTGCTGGGCGAAGGACAGCGGGAGCGGCGCGCTCCGGTCCGCGCGCGTCAGGGGCGGTACCGTGGCCAAGGTCTCCGCGGGCGCGCTCCGCTGCCCATCCAGGAACGCGGCGAGCCCCGCGACGGTAGGCGCATCGAAGAAGCTCCGGAGCGGAAGCTCGACGCCGAACTGAGACCGGACGCGGACGACCACCTGGGTCGCCAGCAGGGAGTGGCCTCCCAGCTCGAAGAACCCGTCATGGACACCCACACGGCGAACGCCCAGCACTTGCGAGAACAGCTCCGCCAGTGCCTCCTCGGACGGCGTGCGCGGCGCGACGTAGTGGCCGCGCTGGGACGTGGGCGCATCGGGGGCCGGCAGCGCCTTGCGGTCCACCTTCCCGCTGGGCGTCAGCGGCAACACCCCGAGGTGCACGAAGGCCGAGGGCACCATGTACTGGGGAAGCTGCTTCTGGAGGTGCGCACGCAACGCTTCGGCCTCCAGCGGCGCCGAGTCTCCCGTGACGTAGGCGACGAGGCGCTGATCGCCCGGGGCGTCCGCTCGCACCAGGGCCACAGAGTCCCGCACGCCCGGGTAGGCGCGCAGGGCGGCCTCGATTTCTCCCAGCTCGATGCGGAAGCCGCGCAGCTTCACCTGGAAGTCGGCCCGCCCGAGGTACTCCAGCGTCCCATCCGGCAGCCAGCGCGCTACGTCACCGGTGCGGTAGAGGCGTGCGCCGGGCTCGGGGCTGAAGGCGTCCGGAATGAAGCGCTCCGCCGTCAACTGGGGCCGCTGCCAGTAGCCGCGCCCCACCTGTACGCCGCCAATGTACAGCTCGCCCGGAATGCCCACCGGCGCCGGCTGCCCATGCCCGTCCAGCACGTACAGCGTCGTATTGGCCACCGGCCGGCCAATGGGTACCCGCTGGAAGTCTCCCTCGCGAGGGCAGGGCCAGTACGTCACGTCCACCGCCGCTTCCGTCGGGCCGTACAGGTTGTGTACCTGCGCCGAAGCCGGCAGCCGCGCGTGGGCCTTCTTCACCAGCTCCGCGCTCAGCGCCTCGCCGCTGCACACCACCCGTCGCAGGGTGGCCAGGCCCTCCAGCCCCGGCTCCTCCACGAAGGCCCGCAGCATGGAGGGCACGAAGTGTACCGTCGTCACGCCCTCCGCCTTCATCAACTGCACCAGGTACGCCGGCTCCTGGTGCCCACCCGGACGCG
>JAFAAN010000117.1 GCA_023426545.1 Pseudomonadota bacterium
GCGGTGTTCGATACGTGCCATGGGAGCTCCTCCGGGGCCGGGCCCGCCAGCGCCTTCCGCCAGCGGGCCCGCCGAAGCGGCGTCAGAAGTGGATGACCGTGCGAATCGACTTGCCCTCGTGCATCAGGTCGAAGGCCTCGTTGATCTTCTCCAGCGGCAGCGTGTGGGTGATGAACGGGTCCAGGTTGATGGTCCCCGCCATCGCCTGCTCCACCATGCCCGGCAGCTCCGTGCGTCCCTTGACGCCGCCGAAGGCGGAGCCGCGCCACACGCGCCCGGTGACGAGCTGGAAGGGCCGCGTGCGAATCTCCTGGCCCGCGCCCGCCACGCCGATGATGACGCTCTCACCCCAGCCCTTGTGGCAGCACTCCAGGGCCGCGCGCATGACGTCCACGTTGCCAATGCACTCGAAGCTGAAGTCGACGCCCCCGTCCGTCATCGCGACGATGACCTCCTGGATGGGCTTGTCGTGGTCCTTGGGGTTCACGACGTCGGTCGCGCCCATGGACTTCGCGAGCTCGAACTTCCCCGGGTTCGTGTCGATGCCGATGATGCGCCCGGCCTTGGCCTGAACCGCGCCCTGAATCACCGCGAGCCCGATGCCGCCGAGCCCGAACACCGCGACGGTGTCCCCCGCCTTCACCTTGGCCGTCTTGTGCACGGCGCCAATGCCCGTCGTCACGCCGCAGCCCAGCAGGCAGACCTTCTCCAGCGGCGCCTGGGGGTTCACCACCGCCAGCGAAATCTCCGGCACCACGGTGTACTCGCTGAACGTGCTCGTGCCCATGTAGTGGTAGATGGGCTTCCCCTCGTACGAGAAGCGCGTGGTGCCGTCCGGCATCAGCCCCTTGCCTTGCGTGGCGCGCACCGCCTGGCAGAGGTTCGTCTTGCCGGAGAGGCAGAATTTGCACTGGCGACACTCCGCCGTGTAGAGCGGGATGACGTGGTCGCCCGGCTTGACGCTGGTGACGCCCTCTCCCACCTCCACGACGACGCCGCCGCCCTCGTGCCCCAGCACCGCCGGGAAGACGCCTTCCGGGTCGTCCCCGGAGAGCGTGAAGGCATCCGTGTGACAGACACCCGTGTGGGTAATCTTGACCAGCACCTCGCCCTTCTGCGGCGGGGCGACGTCAATCTCCACGATTTCGAGCTTCTTCCCAGGGCCGAATGCCACGGCAGCGCGTGATTTCACGATTCCTCCTTGCCTGATGCTGAGTCGTTACTTCAGGTACGAGCGGACGAGCGACGCGAGCTCGGTGACGCGCTCGCCGCGCTGCTTCTCCGAGATGGCGGGCTCGCTGAACGTCTCCCGGATATGGGCCTCCATCACCTCGGACATCAGTCCGTTGATGGCCCCCCGGATGGCGGCGATCTGCTGGAGCACGGGCGCGCAGTCAGCGCCCTCTTCCAGGGCGCGCTCCAGCGCGTCGCACTGGCCGCGGATGCGGCGCACCCGGGACAGGACTCGCTTCTTCTCTTCGGGAGAGTGGGGCATGTGAAGGCACCAGTACTATACTGGGGGATAGCATCCCAGGGTACTGGGGGCAAGTATCACCGGAGGAGCTGTCCGGAGGTGGGTTGTCCCGTGGGCAGGCGGCGTGGCCTACCCCGCCTCGCGCCCCATGGTGGCGTCCTCGCACTCCTCCTCCGAGGGCTCGTCGTCCTGGAAGGCGCTGGGGAGCAGGCTGAAGGGCAGCACCTTCGCCAGCGCCGCCAGCAGCAGGACGCCGCCGGGCGCGGCGAAGATGGCCAGCGCCGGAATCGCCTTGGCCACGTCGATGAGCTGCGCGCGCATGCGCCGGCGCTCGTCGCCCGTGAGCGGCTGGCGCCGGGCCGCCCGGGCGAGCAGCACGGCCAGGTCGCCCGTCTCGCGGACCTCCTGCATCAGCCGGTAGAAGTTCCGCTCCAGCGTCTCCTGGATGCCCGCCACCAGGTCCTCGCCCATGGCCCCGGCGGCGTCGGACACGGTGAAGACGTCCACGATGGCGCGGTGGCGGGCGTAGAACTCGGCCATCTCCAGCTCCAGCCGGTGCAGCTCCTCGTCGGAGACGTTGAGCGCCTGCGCCAGCTCGCGGATGAAGACGCGCTCACGCCGCGTCCTGCGGCCATCCACCAACGCCGCCAGCAGCGTCTGCTCCAACAGGAACTGGCGCACGTCCATGCTGCGCACCTGCCGCACCACGTCCCGCAGCGGGCGGCGGCGCGCGAAGGACTGCTTCACCGCCGCCTTCAGCTCGGACGTCATCGCCGGGGGCAGCCGGAGGTCGTCCACCTGCCGGAGGATGGCGCGCCGCGCCGCGAGCCCGGGCGGCCGGTCCACGCACGCCAGCGCCGTCAGCACGTCCACCAGCAGCGCCTTCTGCCGCGCCGCGAAGTCCAGGCGCCGCTGCGCGCGCTCGCGGTGCAGCGCCCCCCGCGAGAAGTAGTCGATGGCCTGGCGGCAGAACAGCTGCGCGGCCGCGTACTGCGCGCCGTTGTGCAGCACCAGCCCATACACCGGGTCCCCCGCGAGCACCGGCGAGCGCTTCGCCAGCGCGGCCTCCACCCTCAACACCCACCGCCGGGGCACCGCGCGGCCCGACGCCAGCCGCGCGTCCAGCGCCTCCGCCAGGTCCAGCTCCCCGGTGAGCACCGCGAACAGGAGCAGGAGCTGCTCGGCGCGCGCGCCCGCTGGCGCCTCCACGAGCCGCGCCAGCTCCAGCGCCATCAGCGCCAGCGTCCGCACCACGGCGCGGAAGAGCTGCTCCTCCAGCGCCCGCGCATGGAGCTCGGTGGGAGGCGCCACTTCCGACGCGGCCGGGGTGTCCGCGGGTGTGCCGTACAGCAAGCCGCTGGCGCGCAGCGTGCGGCGCAGGTACGCGCGGGCGCGCGCCCGTCCGGAGCCCAGCGGCGGAGCGGCCGGAGCCGGAGCGCCCGCTTCGAAGGCGACCGTCTCCGCGAGGAGCGGCATCAGCCACCCCGCCTTGCTGAAATCCAACACCGCTACACCCCCGGACCGACGGAGACACCCACGCGCGGAGACAGGCCTGGGATGTAACCCAGGCGCCCTCGGGTTTCCACTCGGCCATGGGGCTGGGTCAGGGCCCGGAAATCAGCGGCCATGGAAGCGCCACTTCTACCGGGTCCAACCATCCGCGCGGCGCGCCTACAACGCGGTGGCCGCGCCGGGCTCGGGGACCACCACCTTCGCCGCGCTGCGCAGCTTCTTCAGCTCGCCGGTCAGCGCCTCTGGGGTGCCCGGGAGCAGCGGGAAAGTACCGTAGTGCATGGGAATCACGCTCTTGACCTTGAGCAGCCGCACGGCCTGGGCGGCCTCCGCGGGGCCCATGGTGAAGTGGCCGCCGATGGGCAGCAGCGCCACGGTGGGCTTGAACTGGGTGGCGATGAGCGCCATGCCCTCGAAGACGCCGGTGTCCCCCGCGTGGTACAGCGTGGGGCCGTTGGCGATTTCCAGCACGTAGCCCAGCGGCGCGCCCGCGTACTGCGCCGCCGCCTTGGGGTCCGCGGCGTAGCTGCTGGAGTGGACCGCCTCCACCAGGTGGAAGGTGACGTCCTTCACCTGGAAGGTGCCGCCCGCGTTGGCGCCCACGGCCTGGGCCTCCGGCAGCCCCAGCAGGTTGATGAGCTCGAAGGAGCCATACACCTTGGCGCCCGTCTTCTCCGCCAGCGCCTTGGCCTCGCCCACGTGGTCGAAGTGGCCGTGGGTGAGGAGGATGGCGTCCAACGCCTCCGGCTGCGGCACGCCCTGCGGGGCCTTGGGGTTGGTGAGCCACGGGTCGATGGCAATCACCGCGCCGCCCGGGCTGCGAATCACGAAGGCCGCGTGGCCCCACCACGTCGCCTCCGTCTTGCCCTTGGCGGCCGCCGGGGCCTTGGAGGCAGGGGCCTTCGCCGGCGCCGCCGCGCCCTGCGCCAGGGCCGTTCCGCCGAAGGTCATCGCTGCGCCCACCACCACTGCCATGAACTTCGTCCGCATATCCATCCACTCCTGTTGCGAGGTGAGACCTGCCACCTGACACTGACCGGGCGGCCATGCAAGGGCCTGCCGTGGATGCCCAACCCCGCCCCGCGTCTCAAGCTCGATTCGGCTGTCGATACGGCAGGGTGCGTGCGCTAACGTCCCCGCCACGTGGACCACCGATTTCAAGTCAGCCTCCGCGGGGTCATCGACCTCCTGTCCCACCACTTGTACAGCTCCCCGGGCGTCTACGTACGCGAGCTGCTCCAGAACGCCACCGACGCCATCCGCGCCCGCCAGCACCTAGAGCCCGGCCACACGGGCACCGTCCGGCTGGAGCTGATGGAGAAGCAGGACGGCAGCCCGCCCACCCTCCTCTTCACCGACAACGGCGTGGGGCTGACCGAGGACGAAATCCACCGCTTCCTGGCCACCATCGGTGAGTCCTCCAAGCGCGAGGCCCTGGAGGCCCGCCGCAACGACTTCATCGGACAGTTCGGCATCGGCCTGCTGTCGTGCTTCATGGTGTGCGACGAGCTGCTGGTGGTGACGCGCTCGGCGCGCGGCGACGGGCGCACGCTGGAGTGGCGGGGCCGGCATGACGGGACGTATGCCGTGCGGGAGTCCGAACACCCGCTCGCCCAGCCGGGCACCCAGGTCTTCCTGGTGGCCCGCCCGGACATGGCGGAGTGGTTCAACGCCCGGCGCTTGCGCAGCCTCGCGAGCCACTACGGTGGCCTGCTCCCCTTCCCCATCCACCTCACCACGCCCGAGGGCAGCGAGCGGCTCGACGTCAACGGCGCCCCCTGGCGGCGCGAATACGAGAGCGCGGCCGAGCGGCGCAAGGCGCTGCTCGCCTACGGGCGCGAGCTGTTCGACACGGACTTCATCGACTGCATCCCGCTGCGCTCCACCGCGGGCGACGTGGACGGGGTGGCCTTCGTGCTGCCCGCGTCTCCGCACTTCAACTCGCGGCAGAAGCACCGCGTCTACCTCAAGCACATGCTGCTGTCGGAGAGCGCGGAGAACCTGCTGCCGGACTGGGCCTTCTTCGTGAAGTGCGTGGTGAACGCCAACGCGCTGCGGCCCACCGCCAGCCGCGAGTCCTTCTACGAGGACGAATCGCTCGCCGCCGCGCGCGCGGCCCTGGGCCAGGGGCTGCGCGCCTACCTGATGGAGCTGGCCCGCGAGGACCCGCGCGCGCTCCAGCGGCTGATTGCCCTTCACGGGCTGAGCGTGAAGGCCCTGGCGCTGGACGACGACGACTTCTACCGGCTCGTCATCCACTGGCTGCCCTTCGAGACGTCGCTGGGGATGATGACGCTGGCGGACTACCGGCGCG
>JAFAAN010000126.1 GCA_023426545.1 Pseudomonadota bacterium
GGTCCTACCCGGGGGGGGTCGACGGCCGCGACGAGGTAGCCCTCGATGGCGCAGAAGACCTGACCGTCCGCGTTGGTGAGCGTCACGTCCAGGAGCGCGCCGCGGCCCTCCTCCTGGCGCACGCGGACGTGGCTCAGCGCCACCTCGGGCCACGGGCCCCAGACCTGGAGCTGCCGGTAGGACACGGGCACGTGCAGCTTCCCCGGCTGGCCCGCGTCGGGCAGCAGGGAGAAGGCGAAGCCGGAGGCGATGTCCAGCAGGCCCGGCGGAATCCCGTAGGTCGCCAGGTCGCCGCGGAAGGCGCTCGGCAACTCCAGGCGGGCCAGGGCCTCGGACGCGCCGAAGCCGGCGGAGCGCAGCACCTTCCAGCGGGGGCCGAACGCGATGAGCGCGTCCTGTGGCAGGGACTGCTCGCCCTCGTTGAAGGTCAGCGGCCGTTCGCCACAGCGCGTCCGGGCCGCGGCCACGTCCAGCGCGGCGGGGCGCGCGCCCCGGGCTGCTTGGAGCCGCGCGGTGGCGTGCTCCGTCCAGGCGTTTCCGGCGGCGCGGCTGCGCACGCGGAAGGCGAAGCCATCACCCTCCGGCGCCAGTCCAACCTCCACCTCGCGGACCTCTCCGTCCGGGACGTCCAGCGGCGCCACGAGCGAGATCTGGGACAGCTCCAGCGGCTCGCCGGGCCGGGCCAGCGCCCAGGCCGCACGGGCGAGCTCGACATAGGCGGTGCCAGGGAGGACTGGACCTCCGCCGCGCATGCGGTGCTCATCCAGCACCCAGTGGGCCTTCGCGTCGTAGATGGCGCGGAAGACGTGGTGGCCTTCGGGCGCCTCGACGCGCCGCTGGAGCAGCGGGTGGGCGATGTCCGTACCGGCCGGGAGCTGCGGCGCCAGCTGCGCCGCGGCCATGCCCACCTCCTGCCAGACGCCCCAGCCCAGCGCGAGCGCGCGCTTCGCCACGCCCTTGGACTGTAGATGCGCCGCGTGGGCCAGCAGGAATGCGTTGGCGGCGACGTAGTCCACCTGTCCCGGCGGGCCCAGCCACGCGCTCGTCGACGAGAAGCTGACGAAGAAGTCCAGCGCCGTGCCTTCCAGCGCTTCTTCCAGCGCGAGCGCACCCAGGGCCTTGGGCGCGAGCACACGCAGGGCGGAGTCCCGCGTCTTCGCCTCCAGGGGCCCGTCCTCCAAGGTGCCGGCCGCGTGCACCACGCCGTGCAGCGCGCCGAAGCGCTCCTTCACGTGGCCGATGGCCGCGCGCAGCTGGGCGGCGTCGGTGGTGTCCGCCTTGAGCAGCAGCACCTGCGCGCCCAGCCCCTCCAGCGTGCGCTGGAGCTCCGCGTGGGACGCGCTGGCGGCGGAGCGCGACACGAGCGCGAGCCGCGCCTGGACCTTCCGCGCGAACAGCTCCGCGAGCGTGCGGCCGATGCCACCCAGTCCGCCAGTGATGAGGTAGACGCCCTCCTGGCGCAGCGGTGACGGGCTCTCGTCGAGCGGCGCCCGCTCCAGCACCTGCACCAGGCGGCGTCCGCGCCGCAGCGCCACGGGGGCCTCGATGTCCGGACGGAGCAGCTCCTCCACCAACGCCCGCGCCTGCCCCGCCTCGTCGCCCCCACACTCCAGGTCCACCACGCGGGCCTGGAGCTCGGGCAGCTCCTTGGGGCCCACCAGGACCGGCCCCAGGCCCAGCGCCTGCTCGGGGCTCGTCACGCTCCCCTCCGCCGGCAGGGCCCCGCGCGTCACCCGCACATAGCGCAGGCCCGCGGGCAGCGACTCCGCCGTCAGGGATTGGAACAGCGCCAGCGGCGCGAGGAAGTAGCGCGACACCGCGCGCTCCCAGTCGCGCGAGGGGAGCCCTCCACTGCTGAGGTCCACGATGCGGGGCGGCACACGCCCGTCGGGCCCCAGCGCGTCCCACAGGGCCTCCCAGTCCTCGCGCGCGTCGGCACGCAAGGTGAATGCGCCGTCCGTGGTGTGCCCGAAGGCGTCACCTGGCACCACCTGCGTCACCCGCGCGCCGCGCGCCGCCAACTCGCGGGTGAGCTCGGACCCGAGAGGGCCCGCGTCGCCCACCAGCAGCCAACGCTCCTGCTCCGCCAGCGGCTCTGGCGCCGCGCCCGCCTGCTCCCGGAAGCGCGGCACGTAGCCCCAGCGCGACACGTTGTCTTCCCGCACCAGCGGGCGCTCACCCTCGCGCCGGGCCATGAAGGAGCCGCTGCCCGGCTCCACCCAGTGGCGCTCGCGCTCGAACGCATAGGTCGGCAGCGCCACGCGGCGCCGCTTCTGCCCGTCGAAGAGCGCCGCCGCGTCCAGGTCGACGCCCGCCGCCCACAGCCGGCCCAGCGCGAGCTGGAAGAAGGCGAGGTCCGCGACGGAGTCGTTCGGGTGCCGCAGCGATGGCACCAGCTGCTCGGCCTGGGGCTTCTCCACCTGGGCCCGGAGCAACTGCGTGAGCGTCTGGCCGGGGCCGACCTCCAGGTAGACGCGCGCCTTGTCCGCCAGGAGCACGCCCGCGCCCTCGGCGAAGCGCACCGGCTGGCGCAGGTGCCGCACCCAGTAGTCCAGCGACGTGGCCTCCTCGGGCGTCACCCAGGTCCCGGTGACGTTGGAGATCCACGGCGCGGTGGGCTTGGAGAAGCGCACCGTGCCCAGGAACTCGCGGAAGGGCGCGAGGATGGGCTCCAGCATGCGGGAGTGCGCGGCCACGCGGATGTGCAGCCGCCGGGCCTGCACGCCGCGCGCCTCGAGCTGGGCCTCCACCGCCTCGATGGCGGCCACCTCGCCGGAGACGAGGCACAGCCCCGGCGCGTTGTGCGCGCCCAGGTCCAGGCCCTCGCCCAGCAGGGGCTTCAGCTCGGCCTCGGGCAGCTCCACGCTCAGCATCGCGCCCGCGGGGAGCTGGTCGAACAGCCGGCCGCGGCACGCGACGATGCCCAGCGCGTCCTTCACGGAGAAGACGCCGTTGAGCTGCGCGCAGGCGTACTCGCCCATGCTGTGCCCCAGGCATGCCTGCGGCGTCAGGCCCCGCGCCTTCCACAGCGCGGCGAGCGACAGCTCCACGGACAGCAGCGCCGGCAGCGCGTAGGTGGCCTGCTCCAACTCGGCGCGGGCCTCCGCCTCGGCGCCAGGCTCGGGGAAGAGCAGGGGGCGCAGCTTCAGCGACTGGTGCTGCTCCAACAGCGAGAGGCACTCGTCCAGCGCGCGGCGGAACGCGGGCTCCTGCTCGTAGAGGCCCTTCGCCATGCCCGGGTACTGCGCGCCGCCGCCCGGGAAGAGAAACACGACGGGGCGGCCCTCGGCCTCCGTTCGCGCCTGGGCCGTCCGCGCGGCGTCCGGCTGCGACAGCAGGCGCACGGCCTCCTCGCGCGACGACGCCACCACCGCGCGGCGGTGCGCGAAGCGGCGGCGGCCCGTCAGCAGGGTGTACGAGGCGTCGCCCAGGTTGGGCGCGTCCGGCGCGTCCAGGCGCTGCGCCAGCCGCTGGGCGGCGCGCTCCAGCGCGGCGGGCGTGCGCGCGGACAGCCACAGCGTCTCGAAGGCACGCGCGGCGGACGTCTGCGGCTGCGCGGGGGCCTCTTCCAGGATGATGTGGGCGTTGGTGCCGCCCACGCCCAGCGAGTTCACCGCGGCCCGGCGCGGGCGCCCCTTGGCGGCGCTCCAGTCGCGCAGCGTGGCGTTCACGCTGAAGGGCGAGCGCGCGAAGTCAATCTGCGGGTTGGGCTTCTCGAAGTGCAGCGACGGCGCCATCTGCTTGTGGCGCAGCATCTGCACGACCTTGATGAAGCTCGCCACGCCCGCGGCCGTGTCCAGGTGGCCGATGTTCGTCTTCACCGAGCCGATGCGGCAGAACCCGCTCTTCTGCGTCTGCGTGCGGAACGCCTGGGTGAGCGCGGTGATTTCAATCGGGTCGCCCACCGGCGTGCCGGTGCCGTGGCACTCGATGTAGTCGATGGTGTCGGCGCTGATGCCGGAGACGTTGAGCGCCTCCACCACGGCGTCCGCCTGCCCATCGACGGACGGCGCCAGGTAGCCCACCTTGCGCGCGCCGTCGTTGTTGACGGCGCTGCCCTTCACCACCGCGTAGATGGTGTCACCGTCCGCCAGCGCGTCCTCCAGCCGGCGCAGCACCACGACGCCCGCGCCGCTGCCGAAGAGCGTGCCCTGCGAGCGGTGGTCGAACGCGCGGCAGTGCCCGTCCGGCGAGAGGATCTCCCCCTCCTGGTACAGGTAGCCCCGGTAGTGCGGCAGCTCCAGCGTGACGCCGCCCGCGAGCGCCAGGTCGCACTCGCGCGCCAGCAGGCTCTGGCAGGCGGTGTGGATGGCGACGAGCGACGTGGAGCACGCCGTCTGCACGTTGAGGCTGGGCCCGCGCAGGTCCAGGCAGTACGAGACGCGCGTGGTGAGGAAGTCCTTGTCGTTGCCCGTGTGCCGCACCAGGAACAGGCCCACCTGTTCCATGAGCTGCGGGTTGGTGAAGAGGTTGTAGGGCATGTACGCGTTCATGCCCGAGCCGCCGAACACGCCGACGGGCCCCTTGAAGCGCTCCGGCGGATGGCCGCTGTGCTCCAGCGCCTCCCAGCACACCTCCAGGAAGTGCCGGTGCTGCGGGTCCATGAGGGAGGCCTCGCGCGCGCTGAAGCCGAAGAAGCCCGCGTCGAAGTCCTCCAGCCCCTCGTACACCATGCCCGACTTCACGTAGCTCGGGTCCTGCAGCAGCGCCGGGTCCACGCCCGCGCTCAACAGCTGCGCGTCGGTGAAGTGGGTGACGGACTCGATGCCGTCGCGCACGCGGCGCCAGAACGTGTCCACGTCGCGCGCTCCCGGCAATCGCGCGGCCATGCCGACCACCGCGATGTCTGGAGACTCAGATAGCCCCTCAACGTCTTCCGTCATGACAGTGATCCTGCAAAGTACCGCTTCCAGCAGTTCAGTTCAGCTGCGTATGAGACGGGTCGAACCTGCCCCAGCTTTGGAACCGGTGTACTGAGGTCTGTCATGACATCCCCCCGCTGCGACGGGTCTACTCGTGTGTGGCGTTGAGCCCGAATATCTGGCGCAGCCGCCCGAGTATACGGCCGACCTCGGCGGGAATGGCATCGGAGCTCGCGCCGCGGGCCTCGGCCACCGCTCGCAATTGCGTCCGCCGCTGGGCCAGCATGGAGGAGAGCTGCCGGGCCAGGCCGGGATACTCGGCGAAGAGCCGGGCGAAGGTCGGCCGGTCCACTTCGAGGAGCAACGAGTCCTCCACCGCGACCACCGTGGCCGAGCGGCGCTCTCCCGTCAGCAGGCTCATCTCGCCGAAGTAGCTCCCGCGTCCCAGGCGGGTGACCTCGGACTGGAGCTTCCCGGCGCGCACGCTCACCTCGCCGGAGGCGAGCACGTAGAAGGTCCGGCCCTCGTCGCCCTCCTGGATGATGCGCTCGCCCGCGCCGAAGCGGCGCACCAGCGACTCCTGACGCAGCCGGTCCAGTTCCTCGGCGTCCAGCGTCTGGAAGAGGTCCACGGAGCCCAGCACGCTGCGGATGGTGTCCTCGGACAGCTCCGCGCGCGCCGTCTCCTGCCGCACGTGGACCGTGCGCTGCGCGTAGGGAATCTCGATGTTCTCCCGGCGCAGCCGGTACCACAGGCGGGTGTGGAGGTCCTCCTTCACCGCGTCGGACTGGCCGTAATCGAGAACGAAGAAGCGCACCATGTAGCGGATGGCGGAGTCCTCGTAGACCAGGGTGCGCGCGATGGGGGCAGGCTCCGTGAGGATCTGGGGTGTCTCCCGCATCGTCTCCAGCAGCGCGCGCTTGACCTGGTTGGGCGCGGCGTCGCGCGACAGGCGGAACTCCACGTCGATGCCGACCGGGTTCAGGTCCTGGGTGAAGTTGAGGACCTGCTCCTTGGCCACCATGCTGTTGGGCAGCGTGATGACCTCGCGGCGGAAGTTGGCCAGGCGGATGGAGCGCCAGCCGATGAAGACCACGCGCCCGGTGTGCGTCCCGATGCGGATGAAGTGTCCCACCTCGAAGGGCCGGTCCAGCTGGAGCGACAGGCCCGCGAAGAGGTTGCCCAGCGTCTCCTGGAGCGCCAGACCGATGACCACCGACAGCACCGCGGAGGTGGCCACCAGGCCCGCCAGGTCCACGTTGAACTGGGTGCGCAACAGCGGCAGCACCGCCAGCGGGTACAGCGTGAAGTCGATGACGTTGCGCAGGATCTTCGGCGTCCCCACCGCCGGTGCGCGCAGCCGGATCACCTTCAGCGCCAGGGCCACGCAGGCGCGGATGCCACCGAAGGTGAACATCAGCATCCAGCCGACCTGGAGCGTCTTCTGCAGCCCTCCGGGGGCCGTCGCGGGCAGGGCCCACGTCGCCAGCCGGAGCACGATGAACGCGGTGAGGAGCTGGATGGCGCTCTTCAGGTCCTGCCGCAGGTCGCCGTCATGGGAGGCCGCGCGCACCCCCATCAAGACGACGACGAGCAGCGCACCCACGGCGAGGGACAGGTTGCTCTGGAGGAAGGGCAGCAAGGCGAAGGGGAATGTCTCCCGCCATCTCGGGGAGGGTCAAGGCGGCCGTTGACGCGTGCCGCGTGAGCGGGGATACACGCGCCATGACGCTCGCATCGGTACAGGGACAGTCCCGCGCGGTGGACGCCCTCCAGGCGGCCTTGCGCAGTGGCGCGGTCCACCACGCGTACCTCTTCGCCGGGCCGGAAGGGGTGGGCAAGGAGCTGGCGGCCGTGGGGCTGGCCCAGGCCCTCACGTGCCCCGAGCAGCCGGACGTGGGCTGTGGCGCCTGCGCGAGCTGCCTGCGCATCGAGAAGGGCCTCCATCCGGACGTCACCTGGGTGATGCCGGACGACGAGCGCGTCTCCCGGGGGCTCGCGGGTCGGTCGGACTTCACCGGGACGCCCAGCCGGGAGCTGCGCGTGGAGCAGATCCGCCAGCTCCAGGAGCGCATCGCCCTGCGCGGCCTTGAGTCGCGCCGCAAGGTGGCGCTCATCGTCTCCGCCCAGACGATGAACGTGCAGGCGCAGAACGCCTTCCTCAAGACGCTGGAGGAGCCGCCCGCGGACACCACCCTCATCCTGGTGGCCAGCGCCATCGACCGGCTGCTGCCCACCATCCGCAGCCGGTGCGGCAAGGTTCACTTCGGCCCGCTGCCAGTGGAGCTGGTCGCTCAGCGGGTGGCGGACGCGCGCAAGCTGGACCCCGAGACGGCTCAGCTCGCGGCCGTCATGGCTGGCGGCAGCCTGGGCCGCGCCATGGCGCTGGACGTGGAGGCGCTGTCGCGGCGCAAGGACATCCTCACCGCCTTCGAGGCCCTGCGCGGCGATGACGCCGTGGGCCTGCTGCGCTTCGCCGAGGCCCACGGCGGCTCCCGCGAGGACGCGGAGCGCACCCTGGAGCTGCTGGTGCTGTGGACGCGCGACGTGGCGCTGGCGAAGGCGGGCCTGGAGTCGGGGCTGGCCAACCGGGACCTCGCGGAGCTGGCCCGGCAGGTCGCGGGCCGGACGACGGATATCCTCCTGCACCGCAGGCATTCGCTGCTGGAGGGCGCGCGCGCGGCCATCGCCCGCAACGGCGCCCCCCGGCTCCAACTGGAGCGGATGCTCATCGACCTGTTCACGGAGATGCCGCGATGAGCGCCAGTGACATGGATGAAGTGCTGGCGAGCGTGAAGGCGGGGAAGGTCGCCCCCGTGTACCTGCTGGCGGGAGAGGAGTTCCTGGTCCGCAAGGGCGCCGACGAGCTGGTGAAGCTGCTCGTCCCGGACGCGGCCATGGGCCTCAACCTGGCGGTGCTGGACGCCGGCAGCCCTCGCGAGGTGGCGCAGGAGCTGGCCACGCTGCCGCTGTTCCCCGGCCGCAAGGTGGTGCTCGTCCGCGACCCGGAGTTCCTGGCGCCCAAGAAGGGGCGGGGAGACGCGCTCGGCAAGGCGCGCGAGGCGTGGAAGGCGGGCAAGCGCAAGGAGGGCGCGCGGCGGCTGCTGGCGCTGGCGGCCCGCGCGGGCTGGGGCGTGGAGCAGCTCGCTCCGGGCAGCCCCGGGGCCCCTTCCGTCGAGCAGTGGAAGGAAGAGCTGAACGTGGAGCTGGCCGACGCGGACGTGGCCTTCCTCCAGGAGGCCGCCGCCTTCTGCCGGGAGGAGCGAATCTCCGCGCCGGAGGGCGACGCCACCGTGCTGCTCGACCTCCTCCAGAAGGGCGTGCCAGTGGGCCATGCGCTGGTGCTGGCCGCCACCGACGTGGATGCCAAGAACCCGCTGGTGAAGCTGGCCCACGACAAGGGCTACGTCGTCGAGCGGAAGGTCGCGGCGCGCCACAAGGACCTGGACCTGACGGACATCGCGAAGGAGTTCCTGGCGCCCTTCAAGAAGAAGCTGGGGCCCGGCGCGCTGGACGAGCTCAAGGAGCGCATCGGCGGGAACATCCGCCTGCTTCAGTCGGAGCTGGAGAAGCTGGCCACGTACTCGGAAGGGCCCGCGATTGAGCGGGCGGACGTGGCCGCGCTGGTCCACCACGCGCGCGAGGAGGAGTTCTTCGAGCTGTCCGAGGCGCTCCAGAAGCGCGACTTCGGCGGGGCGCTGTCCTACGCGGACGACGCCATGGGGCAGGGGACGCACGCGTTGCAGCTCCTGGGCGCGGTGGCCTCCATCGTCCGGAGCCTGCTGGAGAGCCACGAGTGGCTGTGGCGCTACGCGGGGGGGAACCCGCCGCGCACCGCGAAGGACGTGGAGGCGCGCGTCTTCCCCCGCCTGGAGGCGGAGCTGAAGGGCAGCAAGCGGAAGATGCCCAACGCGTGGGCGCTCACCTTCAGCATGAAGGCGGCGGCCGGGTACGAGCGGCGGGAGCTGCTGGGCGCGCTGGTGGCCTGCGCCGAGGCGGACCTGTCGCTGAAGTCCTCGGCGAGCGGCCGGCTGGTCATCGAGCGGCTGCTGGCCACGGTGTGTGTGCGCCAGCACGGCGCGGGTTAGAGGAGGCGCGTATGGCGGACAAGCGTCGTTTCGACCTCTTCGCGGACTTCCTGGTGGAGCGCTTCAGCGCCCCGCGCGTCTTCGACGTGGCCGGAGGACAGGGGAAGCTGAACGAGGCCCTGACGAAGCGGGGCCGCTCCGTCACCACCTTCGACCTGCGGCACAAGCGCCTGCCCGTCCAGTACGCCCAGCGCATCTTCACGCTGGAGGAGCCGTGCGAGGCGGAGCTGGTGGTGGGCATGCACCCGGATGGCGCCACGCGCATCATCATCCAGTACGCGGCGGCGCACCGGCTGCCCTTCGCGGTGGTGCCGTGCTGCTCCGACAACGGCATGTCCTACAACCCGTGGATGCGGCACCTGGCCGAGCTGGCCCGCGAGTCGGGCTTCACCACCGTGGAGGAGGTGACGCTCGCCATGGACGGGCGGGCCCGCGTCCTCGTGGGTGAGCACGGCCCGGCGTCAGCTGCGGTCTAGCGTACGGCCCCAGCGGGGGCCGTCAGCAGGCCCGTGACGTCCTTCCACGGCCCCTGACAGGGTGCCGTGTCCGAAGCCAGATAGTGCCCGACGCGCCCCGGCGCCAGCGCCACCACCGCCGACGAGCGCGTGCCGTAGAGCGGCGTGTGGATGCAGAGCGCCTGGAGCCGCTGCAGGAAGTCGCGGGGCAGGTCCTCGCCCGCGCCAGGGGGTGGAATCAGCTCCTCGGCGGGCAGCATCGGGTCCGCCAGTACGGCCTTCAGGCCCGCCTCCAGCTCTGGCCAGGGCTTCTTCGCCACCTCCGTGGCCAGCAGCCGGGCCCGCTCCACCTTGGGCAACTCCGGGGCGTTCAGGACGTCATTGGGCAGGACATGCACGCCTGGGGGAACGTCCTCCCGCCGAATCTGCCGGTCCGTCCTCCGGGCGTACGCCACCCGCAGCCGCTGGGCGTCCCCATAGAGGAGGTTGAAGGGCATGAATTCGTCGCCAGGAAGGGTATCCAGGTACCGGTCCACGGCCTCCACGCTGCCGGCCTGGAGGGCCTTGAGCACCACCTCGCCTCGCGAGCGGGGGGCCGGCCCCAGGCCTCGCTCGCCCCGTTGGTTCGTCAGGCCGACGAAGAGCCCGTCGCGGGTTACACCCATCCACGTCCCACCGCGCTCCTCGTCCCGGCCGCCCACGGCGAGCGGGGACTCCAGAAGAACCTGGGGACCGGTGGCGGGGCGGGCGTAGAACTCGTCCCGGTTGGCCGCGAGCACCAGCGGCCATTCGGGGTGGACGTGGCGCAGGATGATGATGGTGCACATGCGTATCCGGTCGATAACATCTCCGGCTCCGCGGCGCATTCGGGCCCGCGGCCCTCACGCCGTCGATGACCTCGGCCATCCGAGCGGCTAAGGTCCGCCGCCCTCAGGAGAATCCATGGCGGAGAGAATCCTCGTCACCAGCGCGCTTCCCTACGCGAACGGCCCGGTCCACATCGGCCACGCCGTCGAGTACATCCAGACCGACATCTACGTCCGTTTCCTCCGCTCCTGCGGCAGGGACGTCGTCTACTTCTGTGCCGACGACACCCACGGCACCCCCATCGAGCTGAACGCGGCGAAGCAGGGCCTCGCGCCCGAGGAGTTCGTCGCCCGCTTCCACGAGGAGCACCAGCGGGACTTCCGCGACCTCGACGTCCGCTTCGACTACTTCCACTCCACCAACTCGCCGGAGAACCGCCACTACGCGGAGCTCATCTACGCGCGGCTGAAGGAGAAGGGCGACATCGAGCGCCGGAACATCGAGCAGACCTACTGCGAGAAGGACCGCCGCTTCCTCCCGGACCGCTTCATCAAGGGCACCTGCCCCAACTGCAAGGCGCCGGACCAGTACGGCGACTCCTGCGAGAAGTGCGGCAAGGCGTACTCGCCCACGGACCTCATCGAGCCGCGCTGTGCCCTGTGTGGCACGCCTCCGGTCCGCAAGCACTCCGAACACCTGTTCTTCAAGCTGTCGCGGCACGCGGACTTCCTCCAGGACGTCCTGCGCAAGCCGGGCTTCCTCCACCCGGGCCTGGCCACGCAGCTCCAGGGCTTCTTCGAGAAGGGCCTGGCGGACTGGGACATCAGCCGCGACGGGCCGTACTTCGGCTTCGCCATTCCGGGTGAGACGGACAAGTACTTCTACGTCTGGCTGGACGCGCCCATTGGCTACATCGCCACCACGGAGAAGTGGGCGAAGGAGACGGGCAAGGCGAAGAGCGCGCTGGACTACTGGAGCGCGGACGCCGACACCCGCATCGTCCACTTCATCGGCAAGGACATCGTCTACTTCCACGCGCTGTTCTGGCCGGCCGTGCTCAACGTCGCGGGGTTCCACATCCCCAGCGAGATCAAGGTCCACGGCCACCTGACGGTGAACGGCGAGAAGATGTCGAAGAGCCGCGGCACCATGGTGCCGGTGCGCGACTACCTGGACCACCTGGACCCCAGCTATCTGCGCTACTTCTACGCGGCCAACCTGGGGCCGGGCGTGGAGGACCTGGACCTCAACCTCAAGGACTTCCGCCAGCGCGTGAACGGCGAGCTGGTCAACAACGTGGGCAACCTGGCCAACCGCGCCCTGTCGCTGCTGGCCGGTCCGCTGGAGAAGCGGCTGGCGCCGGGCCGCGCCGAGGGGCCGGGCCGCGAGCTGGTGGAGGCCGCGCTGGCCCGCGTGCCGGAGGTACGCGACGCGTTCGACAAGCTGGAGTACCGGTCCGCCATCCGCGTCATCACCGAGATTGCCTCGGCCGCCAACGGCTTCCTCCAGGCGGCCGCGCCGTGGGCGCAGGTGAAGAAGGACGCGGAGGTCGCTCGCGCGGACCTGTCTGACGCCGCGGACGTGGCCTACCTCCTGGGCGCGCTGCTCGCCCCGGTGACGCCGCGCCTGTCGGAGAAGCTCTTCGCCCAGCTCGGCGCGGAGCCGCTGACATTCCAGGCCCTGGAGGGCGCGAAGTACCCGCTGCTGGACCGGAGCCGTCCCATCGGCACGCCGGAGCCGCTGCTGCCGCGGCTGGAGGAGGAGCGCGTCAACGCCATCATCAAGCTGCCCGAAGGCGCCGCGGCGCCGCAGCCCGCGGAGGCCAAGCCGGCCAAGGGCGCCAAGGCGGAGAAGAAGGCCGCTGAAGCGCCCGCCACGCAGCAGGCATCCCCGGGCGAGGCCGAGGCGCCGGGCGAAATCGAATACGACGACTTCGCCAAGGTGGTGCTGAAGGCGGGCAAGGTGCTGGCCGCGGAGAAGGTGCAGAAGGCGGACAAGCTCCTCAAGCTCACGGTGGACGTGGGCGAGGGGAGCCCGCGCACCATCGTCTCCGGCATCGCGGAGGCCTTCGCCCCCGAGGCGCTCACCGGACGCAACGTGGTGGTGGTGGCCAACCTCAAGCCGCGCAAGCTCAAGGGCATCGAGTCGCGCGGCATGCTGCTGACGGCGGGGCCGGGCGGCAAGGAGCTGTCGCTGCTGGACCCGGGCGACGTGGCCCCTGGCAGCGAGGTGAAGTGAGGTGACGGACTGGCGTGCCGAGCGGGACCGGGTCCTCCTGACGCTGGAGCGCGAGAATCGCCCGGCGTTCCGGACGGAGGCCGCCCTCCAGCTCTATCACTTCGCGACGGAGGCCCCCGAGCACGCCGCCGATTTCCTCGAAGCGCTCCCCCGGCTGCTGGCGGACACGCAGCCGGAGGTGCGCCGCGCCGGCGTGAGTCTGGCGTCGGTGGTGGTGCCGCAGGACGAGCTGCCGGACCTGCTCATCGCCCGGCTGAAGGATGACGAGTGGCAGGTCCGCCTTGAGGCCACTGGCCGGCTCGCGGACCTGGAGCGGCCGGAGCTTCGTGGCGCCCTGGCCAGCATGTTGGAGGACGGGACGTTCGAGGTCCGCTTCGAGGCGGCGCGAGGCATCGCCTCCCTCCGGCACGCCGCGGGCCTGGAGGTGCTGCTGGAGGCGCTGAACGCGAACCTGCTCCGCTTCCGGGCCCTGGGGGCGCTGGCGGAGCTGGGAGACGCGCGCGCGCTGCCTCCGGTGAAGAAGCTCTTCGGCCGCTGGCTGTTGCCGGCCTTCGAGCGAACGCAGGCCGCCGGCGTGCTGGCGAAGCTGGGCGACGCGGACGGCGCGGCCTACCTCATCCAGCGATCGAAGAAGCGCTGGAGCACGGACCGGGCGCTGGCCGTGGAGCTCTGCGGCGAGGTGAAGGCGCCTGGCGCGCTGGAGCGCCTGAAGGAAGTCCTGGACGACGTGAAGGACCCCTGCCGGGGCGCCGCGGCGCGCGGCCTGGGCCGGCTGGGGGATGCGCGGGCGCTGCCCTGGCTGGTCGGCTTGCTCCAGGACACGCAGGCCCCGGAAGAGTGCCGCCTGGATGCCGCGGACGGGCTGTGGCGCCTGGGCAGCCCCGAAGGGCGTGAGGCCGTTCGCGGCGCGGTGAGCAGCTTTCCGACGCCCGAGGCCCGCGCCGAGCTGGAAGAGCTGCTGGAGGAGCCATGAGATTCGTCGACGCCCACTGTCACCTCGAGGTGAAGGACTACCCGGACGTCACGGCCGTGCTGGACGCGGCCCGCGCCGCCGGGCTGGTCCACGCCGTCGTGGTGGGGCAGTTCCACGGGCCGGGCGACTGGGGCAACGCGCTGGCGCTGGCCGCGGCGCACCCGGAGTTCCTGTCGCCCACGCTGGGCATCCACCCCCATGAGGCCGCACGCGCCACCGAGGACGACCTGGCCACCCTGGAGCGCGCCTGCGCGCGTCCGGAGGTGCGGGCGGTGGGGGAGGCGGGGCTGGACTACTACTACGACCACTCGCCGCGCGAGGCGCAGGCGGAGGTGTTCCGGTGGCAGTGCGCGCTGGCGCTCCGGCTGGGCAAGCCGCTGGTGGTGCACGTGCGCGACGCGCATGACGACTGCGACGCCATCCTCCGCGAGACGGGAGTAGCGAAGGGCGTCATCCACTGCTTCACGGGCGACACGGACGCCGCGCGGCGCTACCTGGACCGGGGCTTCCTCCTGTCACTGTCGGGCGTCATCACCTACAAGAAGACGGAGGCGCTCCAGGACGCGGTGCGCTTCGCGCCCCTGGACAGGCTGATGGTGGAGACGGACAGCCCCTACCTGGCGCCGGTGCCGCACCGTGGGCGGAAGAACCAGCCCTCGCACGTGGTGGAGACGGCGAAGAAGGTGGCGGAGCTCAAGGGCGTGACGCTGGAAGAGGTGGCCGCGACCACCACCGCCAACGCCGCGGCCCTCTTCAACCTCAACCTCCGCTGACGCCGCCGGCCAGGGCCGCGAGGTCCTGGTCCATCTGCGGCACGTCCAGCAGCAGCGCGTCCGGGTCGTACTGGAAGTCGGCCTGCTTCAGCCTCAGCAGGGCCTGGAGGGCGGGCTCGCCCGAGTGGCCGCCGAAGGACGCGAAGACGACGCGGCCCCGCTCCAGGTGGAGGAAGCCCTCCAGCGTGTGCTGGCGCAGGTTGAGCCGGCCGCTCTTGTGGCCGCCGCCCAGCGTGCGCAGCAGCTCGCGCGGGGGGAGCTCGTCGAAGCTGCCGCGCACCACGCGCCCCGGGCCGTTGTGTTGCACCCGGTCGTCCAGCAGGTTCTTCACCGTGCTGGCGATGACGGCCCTGTCGGCGGGGGACAGCACCTCGGTGGCGCCGCCCATGAAGAGCCGCTCGCGGGTTCCCGCGTCGGGCTCGCCCACCACGGCGATGGGAAGGCCCGCCGTCTCCGGCGCCGAGCGCGCCTGCTCCAGCAGGTTGAGCACGGCCTGCTGACCCAGCCGCAGGCTCACCACCAGCACGTCGCAGTCCTGCCGCGCCAGTCCGTCCTGCGCGCCTTCCAGGGTGGAGAGCGCGTGCGCCACCAGGCCCTGCTTCAGCACTGCCTCCAGCAGCTCGCCGCGGGCCGTCTCGTCCGGCTCCACCACCAGCACCTGGCGGCCCTCGCTCTCCAGGCGGTGGCGCAGCAGCTCGCCGCTCTGGAGCTGGATGACGATGTCCGCCACCACCGGGTCGTAGAGCACGCCCGCGTACTTGCGCAGGTGCTCCAGGGCCTGCTCCTTGGGCAGCACGCGTCCCAGCGCGTTGCCCGGGTTCTTCGTCAGCTCCAGGAAGCTGTCCACCGCGGCGAGGATGCGCGCGCCCAGGGTGATGTCCTCGCCCTTGGCGCCCTGGGGCGTGCCAGAGCCGTCCCAGGCCTCGTACATCTGCGCGAGGATGGTGTTCGTCTGCGCGGGCAGGTGCACCGTCTCGAACAGCCGGGTGGGGATGCGGCAGGCCTGCTTCGCCTGGGCCTTCCACTCCGGGTTGATGGCGTTGCTGGCCAGCGAGAAGTGCCGCTCGGCCGGCTTGCCCAGGTCGTGCAGGTAGGCGGCGATGGACAGCGCGGCCAGCTCCTTGTGGGGCATGCCCATGCGCTGGCCCACGATGCCGGCCTGCCGCGCCAGCTGCGCGGAGTGGCCGCGGTGGCGCTGCCGGTCCTGCTCCAGCAGGCCCACCAGGATGCCCAGCGTCTCCACGTAGTCGCTGTCGCTGACGAGGCCGCGCGGCCCGCCGGGCTCGCGCCGCTGGGTGGACGGACGCACCGCGGGCGTGCCGGTGCTGCTGCCCCGGTGCAGGCGCATGCGCGCGTCCGTCTCCATGCGGAAGCTGAGGCTGAGCCCACCCCGCGCCCCCGAGCCGGCGCCCGCGGAGGTGCGCCCGTGCTCCGGCGCGCCCGCGCGGGACGGCGCCGCGAGGGGCTGGCCCTGTGCGCCGGCGCCTTCCAGCAGCGCGGTGAAGGCGGTGGGGTCGCCGTAGTAGTGCTTGCGGATGGCGGCGGAGATGGCGCTGCGCAGGCCCACGTACGCGTAGACCTCCGACATGCCGGTGACGAGCGCGATCTCGTCCATCAGCGCCTTGTTCTGCGGCTCGGCGGCGACCACGGAGAGCAGCTTGCGCTCCGGGTCCACCGCCAGCGGCAGCACGTTCTGCGCCTCGGCCAGGCGCACGGGAAGCCGGTCCAGCACCTCCGTGGCGATGCGCGCCTTCGCCAGCTTGTCCGCACTGACGAAGCGCGTCTGGAACTCCGCCGCCAGGAACCGCAGCAGCGCCGTCTCCTGAAGCAGGCCCAGCTCCACCAGACAGTCACCGACCTTGTGGCCGGTGATCTTCTGGTGCTCCAGGGCCTGTTCCACGGCCCCGGCGTTGACGAGTCCCGCCTCGATGAGGCGCTCTCCCAGCCTCTTCGCCATGTAGCCGCCTCAGCTCTCCGAGGAACCCTCGCCGCCCTGGGAGCCCGGCTCGGGCGAGAGCGATGTCAGCGCGCTGAAGGGCTTGAAGGTCAGCTCCTTGGGCAGCGTGCTGGCGTCGCGCGCCGGGCGGGGCGGACGCTCCTCGCGCGGGCGCTCCTCACGAGGACGCTCCTCGCGGGGCGCACGCTCCTCGCGGGGCGCACGCTCCTCGCGGGGCGGGCGCTCCTTGCGAGGCGGACGCTGCGCCTGCGCCTGGGGGGCGCTCTCGGCCGCGGCGCCTCCCTGCTGGGGCTTCTCCGCCCGGGCCTTGCGCTTCTCCTTGCGGCGGCCACCCCCCTCCACGGGGGCGCGGCCCCGCGAGGTGGGCGAGGGGCCCTTCCAGAGCTGGCGCTCGTAGGGGCGCACCACGTCCGTCCACCGGTCGTGCGAGTCGCGCTGCATGGCCTCCAGCCACGCGGCGATGCGCGCGTCCAGCGACTCCAGCGAGTGGATGATCTGCGCCTCCAGCGTCACCGGCGACTTCGGGCTGCCGTGCTGCGCGTCACCGTGCTGGGAGACCACCAGGTGGGTGAGGTGCTGCTCCAGCACCGGCGGGAAGCCGGGGATGGCCAGCGCCTTCTCGCGCAGCTTCTGCGCGGTGAGGACCATGTTGCCCACCAGCCGGCCCTCGTCCGAGGACTCGTTGGCGTCCGCCGCCTTCATCACCTGCTGCAGCAGCGCGCCGGCCAGCAGCAGGTCGCGGTCCGCCATGGGGTACTGGTCCGCCACGCGGAGCGTCAGCCGCATCACCGACAGGATGTGCTCGGCCACGCCACCTCGCCACGTGTGGTGCGTGCCCCGGGCGCCCTGGGCCACCGGCAGCCCCGCGGCAATCTTCGGGTCGTCGAGGAACGCGAGCAGCAGCTGCTTCACGAACGCATCGCCGATGCGCTCGGTGACCATCTCCCGGATGAGGCCGGCGGCGCGCGCGCCACCCGGGCCTTCATTCCCGCGGGCCTCGACCTTGTCGGCCTTCTCCGCCTTGGGCTCGGGCGCGGGCCGGGCCTCCGGCGCGGGCTTCTCCTCGGCGGGCGGGGCCGGAGGCGGCTCGAACTCCTTGGGGTCGAGCGGCTCCGGGTCCAGGCGCTCCAGGGACTCCACCACCACCTGGGTGCGGCCGTGGAACGAGATGACGTTGCCCTGGACGAGCACGAAGTCACCGGCCTGGAAGGCGGGCTCGAGCGCCTCGACCTTGTCGAAGATGCGCGCGTCCACCTCGCCACTCTTGTCGACGAGCGTGGCGGCGACGAACACCTTGCCGCTGCGGGCCGTCACCATGTCCTTCTTGGTGACGCGGAAGACGGTATGAACGCGGTCCTTCTCCCGAAGGTCGGCCGCATACACCTTGCGGACGGTCTCCACGGAACCTTCCTGGGTGGGGGGCGCGGACTCGGGCACGTTTTCGTTGGTCATTGCGGCGGCGGACACTATCACTCCGCGGGCCGCGCGGGGGGACCGCTTCAGCTCACTTCGAGCGCCACCGCTTCGAGGGACTCGGCCCCCAGGGAGCCGGCCAGGGTGGGGTGGTCCGGCGGCAGCCCCGGGCGGGCCAGCCGGGTGGCGATGCGGGTCTCTCCCTCGCAGGCGGTGGCCACCAGGTCGTCGAAGCTGCCCGGGGGGAGGGGTGGATGATACCCGGTCACCATCAGCCAGCCCCCGTGGCGCGTCCGGCGCAGGGCGTGGCGCAGCAGTTCCACGAATTCCTCATCCGACCGTGCGCTGAGGGTATCCAGGAGGACCAGGTCGAAGGTGTCCCGGACGGCGCGCAGCGCCGGGAGCGGCTTGCCCGTCTCCACCGTCACCCGGCCCAGCAGGCCGTTGGCCTCCGCGTTCTCCCGGGCCAGGTCGGCCGCGTCCGGGTTGGCGTCGAAAGCGAGGATGTACCGGGCGCCATGGACGCCCGCGTGGACGAAGAGCCCGCCCACGTTGCAGCTCGCGTCCAGCACGCGTGAGCCCTGGGACATGCGGGCCACGAAGCGGCGCACCTCGCGCTGGTCATACGCATAGCCGGTGCCCTGGCCGTAGGTGAGGTCCACGGTGAAGCGCGCGCCCAGCTCCAGCAGCCGGCACCAGCGGGGCGGGGTGCCATAGAGGACGTGGGGGCGCTGCGTCGGCAGGCCCAGGGCCCGGCGCCGCTCCGTGTCATTGCGCAGCAGTACCGAGCCGGCGCCCGCCACCTCCACGAGCGCGCGCGTCAGCTCCTCCTGGCGCGCGTCCATGGCGCGGGTGAGCGTCTGCACCACGAAGTGGGCGTCGTAGCGGTCCACGATGAGGCCGGGCAGGCCATCTCCATCGTCATTGACGATGCGGCAGAAGCGCGGGTCGTCCACGAGCCGGCCCCGCCGCTCGAAGGCATGGCGGAGGTGGCGGGGGATGAGCCCCTCCACCACCTCGTCCGGCTGGCCGAGCCGCCGCACCGCGTACGTGGCGTCGAGGTCCACGTCCCCCAGCCCCAGCACCGAGCCGTCCTCGTCCCGCAGCTGCATGGGCTCGCCCGGCCGCGGCGTGCCCTCCATGGAGACGATGTCCTCCCGGCGCAACCAGGGCACGCCATGGCGCAGGCGGCGAGCAGCGTCGCGGGACAGGTAGGTGCTGAGCACGGTGGTCGCTCCTCTCGCGGCGGGCCCTGGGCACCGGCGCCCACGGCGTGCTGCCAGGGGAGAACATGGGGTGCGTGCCGGCGGATGGCCGCCCGTCCCGGAGCGCCATGTCGGGGGGCGGCCGGGCGGGCGTGCGCGTGAGCCGCCCTTCCTGGACTCAGTCCCCGGAGGGACGGCGCTTGAAGGCCTGGGTGGTGACCTGGAAGAGCAGGGAGCTGGCCGCCAGCGCCAGGACGATGCCCAGCCCACGCAGCTGCAAGTCGTCGCGGAACACCAGCGACAGGGCCAGCACGCTCAGGAACACCACCGCCGCCACCCGGACGAACTGCCCCCGCCGCAGCGCCCCCGAGCGCGCGGGCCGGGCGCGGGCCAGGGCGGGGAGGCTCGCGGCCTTGCGCCAGGTGGTGGCCGTCTCCTCCCGGATGTCGTCCTCCGGGTCCACCAGGCCCTGGACGTAGGCCCGCTCCACGTCCAGCAGGCTGGGGTAGACCAGCTCGCCCTCTGGCGTCCGCACGACGTAGCCCACGTCCCCTCCTCCCGGCCGTCCGTCAGGACAGCTCGGCGGCAATCTGCTCAGCCACACGCAATCCATCAACGGCGGACGAGACGATGCCGCCCGCGTAGCCGCAGCCCTCGCCCGCCGGGTAGAGGCCCTTGAGCGACACGGACTGGAGGGACTCGTCGCGGGTGATGCGCACCGGCGACGAGGTGCGGCTCTCGATGCCGATGAGCTTGCCCTCGTCACTGATGAAGCCGCGCATCTTCCGCTCGAAGGTGCGCAGGGCCTGCTTCAGCGACTCGGTGAGCCGCGCCGGGAAGAGCCGGTTGAGGTCGGTGTGCACCAGGGCGGGGCGGTAGCTGGTGCCGCCCGGGTCCTTCTTCACGCGCCCGGCCAGGTAGTCCGGAATCGACTGGGCCGGCGCGTGGAAGCGGCCTCCTCCGCCCAGCTCGTACGCCTTGGCCTCCCAGTGACGCTGGAACGCCAGGCCCGCGAGCGGCCCGCGGAAGCCCTCGCGCTCGAAGTCCGCCACGGACACGGAGACGACAATGCCCGAGTTGGCGTAGCGCGCGTTGCGCCGCGAGTTGCTCATGCCGTTGATGCACAGGAGCCCCTCCTCGGTGGGCGTGGGCACCACGATGCCGCCGGGGCACATGCAGAACGAGTAGACGCCGCGCACCTCGCCCTCCACCTCCAGGTTCTCCGCCAGCTTGTAGTCGGCCGGGGGCAGGCGCGGGTTCTTCGCCGCGCTGCCGTACTGGATGCCGTTGATGAGCGCCTGGGGATGCTCGGCGCGGAAGCCCAGCGCGAAGGGCTTGGCCTCCACGCTCACGCGGCCATCGGCGGCGAAGCGCTCGAACAGCTCGCGCGCGGAGTTGCCGGGGGCCAGGATGACACGGTCGCTCTCCAGCGTGCGCCCGTCGGACAGCTTCACGCCGGCCACGCGGCCGTCCTTGTAGAGGAGGTCCTCCACGCGGGTGCTGAAGTGCACCTGGCAGCCGCGGGCGATGAGCTCCTCGCGCAGCTTCGCCACCGCGCCGGGCAGCAGGTCCGAGCCGATGTGCGGCTTGCCCTCGATGAGGATGTTGTCCGGCGCGCCATAGCGGGCGAAGGCCTCGATGACCTTGCGCACCATGGGGTGGTTGATGCGCGTGGACAGCTTGCCGTCCGTGTACGCGCCGGCGCCGCCCTCTCCGAAGTTCATGTTGCTCTCGGGGTCGAGCGTGCCGTCGCGCATGAGCTTCGCCACGTCCTTGCGGCGCGACACCACCTCGCGGCCCCGCTCCAGGAGGATGCTGCGCACGCCGCGCTCCAGCAGACCCAGGGCGGCGAAGAGCCCCGCGGGGCCGGTGCCGACGATGATGGGCCACTGCTCGGGCGGCTTCACCGGCTTCAGGGGCTCGGGGGGCGGCGGCGCCTCGCCCACGTCGGGCGGCAGCTTCGCCGGCTTGCGGCCCCCGGCGAGCTCCACCTCCAGCGTGTAGATGTAGCGTGGGCTGCCCTTCTTCCGGGCGTCCAGCACGGAGCGCACCACGCGCACGGACGCGAGGTCGGAGCGGGTGACGCCCAGCTTCTCAGCGGCCCGCTCGCCGAGCAGCTCCTCCGGCTCGTCCAGCCACAGCCCGATGTTGTTCACTCGATACGCCATGGACGTCCGCTCCTGGTGGGGCGCGTATGTCGCCGCCACGTTGAAAGTTTGCAAGCCCTTGAAATCCGGGTGCGAACCCGTTGATGCACCCCCCTGCGCCAATCCCCCGTACCACCGAGGAGTGCGCAACCGCGTTCGCACTGCCCTACAGGGCCATTCGGGCCCCTGGTCTACTCCAACTACCGGGAAATGTTGAGGAATCCATTTGGAAGAGGAGCGCTGGCACGAGGGTTGAAGAAGGGCTGGCGTGTGATTGGGCGGCGCTGCTTCTCCCCAGCCGCTTTGGAGGCACTGACCTTGAGCACCGATCAAAAGGGCACCCGGATCCTGGCGCGCACCTTCTTCAACCAGCTGCGTGCGAGCGGCTACACCCCGCACCAGGTGATTGGCATCGCCACGGAGCTGCTCGAGCTCGTCACCACGGACCTCAAGGAGGGTGACAAGGCGGCGGCCGTCCAGGCCGTGCAAGAACAGGCCGCGGAGCTGCGTCCGCACGCCTGAGCACCCGGGCGCTCCCCGCGGGTGACGGGGCTCCGGGCTGGTTCCGGGGCTTGTGCCCGCGAGGAGGCCGAAGCGGGTTGAAACGGACCGGCGCGAGCCGGTCTTTTCGTTTCGGCTGATTCGGGAGTCAGGCCCGCCGCTGCTCCCGCCGCCGCTGGTGCGCGGCCGCGCCGGCGATGAAGAGGAGCCCCGCCGTGAGGGCGCTGAAGACGCTGCTGGCCGTCTCCATCGCCTGGAGCGCCATCAGCACGCACCCGGCGGTGAAGGCGGCCACGTCCACCCAGGCGGGCCGCGGCCGTGGCAGCACCAGCAGCAGGACACACGCCGTGAGCGGCAGGCCCAGCGCCACCTGCCGGATGATGGCGTCGGTGCTCTCGCGCACCGTGTCCCAGTTGTGGACCAGGATGGCGGCGAAGATGACCACCGTGCCCAGCGCGAGCACCAGTACGCCCGCGGCGGCCGCGTCCTTGGCGATCCGGGCCTTCTCGTCGAACTGCTGGACGGCCAGGTCCACCAGGTGCTCCAGCGCGCTGTTGAGGATTTCAGCGAAGAAGATGAGCAGCACGCAGAAGATGAGCGTGACCTTCTCCGCCAGTCCCAGCGGGATTCCGCTGCCCACCAGCCCCACCAGCACGGCGGCGACGAGGTGGATGCGCATGTTGCGCTGGTGGATGACGGTGTGGATGAGGCCCGCCCACGCGTGACCGAAGGAGGCGAGCAGCCCCGAGCCGTTGCGCGGAGGGAAGGAGGTCGGTGGCCGGGGAGGTGCGTTCATCGATGGCGAAAGCGGGGGGCGGGCTAGCACCCGCAGGACCGATTGCCCCTCCAGTGTGAAGGGGTATGGTCCGGCGCTGTGAATGCCCCTTCCTACCTCCAACGCGTCCGTCTGGGTGGCGCACTTCTCGCCTTGATGTTGACTTCCCCCCTGGCCCACGCGCACGACGGCGCGCTGGACGAGGGGGCGTGTGGCCTGGAGCCGCCGGGCGTGCAGTACCTGCCGCTGCCCGGGCCCCGTCCGCACGAGTCGCGCCGCCTGTCCGCGCTGGAGCCGCCCGTGGTGCGCCGCGAGCAACCGGTGGGGGCCTCGGCCAAGTCGGGCGTGCCGCAGACGCGCACGCGCACCGGCGCGCTGTCCGGCAAGGTGGTGTACCTGAGCCCCGGACACGGCTTCACCCGCAGCGCGCCGCTGAACCGCTGGGCCACGCAGCGGCCCAACACCTGGGCGGTGGTGGAGGACCTCATCTCCGCCGAGGTGCTCAACCAGTACCTGCTGCCGATGCTGACGGGCGCCGGCGCCACCGTGGTGCCGGTGCGTGAGCCGGACCTCAACGGGCGCATGGTCATCGTCGATGACGGGCAGGCGGGCTATTCGGAGGAGGGCGACGGCTTCGAGGCATCCGCGCAGCCGGGCTGGGGCACGCCGCCCACGCCCATGGGCAACGCGGTGGAGCCCTTCACGCTGGGCACGACGCGGGTGATGGCGTCCGCGCGCACCGCCACCGCGAGTGCGACGTGGGCGCCGGAGATTCCCGCGGACGGCGGCTACAACGTCTATGTCTCCTACGCGGCCGACCCGAGCCGCGCCCCGGACGCGCACTACGTGGTGAAGCACGCGGGTGGTGAGAGCCACTTCCGCGTCAATCAGCGCCGCCACGGCGGGACGTGGGTGCTGCTGGGGCGCTTCTACTTCAAGGCCGGGCTGCGCCCGGAGTCGGGCGCGGTGGTGGCGCTGAATGACACGGCGGAGGGCGGCACGGTGTCGCTGGACGCGGTGCGCTTCGGCGGCGGCAGCGGCGTCATCGGCGACGCGGCCATGGGGCCCCTCGCGAGGCCCCGCTACGAGGAGTCCGCGCGCTACCACGTGCAGTTCAGCGGGGCGCCGGCCACGGTGTTCGCGCCCACGGGGGCCAACGCGCTGAGCAACGAGCGCAACGCGGACGTCACCGCGCGCCCGCGCTTCGCCGCGTGGCTGCACGAGGAGGGCGAGGACGCGGTGTACGTGGCGTGGCACACCAACGCCTCCATTACGGGCAACGTGACGGGGACGGAGGCCTACGTGTACGGGCCCAACCCGGTGGATGGCACGCTCAACTTCACCGGCGTGCCCGGCAGTGACGTGCTGGCGCAGGCGCTGCTGGACGAGCTGGCCCGGGACATGCGCCGCGAGGTGGACCCGAGCTGGCGGGTGCGCAACCTGCGCTCGGCGAACCTGGGGGAGGTGAACCCCACGCACAACCCGGAGATGCCCTCGGTGCTGCTGGAGGTCGCCTACCACGACAACGTCACCGACTCGAACCGGCTGAAGGAGCCCGCGGTCCGGCGGGTGGCCGCGCGCGCCATCCTCCAGGGGCTCATCAAGTACTACGCGGCCCGGGACGGCGTGCCCGTCGTCCTTCCGCCCGAGGCGCCCACAGCGGTGGCCGCGCTCAACGGCGCCGGGGGCACGGTGGAGGTGCGCTGGGCGGCGCCGCCGGCCAACCCGGACGAAGAGGGCCGGGACGCGCCCACGGCCTACCGCGTGTTCCAGAGCGCGGACGGACTGGGCTGGGACGACGGCGTGGAGGAGACGGGCACGTCCTTCACCACCACGCTGCCGCCGGGCACCGTGCGCTACTTCCGGGTGGCCGCGCTCAACGCGGGCGGCGAAGGCTTCCCGTCCGCCACCGTGGGCGTGCGGACGCCGGGTGGCTCGGAGTCCCCGGTGCTGGTCGTCAACGGCTTCGAGCGTCTGGACGCGTCCCAGGCCTGCGCCGAGCCGCTGGATGCCTATGACCTGGAGGCGCCGGTGCGCCTGCTGGTGGAGACGATGAACGACGGCACCTACGTGCGCCGCCACGGCGCCGCGCTGGCGACGGCGGGCAGCGCCTTCGACAGCGCGACGCGCGCGGCCGTGGCGGCGGGGCTGGTGACGGTGGGCGCGCCGTATCCCGTGGTGGACTGGTTCACCGGCCGGGGTGGCGTGGGCGGGGCCCGGCCCTCGCGCGAGGAGCAGGACGCGCTGCGCGCCTTCGTGATGCAGGGCGGGCACCTGCTGCTGTCGGGCAGCCACGTGGCGTCCGCGCTCGCCGTGGGCTCGGCGGAGGACCAGGCCTTTCTGGCCGACATCCTCCGGGCGGCGCCGGGCAGCGGCGCGCCCCTGTTCTCGCTGGAGGGGGTGCCGGGCGGTTGGCTGGAGCAGCTCACCGGGGTGGGCCTGGATGACGGCGTGCGGGGCGCCTATTCGGTGGGCGTCACGGATGTGCTGACGGCCGCGTCGGGCGGGGCGCCGGTGCTGCGCTACCCCGGGACGGAGTGGGCGGCGGGGGTGGCCTCGGCGCCCAACGGCCAGGTGCTGCTGCTGGGGGTGCCCTTCGAGGGCATCGTCAGCGCCTCGCGGCGGGCCGACCTCATGTCCGCGTTCCTGGCGCAGGCGGGCCTGCTCCTCCAGCCGGCGCCAACGCCGGCCGAGGAACCCGGCGCTCCCGGGCTGCTGACTGCGTGCGTGGCGGCGCGGGGCGTGGATCCGCATCCGCCGCCGGAACCCGAGCCGGAGCCGGAGCCCGAGCCGCGCGTGGTGGGCGTGGTGCCGCAGTTCTATCCGCTGGGAGATGCCGGCTGTGGCTGCGGGGCGGGTGGGGGAACGGGCACCGCCGTCTGGCTGTTGCTCGGGGTGATTGTTCAGCTTCGGCGTGGACGCCGGCGCGGGGATGCTGGCGGCCGTTGACTCGGCGGTTCGCGATGCCTACGGTCGGCCGCCCTCGAATCTTGACGTGAAGACCCGTGGGCGCCTGGCGCTCACGCCTCAAGGAGACGACGAACATGGCTACCCGGATTGCCATCAATGGCTTTGGCCGCATCGGCCGCTGCATCCTCCGCGCGGTGCTCAGCCGCAAGGAGGACCTCGAGATTGTCGCCATCAACGACCTCGACAAGCCCGCAGCGCTGGCGCACCTGTTCAAGTATGACTCCGTGCACCGCACCTGGCCGGGCACGGTGAAGGCCACGGAGAAGGGCATCGTGGTGGACGGCAAGGAGATCACCGTCACCGCCGAGAAGGACCCGTCGGCGCTGCCCTGGAAGAACCTGGACGTGGACGTGGTGCTGGAGTGCACCGGCCGCTTCACCGCGCGCGACGCCGCGGAGAAGCACCTGAAGGCGGGCGCGAAGAAGGTCATCATCTCCGCCCCGGCCAAGGGCCCGGACCTGACCATCGCCTACGGCATCAACCACGACGCGTACGACCCGGCCAAGCACCACGTCATCTCGAACGCCTCTTGCACCACCAACTGCCTGGCGCCCATCGCCAAGGTGCTGGTGGACAACTTCGGCATCGAGAAGGGCTTGATGACCACGGTCCACAGCTACACCAACGACCAGCGCATCCTGGACCTCACCCACGAGGACATGCGCCGCGCCCGCGCCGCCGCGCTCTCCATGATTCCCACCAGCACCGGCGCCGCGAAGGCCATCGGTGAGGTGATTCCGCAGCTGAAGGGCAAGATGCACGGCCTGGCGGTGCGCGTGCCCACCCCGAACGTGTCCCTGGTGGACCTGACGGTGAACACCGAGAAGAAGGTCACCGCCGAGGCCGTCATCGAGGCCTTCCGCAAGGCGGCGGAGGGGCCGCTCAAGGGCATCCTGGAGTTCAGCGACGAGCTGACGGTGTCGGTGGACTACAACGGCAACCCGCACTCGGCCATCTTCGACTCCACGAACTGCTTCGTGATGGGCGACAACCTGCTCAAGGTCATGGCCTGGTACGACAACGAGTGGGGCTTCTCCAACCGCATGGTGGACACGGCGAAGTTCCTCGTCTCCAAGGGCGTCTAGCCCCGAGGGCGTGAAGGGCACCGAGAGGGAAGGACCGAGATGATCCGCTACATCGACGATCTGCAGCTGACCGGGAAGCGCGTCTTCATCCGCGTGGACTTCAACGTCCCGCTGGAAGGGCGGCGCGTGACCGACGACACCCGCATCCGCGAGGCGATGCCCACCATCCGGCGCGCGCTCGAGATGGGCGGGAAGGTCATCCTGGCCTCCCACCTCGGCCGCCCCAAGGGGCCGGATCCGAAGCTGTCGCTGGAGCCCGTCGCCGTCCGGCTGGCCGAGCTGCTGGGCGGCAAGCATGAGGTCATCCTCGCGGATGACTGCATCGGCGACGGCGTGAAGAAGCAGGTGAAGGAGCTCAAGGACGGCCAGGTGCTCGTCCTGGAGAACCTCCGCTTCCACAAGGAGGAGGAGGCCAACGACGAGACGTTCGCCCGCGAGCTGGCGGCGCTGGCGGACGTCTATGTCAACGACGCCTTCGGCACCGCCCACCGCGCCCACGCGTCCACCGCGGGCATGGTGCCCTTCGTGAAGGAGAAGGCGGCCGGCCTCCTGATGCGCAAGGAGATCGAGTACCTGGGCAAGGTGCTCAAGAACCCGGAGAAGCCCTTCGTGGCCATCCTGGGCGGCTCGAAGGTGAGCGATAAAATCAAGGTCATCGAGAGCCTGCTGCCCAAGGTGGACGCGCTGCTCATCGGCGGCGCCATGGCGTACACCTTCCTGAAGGCGCAGGGCGTCGAGGTGGGCAAGTCCCGCGTCGAGGGCGACAAGCTGTCGCTGGCCACGCGCATGCTGGAGGCGGCGCATCGGCTGAAGACGCCCATCGTCCTGCCGGTGGACCACATCGTGGGCACCGAGCCCACGCAGAACAGCCCCGCGCAGGAGACGCCGGACAACGCCATCCCCGCGGACATGATGGGCCTGGACATCGGCCCGAAGACGCGCGCCATCTACGCGCAGCACATCCGGGACGCCCGCACCGTGGTGTGGAACGGGCCCATGGGCCTGTTCGAGGTCCCGAAGTTCGCAGAGGGCACCCGCTCCGTCGCCGCCGCCATGGCCATCAACACCCAGGCCACCACCGTCATCGGCGGCGGCGACAGCGCCGCGGCCGTGGAGCAGATGGGCTTCGCGGACAAGCTGAGCCATGTGTCCACTGGTGGAGGTGCGTCCCTGGAGTTCCTGGAAGGACGCGAGTTGCCGGGCATCAAGGCGCTGGAGACGCGGTAGGCTTCGCGTCCGACACACCACTCACCCCTGGGGGACCTCATGGCCACCGCGCGTCGCCGGAAGATCGTTGCTGGCAACTGGAAGATGAACAAGACGGTACCGGAGGCGCTGGCCCTGGTCCGTGAGCTGAGGGGCCAGGTGGCCTCCCTGGGCGACACGGTGGAGGTGGTGGTGGCGCCGCCCTTCGTGGCGTTGCAGGCGCTCCACGTGGCGCTGGAGGGTGCGCCGCTGGTGCTGGCGGCGCAGAACTGCCACTGGGAGTCCTCGGGGGCCTTCACCGGTGAGATCTCCGCGCCGATGCTGGCCGAGCTGGGGTGTGCCTACGTCATCGTGGGGCACTCCGAGCGCCGGCAGCTCTTCGGGGACACGGACGAGCAGGTGAACCGGCGGGCGAAGGCCGTCCGCGCGGCCGGCATGACGCCCATCATCTGCGTGGGCGAGACGCTGGCCGAGCGCGAGGCGAACCAGACGCTGGAGGTGGTGGAGCGCCAGGTGCGCGGGGCGCTGGCCGGCTTCGAGGCCAAGGACGTGGCGAGCTTCGTGCTGGCCTATGAGCCGGTGTGGGCCATCGGCACGGGGCGCAACGCCACGGCGGCGCAGGCGCAGGAGGTCCACGCGGCGATCCGGGGCCTGCTCGAGCGGCTGTACGACGGGGAGACGGCCGGCCGGGTGCGTATCCAGTACGGCGGCAGCGTGAAGCCGGACAACGCCGCGGAATTGCTGGGCCAGCCGGACGTTGATGGAGCGCTTGTTGGTGGCGCAAGCCTGAAGGCGGGCGACTTCGCGGCCATCGTCAAGGCGGCCACCTAGTCCCGGGGTTGATCCAGGAGGCGGGCGGAAGAAGTTGTCACCCGTTCACTACATTGTGTAGGGTGCGCCTCCTTTCACGGAACGTCTGAAAGAGTCCACATGCTGACCTTCGTCACGATCGTGCACGTCCTGGTGTGCGTGTTCATGATCTTCGTCATTCTGCTCCAGCCGGGTAAGGACGCCGGTATGGGCTCCGCGCTGGGCGGTGGTGCCGCCACGAGCGCCTTCGGCGGCCGGGGTGCGGTGACGTTCCTCAGCAAGCTGACCGGCGTCTTCGCCGCGCTGTTCTTCTTCAGCTCGCTGGGCCTGTCCTTCGTGGGGCTGCGCTCCTCGGTGGCGGCGGGTGGCTCGGTTGCTACGCCTCCGGCCCAGACGGCCCCGGCGACGCCGGGCAGCACGGAGCAGTCGCACGGCGAGCAGTCCACGCCGCCCGCCGAGGGTGGTGGCAGCCCGGCGACGCAGGAGCCGGCTCCGGCGCAGTAGTCGTCCGCGGTACGTGGTTCGTAGGAAGAAGCTGATTCACGCAGCGGTTGAGATTGTCGTTGCGTGAATCAGCAAGCTCCGGTAGATGGACGCCGCAGCAAACGCCCAGGTGGTGGAACTGGTAGACACACCATCTTGAGGGGGTGGCGCCGAAAGGTGTGCGGGTTCGAATCCCGCCCTGGGCACTCCGAATGAGCCTCCAAGTCCTTGAGACTTGGGGGCTTTTTCATTTCTAGGCCGTGGCTTCCTCCTCATGTCGCACGTATGTCGCACGCGGCACCACGGGCCCGTCGAGGACGCGCACGGCCTCCCGTCGGGTGTCCGGACTCAGGTGGGCGTACCGCATCGTCATGTCGAGCGTGGCGTGCCCCATCAGCTCCTGGATGACCTTCATGGGGATGCCCCTCATCGCGAGGTGGCTGCCGTAGGTGTGGCGCAGGTCGTGCCACCCGATGGTGCCTTTTTCTCGGGTGATGCCCGCCCGCTTCAGCGTGGTGATGAGCAGATGGTCCATCATCCCCGGGGTGAGGTGCTCTCCGTTCTCCTGGCAGAAGACGAAGGGGCCTCGGAGGTGCCGGTGGGCCTTGAGGGCGTCCACGACGGATTGCGGCAGGTCCACCGTCCGGGTGTTGCCGCCCTTGGGGGTGCCTTCGACGCCGCGCCAGATGGTCCGTTTGACGTGGAGCTTGGCGCGGATGAGGTCGACGTCCGGCCACTGGAGCCCGATGAGTTCCCCTTGCCGTAGCCCCGTCTTGGGCGCCGTCGTCAGGAGGGCTACGTCCTGGGGACTGGCGGCCGTGAGGAGCTGTTCCACCTCTTCGAAGGTGAGGAAGTCGTAGTCGGGCTTCGCCACCTTGAAGAGCTTCACGTCCGGGGTGTGGGCCAGGACGTTCTGCTCTTTGGCGAGGTTGAGGAGTTTGGAGAGGACAGCCAGCGCGTTGTTGATGGTCTTCAGGCTCAAGGTTTTCGGCTGCTGTTCCTTGCGCCTGCGGAGGGCTCGCTTGGATGCGGTGTCCGAGTGGCCGCTGAGCCTCCGGGGCTTCTTCTTCATGACGGCCTTGAAGTCTTCGATTTCGGCCGGGCCGATGCTCGCGAGCGCCATCTTCCCGAAAAAGGGCAGGATGTGGTCGTTGAGAATCTGCTGCTTGCTCACGACGCTTGAGTGCTTGTTGTTGTTCTCGCTGTAGGTGAGGAATCGCGGGGTGAAGTCCGCAAGCGTGATGACGCCTTCCTCGCTCTTCTGCTCCTTTCCGAAAGTCCCGTTGAGCAGGGCGTTGCGCAGTTCGCGTTCGTATTGCTCGGCACCCCGACGGGTCTGAACGGGCGAGAACTTCACGACTCGCTGTTTCCGTCCGTCCGCGTGCTGAAACACGAAGTCCACTTGCCACGCCTCCTCAGACTTTCCTTCCTTCGTCGTCCACTTCCGCAACCTGACGCTCATCGTCGACTCCTAAGCGCAGAATCGCGGCCCATTCCCGAGGGCGACGTTACGATGGTCTCCCGTCGAATGCGCAGCGCTTTTCCGATGCGAACGACGCCTGGGAGCTGCCCCAGCCGAATCGACTCGTAGAGCGTCTTCCGGTTCACGCGCAGCAGTGCTGCCGCCTCGTCGACCGTCAGGAACTCGGGGGCGCCTTCATGGTTTTCAGGCATGGCTACCTCGGGAAGACCTTCCGGGGCGCGAGTCGGCCGACCACGTGAAGGCCGATGCCGACGGCGTCCCAAACGTTGTGGTGCTTGTCCTGGGCGCGAGGGAGCTGCACCCGCAGGTGTTCGTGCGGTCGCTCGCCGAGGCGCGCCTTGATGCGCTCGACCATGACGTCACCGTCGAGCGTCCCCTTCCACTCGCGCGGCAGGAAGCTGCGCTCACTCGTCGCGCCGAGCCCACCGGC
>JAFAAN010000026.1 GCA_023426545.1 Pseudomonadota bacterium
AGGTTGGACTTGTCCGTCTCCACCTCGGCCACGGCATCGCCGGAGGACACCTTGTCCCCCTGCTTCTTGAGCCACTTGACGATCTTCCCCTCCGTCATCGTCGGGGACAGGCTCGGCATCTGGATGGGAATGGCCATACGCGTTCAAGCTCCCTCGCGGTACAGCACCTTCTTCACCGCGGCGATGATCTTGGGTGCATCCGGTTGCGTCGCGTTCTCCAGGTTCGCCGCATAGGACATGTTCACGTCGAGCCCCGTGACGCGCTCCACCGGCGCGTCCAGGTCGTCGAACGCCTGCGACTGGATGAGGTCCACCACGGAGGCGCCCACACCGGCGAACCCCCAGCCCTCTTCCACGATGACGGCGCGGTTCGTCTTGCGCACGCTCGCCAGGATGGCCTCCTCATCCAGGGGCCTCAGCGTGCGCAGGTCCAGGACCTCCACGTTGATGCCCTCCTTCGCCAACTCCTCGGCCGCCTGCATGCAGAAGTAATACATGCGGCTCCAGGTGATGATGGTGACGTCGGTGCCCTCGCGCTTCACGTCCGCCTTGCCCAGCGGGACGACGTGCTCGCCCTCCGGCACCTCCCCCTTGATGGCGTAGAGCCGCTCGCCCTCGATCATGACCACCGGGTTCTCGTCCCGGATGGCCGCCTTGAGCATGCCCTTGGCGTCCGCCGGCGTGGCGGGCGCAATCACCTTCAGCCCCGGGAAGTGCGCGTAGTTGGCCTCCAGCGCCTGGCTGTGCTGGCTGGACAGACGGCCACCGGCACCGCCAGGGCCCCGGAACACGATGGGGCAGCGCAGCTGACCACCGGACATGTGCCGCAGCTTGGCGGCGTTGTTGACGATCTGGTCCATCGCGAGGATCGCGAAGTTCCAGGTCATCATCTCCACCACCGGGCGCAAGCCCACCATGGCCGCGCCCACGCTCAGACCGGTGAAGCCCAGCTCGGAGATGGGCGCGTCGATGATGCGCGCGCTCCCGAACTTGTCCAGCAGTCCCTGCGACACCTTGAAGGCGCCGTTGTAACGGCCCACCTCCTCGCCAATCAGATAGACGTTGGCGTCGCGCTCCATTTCCTCGGCGAGCGCCTGGTTCAGCGCCTCGCGGTACATCAACTCGGGCATCGTCGGCTCCGACTCGAAATCAAAAAAGGGTTGGTAGACAGGTGGCGCCTAGCGGATGAGGCCCGCCTTCTTGTCGGCCGCCTCGGCCTGCTCACGCGGCTCCAGATCCCACGTCACCTTCAGCTCCTGGCCGCTGGGGTACTCGGGCCACTTCACCTTCATGCCGAGCACGCGCTCGCGCGGGCGCACGTCCTCCTCGCCCTCCTCGACGATGGTGTCGCGCCAGAGCTCATCCACGGAGGGCTCGGGCGACTCGTCGGCGAACTTCACCGACTGGTCCACCACCGCATTGACCTCTTCCTCGATGGTCTCGAACACATCGTCCTGAGCCAGCCCCTGCTTCAGGACGTACGCGCGCAGCTTCGGGATGGGGTCGTTCTTGCGCTCCTCCTCCACCTCATGCTTGGTGCGGTAGGTAGCGGGGTCCGCCATGGAGTGGCCGCGGAAGCGGTACGTGTTCGCCTCCAGCAGCACGGGGCCCTTGCCGGCGCGGCAGTACTCGGCGGCGTCCTTGACGGCCTCGTACATGGCCAGCACGTCCATGCCGTCCACCGGCTCGCCACGCATGCCGTAGGCGCTGGCGCGCTTGTAGATCTCCGGCACCGCCGACGTGCGGGCAATGGCGGTCCCCATGCCGTAGCGGTTGTTCTCGCAGATGTAGATGACAGGGAGCTTCCACTTGGACGCCATGTTGAACGTCTCGTGGAAGGCCCCCTGGTTGGCCGCCGCGTCACCGAAGAAGCAGACCGTGACGCGGTCCTCATTGCGATAGCGGCTGGCGAAGGCCATGCCCGCCGCCAGGGGAATCTGGCCACCGACGATGCCGTAACCGCCGTAGAAGTGATGCTCGATGTCAAAGATGTGCATCGAGCCGCCCTTGCCCTTGCTGTAGCCGGTGCCCCGGCCCATCAGCTCGGCCATGACCATGCCCGCGTCACTGCCACGGGCCAACGGCTGGCCGTGGTCACGGTACGCACTGAGCATGTAGTCATCCGGCCGCAGGGCTTCCGTCGGCCCGACCGCCACGGCCTCCTGGCCGATGTAGAGGTGACAGAAGCCGGCGATTTTCCCCAGCGTGTACTGCTGCCCCGCGCGCTCCTCGAAGCGGCGGATGAGGTACATCTTCCGGTACATGTCCAACAGCAGGTTTTTCGAGTACGAGCTGGCCACCGCAGAACGCCTCCATGCTGGCCGCCCTCGGAACTCCCGGGGCGGCAAACGCCGAGCGACTCAATAGCGCGCGGCAGGGGGACTTCAAAGCCTTTCAAGGCCCGACGCGCCCACGCCTTCTCAGGCGCGGTGCGTCAGGAATCCATCGCGAAGTGCGGGACGGAGATGACCCCGTCGAGCAGCTCCACCTGCCGGCCCGAGTGGTCCGTGGCCAGGTGGATGACGGTGGCGTCTGGAAACTTCCGCCGGTAGTCGTTCGCGTGCGTGGGCTCGTTGTCGAAGGCAGCCACCACGCTCCCCATTCGGCCCAGTTGCGCGTGCGCCTCCCGCTTGAAGGCGTCGTCATCCTCGGCCAGCGTGGGCTTCATCACGAGCAGCACCCGCTCGTCGTCCGGCAACGCGAGGCCGTGCTGGCGCATGCAGGCCACCGAGCCCTCGCGCATGCCCTCGTGGCGGCCCGTCACGTAGACGAGCCGCGCGCCGGTGGCCACCACGTCATGGGTGAAGCGGGCCGCGCCGTCGATGGCGGTGTCATCCACGCAGTAGTCGCTGGTGAAGAAGCGCTCGGCCCAGAAGCGGCGGGCGTCCGCGAAGTGCGCCTCCACCAGGGCGTCCTCCAGGCCGCAGGCCCGCATGGCCTCCCTCATGTCCCAGCCCGACACCCAGTGGTGGGGCTCGCAGGCCGCCAGCACCGGCAACGAGCGGGCGACGCCAAACTCCCGGAGGATGCGGGCCTGCCGGGGGCGGTTGTCGAAGAGGGTGGAGTCCAGGTCGAACGCCAGCACGGCGGAGGAGCCCACGGAGCGGGCGCGCGCCAGGATGGAGCGCAGGGTGTCTCGCCAGTCGTCGCGGATGCGGTTCTTGAAGTCGTCGTAAGCCATATGCGCGGGGGAGATTACCCTCGCGCGCGCACCCGCGCCGCCCAAACCTCGCCCCGAGGCCCCGCGCGCCCCGCCCCCGGCCGGGCGGCCCCGCTCACGCCGCGCTCTTCCACCCCGAGCGGACCGGCGCCTTGCCGGGCCCCCGCTCTGGAAAGCGCTGCATGCGCTGGATTCCGTTGCGGTCCAGCACCAGGCGCACGAACTGGACGGAGTCCTCGCTGCGAGCCGCCTCCTCCGCCACCGCGAAGCGGAACACCATGTCCACCGGGTAGCGCTTGGTGCCGCGGATGTGCCCCACGGACAGGTCCGCCAGGTCCACGTACTCCAGCGCCAGCTCCGGCTCGTCCATGTCGCGCAGGAAGCGCTCCACGTTGAGCCGGAGGATGTCCGTCACGCCCGTCAGGCCCCGCTGCGTGCGCGGCAGGTGCCGGGCATCCAGGACGATCTGCTTCTGGTAGCGGATGACCGTCTCCGACAGCTCGCCCTGCGTCGCGGTGAGGAAGTCGTCCTGCTGCCGCAGCACGGACACCGTGTCCGGCACCTTCAGCGAAGGCCCGTAGTCCACCCGCTCCTCACACGAGCCGATGACGCGCCCAGTCACCGGGTCCACCAGGTTGGTGGTCCGGTCGGCCAGGTGCATGGCCGCCACCCGGCTGAGCATCCGGCGCATGCCCTCCTTGATGCGGTCCTTCACCATGTACCCCACCACGAGGATGAGGAAGAAGTTGAGGCTGGCCTGCGCGTAGCGCGCCTGCGCCCAGAAGGCCACCGCGGTGGCGACCGTCATCGCCACGCCCGCGGCCAGCGCGAAGAGCATCTCCTCCCAGCCCTGGCGCTTCTGCCGCCGCTTCGACGACAGGAACAGCACGTTCATGCAGAACTTCTTCAGGAAGCCCAGCCGGAGGATGTACTCCTCGTTGTCGCCGGTGGGGCTGAGCACGCTGCGCAGCTGGTGCTCCTTGCGGTACGCCTCCTCCCGCAGCACCGCCTCCATCAGCCCCTTGCGCAGCCCGTGCCACGGCTCGCCGCGCGGCAGCGACTTCATGTCCGCCACCGCCCGCCGGAAGCCCCCCTCCACCAGCAGGCTGACGTACTCGTCCACCAGGCGCAGCGAGGCTCGCGAGCGCTCCTGGAGCCGCAGCTCCCCCACCGCGCGCAGCCACGCACGGAAGCGCTCCAGCACCTGCGCCACGCCGGCCTGCATCGCCAGGACCTCGGACTCCAGCACCGCGCACACGTCGGAGGGCGGCGCCCCCGCCCCCTCGCAACGCGACTCCACGCCCGTGGCGAACCGGCGCAGCGCCCCGCGCAGCACGCAGGACAGCAGCTTGGCCTGGTAGACGACGTCCTTCTCCACCCCCATCCCCGTGCGCAACCACGCCTCCAGGCGCACCAGCGGCGAGGTGTCCGAGGTGAGCAGCTCGTTCACCGCCATCACCGGCGTCTTGAAGCGCACGTAGTTGTGGATGTTCGCGTAGAAGTCCGCGCGCGGGTACGTCTCCGCGTCGATGTTCAGACTCCCGGGCAGGAAGAGGTACGCCTCCACGAGGTAGCGCGTCTCATCCGTCCCGGAGGGCTGGTACTCGAGCTTGATTTCAAACTGCTTGCGGTCGTGGACCTCGAAGCGGCTCTGCAGCGGTGCGGGTGACTGGAACACGCTGGGAGTCTACGTTACATCCCTGTTACGCGGGAGTCACCCGGACGCCATCCGTCGTTGGGGCTACACAGAGCTCCGCGCTCAGCCCTCCGTGCCCGTCCGGGGGGCCGGCGCCGCCGGCGGAACCGGGAGGGTGGCCGGCACGGGTGTGGCCTTCGACTGGGGCCGGGCATTCCATACCTGGGTGGCCAGCAGCAGGCCCAGGAAGGACAGCGGCAGCATGGCGTAGGGCCAGTTGCTCCAGTTGGCCGCGAGCTTGGCCTCGTCCCCCGCGGGGAGGATGGAGCCCAGCAGGACGGACTGCAGCGTGGTGCCCGCGTAGACGGCGCCGTCGATGATGCCCACCGCGAGGCCGGCGTTCTTCTTCCCGCCGAAGTCCATGCTGGCCGTGCCGGACAGCATGCCGTGCACGCCGATGACGCACAGGGACATGAAGATGATGGTCCAGCCCAGGAAGGGGCTCTCCAGCACGAACACGGAGATGACGGCGCCAACCGACATGCCCCCGTAGAGCACCGCGGACACGGGGCCGCGGCGCGAGTCGAAGACGCGGTCGCTGATGACGCCGGCGAACATGCCGCCGGTGATGCCGGCCACGCACAGCAACATGCCCCAGTTGGCCGCGACGAAGGACTCCGCGATGCCCGTCGCCTTCGCGAACTTGGGGTACCACTGCATGATGGCGTTGCGCATGAAGCCGCTGCAGAACTCGATGAGGAGGATGATGACGATGGCCCGGTTGGTCAGCATCTTCACCAGCACGCCCAGCACGCCCAGCTGAGGCCCCGTCTCCCCCGAGGACGCATCCGCGGTGTCGAAGTCCACGTGCCCCGCCTGGCTGGGCGTGTCCCGGATGACGAAGAAGTCCAGCACCAGGAACACCGCCAGGATGGCGGCGGGGACGAAGAACACCCAGTACGTGGGCGCCGCGTTCACGATGAGCCGGCTCCAGTCGTAGGCGAAGTAGATGCCCAGCGAGATGAGGATGCCGAACACCCCGCCCAGCAGGCCGCGCTCGCGCACATGGAACCAGGCCGCGTTCACCTTGACGATGGAGACCGCGCCGAAGCTCTGGAAGTACATGTTCACGGCGTAGAGGAACGACAGCGTCGCCACCAGGCCGCCAGGCGGCGTCCAGTTCTGCGTCAGCACCCCGTACACCACGCCGCCCATGGCCACGTTGGCCAGCGACGAGCCCGCGGCCGACAGCAGGATGGTCTTCCGGCCCCCGAGCTTGTCCGTCAGCGGGCCGTTGATGAGGAACGCCACGCCGTACACGGCGGTGCCCCACGCGAAGATGGTGCCGAAGTCCGCGTTGGAGGTGCGGTCCCCCATGGCGCTGGTGGCCACGTTGAGGTTGTAGCGCCCCATGTAGAGGAACGCGTACGTCATGCCCAGCGGGAACCAGTTGAAGAGCCGGCGGCGCTTGAAGGCCTCCGAGTGTCCCAGCTCCACCTTCGGCAGGCGCACGAGGACGAGGCCGATGGCCCCCAGGAGGATGAGGATGGGCAGGAACTGGGCCAGCCAGGGGGGCAGCGACGACATGCAGCGACCTCTGCGGTGGATTTCGGAACGCCGCGCACCCTACCCCGGCACGCGGCCGTGCGAAACCTATGCGCACACCTCAGGGCTGGAGGGCGAGCAGCCGCGTCAACGCCACTTCCGTCTTCGCGTCCGGGATGTCACCGCGCCGGCACGCGTCCAGCACCTCCAGAACGGGACGCCAGTTCAGCAGCGTCCCCTCCTCCAATGGCGAGCCATCTCCCGCGGGCTCCTCGGGTGACAGGCCCGTGACGTCCACCGCCGCGGGAAACACCTTCTCCGAGAGAATGCCCGGCGCGAGGAAGAACGCTCCTCCCAGCAGCTGGACGTCCTCCGGCCGCACCTTGTAGCCGGCCTCCTCGTGCACCTCTTCCGCCGCGCGCCGGCGCAGGCCCTCCTCGCCCTTGTCCTCCGGCTCCAGCAGCCCCGCGACGATTTCTTCCACGCGCAAGTAGCCGGACGCGGGGTCCGGGACGGTCATCGCGTCGCGGTTCTCCTTCCGGAAGTAGGCCGCCGGCCGGAGGTTCATCCGCGTCAGCACCTCCAGCCCTGACGCGCCGCGGCGATAGACGAGCACCGCCACCGCGTCCAGGCGCGGCCGGTCCACCACGTCCACCCGGTACATGGGAGAGGACGAGCCGTCCGCCCGCCGGTTGCGGCACCGCAGCCTCCGCACCCTGAGAAAGCCCTCATCGCATCTCGCGGTAGACGAGAAATCCTCGATGATCTCGATGTCAGTCACACTGGAATGCCGCTGCCGCATAGCCGCCTGCTCTCCTGGGGAGTAGGAACGCCAATGGTAGGAACCTGGCCCGACATGGTGGCGTTGCTTGCCCGACACTGCCTGATCCCGTACCTTGCGCCCGCTTTACCGCTGTCCCCCCCCTGAAACACGGAATTCTCTTGATGCGTCGCCTCCTGCTCGGCCTCAGCTGCGCCCTGGCCTCTGCTTCATGCATGCCGGTGCTGGAAGGCCAGGACTACAACCTCGAGGGGCAGGAGGTGCGCTTGACGCTCCTTCATACCTCGGACATCCACTCCCGCCTCATCCCCTATGACTTCTCGCCGTTGAAGACGGACGTGGACCTGGGGACCATCCCCGAGGCCGGCCCCTTCGGCGGCGCCACTCGCATCGGCGCGCTGCTCAAGCGAGAGCGAGCCCAGGGCGAGCGCGTGCTGCACCTGGACTCGGGCGACTGCTTCCAGGGCGCGCCCATCTTCAACCTCAACACCGGCGAGGTGGAGTTCAAGTTCCTCTCGCAGGCGCGGCTCGACGCGGCGGTCGTGGGCAACCACGAGTTCGACGCGGGCCTCCTCAACTTCACGCAGATGGCGCGGGACCACGCGACGTTCCCGCTGCTCGCGGCCAACTACTTCTGGGACGACTGGCGGGCCAACGGCAACCATCAGACGGCCCTGGAGGTGGAGCCGTACACCATCCGCAACGTGAAGGGCCTGCGGGTGGCCATCATCGGCATGGCCAACATCTCCTCGCTCAACTCCATCGTCGAGGGTGGCAACAGCCTCCAGGTGACGCCGCTGGAGCAGAACGAGGTGGCGCGCGCCTATGTGGACCTGCTGCGCCCCGTCTCGGACCTCATCGTCCTGGTCAGCCACCTGGGCCTCAACGAGGACCAGGACGTCATCCACGGCTACGAGGCCTATTACGAGTACGCCCGCGCCAAGCCCTACCTGGAGCGCCAGAAGCAGCCCTGGCAGGTGCTGGAGTGGTTCGGCCCCGAAGGCCACGACAAGTCCGTGGTGCGCGTGCACATCCCCGGCGTGGTGGGCGTGGATGCCATCCTGGGCGGCCACCTGCACGTGGTGCTCAACCCGCCGCAGCTGCTGACGGACCCCGCGGGGCGCAACGTGGTGCTCGCGCACTCGGGTGCCTTCGCCAAGTACGTGGGCCGCCTGGAGCTGGTGGTGAAGATGCCGGAGGTGCTCGGCTCCGGTGAGGGCGGCGAGATCATCAGCCAGGACTACCGCGTCTTCCCCATCGACGCCCTGTGGTGCGACGACGCCATGCGCCGCTTCCGCCACGACTCCAACGTGTTCTGGGAAGAGGGCCAGTTCCTCGGGGACGAGCGCGTCCGTCAGGCCATCCAGGCGTGCAAGGACCAGGAGGACCGGATGACCACCCATCTGCTCCAGCCGTACATCCTGGGCATGGACTTCAACCTCCAGCTGACGTCCATCTTCTCCTACGCGCCGCGCGACGTGCAGCGCCGCAACAACTCCACGGGCGGTGACTCGCCGCTGGGCAACATCGCGGCGGACTCCATGCGCAAGCGCCGCCGCGTCGAGGCGGAGATGGCGCTCACCAACTCGCTGGGCATCCGCGACAACCTCTATGCCGGCGTGGTGACGCAGGAGTCGATGTTCAACGTGTTCCCGTTCGAGAACACCATCAACATCATGTACCTCTCCGGCAAGGAGATGCAGGAGCTCTTCGACTTCGTCGCGGAGCGCTCCGCCGAGCGCGGCTGCGTCAGCCAGGCGCAGATCTCGGGCGCCCGCTTCACCATGGACTGCGCCCAGGTGCAGGTGAACGACCTGCAGATCGCCTGCACCCCGGCGCTCAACGGGACGGACTGCCCCAACCAGGACCGTCAGGGCCACGCGCCGTGGCAGTGCCTGGTGGACCAGAGCACCAACGCGAACGTGGGCCGCTGCTACGCGCACCCGGGCACCGACATCGAGATCAACGGCAAGCCGCTGGACCCCACCGGCACGTACAAGATCGCCGTCAACGACTACATCGCCAAGGGTGGCTCGGGCTTCAACGTGCTCAAGCGCAACACCACCCGCATCGAGACGGGCATCTCCCTGCGCGACTCGCTCATCGGCTACATGCAGGGCTTCTGCACCTGTGAGGACATCCTGGCGGGCCGGCAGACGTCCAAGTCGGGCCTCTACTGCGGCAACCTCGTCAACGGCCGCTGGACGGTGAACGAGCAGGTGGTGGGCTCCTGCCGCGCCGCCGCCAACTTCAAGGCCGCGCTGGACCGCAAGGTGGGCAGCTGCTCTTGCAAGGACCTGCTGTCGCTCCCGTCGGACGCCGCGGACCGCTGTGGGGTGCCCGGCCTGACGGCCGAGGACATCCAGAGCCAGTGCAACGTGCCGGATGGCCCGTACACCGGCCGCTGCAGCTGCCGGGACGTGCTCGCGGGCAACAACCCCATCTGCGGCACGGTGACGAACCAGCTGCGGAATTTCTGTGAGAACCCCACCTCGGTGTCCATCGCCGACGCGGTGGAGGATTCCCGTATCGGCCGGAGGGTGAAGTAAATGAAGCGCCTGCTCTTCCTGTCGGCCCTGGCGGCGGCCGGCTGTTACACCCAAGAATCGCCGCAGCCTGATGGGGTCGCCTCCTTCCGGGTCACCCTTCAGGGCGTCTACACCGGTGGCACGCGCACGCCGCTGCCGGTGGTGAACGAGTGCGCCACCGCGCACGGCGGCCAGGACCAGGTGCCGCAGGAGATTCGCGGCACGGAGGGCTGTCGCTTCGCCCTCCCCCGCGCGCCTGTGGACTTCGACGTGGACATCATCGCCCTGGACACGAAGGGGCAGCCCATGGAGTCGTTCAACGGGCCGGTGTCCTTCCGCACGGTGCCGGGCAACCTGGTGGGCGAGTACCGCTACCGCTGGACCCAGCTCACCAACGGCCGGGGCACGGGCACGGTGCGCGCGAGCCAGCTCTATGGCGACGCGCACGTCTGGGTGCAGGACGAGCCGCCCCAGGTGGACTACGCCGACGGACAGGTCGTCCCCGGTGAGCTGCCCCAGGAGCCGGCAACCCGCACGAACGCCACCGGCCTGTCTCGGATCATGAAGTTCGAGGAGCCGACCATCGCCACGGTGCAGGTCCCGCAGAATGGGGATCAGCTCACCGCCTATGCCGGCACGTACATGCGCATCGGGCGTAGCCCGGAGGCCGGGCCGGCGCTGCGGCAGAACTGCCCCGAGGGGGATCCGAACGACAAGCAGCCGGTGACGCTGCTGGTGACGGGCACGGACCCGGGTGGCTTCTTCGTCACCGACATGACCGCCTGCCGCGTCCGGGAGGACAGCGTGCCGGGCGCCAACATCCAGACGGGGGAGCCGGACGGCTTCTACCCGGGCCGCTTCAACTCGCTCTACATCTACAACTACTCCTTCCCCGAGGGCCTGGACCCGGGCGACCTGCTGTGGTCGGTGTCTGGCTCCGTGCAGGAGTTCACCGCCACCACGCAGCTCACCTTCCCCGCGTGGACGGTGCGTGAGCGCGTCCGCCTGCTGCCGCAGGCGGAGTGGGACAAGTACCTGAAGCAGATGCCGCCGGTGGAGATCAACGGCCGCCTGTGCGGCTACAGCGGCTCGCTCTATATGACGGACCCGCTGTGCGGTTACAGCTACGGCAACTACAAGATGGAGAGCCTGGAGTCCTCCCTGGTGAAGCTCTCCAAGGTGAAGTTCCCGCGCGTCTTCCACAACTGCGACGCCAACGGCAATGGCTCCGTGCCCTTCTTCTGCCCCAACACCCGCGCGGGCACGTGGGGGACCTGCGGTACGGACAACCCGAACGACCCGGACATCGCCGAGCGCCAGTGCAACATCGACTGCACCCTGGGCGTGGGCCAGTTCGCCGGCGTCCACTGCTCGGAGAAGAACACGTACAACGGCTTCGGGCAGTTCGTCGTGGAGATGAACCCCACGGGCGCCGCCGCGGCGGGGCTCGACGAGTCCGTCCCCGGGCGCATCCAGACCTTCAGCGCCACCGTCAACGCGGACCCGGCCATCGTCAACTGGGCGCAGTCCGGAAACTTCTCCAGGGACCAGCGCATCAACCTCTCCTGTGACAAGGCGGCCAACGTGCGCTTCGGCGCCAACGGCACGCCGGTGGCACTGGCCGCCAACACGCCGCTGCAGCACACGATGGCCGCGGGCGAGGGCATCGTGTACGCGTCCGTCCAGAATCGCGAGGACGGCACGCTCACCTGCAAGGTGGCGGCGGACGCACGCACCCGCATCAACCTGGTGACGAAGGACGCGGCGCCGGACCTCAACCCGGACTGCAACGAGGAAGACCCGAATCCCGAGGTGGCGCAGCAGTGCCGCTTCCTGCACGAGGCCTCCTTCGACGTCGTGGGCCACCTGCGCCAGGTGAGCGCGGCGCGCCCGCGTTGGAACGTGCTGCCTCGCGACCAGGACGACATCTGCTGCTATCCCGGCCCGGGGATGGAGTGCCCCCGGCCCATCCGGGCTTGCGCCAATCCGTAGTCTTTTGACGATTCTCGCGACCCGGTGACGGGAAGCAGGGAGGAGTGGTCCCCCCGGCCACTCCGTGGAGAGGGACATTGAAAACGTTTCAGAAGCTGGCCCTGACCGGCCTGATTTCCCTGAGTGCGCCCGCGTGGGCCAGTGACTTCGTGGATACCCGCCTGTCGTTCGTCTTCGCGGACGACAACGTGCTGGCGGGTTCCGGTGAAACGACGCCGAACAGCCCCAACGCGCGGTTCGGCGCCGGTAACCAGAACACCCAGTTCTACGACAACTTCAACACCCGGTATTCCGGCTTCGAGTCCCTGTCGAACGTGGTGCTCTACAAGCGGGCGCCGGCATTCTTCGAGGGGCTGACCACCGAGGCGGCGCTGACGCTGCTGGTGCTCGAGCGGCCGTCGGGCAACGTCGACATCCGCGACAACTCCAGCTACATCCGCCTCAACTACCAGCCGCCGGGCTGGGGCGAGAAGGAAGGCATCTCGCTCGTCGGCTTCCCGGTGTCCGCGGACCGCTTCCGCCTGGGATATGCGTACCGCATCTCCTGGGGTGGCAGCGGCGTGTTCACCACCCGCTCCGCGGCCAACGGCGTGCCCGGCGGCAAGCTGCAGATTACCCGCGACAAGTGGTACGCCTACGTCGGCGGCAAGACGGCGCTCATCCAGAACGAGCTCATCCTCGAGGAAGAGACGAAGTACGGCATCATGGCCGGCGCGGGCTGGGACATCCTGGAGACGCTGCGCGTCGAGGCGGGCGGCGGCTACTTCCAGAAGGGCCTGGTGCCCGGCCTGGCGACGCTCGGCGTGGAGGCGCCGGTGAACGCCGCGGGCGTGTCCGGTCAAGTCGTCTACCACGTGGGCGTGCCCGTCGGCACCAGCGTGGACTTCCGGCTCTACAAGAACGACCCGGACATCTATCAGCGCTTCTTCGCGCCGGAGCAGTACCCGGGCGGCCTGTCCTACACGGTGTCGCTCGAGGGCAGCTACCTGTCGCAGACGCTGGAGAAGCCCAACGAATTCGGCGCCACCAAGCCGCAGGGCGCCACCGCCGTGGCCCTCCAGGCACGCGCGAAGTACGACCTGCTCCGCGTCAGCCTGCTGGCCCTCTACCGCAGCCTGTCCTTCATCCAGTTCGAGGTGCCGGGCTTCCCCCCGTTCCAGGACTTCCCGGAGGGCACGGAGCTGAAGCCGGAGATGTTCGTCGCGCTGGGCGCGGACTACCACCTGCCGAAGCTGCACCTCACGCCGGGCTTCATCATCGGCGTGCAGCAGCCGGCCTCGTTCCGCAGCCCCACGCCGGTGCTTGGCGGCAACAACCCGCCGCAGCACCTCATCGGCACGCGCACCGTCGTGGTGCGTGACGTGAACCAGCTCAGCATCCTTCCGGAGACGTGCGGCCGCGGCAGCGCGGTGTGCCGCGCGGAGCCCATCTACTCCGCGAAGGCCACGTTCCGCTGGGACCTGTCGGAGTCCGTCGCCGCGGTCGGCGAGGTCTACTACACCTACGACACCAACCGGACCACGTTCCGGGACGACGTGACGGGCGTGGCGCAGCCGAGCTTCGAGCGCCCGCACGCGCTGGGCTTCAACACGCTGCTCCAGGCGCGCTTCTAGGCGCCTCCCCCTGCCCTCACTGGGCGCCTGGAAGTCCACGCGGCCCGGTCTCTCCGCACGAGAGGCCGGGCCGTCGCGTCTCAGACGGAGGTCATCCGCACCACCTCGTCGAAGGCGGTGAGCCCCTGCGCGAGCTTGCGCACGGCCGCCTCACGCAGCGTCCGCATGCCGGAGCGCCGGGCCGCCTCCACCATCTGCGCGTAGGGCGCCTCGCGGGCGATGAGGTCTCTCAGCTCGCCCGCGGCGGTGACGATTTCGAAGACGCCGGTGCGCCCCACGAAGCCGGTGCCGCGGCAGCGCACGCAGCCGGCGCCCTTGAGCAGGCGCACGCCCCCCGGCAGCAGCGGCAGGGGCGCCTGGAGCGCCAACAGCTCGTCCGGCGTCAGCGTCGCCTCCTGCGCGCAGTGACTGCACACCCGGCGGAGCAGGCGCTGGGCCATGACGCCCAGCAGGCTCTGCGCGAGGAGGAAGGACGGCACGCCCAGATCTCTCATGCGCGCCACCGCGCCGAGCGCGTCGTTGGTGTGCAGCGTGGACAGCACCAGGTGGCCGGTGAGCGCGGACTGAATCGCGTTCTCCGCCGTCTCCGGGTCGCGAATCTCGCCCACCATGATGACGTCCGGGTCCTGGCGCAGGATGTGGCGCAGCGCCCCCGCGAAGTCGAGCCCCACCTTGGGCTGCACCTGCACCTGGTTGAAGGCGTCCCACACCATCTCGATGGGGTCCTCAATCGTGGTGACGTTGACGTCGGGGCCGGCCAGCGCCTTGAGCGCGGAGTAGAGCGTCGTCGTCTTGCCGCTGCCCGTGGGGCCCGTGACGAGGATGAGGCCGTGCGGCTGGTCAATCCAGGACTCGAAGGCGCTCTTCTCGTCCGGCTCGAAGCCGAGCTGGGCGATGTCCTGCACCAGCGTCTCCGGGTCGAAGATGCGGATGACGACCTTCTCCCCGAACGCGGTGGGCAGCGTGGACACGCGAAGCTCCACCTCACGGCCCTCGCGCTCCGTCTTGATGCGGCCGTCCTGCGGCTTGCGGCGCTCGGAGATGTCGATGCGCGCCAGCATCTTCACGCGCGAGACGATGGGCGCATGCACGGGCGCCGGCAGCGTGTGCACCGGATGCAGCACGCCGTCGATGCGCAGCCGCACCACGCTGGTGGTGCGCTTGGGCTCGATGTGGATGTCCGAGGCGCGGTTGTCGAAGGCGTAGCGCAGCAGGTAGTCCACGGCCTGCACCACGGGCCTATCGGACGCCTCCAGCTCCTGCGTGCCGCTGAGCGAAACGAGCTGCTCGAAGTTGGCGACCTGAGCGCCCGCGGCCGCGCTGAAGTCGTCGGCGGCTCGGGCCAGCGTCGTCTTGAAGCCGTAGATGTCGCTGATGGACTTGAGGATGTCCGCCTTCGCGCTGAGGATGGGCTCCACGGGCATGCCCGTGAGGCGGTGGAAGCTCTCGAAGAGCTCCCGGTCGAAGGGGTTGGCCACCGCCACCACCAGCCGGCCCTGCGGCGTGCGCTCCAGCGGGAGCAGCACGTGCTTCTGCGCATAGGGCCTGGACACGGTGCGCGTGGCCAGCGCCATGTCGAGCTTCAGCGGGTCGATCTTCCGGTAGGGAATGCCCGCAGCGCGGGCAGCCGCCTCGGTGACGCGGTCCTCGTCCAGCACGCCCCGGCCATTGGCCAGCGGCACCTGGAACACCGCCACGACCTCCACCGGGGACACGTCGTAGCGCGCGGCCTCCTTGCTCCCGGTGCCTCCCTGCGCCTTGAGCACGCGGGCCCGCGCGGCGCCTTCCCGGGCGAGCACCTCCTGCGCCTGCTGGGGCAGCAACAGCCCCTGGGCGACCAGGGCCTCCAGCACGAACTGCGTGGTGAAGTCGCTCCGGCTCTTCGAAGAAGTGCCGCCCACGCCATTGGCTGGCTGTCCCAAGCCCTGACTCCTTTCAGTGCACGGTGCTCGTCACCGCGAGCACCGTGGCGTCCACCAGGGACTCCGGCGTCGGCCGCTCGGCGACCGCGGCGGCGGGCACGCCGAGCCGCTCCAGCGCGGACGCCGTCGTCGGGCCAATAGCCACTACGCGCGCGGAGGACAGGCGCTCGCGCCCGGCCTCCTCCAAGAAGGCCTCCGCCGTGCGCGGCGAGGCGAAGACCACCACATCCGGCGGAGACGCATCCAGCAGGGCCAGCGCCTCCGGAGGCAGCGTGGTGGGCGTGGACCGGTATGCCGTCACCCGCGTCACGAGCATGCCGCGCTCGCGCAGCCCGTCCTCCATTTCACGCCGGCCCTCCTCGGCGGCGGGCAGGAGGACCTCGTCCCCGGGCTGCAACGCATCCTGGATGAGGTTGACGAGGGCCTCGCCGGTGCCCTCGGGCGGCTCAGCCACCACCTCCAGCCCGTAGCCCTCCGCCGCGCGCGTGGTGCGCGGCCCCACGGCGGCCACCTTGACGTGGCGCATCCGCTCCTGGGTGCCGGCCTCGCGCACGGCTTCCATCAGCGCCTCCACGCCGGACGGGCTCGCGAACACCACCCAGCGATAGCGGTGGATGTGCTCGGCCGCGGACAGCAGCGGGCGCCGGTCCTCCGGAGGGTGCAACTCCAGCAAGGGCACGCTGAGCACCTCCGCGCCCTCGTCCTCCAGCAGGAAGCACAGCTCCTCGGCCCGCTCACGCGGGCGCGTCACCAAGACTCTCTTGCCTTCCAGTCGCCGTTCCACGTCCGCGACACTCTAGGACTCTCGCGCCTGAGTGCGGCACGCGAAATCACGCAAGATGTCCGCCGCCCCCTGCGACAGCAGGTCGTCCGCCAGGGCCTCTCCCAGCGCATGGGCCTGCGACACCGGGCCGCGCACCTCGCCCCGCACCACGCGTGTGCCATCCGGCCGGCCCACGAGTCCTCGCAGGTACACCGAGTCCCCGGCCACCGTGGCATGGCCCGCCAGCGGCACCGTGCAGCCCCCCTCCAGCTTCGCCAGGAACGCGCGCTCGGCGGTGACGGCGATGCGCGTGGTGGGGTGCTCCAGCGGCGCCAGCAGCTCGCGCACGCGGGCATCGTCCGTGCGGCACTGGATGGCCAGGACGCCCTGCCCCACCGCGGGCAGGCTCACCTCGGGCGGCAGCACCTGGGTGATGACCTCCTCCAGCCCCAGGCGCTTGAGCCCCGCGTACGCCAGCACCGCGCCCGCGAGGCCCAGCTCCCGCGTCCTCGCCAGGCGCGTCTGGACGTTGCCGCGGATGCTGACGATGTCCACGTCCGGCCGCCGCTCGCGCAGGATGCAGCTGCGGCGCAGGGACGACGTGCCCACCCGCGCGCCCTCCGGGAGCGCGTCCAGGGTCATCCCATTCAGGCCGCAGAAGGCATCCCGGGGGTCCTCCCGCTCCGGCACCGCCGCCAGCACCAGCCCCTCCGGGAACACGGACGTCATGTCCTTGAGGCTGTGCACGGCGATGTCCGCGCGGCCGTCGAGCAGCGCCTGCTCGATCTCCTTCACGAACAGCCCCTTCCCCCCCACCGCGGACAGCGGCGCGGACAGGAAGCGGTCGCCCTCGGTGGTCATCTCCACCAGGGCCACGTCCAGGCCGGGGTGGCTCCTGGCCAGCAGCGCGCCCACGTGGCGCGCCTGCCAGAGCGCCAGCGGGCTCTGCCGGGTGGCGATGCGCACGCGCGACATCACTTGCCTCCCGTGGCGGCCTGAACCGGCGTGGCCATGACCGAGGGCGCCGCGGCGGCGGCCCCCACCTCATCCTCCAGGAGGCCGAACAGCTCGGCGGCGGCGCCGGCGAGCCGGTTGCCTTCTCCCTCGGGGCCCACGGCGCGCAGCCGCGCGGTGGGCTCATGCAGCAGCTTGTTGACGATGGCTCGGCCCATGGCCTCGATGCTCTTGCGTTGCTTGTCGTTGAGTCCGTCGCCCAGCGCGCCCAGCGTGCGCTCGACCTCGGTGCGGGCAATGGCCTCCGCGCGCTGCCGCAACCGCGCCAGCACCGGCGTGCCCTCCCGCAACGCGCGCTCCTTGACGAACCGCGCCACTTCCTGCGCCACCAATACGCCCGCCTTCTGCGCCTCTTCCGCGCGCGCCGCGGCATTCTCCGCGACGAACTTCTGGATGTCGTCCACGTCGTACGCGTGCACCCAGTCCAGGGTGCCCACGGCGGGGTCGATGTCGCGGGGCACCGCCAGGTCCACCATGAACAGCGGCCGGCCCCGGCGTCCGCGGCCCAGCGCGCCCACGTTGTCACGCGTGAACAGGGGCGCCGGTGACGCCGTGCTGCACACCACCACGTCCGCCGCCGCCACCAGTGCGAGCAGTTCCTCGAAGGGCCTCGCCTGTCCCCCCACCTCGGCCGCCAGCGCCTCCGCGCGCTCCTGGGTGCGGTTGGTGACGTAGAGCTTCGAGGCGCCCGCCTGCTTGAGGTGCCGCGCCGCCAGCTCTCCCATCTCTCCCGCCCCCACCACCAGCACCGTCTTGCCCGCCAGCCCGTCGAACACCTTGCTGGCCAGTTGCACGGCCGCCGCCGCCATGGACGTGGACGCGCGGCCAATCGCCGTCTCCGTGCGCACGCGCTTGGCGCAGCTGAAGGCCGCCGCGCAGGCGCGCATCAGCTCACCGCGCACCGCGCCCGCGCCCTGGCCGCGCTCGAAGGCTTCCTTGACCTGGCCCAGAATCTGGGCCTCGCCCAGCACCATCGAATCCAGGCTGCAGGCCACGCGGAACAGGTGCACCAGCGCCGCCTCGCCCTGGTGCTCGTAGAGGTGCTCCAGCGCCGCCGCGCCCCCCAGCGCCTCCAGCTCCGTCAGCACGCGCTGCCGCGCCACCTGGACGCTCGGCGCGGCCAGATACACCTCCACGCGGTTGCACGTGGAGACCCACAGCGCCTCCACGGGGGCCTGCGCCAACCGCTGGAGCACGTCCACCTGGCGCGGCTCCGGCAAGGCCAGCCGCTCGCGGACATCGAGGGGCGCCGTCCGGTGGGACAGGCCAATGCAGATGAGCTCCATACTCACGGCATCCTCATGGCCGCCGCCGTGGGCGCCGACAGGTCATACGAGGACAAGAACGACACCAGGACCAGGCAGAAGCCCGCCATGGTGAGGAAAGCCACGCGGCGCCCCCGCCAGCCCGCGAAGGTGCGCGCCGCCAGCAGCACGGCGAAGACGGCCCAGGCCACCAGCGTGGCCAGCGTCTTCCCGTCCACGCTCCAGGGCCCCGGCGCGGAGCCCACGAAGAAGGCCCCGGTGGCGAGCGTCACGGACAGCGCCAGGAAGCCCCACACCACGAGCCGCCGGTTCAGCGTGTCCAGGAACTCCAACGAGGGCAGCCGGGTGAAGAGCAGCCCGAAGCGCTTGGCCTTCACCTGCCGCTCCATCAGCACGTACATGACGCCCACGCCCGCGGCCACCGCGAACGCGGCCAGCCCCAGCAGCGCCAGGGTGATGTGCAGCGGCAGCAGCGGCTGGCGCACTCCGGGGGGGAGCGGCGCCTGCCCACCGTGCATCAGCAGGCCGGGCAGCAACGCCGCGAGGGCCAGGGGCGTGAGGAACGCGCCGATGACGGGCCGACGGTAACGCACGTCCAGGAACAGGAAGATGGCCAGCAGCAGGAAGGCCAACGCGGAGAAGCCCTGGGCCAACCCCACCGGACGCCCGCTCTGGGCGCCGAGCAGCTCGAAGAGGGCCACGCCGTGCAGCGCCAGCCCTCCGCCCACCAGCACGCGCCCGGCCGTGGCCAGCGCCTCGGATTGGCGGACCAGGTAGGCGAGATATGCCACGGCGGCGATGCCATAGGCATGGCAGGCGAGCGAGACGAGCGTGTGGCTCATAGGGGAAGGCTCATAACCACGGGAGACAGGCGAATCAGCCCATCTTGTTCAGGATGAAGGCGGCCAGAAGATCTGCTTCGGAATCCGGCTTCTTCTCCGCGCCCTCTGGCCGGGGCGCACCGGCGGCCACCTCCGCGACATACCCCGGAACGACCTCATAGGCGTTGTCCCCCACCAGCACCGAGTCGGCCATCTGCTCGGCACCCAGTCGGGCAAGTTGCTCCTCGGTCTTCACCCGGGCCACCAGCCCCTGGGTATCCTCGCCCGACACGAGCTGGACGAAGTGGACCGCGGGCGTCAAGGGAAAGGCCACCCCCCCTTCCGCCATCACCACCAGCCGGCCATCCCGCATGTCCGCTTTGTCCGCCAGTGCCCACTCCTCGAGCTGGGTCTGGGGCAGGAAGAGCTTCGTCACGCCGCCCAGCTTACACCACCCTTCCGCCCGGGGGTGGAAGCCGTGGGGGAATTGGTTGAAACAGCCGCCATTCATCCGCATCTCAGCTGCCAGATTGGCTGATGCCCGGCCGATCCTTGCAGGGCCACCAGACGCGTACTAGACGCGGCGGAGCGACCCGGAACGGGCACGAGGAGACACCATGGCAGGCACGGACGTAACGAACATCGGTGATGGCGACTTCAAGCAGCAGGTCCTGGACTCCCAGGAGCCCGTGCTGGTGGACTTCTGGGCGACGTGGTGCGCGCCGTGCCGCGCCATCGCCCCCTCCATCGAGGCGCTGGCCGCGCAGTACAAGGGGCAGATGAAGTTCGCCAAGCTCAACATCGACGAGAACCAGGACACGCCGCAGGAGTACGGCATCCGCTCCATCCCCACCCTGCTCGTCTTCAAGGGCGGCAAGGTCGTGGAGCAGATCGTCGGCGCGGTCCCCAAGACCCGCATCGAGGACGCCGTCAAGAAGGCGCTGTCATAGCGCCATCCGCCGCGGGGCCGAGCGCGCGGGTGAGCCCCTGCTCCCCGCGCCCCTCCGCGGCGCGCTGTCTCACGACAGCAACTCCACGCACCGCCGCAGGACCTCCAGGCGCGAGTAGCGCTTGTCATTGCCCGGCACCACGTGCCACGGCGCGTCCGGGCGGTGCGTGCGGTCCAGCATGTCCTGGATGGCCACCGCATAGGACTTCCACTTCGACCGGTTCCGCCAGTCCTCGGGTCCCAGCTTGTAGCGCTTGGCCGGGTCCTCCTCGCGCTCGCGGAAGCGCCGGAGCTGCGTCGCCTTGTCGATGTGGATGAAGAACTTCACCATCCGCACCCCGTCCGCGGTGAGCATGTGTTCAAAAGCGTTGATTTCATCGTACGCGCGCCGCCATTCGGCGGGCTTCGTGAGCCGCTCCACGCGCTCCACGAGCACCCGTCCGTACCAGCTCCGGTCGAACACGCAGACCTCGCCGGCCCCTGGCACCTTGCGCCAGAAGCGCCAGAGGTAGTGGTGCCGCCGCTCCTCCTCGGACGGCGCGGAGATGGGCCACACCTTGTAACCGCGTGGGTCCATCAGCGTCGTGAGCCTTCGGATGGCGCCGCCCTTCCCGGAGGCATCCCAGCCCTCGAAGACAATGATGGCCTTCCGCCCCGCCAGGTAGTTCCGAATCTGCAGCTCGAAGACACGCTCTTGGAGTGTCTTGAGCGTCTTCTCATAGTCCGCGTGTTCACCCGCTGAGACAGATGGATCGACCGCCGCGAGGACCACCGTGCCCTGAGGACATACGGGAAACACGTATCCATTTGCAGTCTTGTCATCAATTTTTTGAGATCGTTTACGAGTCAAGACAGACCCTCCAAGGTTGTATTGACAGCGATGACTTCAACCGCCAAATAGGCACATAGCAGTGTCTATGTTGATTGACTGTTTTCACTTGGAGTATTCATGGCACGTCCACGCAAAGAATTGTCCACCGTCCCGCTGACGCCGGCCATGGTGAACTGGGCCGAGGCCCTGGGTGACGCCATTGGCCGCGGCATGCTGCGCGCGCTCAACGACGGAATGCCCCGGCTGGGCAGCACCGCGCCGAGCTCCACCGCGCTCACCGCGGGCCGCCGCAGGGGCCGCCCGCCGAAGGTCATGGCGGGCGCGAGCCTGGTTTCACTGGACCGCCGCTGCACGGTGGACGGTTGCACGCGGGAGCAGCGCTCGAAGGGGCTCTGCTCCGCGCACTACCAGGCCGAGCGCCGCCGGCAGATTTCAGGCAGCAAGTCGGCCTGAAACCCTGCCCTCCGGACATCCGCCCACGGCCCTGGGCGAAGGCCGGTTCGAAGCATCACCCCTGCCAGGGGTCTGAAACAGAAGACGTCGCCTTGAGCAGCTCCCACGCCGCCAGCACGTCCACCACGCGCTCCACTTCATTGGGCAGGGAGCGAGCCCGCTGGGATTTGAGGTAATCCTCCGCGAAGGCCCTCAGCCGCATGCCCACGAAGAGCCGCGCCAGCGCCACCTCCGTCTGCCCGCTGAAGTCGAGGAAGCGCACGCCGAAGCCGCTGCGGCCTTCAGGCCCATCCCCCCGCTCCTCCCGCACGATTTCCGCGCGCGCCATCACCGGCGCGGCGCCCGGCTCCAGCGAGAAGCGCACGCCCAGCACCGTGCCCAGCGGCAGGTAGAAGGTGCTCTCCAGGAAGGCGCCGCTGACGCTGACGTTGACGGACACGAGGCTCGCCGCGAAGCGGCGCGCGCCCGCCTCGTCATCCACCCAGACCTCGAAGCGCGTGGCCAGCTGGGCCCGGGGAAAGTGGCGGTGCTCGGCCTCGCCCTGGTTCATCTCAATCCGGGGTGAGAACGCGGGCCTCGGCTCGGCGTCCACCGCCGCCGGCGTCCCTCCACCGGGGCGCACGGGAAGCGCCGCGGGGCGGGCCTCCTTCGCGGGCTCCGGCGTCCGCGCTGGCGCTCGCGTGGGCGCGCGCACCGGCGCCTCCACGCGCGTTGTCCCCACTGCCTTCTGGCCACCCTTCCTCTGCATGACGCGTCCTCACCTGCCGGGAGGGACTCGCCCTCCCGCTGCGTTGGTGGGGTGATTCATACACCACCCCCAGCCGTGCGCCGAGAATCGCTTGCGCCCGTCTCGCGAGGATAAATTCCGGGAATTCTCAGAACATGTGACGTCGCATGCTGATGTTCACCAGCAAGCCGATGCTCAGCATCACCGAGAGCAGGGATGAGCCGCCGTAGCTCATCAACGGCAAGGTGATGCCCGTCACCGGCAGCAGGCCAATCACCATGCCGATGTTCTCGAACACCTGCCAGAAGAGCATGGCCACCACGCCCACCGCGACGAAGGCGCCGAACCTGTCTCGCGCGTTGAAGCCCACGCCCAGGCCGAAGATGAAGATGGCGCCGTAGAGCACCAGCAGGAGGATGCACATGACGTAGCCGTGCTCCTCGGCCCACACGGAGAAGATGAAGTCCGTGTGCTGCTCGGGCAGGAAGCGCAGGCCCGTCTGGGTGCCCTCGCGCCAGCCCTTGCCGGAGACGCCGCCGCTGCCTACCGCGATTTTCGACTGGGCCGCGTGGTAGCCACTGCCGCGCAGGTCCGCCTCGGGGTCCAGCCAGCCGGAGATGCGCTGGCTCTGGTGCCGCTTCAGGTAGTGGCGGACGATGGTGGGCCGGGGCTCCGGCACGTCGCGGATGTAGTCGTTCCAGATGACGATGCTCGAGACGAGTACGCCGGCCACCAGCGTGGCCACCAGGTACCAGCGCACCTTGCCGAACAGGATGACGGTGAGCGAGGACAGGCCAATCATCAGCGCGGTGCCGAGGTCCGGCTGCACCAGCACCAGGGTGAAGGGCACGAAGACGACGAGCAGCGGCTTCCACAGGCGCGTCAGACTGTAGGACGGCTCGTTGGGCTGGAAGTCATCGTGGTAGACCTTGGCGAGCATCAGCACGACGCCAATCTTCATGAACTCCGCGGGCTGCATGCGAAGCGGGCCGATGGCGAACCAGCTCTCCGCGCCCTTCGCCGTGTGGCCGACGAAGCGCAGCGCGATGAGCAGCAGGATGTTGGTGACGTAGATGGGCAGCGCCATGCGCTGAATCCACCGGTAGTCCACCAGGCACACCCCCAGCACGGCGACGATGCTGATGCCCAGGAAGAGTGACTGGGAGCCCCACACGGGCGAGTGCGGGGGCCGCGACGCCGAGGCCAGGTTCCAGATGCCCAGGCCGCACACCGCCAGCACGGAGATGATGAGGCCCCAGGGGATGTGGGGCACCATCCGGCGCTCAATCCGCAGTTGCACGTGCGTGACCCTCGTCGGCGTCGCCCGGCAGCCGGGCCCGTGGCCGCGCGCTCCGCGTCAGCGCCGCCTCTTCGGGGCCGGACACGCGTGACACGGAGGACGGCGTATAAGGTTGGTTGGGACGGGGCGGCGGCGCCGTGGCGTCCAGCTTCTTCAAGTCGAAGTACTTCTGGAACACCGCCATGGCGGTGGGAGCGGCGTCCGAGCCACCATGACCGCCGTGCTCGTTGAGCACGACGATGGCCAGCTCCGGCTTGTCCGCCGGCGCGAAGCCCGCATACCAGGCGTGGTCGCGCTCGAAGAAGCTCATCTGGTGCGTCTTCAAGCGGATCGCCCCCAGGCGGGCCACCTGCGCGGTGCCCGTCTTGGACGCGATGAGGATGTCCTTGTCCCGCATGTGGTTCATGCGCGCGCGGAAGGCGGTGCCGCCCGGCTCGTGGGCCACCTTCACCAGGCCGTCCACCACCGCCTTGAGGTGCGCGGGCGGCAGGTCCACCTTGCGCACCACCTCCGGCTGGAAGGACTCGATGGTCTGCCCGTCCAGGTCCTCCAGGCGGTTCACCATCTGCGGCTTGTAGAGCGTGCCCCCGTTGGCGATGGCCGCGTACACCAGCGCCAGCTGGAGCGGGGTGACGTTGTTGTCGCCCTGGCCGATGGAGCTGTTGAGCGCCATGCCCTTGGTGTAGCCACCGGGCGACGCCTTGTCGTGGTAGGCGCTGGTCGGCATGATGCCAGGCACCTCCGCCACCACGTTGACGCCGGTGGGGCTGCCCAGGCCCAGCGCCTTGCCCATCTCCCCAATCGGGTCCAGGCCGATGGTGTCCGCCACCTTGTAGTACCAGGTGTCGCACGACGTCTTCATCGCGGAGAGGCCGTCCATGAGCCCGTGGCCGGCGTCCTTGTGGCAGCGCCAGGTGCGCGCGCCCAGCCGGTAGCCGCCGGGACAGTTCACCATGGTCTCAGGGCGGAAGGCGCCCGACTTGAAGGCGGCCAGCGCGGTGACGACCTTGAAGGTGGAGCCCGGGCTGTAGTGCTCGGCGGCCACGCGGTTGATCATCGGGTCCAGCGGGTCGCGCGACAGCAACGACATCTGCGCGGGCGTCACGCGGCCGGTGAGCAGGTTGGGGTCGAAGCCGGGCCGCGACACGAGCGCGCGGATGAAGCCGGTGTTCACGTCGATGGCGACCACCGCGCCCGTCACGCCCGGGAAGGCCCGCTCCGCCTCCTCCTGCAGCCGCATGTCGATGGACAGCACCAGGTTGCTGCCCGGCCGCGGCGGCACCACGGCGTTGTCGCCCAGCTTGTCGTTCAGCTCCTCGATGGTCTGCCCGCGCGCGTTCACCACTTCCTTGCGCACGCCGTCGGTGCCGCGCAGGCGCTGCTCGAAGTAGCGCTCCAGGCCGCGCCGGCCGATGTAATCCCCCAGCGCGTAGCGGGCGCCGTCGCCGTTGAGGCGCTCCAGCTCCTCCTGGGTGATTTCGTTCATGTAGCCCAGCACGTGCGACAGCACGGTGTTGGTGCGGTAGTGCCGGTGCGGCACCGGCGCCACCTCCACGCCGTCCAGGATGTCGCGCCGCGCGGCGATGCGGTCGTACTCGTCGCGGGACAGGTCCACGCGCACCGGCACGGGCTGGAAGGGCGCGTGGCGCCGGCCCGCGCGCACGGTGTCCTCCACCTTCTTGCGCTGGTCGGCGTCCCACTGGAGCAGCTCCGCCAGCCGGGGGATGACCTGCTCGAAGCAGTCGGTGCAGAAGGCCGGCGTGATGAAGGCGTCGAAAGACGGACGGCTGTCCACCAGGATGGTGCCGCGCGCGTCCTTGATGACGCCGCGGTCGGCGCGCAGCCGCACCTCCTTGACGAAGTTGGCCACGCTCTTGGCGGCGTACTCCTCGCCCCGGGTGATTTGCAGCCGGTAGAGCTGGATGGAGATCAACCCCAGGCCCAGCACCATGGCCAGGCCCAGCCACACGAAGCGCCGCTTGAGCTCGCGCCCCGGCGTCGTATTGCCCAGCGTGGGAGGCGTCACCGCAGCAACCCCGCAGGCCGCTCCTGCGACGCCTCGAAGCGACGCAACAGCGGGAAGAGCGCCAGCGCCGCCAGCCCCGTGAGCGCGACCTGAAGCGGCATCTCCGCCAGGAGCGAGCCCGGGCCGTCCTCCTTCACCGTCAACCACGTGAAGAAGCTGGCGAGCAGCGAATGCCCCACGTCCGCGGCCATGGCGAACAGGGCGAAGGCCAGCGCGCCCCGGACCTCCACGAACGTAGGCACCAGCCGGCCCACCAGGAAGACGAACACCGCGAGGAAGGTGAAGAGCCACGTGGGCTGCCCGCTCATCAGGTCGAGCAGGTACCCCACGCAGAAGGCGGAGAAGGCCCCTTCCAGCAGCGTGGCCCTCAGGGCCAGGAACGCCACCAGCACCACGGTGACGTCAATCCGGCCGAGCTCCAGGCCCGCCTGCTTCACCACGACGGATTCCAGCGTGAGCAACGCCAGCGCCAGTGCGACCGATACGAGGAACTTCATTTCGACGCGCCCTCCGCGGTGCTGCCCGGCGCCATGGCGCTGTACGGACTGCCCACCACCAACACCTCTTCCAGCTTGCTCGTGTCCACCGCCGGCACGATGTCCGCCCCCTGGAACATGCCGTGCTCCTTCTTCTCCAGGTTCGTCACACGGCCCACCACCACGCCGGGCGGATAGATGCCGTCCGTGCCCGCGGTGATGATGAGGTCTCCGTCCTCGACGTCCTCGGTGCGCAACATGTTCTCCAACCTCAGGGGACCGCCGCCCGTGCCCGCCGCGGTGCCCCGCGCGCGGGAGCGCTGCACGCGCACCGCCACCCGGCTCTGCGGGTCCGTCACCAGCGCCACGTCCGCGTACCCGCCCGTGGCCCGGATGACCTGTCCCACGATTCCGTCCGGCGTCACCACGGACATGCCGCGAAAGACGCCCTGCTGCTCACCACTGCTGATGCGGACCGACAGCAGCTTCGCCACCGGGTTGACGCCTACCACGCGGGCGGGGATTTCGGGCCCCGGCTCGGCCTCCGCGTAGTTGAGGAGCTTGCGCAGCCGCGCGTTCTCCATGCGCGACTCGCCCAGGGCATGCACGGCAGCCCGCAGCTGGAGGTTCTCCAGACGTAGCGCATCGTTCTCCTGCCGCACGCCTCGCAGGTCCAGGTAGTTCTGGGCCGCGGCCACCGTGCCCTCGATGGCGGAGGTGAGCCCCTGCTGGACCGGCGACGTCACGGCGATGATCGCCCGGTCGACGAAATAGGTCCCCCGGCCCTTGCTGCCGCCAAGCAGGAAGGACACCAACGGGAATAGGAGCAGAAAGCCCACGAAAAGGGGGCGGTAGTACCGCTTGAGGAGCGACCACACTGGCTGGAGATTCCGGGGGTTCTAGGGGAGCAGGGGGCGGGCTAAGGGCTCTAAATCGCTTGCATTTTCCGGTGCGTTATCCTAGGCAGTCAAGGCCTGCATGGGGGGCGGTCCCTGGTCCACCACCCACCGGCCGGGCTACCAACAACACCGCGTCGCGAGTCCTTCCGCACGGCTTTTCTCGGCGCGTTTGCCCCTGAAGTGACGACAATGGACGGTCTGAATCCCCGGAAGGTTGCCTCGCTCCTGTTCATCATCGGCATCGCGGTGGTGTTCACGCTCCAGTTCGGCCCGGGCAGCACCGGCTTCGGCGCCTCGGGCGGCGCGTCCGCGCCCGGCTCGGTGGCCACGGTGAACGGCAAGGAAATCCCCGTGCGCGACTTCGCGGCGGCGTGGGCGCAGCAGATGAGCTTCCTGCGTTCGCAGGGCAGCCCCGTCCCCGAGTCGCTCGCGCGGCAGTTCGGCATGCACAACCAGGTGCTCGACCGGCTGGTGAGCACGGAGCTGCTGGCCCAGGCGGCCGAGCGCCATGGCATCACCCCGTCCGACGACGAGCTGCGGAAGCTGCTGTACCAGAACACCGACTTCCAGAAGGACGGCCAGTTCGACTTCGAGCGCTACCAGCAGGTGCTGCGCGACTACTACCGGAAGACGCCGCAGGACTTCGAGACGGAGCTGCGCCGCCAGCTGTCCGCCCAGAAGATGGTGGACATGGTGCGCGCCAATGCCGTGGTGTCGGACGACGAGGTCCGGGCGCGGTACGAGAAGGAGGGCAACCAGGCCAAGCTCGTCTTCGCGCGCTTCCTGCCGGCCATGTACGCGGACAAGGTCCCCGCCCCTACCGCGGCGCAGCTGACCGAGTGGACGAAGGGCCACGAGCAGGAGATCAAGGACTACTTCGAGGCCAACCGCTTCGTGTACCAGCAGCCGGAGCGCATCCGCGCGCGGCAGGTGCTGGTGAAGCTGCCCCCGGAGGCCACGGCCGAGCAGAAGACGGCCGCCATGGAGAAGGCGCAGACGCTGCGCAAGGAAATCGAGGGCGGCAAGGACTTCGCCCAGGTGGCGCGCGAGAGCAGCGAGGATCCGGGCAGCAAGCCGCGCGGCGGCGACCTGGGCTGGGTGGAGCGCGGCAGCTGGGAGCCGGCGCTGGCGGACGCGGCCTTCGCGCTGAAGGCGGGCGAGGTGACGCAGCCGGTGGAGACGAAGTTCGGCGTGCACCTGGTGAAGGTGGAGGAGAAGCAGGCCGCCCAGGACAAGAAGCTGGAGGACGTCCAGGGTGAGATTGCCACCACGCTCTACAAGCAGGAGCGCGCCAAGCAGATGGCCCGCGCCGAGGCCGACAAGGCGCTGGCCGCCATCCAGGGGGGCCAGCCCCTGAAGACGCTCTTCCCGCCGGAGAAGGAGCAGCCCGCGCTGCTGCGCTTCGAGACGGAGTCGCGCCCGGAGGCCGTGGAGACGGACAGCTTCACCGCCGAGGGTGAGGCGGTGCCGCACCTGGGCCCCGCGCCCGAGCTGGTGAAGGCGGCCTTCGCCGTCAGCAGCCCGCAGCCGGTGGACGGCGTGTTCCCCGTCGGCGAGGGCTTCGTGGTGGCGCAGGTGGTGGAGCGTCAGAAGCCGGACGCGGCGGGCTTCGAGAGCCGCAAGGAGGAGCTGCGCGCCCAGGCCCGCCAGGCCAAGCAGATCGAGCTGACGGAGTCCTTCCTGAAGGCGCTGCGTGAGCAGGGCTCGGTGGTGACGAACACCGCGGCCATCGACTCGGTGGTGGGCACCGGGTGATTCCGGGCGTCCCGACGTGACGCCGCCGCGAGGGCCGGGCCGAGGGAACTCCCCTCCCCGGCCCTCTCGCGTTGCGGGCTACCGCTCGGGGAAATGGGGCGCGCCATTCGGCTCGGCCGGCACGGGCTCTGCGATACAGAGCGCGTCCCGGCCCCGCGCCTTGGCGGCGTACATGGCGAAGTCCGCGGCACGGATGAGGTCCAGCGCGGTCTTCGCGTGATTCGGGAAGGTGGCCACGCCCACGCTGGCGGTGACGCGCACGTCCAGGCCCTGTTCGCGGAGGAAGCCACGGCCGCGGAAGGCCTCGCAGACGCGCTGGCCGATGGTGGCCGCCCCGTTCTGGTCGGTCTCCACCAGCAGCATCGCGAACTCGTCGCCGCCGTAGCGGAAGACGGCGTCCAGGTTCTGCCGGCCCAGGGTCATCAGCAGGTCGCCCACCTCCTTCAAGGTCGCGCTGCCCACCAGGTGGCCGTGGGTGTCGTTGACGCTCTTGAAGTGGTCCAGGTCCAGGAAGACGAGCGACAGCGGATGCCGGAAGCGATCCGAGCGCTTGACCTCCTGATCCAACAGGGCGCGCAGGTGACGGGCGTTGTAGCAGCCGGTGTGCTCGTCCGTAATCGTCAGCTCCTGCACCCGCCGGAAGTTTCGCGCGTTCTCGATGGCGATGGCCGCGTAGTCCGCGATGGCGGTGAGGATGGTGAGGTCCTCGTTGGTGAAGGGCGGGTCCGTGGGGCCGTTCACCAGCTCGATGATGCCCAGCACCCTGCCCCGGGCGAGCAGCGGCACGGCGAGGATGGAGCGGGTGTGGAAGGCGGAGGCCTCGTCGAAGCGCGGGGAGAAGCTGGGGTCGCCGCCCACGTCGTGGACGAGCCGCGCCACACCGGACGTGAAGACGGCCCCGGCGATGCCCTCGCCCGGGTTGAGCTGGAGGCCCTTGAGCACGTCCGCGCCGTCGCCCACGGCGATTTCGAAGTAGAGCTTTCCGGTGCGCTCGTCCTGGAGGATGAGCGACCAGTTGCGAGGCAGCAGCAGGCTGCTGACCTTCTGCATCACGAGCGCCAGCACCTCGCGTAGCTCGAGCGTCGAGGTCAGGGCCTTGGCCATCTCATTGAAGGCGGCGAGCTGCTCCACCGTCCTCTTCATGGCCGACAGGAGGTCCGCGGGATTCATCCGTAGAGTCCACTCCGGGGCACAAGTCTGGTAAGGCCGGACCGAGCCGTAACATGCACATGAACGCAGATCAAACGTTGCTCGTCCTGGCCTCCGCGTCGCCGCGTCGCCGGGAACTTCTGTCACAGCTGGATATTCGCTTCACCGTCTCCGCCGCGGACATCGACGAGACGCCCCATGCGGGGGAGGCCGCACCGGCCTATGTCGGGCGGCTCGCCCGGGAGAAGGCCCGCGTGGTGGCCGCCCGCCACCCCGGCGCCTGGGTGCTGGCCGCCGACACCACCGTCGCCCTGGGCACCGAGCTGATGGGCAAGCCCCGGGACGCAGCGGAGGCCCAGGCCATGCTCGCGCGCCTGTCCGCGCGCACCCATGACGTCTACACCGGCGTGGCCCTGGCCGGCCGGCACGACGAAGCGCTGGTGGTCCACACCCGCGTCACCTTCCGGGACCTGAGCCGCGCGGAGATGGCCTGGTACGCCCACTCCGGCGAGCCGCTGGACAAGGCGGGCGCCTACGCCATCCAGGGCAAGGGCGGCTTCCTGGTGGCGGGCGTGGAGGGCAGCACCTCCAACGTGGTGGGGCTGCCGCTGGCGGAGACGGTGGCCCTGCTGGAGCGGGCAGGTGTACCGGTGCCCTGGAGGGCCTCATGAGCGGAAGCGTGGCGGAGCGGCTCGCCGCGGTGCGAGCGCGGGTGGCGGCGGCGTGCGCCCGCGCGGGGCGGCCAGTGGAGTCGGTGACGCTGGTGGCGGTGTCCAAGCTGAAACCCGCCGCCCTCATCCGCGAGGCCTATGCGGCCGGCCAGCGCGACTTCGGGGAGAACTACGCGCAGGAGCTGCGCGACAAGGCCACGGAGCTGGCCGACCTGGACGGCCTGCGCTGGCACGCGATTGGCGCGCTCCAGACGAACAAGGTGAAGTACGTGGCCCGGGTGGCCGGGGCCTTCCACGCGCTGGACCGGCTGGAGGTGGCCCGCGAGCTGTCGAAGCGCCGCGAGGGCGCCCCGCCCCTGCCCGTCTACGTCGAGGTCAACGTGGGCGCGGAGGCCACGAAGCGCGGACTCGCCCCGGACGCGCTGGGGGCCTTCCTGGACGAGGCCCGCGTCCTGCCGGGCCTCCAGCTCACCGGATTGATGGCCCTGCCGCCGCCCACGGACGACGAGGCCCGCGCCCGGGAGGACTTCCGGACGCTGCGCGAGCTGGCCCGGGCGCACGGACTGCCGGGCCTGTCCATGGGCACGACGCACGACTTCGAGTGGGCCATCGAGGAAGGCGCGACCATCGTCCGCGTGGGGACCGCCATCTTCGGCGAGCGAACGTGACGCCTCGGGGGCTGGCGGCTACAGCTCCTTGAACCTCACCTTCCCCTCCGAGCTCACGGTGACCTTGAACTCGGAGCCACAGTAGTTGCAACGCACCTCCTCCCCGTGGCTCAGCGCCTCGTCCACGGGGTTGTTGGCGTTGCAGGAAGGACAGTCGAAGTCCTTCTGGGCCTTGCCCCCGCCTCGCCTGGATTCCTTCTCGTCGTCGTCGAAGTCGTAAGCACCGCCACCAGCCATGGTCTCCTCCTTCGGCATGGCGCCCGACACCGCGGGCCACCCCGTCCCGAGGCTATCAGCGGTGTCGTCGGGTGGACATGCCGCCGCGCGGCAATCCCGCCTGGTGGGCGGACAGGCCCGGGCCCGGAGGCGGCAGGCCCTGCGGAGGCATGCGACAGTGTGCTCTCCCGCGCAGTGAGCGTCCTCCAAGTGAATGGCGGGTCAACAGCCGCGTCATGGGAAATGGGCGGTGGCGGGAATGGTTCGGAACCGGGTCTGGCGGAGCGCGGCCAGGCTACCTAACGTCCTAGCGAGGGAGCTCACCCGATGCAGACGCAGTCCAAGTGGGGGGTCGCGGCGATTTTCGCGGGCCTGGTGTGGTCGGTGACGGCCGCGGCCCAGGAGTCCGTGAACCCGGCGTTCGGCCCTGGTGAGCAGAGCTCGTACCGCGTCCGGTACCTGGGCATCACGGCGGGCACCGCGCAGGTGACGGTGGGCGCCACCATGAAGCAGTGGGGCGAGGAGGTCTGGCCCATCGTCGCGGTGGCGCGCTCCAACGACATGCTGGGCGTGTGGCCCATCAAGGACAAGTTCGTGTCCTACTGGCAGCCGGTGCACCAGCGCGTCCTCGGCAGTGACCTGCACGCGGATGAGAATGGCTCGCGCCGCCGGCAGCGCATCAAGATGCTGCCGGATGGCCGGTCCGCCGTCGTCGTGAAACAGAAGGAAGGCGAGGCGGTCCGGGAGTCCACGCGCGAGCTGGCCGAAGGCACGCTGGACATGACGGGCGCGACGTTCGCGCTGCGCAACCAGGAGCTGGCCGTGGGCGAGGAGTACACCTACCCCGTGTTCACCGGAAGCAAGGCGTTCACCCTCCGCGCGAAGGTGGAGGGGCGGGAGGTGCTGGGCACGGAGCTGGGCAAGAAGGAAGTGTTCAAGCTCAGCGTGAAGACGGAGTTCGGCGGCAACCTGACGTCGAAGCGCGACATGTTCGTCTATCTCACCACCGACCCGAGCCACGTGCCGGTGCGAGTGGAAGCGGACTTCGCGCTGGGCACCGTCGTCGCGGAGATCACCGACTACAAGCCAGGCCGGACGATGACGGTGGCCCGGGCCGGGAATGGCGGGTAGCACCTGCCAGGGAGCATGGGGGGCGGATGGGAGCGGGATGGGCGTGGGCGGTGGTCGCCGCGGCGGTGTCCGCCGCGCAGGAGCCTCAGGTGGTGTCTCCCCTGGTGAAGGTCCGGCCGGGCGAGAGCGTGAAGGGGCGCAAGGAGGCGCGTCTCAGCCTCGCGCGAGGTGAGTGCGAGGCGGTGCAGGTGGTGCTCCCTGGACGGGTGGAGCGCCCGCGCGCCGAGCCCCTCTCCCTGAAGGGGCCCGGCGTGCCGCTGAAGGCCTCCATCTGGCGCGAGTCCTTCATCGACGTGAAGACGCCGTCCAATGGCCAGGGTCGCAAGGGGCCGTGGCCGGACGCGCTGGTGCCGGTGGACGCCCCGGGCCACGACCCGAAGCTCCCCACCCTCTTCTATGTGGAGGTGTGCGCCCCGGAGAAGCAGGAGCCGGGCACGTACCGGGGCCAGCTCCTGGTGAAGGCAGGCAGCGCGAAGCCCGTGCCGGTGTCCTTCACCGCGGAGGTGCAGCCCTTCGCGCTGCCGGCGACGTCCTCGCTGCCCAACAGCTTCGGCGTGTCCCTGTACAGCATCGCCCGCGGCCACGGCGTGGCCCCGGAGTCTCCCGAGGCGCGTAAGCTGCTGCACGCCTATGGACGCGCGCTGCTGGAGCACCGGGTGAGCGCCCACGGCATGAGCATGACGCCGCCGCCGGTGCGCTTCGAGGAGGGCCGCGCGGTGGTGGACTGGCGCGCCTATGACGCGGAGATGGGGCCCTTCCTGGACGGCACCCTGCTGCCCTCCGGCGCGCGCTTCACCTCCACGGACGTGCGGGAGAACAAGCAGGCGAAGACGGACGCGGAGAAGACGGCGTACTACCGCGCCTTCGCCGCGCACTTCCGCCAGAAGGGCTGGCCGGCGCAGCTCTTCTTCTACGCCAAGGATGAGCCCAAGCCCGAGGACGTGCCGCTGGTGAAGGCCCAGTCCACCCGGGTGCGCGCGGCGGGCGGCATTCCGGTGCTCGTCACCAGCCCGCTGGATGACGCGCTGAACAGCTCGGCGGACATCCTCACGCCCACGCTCAACTGCTTCTTCCCACGCCCCGGCCCGCAGACATGCCGCAACGTGGTCGAGATGGGCGCGCTGCGCAAACGCCTGCCAGGTGCCACCCGGGTGTGGTGGTACCAGAGCTGCAATTCGCACGGCTGCAACGGCGGCCCTCCGGACGACAAGGCGGTGGACGCCGCCTATAGCGGGTGGGCCTCGTACATGGTGGACCACCCCGCCCCGCTCAACCGCGCCATGGGCGTGCTGGCCTTCTCGTCCGGCGTGGACGGCGAGCTCTATTTCGACACCGTCTTCGCCTACAACACCAAGAAGGACCCGTGGACGGACGTCTTCGAGTTCGGCGGCAACGGCGACGGCACGCTCTTCTATCCGGGGACCCCGGCCCGGGTGGGTCCATCCGGCCACCAGCCCGTGCTCACGCTGCGGCTGAAGCACATCCGGGACGGGTTGGAGGACTACGAATACCTCCGGCTGCTCGCCGAGCTGGGGGACGGCGCGTTCGCCCGGAAGGCCGCGCGGCGGCTGGCACGCACGGGTTGGGACATCAACGCGGATGCGGGAGAATGGGAAGCAGTCCGCGAGGAAGTCACCGCCCGGCTCCGCAAGCGTTGGGCGGAGTCCGAATATGCGAAGCGCCCAGGCCGTCAGACGCCGCAGAGCACCCCGTAGTCCATCAGGAAGGACAAGGATGAGCCCCATGCGCACCCTTCTCGCGGCCGTGTTGTCTCTGTCCTCCGCCAGCGCCTGGGCCCAGCTGCCGGACACGGAGGTGGACGCGCCGGAGCCCTCGAAGGCCGAGGCGGAGCAGGCCGAGGCGCCACTCACCGTCGCGCCCTGCACCTCCGCCCTTCCCGCGCTGCGCACCCCCATGGCGTTCATGCCCGGCGAGGTGCTCGAGTTCGACCTCGACGCCATGGGCGCCCAGGCGGGCACCATGACGATGCGCGTCCACAAGCCCAAGGACGGGCAACTGCCCATCCAGGTGGAGGCGCAGACGAACACCTTCTTCTCCAAGGTGCGGCGCGTGCGAGGCAGCGCCACCGCGTACCTGCACCCGCGCACCCTGCGCCCCAGGCGCTACGTCGAGGACACGCTGGAGAACGAGCAGCGCCGCAAGGTGGACGTCGCCTTCGGCCAGAAGGAGCGCACCGTCCGGGTGGACTACCAGTTCGGCCAGCGCCCCAAGGGCCAGTTCAACTACACCTTCGACAAGGACGGCCTCGACGTGGCCGGCGCCATCTACCTGCTGCGCCAGCTCCCCCTGGAGGACGACCTCCAGGTGTGCTTCGACGTGTACGGCGTGCGCCGCATGTGGCGCATGCAGGGCTCCGTGGTGAAGCGCGAGCAGGTGACGACGCCGCTGGGCCAGTTCAATGCCTGGCACATGAAGGGCGTGGCCGTGCGGCTCGACCACCCCAAGCAGCAGCGTGAGGTGCACGTGTGGATTTCCGATGACGCGCGCCGCCTGCCCCTCGCCGCCGTGGGCACCATCGACCTGGGCGCCGTGCGCGCCACCCTCACCGCCGTCTCGCGCCCTGGTGAGAAGCCGCAGAAGAGCGAAGGTCAGGAAACGATGAAGTGGTGAGACGCCGGCCGGGCGAACGAGGGCTGGGGAGAAGTCTCGCACCCTGGGCGCGGGGCTCGCGGAGCTGCTGAACTTCGTGGGCTCGCTTTGAGGGCGCTTCGGCCCGGACTGGAAAATTGACGGTGGGCTACGTGCCTGTAGCGTCAGGGCATGGCCCCTCCGGCACTCGCTCTCGCCGCCTCCTCGCCGCTGCGCCGTGCCGACCCGGTCCGCGTGGCCGTGGAGCGGCTCGCCCGTTCGCTGCCAGCCCGCGCCGACGCAGCGGTCCTCGTGGACCTGCTGGAGGATGACCTCCGCGAAGGCCTGGACGCGCTCGGTGAGGTCGAGGCCCACTTCACGGACCTGCTCGACACGCTCCGCACCGAGGCGCTGTCACCGGCCGCGCTGGTGGACGCCGGGGACGACCTGCGTGTCCTGCGGCACCTGGACACGCTGCATGATTCCGTCGTGCGGTTGCGCAAGCGGCTGGCCCAGGCTGCGGCCCTGAGCCGCCTGGCCCAGGCGCCCGCCCGCAGCCGCTGACGCACGGAGGACAAGGCTCACCGCGCCAGGGCCGCGTCCCCATCCCCCCGGCGGCGTGCGCCCATGGCGCGCCGCCGTCACGGCCCCGCCG
>JAFAAN010000028.1 GCA_023426545.1 Pseudomonadota bacterium
CCGCCACGCCGCCCGCGCAGCCGGAGCTGGCCGACGACGAGGAGCTGCTGCTGGCGCCGCTGGAGCGGGTCCAGGTCCCGCCGGTGCGCTTCCTCATCGTCAGCGAGCCCCCGGGCGCGCGCGTGACGTACGAGGGCAAGGACCTGGGAGAGACTCCCCTGAACCTCGAGGTGGCTCCGGATGAGGGCGGCGTGGCGCAAGCGGCGCTGACCTTCACCCTGGATGGCTACCAGCGCGCCCGCGCCGTGGCCCGGGGCGCGGGCCCCGAGGAACGCTTCACGCAGAAGCTCGTGCCCAAGAAGAAGACGAGCGCGCGGCCCGGCAAGGCCCCCGACTCGTCGCCCTACAAGGACGACCCGTACCAGTGAAAACCCTGACAGCCCTCAAACGAGCGGGCCTCCTCGCGATGTGTCTGTGCGCGGGGGAGGCCCTGGCGGACGCCCGCCTTGAGGCCCGCCGCCACTTCCGCAGTGGCATGAGCCTCATCGCCCAGAAGCAGTTCGAAGCAGGCATCGCCGAGCTCGAGGCCGCCTACGCCATCAAGCCGCACCCCAACGTGCTCTTCAACATCGCCCGCGCGTACCAGGACGCCGGCCGGCCGCGGGACGCGCTGGAGGTGTACCAGCGCTATCTCGCCAGCAACCCGCCGGACGCGGCGTCGGTGCGCCCCGCCATCGCGGCCCTGGAGCAGACGCTGAAGGACGCCGAGGCCAGGGCCGCCACCGAGCAGGACGGCGCGTCGCTGCCCATGCCGCCGCCTCCGGCCAGCGCGCAGACGCAGCAGCAGATCGCGGCGCTGCTGGAGCGGCTGGAGAAGGCCATCGAGCGCGCGGAGGCCATGCCGGTGGGGACGGCGCCGATTCCGGGCCTGACACCCGCGGGGATGGTTCCGGCCGGCGACGACGCGGCCGGCGGCGCGGACCTGGGCGCGGTGCCCTACGAGGAGCGCGTGGTGACGGCGAGCCGCCGCGCGCAGTCCTCGCTGGACGCGCCCAACGCCACCACCGTCATCACCGCCGAGGACATCCGCCTGTCGGGCGCCACCTCGCTGCCGGAGCTGCTGCGGCGCGTGCCGGGCGCGGACGTCATGGCCCTGGGCGTGGGCAGCGCCAACGTGTCGCTGCGCGGCTTCAACCAGCGCATCGCCAACAAGGTGCTGGTGCTGGTGGACGGCCGCACCGAGTACCAGGACTTCCTCGGCCTCACCATCTGGTCCTCCATCCCCATCGGCCTGGAGGAGATTGACCGCATCGAGGTCATCCGCGGGCCGGGCAGCGCGCTGTACGGCGCCAACGCCATGCTGGGCGTCGTCAACATCATCACCCGGGCCCCCGGCACCGGCCCGCGCGCGCAGTTCAGCGTCACCGGCGGCACCGGCAACACCGCCGCGGGCTCCTTCGTCAGCCACGGCGGCTCGGGCGCGCTGCGCTACCGCGCGGCGGCGGGTTACTCGCAAACGGACAAGTGGACCCGCGACTACGCCAGCGGCCTGCCGGACGTGGCGCTGCGGGGCCCCGACCCGGACCTGGGCGCCCGCGGCGCGCGCGGCTCGCTGTCCGCCGAGTACACCTTCGCCGAGGGGCGCAAGGTGGGCCTGTCGGGCGGCGTCAACCGCTTCACCACGGAAATCTATCCGCCGGGCCTGCTGCGCAACTACTTCATCGACGGCATCAACGCCTTCGCCAAGGGCGACGTGGAGGTGGGGCCGCTGAAGCTGAAGACGTTCTGGAATCACATCTCCAGCGACGCGGGCCCCCAGTACGAGCCCACCGGCCAGCGCTCGCTGGTGACGGCGCTCGACTCCAACCTCTTCAACGCCGAGCTGCTCTTCGCGCGCGACTTCCAGTTGGCGGGCGAGCACCAGCTCAACGTGGGCGTGGAGGGCCGCCTCAAGCGCGTGGCCTGGGGTGACTACCTGGGCCCGCTGCGGGAGCAGGTCCACACGGCCTTCTTCGTGCAGGACGAGTGGCGCATCGTGGAGCCTCTGGCGCTGGTGGCCAGCTACCGCGTGGACCGGCATCCGCTGCTGAAGCAGGGCCGGCCGGGCCTGGCGCACTCGCCGCGCCTCTCCGCGCTCTTCAGGCCCCTGGAGAACCACGCCTTCCGCGCGAGCGCGGCCTCCGCCTTCCGCGAGCCGACGTTCCTGGAGAGCTACACGCAGCTGATGGTGCCCGTGCCCGGCATCAACGGCGCCAGCATGCTCACCACCGGCAACACGCAGCTCCGCCCCGAGCGCCTCACCGCCTTCGAGCTGGGCTGGCGCGGCGAGGCCCCGGAGCTGGGCATCGACGTGGACGTGGCCCTGTACCAGAACACGGTGCGCGACCTCATCGCCCTGTCCGGGGTGCGGCGGGTGCCGCCGGGGCAGTCGTATGACCCCGCCACCGGCTCGTACCTGATGGGCAGCTCGTCCTTCCAGAACGAGGACGCCGTCTACACCGCGCGCGGCGCCGAGGCGGGCATCACCCTGGCCCCGGTGGACGGCCTGGGCCTGAAGCTGAGCGCCTCGTTCCAGGACATCACCTCGGACCGCGAGTCGGCGGCCGAATGCGGCCCGTGCAACCAGGCGCCGCAGTTCCGGCTGTACGGCGGCCTCACCTACCGCTCGCGCGCGGACCTCGAGTTCGGCGTGGATGCGGCCTACACCTCGGCCGCCACATGGATCGAGCGTGAGCCCGCCGCCTCGGACCCCACCCGCATCGAGCTGGTGTCCAACCCGCTGCGGGCCTACACCGTGGTCAACGCGCGCGTGGGCTACACGGCCGTCAAGGACACCGTCACCGTCGCGCTGGTGGGCAGCCACCTGGGCGGCGCCCACGCGCAGCATCCCTTTGGCAATCGCATCGAGCGGCGCGTCTACGCGACCCTGACGGTGACTCCATGAGCCGCCCCACCCTGTCCTGGAAGCGGGCCGCTGGCGGCCTCGTCCTCGCCTCCCTCCTCGGGCTTGGCTGCGAGTCCCCGCCAGTGGTGCCCACCGCCGACGTCCGGCAGAACACGCGCACCGCGCGCATCGACGGCCACCTGGTGGTGCAGTCGCGCGCGCGCGGCAACGCGGTGGTGTTCCTCTACGACGCGGACCGGCCGCCGCCGCCGCAAGGCACCGGGCGGCCCATCGCCTTCTCCGTCGTCCCCGCGGAGCAGCTCTTCGGCCCGGCGCTGACGGGCGACACGCCCGGCCCCTTCGTCGCGCCCATCAGCTTCAGCCTGGTGCCCGCGGGGCGCTACACGCTGCGCGGCTTCATCGACGCGGCGTCCTGCGGCCCGGAGGGCGGCGACTCCTGCCGCGGCCCCGACTTCAACCCCTGGTACGGCGTCACCGGTGAGCCCAACGCGGGCGATGTGGGCGGCGCCGCGGTGGACCCCAGCGGCCGGCCGCTCACGCTGGAGGTCGTCGCCGACGCGGATGGACAGCCCCAGCCCCTCACCGGCGTCACGGTGAGCTTCTCGGACACGGCGCGCGTGGTGCGCGACCGGCCCACCTTCCAGGTGGTGCAGGGCGACTCGCAGCTCGGCGGCGCGCAGAAGCTGCTGCGCCTGCAGCCGCTCGTCATCCGGGACGGCGTGGTGGACCAGCGCCCGGAGGGCTTCGCCGTCAGCTACGTGGGCATCGACAACGACGGCAAGCCCATCGACGCCGACGGCGACGGCGTCCCCGAGCTCTGGCCGCGCGTGGTGGTGCGCAAGCTGGCGGATGACGGCTCGAACCTCGTGGACGAGAACGACCTGAACCGCGACGGCGTGCCGGACGAGACGGGCGTGGACTACCCGCGCGCGGATGGCAGCCAGGACGGCCTGCCGGACGTCGTGGTGCTCGCCGCGGGGCTGATGCCGGACGCCCCCATCGCGGCGCTCACCGACGAGAACGGCCTCGCGCGAAGGGAGGGCGCCGTCGTCCCGGAGCTGCAGGTGGTGGTGCGCCCGCAGGCCCTGGATGCCCGGGTGCCCACGAACCCCGTGCCGCTGCGTGAGCTGCCCCGCGGGCGTTACGCGGTGGTGCTGATCCAACCCAGCGGGCAGACGTGGCGCGTCCCCAACGAGCTGGCGCCCGCCATCGCGACGGGACTGGGCCTTCCCGCGGTGGAGAGTCAGGCGTTCTTCCTGGAGGTTCCCTGAAGTGTCGGCACTTTGACTTCGGACGCTCCATCCGCCAACATGCCCGGTGTTCCAGGGGAACTGCCCCACTTGAGGTTGATGATCCGATGAAGGCCGGAACCCTCCCCGAGCCCCTCCCCCTCCGCACCACCACGGAGCCAACGCGCCCCCTGGGGGCGCGCCCGGCAGCGGGCACCGCTCCGCAGCGGGTGCTGCTGGTGGACGACAGCCGCTCCATCCGCACGCTGCTGAAGATCTACCTCATGGCCCGCAACTTCGAGTTCCTCGAGGCCGAGTCCGCCGAGGAAGGTCTGAAGGTGTCGGAGGCGGAGCCGGTGGACCTGGTCCTCACCGACTTCCACATGGATGGGATGAACGGCGCGGACTTCGCGGCGCAGATTCGCGCCAGCAGCAACCCGAAGCTGGCCAAGGTCCCCATCCTGATGATGACGGGTGACCCGAACGTGGCGGAGGTGCGCGCCCTGGGCCAGAAGGCCGGCATCAGCGCCTTCGTGCGCAAGCCGGTGAGCTGCGCGCAGCTGATGACGCTGGTGGACACCATCCTCCCGCTGCCGCGCAAGTAGGACACCCCTCCCCTTCGCGAAACCTCACGCCGGGTTCCGGGCCGCCGCAGCGGCGCGGGCCCGGCGTTTGCGTAGGGCCTCCCCCACGCGGATGGCCAGCAGCAGCGACAGCACCGCGCCGTAGACGAGCGGCTCGGTGGCGTCCTTCTTCACCCGCCACACGAAGTGCACCACGCCCAGCCCCGCGGCCACGTAGGCCAGCCGGTGCAGCCGCTGCCAGCGCGGGAAGCCCAGCCGCCGCACCCACCGGTTCGTCGAGGTGAGGGCCAGGGGCACCAGCAGCACCAGCGCGGCGAAGCCCACGGTGATGAAGGGCCGCTCGGTGACGTCCGCCCACAGGGCGCTCCAGGCCAGCCCCTGGTCCAGCACCGCGTACACGAGGAAGTGCGCCACCGCGTAGGTGAAGGCCAGCAGGCCCAGCGTGCGGCGCACGCGCGCGGGCCACGTCCACCCCGCCACGAGCCGCAGCGGCGTACACGCCAGCGACGCCAGCAGCAGCACCAGCGCGAGCAGGCCCGTCTGGTGCAGCGCGGCTTCGATGGCATTGGGCCCCAGCTCGCCCCGGGGGCCCTGCACGGCGAGCAGCAGCAGCGGGAACAGGCCCCCCACGACGAGCGCGGGGTTGAGCCAGGGAGTCGGTGACGAGGCCATGGCGCGGGGACTCAGTAGAACCGGCGCAGGTCCATGCCGGTGTAGAGGTGGGCCACCTGCTCCGCGTAGCCGTTGAAGGGCAGCGTGGGCCGGCGCTCGAAGTCGCCGATGCGGCGCTCGCTGGCCTGGCTCCAGCGCGGGTGTGGCACGGCGGGATTCACGTTGGCAAAGAAGCCGTACTCCCGCGGCGCGGCCCGCCGCCACGTCGTCACCGGCTCCTCGCGCGTGAGGGTGATTCGGACGATGGACTTGATGCTTTTAAAGCCATATTTCCAGGGCACGACCAGCCGCAGCGGCGCGCCGTTCTGGTTGGGCAACGGCCGTCCGTAGAGCCCCGTCGCCAGCAGCGTGAGCGGGTGCAGCGCCTCGTCCAGGCGCAGCCCTTCCGTGTAGGGCCAGTCCAGCAGGGCGCGGCGCTGGCCCGGCATCTGCTCCGGGTCCAGCAGCGTGGTGAAGGCCACGTACCTCGCGTGGCTGGTGGGCTCCACGCGCTGGAGCAGCGCCGCCAGCGGGAAGCCGAGCCACGGAATCACCATGGACCAGGCCTCCACGCAGCGCATGCGGTAGACGCGGTCCTCCAGGGGGAACCAGGACGTGAGCTGCTCCACGTCCACCGTCCGCGGCTGGTGTACCTCGCCGTCGATGACGACGCTCCACGGCCGGGGCTTCAGCGTGTGGGCGAAGCGCGCGGGGTCGTCCTTGTCGAAGCCGAACTCGTAGAAGTTGTTGTAGGTGGTGACGTCCTCATAGGGCGTGGGCGGCTCGTCCGTGTCGTAGGGGCCGCCCCCCTTCACCACCGGCAGCACCGCCGGGTCCCCGTCCGGGCCGAAGCGCTCCACCGGGCGCGTCCGCTTGCGCCCCAGCAGGTGCAGGCCCCCGGCCACGGCGGCGGCCGTGCCAGCGAAGAGGCCCGCGTGCTTGAGCAGCTCGCGTCGGCGCAGGTAGGTCTTCTCGGGCGTGACTTCGGAGCTGGGGGGCTCGGCGGGCAGCGGGTCGCGCATGGCCCCTGTATATCGGTCCGGAGCGGCCGGACGTTACCGGGTGGCGCCTTCCTGCCCCGGAAGCGCCCCGGCGGCCTGCGTCAGGGCCGCCTCGCGGACGCGGGCATCCTTCAGGCGCCACAGCCGCCACCAGGGCGTGCCCGGCGACTCGTGGTGCTCCCAGTGGTAGCCGAAGAAGAAGCAGGACAGCAGGGCCCACAAGTGGTTGCGCGGCAGCGTGCGCGCGTGGTGCGGCGCCATGTCCGGCGTCTCCGGCCGCCGGTGCGGCAGGTAGGTGCCGAAATAGAAGAGCTGCAAGGTGCCCAGCAGCGAGGGCAGCACCCAGAAGACGAGGACGCGCGGCTGGGACACGCCCAGGAAGAGCAGCACGTTGAACTTGGCCGCCATCACCCCCAGCTGCGGCAGGGTGGTGTAGCGGGCCATGAAGGTGCCCAGCCAGGGCCAGAAGGATTGGCTGCGAGTGGAGAAGTCCGGGTCGTCCTCGCTCGTGGGCCGGGCGTGGTGCGCGCGGTGGTTCACCACCAGCCGCCGGTAGGACAGCCCCGCGAAGAGGAAGCAGGCGACCGTGCCCACGGCTTCGTTCACCCAGCGACGGTGGGACACCGTGCCGTGCATGGCGTCATGCCCGGTGATGAAGAGCCCGGTGTACAGCCACGCCTGGAGGGCGACATGCAGCCAGGCGAGCGGCTCCTCCCATGGCAGCTCCGCGCGCGTCAGCCCCCACGCGAGGTGCCCGCCCCAGGCGCCCATGACGGTGAGCGCGATGACGACACCCCAGGGGCTTGGAGGCGCCGGGCGGTGCTGGCGGGCTGGAGTCTCCATCTCCCCTGCTTTCTGGGCATCACCGGCCCGCCGCGCACGGAGGAAGCCGGGCGGCGGACCGGGGCGATGCACCGGTGACTACTTCCTCACCTCGCGGAGCAGCTCCTCGGCGGTGACGTAGTGGGGCTCGATGTCCACCGGCACACCCTGGAGGCGGTCCAGCACGCGCTGGACGGGAGGACGCACCACGCCCTGCTTCGCCAGCAGCGCCTCGGCGGCCTTCCTGTCGCCGCGGCCCTGAATCTCCATGAGCTGCTTCGTCAGCGAGGTGACGGACTGCTTCATCTTCGCCGGCACCACGGAGAAGGTGCCGTCCGCGTTCACCTTCACCGCGCCGGTGTCGAGGAAGTGGTTGAGCTGGAGGGCGATGCCCTTGCCGTGCGCCTCGTCGATGCCGAAGCGGATGGAGCGGAACGCGGAGGCCAGGAACGTGGTGTACATGGTGCGCTCCAGCGACTTGTCGATGACGCCGGTGTCCACCAGGCGCTGCAGCGCCCACAGGCCGGAGATGTCCGCCTTCGCCTCCTCGATGGCACTGGAGGCCGCCTGGAGTTCCTTGCGCACGGTGGTGGCCTTGCCGCCCACGGTGATGTTGCTGGGGCCCAGGCCGTGCATCAGCTCGTGCATGAGGATGTGGGTGAAGAAGGCGTCGAAGGAGATGTCCTTCTGGTCCTTCTGGGGGAGCGCCACCCGGGCGATGGGCACCAGCACGCGCTCGAACTTGGCCTCCTGCACGTTCTTCAGCATCACGCGCTTGGAGCCCATCTTCTCCGTCACGCGCTCGTCGTTGGGCAGGTTGAAGGCGGCCGTCTGCACGCCGCGGTTGCCGTCCCCCGCGGAGAAGAGGCTGTTGATGACGCGGATGGGCGCCAGGGCCCCCAGCTTCGGGTTGCGCAGCTTCGGGTCGATGGGGAGGTGGTCTTCCAGCCCCTGGAGCTGACCGCTGAACTTCGCCAGCTTCTGCGTCTCCGCGTCGTCACGCAGGCCCACGAAGGCCTCGAACGCGGCCTTGTAGTTGAACCACTCGTCCTCGTAGACCTCGTAGGGCCCGATGGTGGGCTCGATGCTGGCGTCCAGCTCCATCCACGCCACCTCGCTGGCGTAGTAGTCGTTGGACAGGAACGCGTCCGCGCGCGAGGTGAGGAACGCCTTCAGCGTGGGCTGCTGGGTGAGCGCCGCGGCCTCGCGCAGCAGCGCGGCGGCCTGGGCCAGCTCCCCCTGGTACTCCACGCTGTAGGGCACGGCGATGAAGCGGCCGTCCGGGTCCCGCCGGATGGTGGTGTAGAAGCCGGTGGCCTCCTTCTGCTGCGCCTCGGGCAGCGACTTCACCCAGGCCTCCACCTCCGCCTGGGTGGCGCCCGCCGGATAGAAGTTGGCGGGCGCGGGCTTGGCCGGCACGCCCGGGATGAAGGGCCGCGCCTCGTCGAGGCTGTTCCAGGGGCCCTTGTCCAGGAGGAACGCGTGCAGCCGCGCGCGGCCCAGCGGCGAGGTGTCCCGGACCAGGTCCAGCAGCAGCGTCTCGTTGCCCGCCCAGCGCTGGCGCAGGAAGAGCGTGTCCATCAACTGCGAGGCCTGGATGATGCGCGTCAGGGCCTGGCGCTCCGAATCGGGCAGCGCCTTCAGGTCCACCCGGAGGTCCACCGGGGCGAAGCGCGCCGTCAGCCGCTGGAGCGCCGCGGCATCCGGCACGCGCGTGGGAGCCTTTTCCGCGGCGGAGGCGACTCCGGACAGCAACGCCGCGCCGAGCAGGGAGAGGAGGGTACGGTTCATGCCCCCATCCCTACTCCAACCCCGCCGCGCCCTCCCAGCCCTCCGCACACCTGCCAGCCCTCCGCCCGATATTCCCAAGTATTTCAAGTACCTTCAGAAATCAGGGCCTTGCGCCTCCCCTGCGCCCCTGGAGACCCCGGGCCTGACGGCGGACGGACGGACCGGACTCGACAAGCGGGTTTCCATGGTTAAGGGAAGGCGACGCTGGCGCCCCTCCGGGCGCCCGGAGGCCCTTTTCACCATGACCGTCGAAAACGCCCCCCAGCGGGAGACCCACGCCTTCCAGGCGGAAATCAACCAACTCCTCAGCCTGGTCATCAATTCGCTCTACAGCCACAAGGAGATTTTTCTCCGCGAGCTGGTGTCGAACGCGTCCGACGCGCTCGACAAGCTCCGCTTCCGCGCAATCACAGAGCCGGAGCTGCTCACGGACGAGCCGGCCCTGGAGCTGCGCATCATCCCGGACGCGGAGAGGGGCACCCTCACGCTGGAGGACACCGGCATCGGCATGACGCATGACGAGCTGGTAAAGAACCTGGGCACCATCGCCCACTCCGGCTCGCGTGAGTTCGTCGAGGCGCTGGCCCAGAAGGGCCAGAAGGACATGCAGCTCATCGGCCAGTTCGGCGTGGGCTTCTACAGCGCCTACCTGGTCGCGGACCGGGTGGAGGTGGTGAGCCGCGCCGCCGGACAGGGCCCGGCCGCCTGGCGGTGGACGTCCGAGGCGAAGGGCTCCTTCACGGTGGAGCCCGCCGAGCGCGCCTTCCGCGGCACGTCCGTCATCCTCCACCTGAAGGAGGACCAGAAGGAGTTCCTGGACGAGTGGCGACTGCGCTCGCTCATCACCCAGTACTCCGACTACGTGGGCCACCCCATCAAGCTCCAGGTGAGCAAGACGACGGGGACGGGCGACGACGCGAAGACGGAGACGTCGCTGGAGGTCGTCAACAAGGCCAGCGCCCTGTGGCAGCGCGCGAAGTCCGAAATCACGGACGAGCAGTACCAGGAGTTCTACAAGCACCTGACGCACGACTGGGAGCCGCCGCTGGCGTGGACCCACTTCAAGGCGGACGGCAACACCCAGTTCACCGGCCTGCTCTTCGTGCCCAAGCACCCGCCGTTCGACCTGGACGCGCAGCAGCAGCGCGGGGTGCGGCTGTTCGTCAAGCGCGTGTTCATCATGGACCGCTGCGAGGAGCTGGTGCCGCAGTGGCTGCGCTTCGTGCGCGGCGTCATCGACTCGGATGACCTGCCGCTCAACGTGTCGCGCGAGCTGCTCCAGGACTCGCAGGTGGTGCGCGCCATCCGCAAGCACATGGTGAAGAAGTCGCTGGACCTGCTGGAGAAGCTGGCCAAGGACAAGCCGGACGACTACCTCACGTTCTGGAAGGCCTTCGGCACGGTGCTGAAGGAAGGCCTCGCGACGGAGGCGGAGCACAAGGACAAGCTGGGCGGGCTGCTGCGCTACGAGAGCTCGCGCGAGGAGGGGCTCACCTCGCTCGCCGACTACGTGGGCCGCATGAAGGAGGGCCAGGAGGCCATCTACTACGTCTACGGCGAGTCCCGGAAGGCGGTGGCGGACAGCCCCCACCTGGAGACGCTGAAGCAGCGCGGCTTCGAGGTCCTCTACATGACGGACCCGGTGGACGAGTGGGCCGCGCAGGGCCTGCGCGAGTTCCAGGGCAAGCCGCTGGTGTCCGCGCTCCAGGCGGACCTGAAGCTCCAGTCCACGGACGAGCAGAAGAAGGAGCAGGAGCAGCACGCCCAGGGCCTGAAGACGCTCACGGAGAAGATGAAGGACGTGCTCCAGGAGTCGGTGCGCGAGGTGCGCGTGTCGGACCGGCTGACGGACTCGCCCGTGTGCCTCGTCGTCCCCGAGGGCGGCTCGCCGGCCTACCTGGAGCGCCTGCTCCAGCAGCGCGGCCGGGGCGCGGGCATGCCGCGCGTGAAGCGCATCCTCGAGGTGAATCCGAAGCACCCCGTCATCGAGCACCTGAAGGCCCTGCACGAGCGCGAGCCGTCCGCGGCCCAGGTGTCGGAGTGGATCGAGCTGCTGCACGACCAGGCGCTGCTCACCGAGGGCAGCACCATCTCCGACCCCAACCGCTTCGCCCGCCGCATGACGGGCCTGCTGACGCAGGTGGCGGCCCTGGCGGCGGCGCCAGCTCCGGCGCAGGCCGCGGCCTCGGCGCCAGCCAGCTGAGGCACCGCGCTGGCGCCCCCTCGCACTCCACGAGGGGGCGCCCCGTCACGCGCGAGCGGCCCCGGCGCGCCGGCGCGGGGCATTTCCGACCCGGGAGGGGCATCGGCTTCCCGCGGTCCTGTCGGCTATCGTCCCCGGGTTCAGCGAGGGGAGTCCGTCGACATGAAGCGAGTGGTGCTGGGGTTCATCGCGGCCGTGGTCCTGAGTGCGTGCGCGGCGCACGAGAAGACAGGAGACCGCGCCGCGGCCGTGGGGGACTGGAAGGCCGCGTACACGTCCTATCGTCAGGCGTTGTCGGGTGAGCCGGACAGCCCGGAGCTCAAGCTCAAGTTCGAGACGGCCCGGACGAAGGCGCTCGAGGCGGCGCGGCAGCGCGCCCAGGCGTGTGCCCAGGTGGAGGACTGGGGCTGCGCGCTCGCCGAGTCCGACTTCGCCCTCTCCGTGGAGCCGGGCAACGCGGAGATCGCCACGTTCCGCTCGCTGGCGGCGCGAAACGTGGCGCTGGGGCAGCTGGATACGGCCGTCGAGCAGGCGCAGCAGGGGCGCTACGTGGAGTCCGTCTCGCGGATGGAGCAGGCGCTGCAGCTCTCGCCTTCTCCCGATGTGAAGACGCGCGCGGAGGACGTGCGGCGCGTGGTCATCACCCAGGGCCGCGCGCAGGCGGACCGCGACCTCCGCGAGGGCAACTACATCGCGGCGCATGAGCTGGCGCAGCTGGTGCTGCGGCTGGACGGCTCGGCGTCGGCGTGGGCGCAGCACATCGCCGCCGAGTACGAGCACTTCATCACCGAAGAGGTCGAGCGGCTGTCGCGCGAGGGGGACGCCGCGCGGGCGCAGCGCGACTGGGCGCGCGCTCAGGAACGCTACGCCGCCGCGCTGAGCCTGCGACAGGGCGGCCGGGCGGCGCCGCTGGAGGAGTACGCGCGCCACATGGCGCTGGCCGACCAGCGCATCGCGGGCCGGGATTGGAATGGGGCGGCGGACGCCTACCACGTGGCGCTGCGCACGGGACAGGATGACGGCTTCGCCACCCACCAGTTGGAGCGGGTGCAGCCGCGGCCCTACCGCTTCGCCGTGCACTCGGTGCTGGTGACGCCGGGCCGGCCGGATGGCCGGGCGTGGGTGGGCGCGTCGAACGACATCTTCACGCGGCTGGCAAACCGGGTGACGCAGATGGCCCGGCAGCGCGGCATGACGGACCTGGTGAAGGACCTGGCCCTGAGCATCCCGCACGAGAACCGCCCGCGGCTGCGCGTCGAGGTCCGCCACCCGGATGGCCTGCACCTGACGACGCAGGCGCGCAACGGCATCTACACGGACTACGACGCCGAGTTCGTCGCCATCGCCAACGCCTTCGACGACCGGCGGGTCGGCTTCCACGTGTACGTGGACGGGCCGCACGGCAGCGAGCTGGTGGGCGCGGTGGACGTGCCCGTGCGCGAGCTGGTGGAGCGCCGCGACGTGTCGATGGGGGACGCCTCCATCCTGTCGCTACGCCTGAGCGCCGTTCATGACGGCCGCCAGCCGGGCCCCTACGCCGGCATGGCGCACGTGGTGCCCGCGCCGCCCCCGGGAGTGCAGCCGCCCAGCGCTCGGCCGCCGCCACCGGGCCGTGGGCAGGTCGCCACGCCGGTTCACTGAGGCCCCACGGGCACGCTGCTCAACCCATGAGGTCGAAGTGCGCCTGGAGCACCATTCCAGGCGTAGGCGGCGGCCAGGGGGGACTCAGCGTTGTGCGCATGGACGACCCGCGGCGTGGCCCGGAAAGCCGGGTCGTAAGCTCGACCTCGATGACGACAGGAACAGAGGGCCGACGCCCGCGCGCCCCGGGCCCTACCTGGGGCGAGGCAGGCGAAGCCGGAACGTGGAGCCCGTTCCGACGACGCTCTCCACCTCGATGTCCCCGCCATGCGCCCGGGCGATGCGGCGGGAGACGGAGAGCCCCAGGCCCACGCCCGGGATGTCCCTGGACGCCGTCCGGCTCCGCTTGAACGGCTCGAACAGGCTGCCCAGGTCCTCGGGCTCAATCCCCACGCCCTGGTCCGTCACGGAGACGACCGCCTCCCGCTCCGTCGATTCGAGCTGGAGCCTCACCACTCCACCCTCCGGCGAGTACTTGATGGCGTTGCTCACCAGGTTCGTGAGCACCTGCGCCAGCCGCGTCGGGTCACACCGCCACCACACCGGCGTCTCGGGCACGGAGTATTCGAGCCGGTGCAGCTCGCTCGACGGCCGGTGCAGCTCGACGACCTCCTCCACCAGCCCGCGCAAGTCGCACTCCTCCAGGCGCAGCTCCAGGTTCCCCGACTCGATGCGCGTGCGGTCCAGCAGGTCGCCCACCATGCGCTCCAGGCGGTCCACCTGGTTGGAGATGCGCACCAGCGACTCCCGCACCTTCTCCGGCGGCGGCTGCGTCTTGGCCCTTAGCAGCATCTGCGCCGACAGCTTCAGCGCGTTCAGCGGCGTGCGCAGGTCGTGCGCCACCCCCGCCAGGAACTGGAGCTGCCGCGCGTCCTGGCTGGTGACGGTCTCCGCCATCTCGTTGAACTCCGCGCCAATCTCCTGGAGCTCCGGCGGCCCCGCGCGCGCCACCCGGGATTCGCGCCGGCCTGACTTGAACGCGCTCAGCGCACGGCGGATGGAGATCAGCGGCCGGTAGATGCGCGTCTGCGCGACGGTGAGGAACAGCCCCACCCCCGTCAGGACGGCGACCGCGAGCAGGGTGCCGATGAGCCGCCCGTTCCGCCGCACCGCCTGCGCGTCGTCGCGCGCCGCGCGCGCACGGGCGATGCTCGAATCCATCACCGCCCGCGTCGAGTCGATGGCCTGCACCAGCCGGGCACGCCGCTCCCTCTCGGGAGCACGCAGGTACGCCTCCACGCTGGCGCGCGAGGCGGCCACCAGCGCCCGCTCCGCCTCCGTCTCCGTGTACAGCTCGACGTGCGCGAGCCGCTCCGGCACCTCGTCCAGCAGCTCGTCCACTCCCCGCGCCGGCCCGAGCGGGTCGGGAGCCTCGAGGCCCTCGACCTCGTGCGCGTACTGGAGCAGCAGCAGGGTGATTTCCAGCTCCGCCGCCGCGCGCACCCGCTCCGCCGCGTCGATGAGGCTGGTGGTCTGACGCTGAAGCAGGGTCGTCATCCAGAAGAGACCACCCGCCGACCCCAGTCCCAGGACCGCGAGGAGGACAGCTCCAAGGGTGAGGAAGGTCCGCAGCCGCATGACACCCCTCCAAGGGAAGCCGCACCCTACTCGACGCGTGGCGCCAACGGACACCCCCGGTCCAGGTTCCCACGGCGCATCATCGACACGCATCCATTACCCAGGCTGCACGCCCGCTCGTCCGATGTGCACTGCTGCACGGCATGACGCTCCACGCGGGCGCAGGGACGAACGAGCGCCGCGTCCCTGGCCACCTGCGACATCGGCTCGACGCACGCGCCGTTCCATGGGAGGGTGCGTGCCGCAGACGAAGGGTGTGGCGATGAGCGCCACAGGAACATGGATGGTCGGGCCGCCATCCCGGCCGGTGTGACACCGGCGGGACCTGCGTATGTCGACCACCCCTGCTCCGGGGCATGCCGCCCTTCCACCCGCTCCGCCAGAGGCCTGGGAGCCCCTGCTGCGGCTGTCCCGGCTCGCGAGCCGGCCGCTCGAGCGCTTCCTCCACATCGAAGCCGCCAGCGGCATCCTGCTGCTCGTCGCGGCGGCCATCGCGCTGGCCTGGGCGAACTCGCCGTGGGCGGACAGCTACGTCCACTTCTGGCAGACGCCGGTCGGCTTGCGCCTGGGTGACTTCACCTTCGAGCGCAGCCTGGAGTGGGTCGTCAACGACGGGCTGATGGTCATCTTCTTCTTCGTCGTCGGCATGGAGATTCGCCGGGAGATTCACCACGGCGAGCTGTCCGAGTGGCGCCGCGCCTCGCTGCCCGTGGCGGCGGCCCTGGGCGGCATGCTCGCGCCGGCGGCCATCTACCTCTTCTTCGCGAACGGCGCCGAGACGCGCTCCGGCTGGGGCGTCCCCATGGCGACGGACATCGCGTTCGCGGTAGGCATCCTCACCCTGCTCGGCAACCGGGTCCCCCCGGCCCTCCGCGTGCTGCTGCTGGCGCTCGCCGTCATCGACGACCTGGGCGCCATCGTCGTCATCGCCCTGTTCTACTCATCGGGCGTGGCGCTCTCGGGGCTGCTCGTCGCCGCGCTGGGGTTCTTCGGTGTCTTCGCGATGCAGCGCTTCGGGGTCCGCTCGAAGCTGGCCTACATCGTCCCGTCGCTCGTGGCCTGGGCGGGCATCTACTCCGCGGGGATTCACCCCACGATTGCCGGCGTCATCGTCGGCCTCGCCACGCCCGTGCGCGCGTGGCTGGGAACGGATGGCTTCATCGCGGACACGCGGAAGGAGCTCGAGCACCTCACCCATGCGCCGTCGGAGTCGCTCACGTCCCACCACCTCGCGGCGACGCTGCGGCGGGTCGACCTCGCGCGCCGCGAGGCGATGTCTCCCTCGGAGAGCCTGATTGCCGCGCTCCACCCCTGGGTGGCGTTCGGCATCATGCCGGTGTTCGCGCTCGCGAACGCGGGGGTGTCGCTGTCGAGCGGTCCGCTCGACGGCGCGTCGTGGACGGTGGTGACCGCCGTGGCCGCGGGCCTGATGCTGGGCAAGCCCCTGGGCGTGCTGGCGGCGTGCTGGCTGACGCTCCGCCTGAAAATCGGGACGCTGCCCCAGGGACTGGGGATGCGGGAGCTGCTGGTGCTGGGCGTGGTCGCCGGCATCGGCTTCACCATGGCCCTGTTCATCGCGCAGCTGGCCTTCACGGACGCGCGGATGCTCGCGGCCGCGAAGCTGGGTGTCCTCGCCGCCAGCGGTGCCACGGCCGTGCTGGGCCTCGCCCTGGGACGGTGGTTGCTCACCGACACGGCGCGGCCCGGCGCCGCGAAGTCCGCGGACGAGGCGGAGAGCTCGACGGCGCTGTGAGACGGCTCACTGGCGGCGCATGACCGGCTCGGGCAGGATCCGGGGATGCAAATGCCAATGGGGTCCGTGGGCCTGCTGTTGCTCCTCCTGGGCTGCGCGTGCGCGAGCAACCGGCCCGCCCCCCAGGAGCCCGTGCCCCCGCACCAGACCTTCACCCTCGAATCCGCGAAGCTGGAGGAGACCCGCCGCATCCAGGTCTACCTGCCTCCGGGCTACGCGACGTCGGAGCAGGCGCGCTTCCCGGTGCTCTACATGCCCGATGGCGGCCTCCAGGAAGACTTCCCCCACCTGGCCACCACTGTCGACACGGCCATCCGCGCGGGGGAGCTGCGGCCACTCCTGGTGGTCGGCATCGAGAACACCGTGCGCCGGCGGGACCTGACGGGCCCGACCATGGTTCCCTCGGACCGGGAGGTGGCGCCCGTCACGGGAGGCTCAGCGGCGTTCCGCGCCTTCATCCACGAGGAGCTGATTCCGGAAGTGGAGCGCCGCTACCGCGTGACGGAGGAGCGGGCCATCATCGGCGAGTCGCTCGCGGGCTACTTCATCGTGGAGACGTTCTTCCTCCAGCCCGAGCTGTTCGACACGTACCTCGCGCTGAGCCCCAGCCTCTGGTGGAACGCGGAGTCGCTGGTGAAGGAGGCGGGCGCGCGGCTGGCGGCGCGTCCGGACCTGCGCGCGGGGCTCTATGTGTCCTCCGCCAACGAGACGGGCGACATCGTCCCGGCCGTCGCGCGGCTGAAGGACGTCCTGAGCACGAGCGCCCCCGCTGGCCTGCGGTGGGAGGTCGAGCCCCGGCCGGACCTGCGCCACGACAACATCTACCGGGCGACCTCCCCGAGCGTGCTGCGCAGGTGGCTGCCCCCGATGGCGGAGGCCGGAACGGCGCCCTGAGGGCGCCGGCCACGCGCCTGGCGCCTACTGCTGCGGCGGCATCTGGTTCGGGTCCATCCAGGCCACCTCCCAGTGGTGCCCGTCCGGGTCGTAGAAGCTCCCGCCGTACATGAAGCCCAGGTCCATGGTGTCCGCCGCGGGGGAGCCGCCGGACGCCAGCGCGGTCTTCACCAGGGTATCGACCTCCTCACGGCTGCTGGCCGACACCGCGTAGGTGCCCGCCGTGCTCTGGGTCGCGTCGTGCAGCGGCTTCCGGATGAACTCCTTGAAGCGGGCGTCCGTGAGGAGCATCACGTACGCGTCCTCTCCGACGACCATGCACGTGGCGTTGTCGTCGGTGAAGTCCTTGTTGAACTCGAAGCCCAGCTTCGTGAAGAAGTCGACCGACCGCTTCAGGTCGGCCACGGGCAGGTTGAGGAAGAGCTTTCGGGGACGGCTGACCTTCATGTGTGCCTCCAGGGCGGGTGGGTTTCGAAGGCTTGGACTGCCCAGGCGGGCCGAATTCATCGGTCCTTTTTCAGAAAGATTTTCGGCCCCCTACCGAGGCAGCTCCCGGGGCAGCCCGAACCGGGGAAAGAGCGCCTCGGTGTCCAGGAAGTGGTTCATGGCGGCGATGCGCCCCCCGGACAGCTCCAGCACGATGAGCGACCACGGCTGATGGAGCCCCCCGGGCCCGCTGGCCCGGTACTGGCCGAAGGCCGGTGAGCCGCAGGCCGAGGTGGGCACCAGCCGGGAGCCCCTGCACCCCGCTCCGCGCCCGAGGAACCAGCCGCGAATGGACGCGTGCCCCTGGAGCCACAGCGTATAGGGAGGCATGGACAGGGTCACCTCCTCGTGGAGCAACGCCGTGAAGGCGTCCAGGTCGTAGCGCTCGAAGGCGTCCACGTAGCGCTCCAGCAACGACGCCTGCGCCTCGGACCGCGGCGCCCGGAAGTCCGAGTCCTCCAGGCCCAGCTGCGCCAGGGTCGCTCGGGCCCGCTGGAGCGCGCTGTTGACCGACGCCACCGAGGTCCCCAGGCTCTCCGCGACCTCGGCGGCCGGCCAGCCCAGCACGTCGGCCAGCAGCAGCGCCGCGCGCTGGCGGGGCGGCAGGTGCTGGAGCGCGGCCAGGAACGCGAGCCGGATGCTCTGCCGCAGCGCCACCTGCTCGGAGGGGTCGGCGTCCGATGGAATGGCCAGGGCGTCCGGGATGGGTTCAATCCAGCTGTTGGCGGGCAGCGACGCCAGCTCCCCATCGATGGAGCAGACAGGCCCCAGCTCCATCGGCCGGGCGCGGCGCGAGCCCTCCGACAGGGCGTCCAGGCAGACGCGGGTGGCGATGCTGTACAGCCAGGTGCGCGGGGACGCGCGGCCCTCGAAGCGGTCCATCGCGCGCCACGCCCGCACCAGCGTCTCCTGGACCGCGTCGTCTGCCTCCGCGACAGAGCCCAACATGCGGTAGCAGTGACCGAGGAGCGCCGCGCGGTGCTCCCCGAACCCGAAGGCATGCTTTCCGGAATCCGGAAGGTCAGTCATCGGGAGTTGTCTATCAGGCCCACCAGGTCGTGTCAGGGGCTCGAGCATCCCTGTGAACCCCGGTCGTCTCACTCCCGCTCCAGCTCCCGGAGGACGGCCTCCGCGGCGCGCCTGCCCGAGCCCAGGGCGCCGTCGATGGAGGCATTGTCACGGTGGTCGCCACAGACGAAGAGTCCTGGCGACAGCCGCACCGGCCGGCGCGGAAGCTCCAGCACCTCGGGAGGCTGCGCGGGCAGCGCGAGCGGGAGCGCATAGGTGCGCAGGTGCCGCCACGCGGACACGGCCGGCCCGAACCATTCCGTCAGCTCCGCGCGGACCTCGGCCAGCAGCGCGTCCAGCGCCGGCGTGGCGCCGACGACGGACACGGACACCAGCGCCTGCCCCGGCGGCGCATACGCGGCCGACACCTCGCTCATCACCGCCACGTTGTTCACCCGTCCCCGGCCCTCGCCATTGAGCAGCAGCCAGGGGCCCTCCACCGGAGGCTCCGGCGCGGCGAAATAGAGGCACGTCACCCGGTTCATCACCGGCGGCACCATGCCCGGCAGCAGCCCCACGGCCGTCGCCGGGTCCGTGGCCACCACCACGGCCTTCGCGCCAATCATCTCCCCGTCCTCCATGCGCACGCGGTGGCCCCACACGTCCGCCACCGGCGCGCGCATCCGAAGCACGCCCGGCGGAAGCCGCGCCGAGAGCTGCTCGGGAATGGCCCCCATCCCCATCTCCGGCACCGCCGCGTACCCGGTGGCGAACATGCGGAAGACGAACTCCAGGAAGCGGCTGGACGTGGACAGCTCCCGCTCCAGGAAGATGCCCGCGAAGAAGGGGCGCAGGAACGACTCCCGCATGGACGCCGTGAAGCCCAGCTCGTCCAGGTAGCGCCGCGACGTGCGCGACGGACGCTGCCACACGTCCTCCACCTCGCCGGAGCTGGCCAGCTGCCGCAGCTCCAGGACGCGCAGCTTGTCCCCGAACGTCCCTACCGGGGACAGCGCGTGCGTGAGCGCCTCCACCGGCCGGCGCAGCGGGTCCACCACCGTGTGCAGCTTGCCGCCCCGCCACACCCTGGCGCCCGGGATGAACCGGCGCAGCGCCAGCGCCCCCAGGTCCAGCATCCGCCGGCCCTCTGGATATGCCGACAGGTACACCTGGAAGCCCCTGTCTAGCAGGAAGCCCTCATGGACATCGGTGCGGACCCTGCCTCCGGGCGCGTCGCTCCCCTCCAGCAGCAGCACCTTCACCCGCGACGCGACGAGCGCCCGCGCGCACGCCAGCCCCGCGAGCCCCGCCCCCACGACAATGACCTCCGGATTCGGCACGCACGCTCCTCCCACATCGCCTTCAGACAGAAAAGCGCCCACGCTCGCTTGATATGCGTGGGAGGCGCAAGGGAGACTCGGATGCGGTTGCGGGCAACAGACACTTGATGCAGAACCTCTGATTGTTGTTCGCCTCACCTGTGCAAATTGGCGCCGGCGCGTGTCCGGCCCAAACCACTCGGAGCAGGAGAAAGCAGGGACCCCCATGTTGATCGTGATGCGACCGGACGCGACGGCCCAGGACATCGAGCGTGTGAACGACGAGATCCGCCGTCGTGGCTGGCAACCGCACGCGATACCAGGGGGCACTCGCACGGCCATCGGCATCACCGGAAACCCGGGCGCCGTGGAGCCCGAGCCCTTCCGCGTGCTCCCGGGCGTCGCCGACGCCGTGTCCGTCTCCCAGCCGTTCAAGCTCGTCAGCCGCGAGGTGAAGCCGGACGACTCTCAGCTTCGCGTGGGCGGGTTGACGCTGGGCGGCGCCGCCTTCCACGTGATTGCAGGCCCCTGCTCGGTGGAGTCGCGCGAGCAGATCCTCACCACCGCCCACGCGGTGAAGAAGGCCGGCGCCACCATGCTGCGTGGCGGCGCGTTCAAGCCGCGCACCAGCCCCTATGAGTTCCAGGGCCTCAAGGGTGACGGCCTCGCGCTGCTGGCCGAGGCGCGCCAGGAGACGGGCCTGCTCGTCACCACCGAGGTCAAGGACACCGCGACGCTCCAGGCCGTGGCGGACGCCACGGACATCCTCCAGATTGGCGCGCGCAACATGCAGAACTTCAGCCTGCTGGAGGCCGTGGGCGAGCTGCGCAAGCCCGTGCTGCTCAAGCGCGGCATGAGCGCCACCCTGAAGGAGCTGCTGATGGCGGCCGAGTACATCGTCGCCCGCGGCAACACCCAGGTCATCCTCTGCGAGCGCGGCATCCGCACCTTCGAGACGATGACGCGCAACACGCTGGACCTGAACGCGGTGCCCATGCTCAAGGCGCTCTCGCACCTGCCCGTCTTCGTGGACCCGTCGCACGGCATCGGCGTGCGCAAGGCGGTGCCGGCGATGATGCGCGCGGCGACGGCGGTGGGGGCGGACGGCATCATCGTCGAGGTGCACCCCGACCCGCCGCGCGCGAAGTCGGACGGCGCCCAGTCCCTGGACTTCTCCGAGTTCGAGAAGGCCATGAACGAGGTCCGCGCCATCGCCCAGGCGATGGGCCGCGAAGTGGTCCGGCTGGGATAGGCCATGACGCTCAAAGAAGCGCTGGGCAAGGTGGTGGGCCGGCGCGACCTCACCCGCGAGGAGATGACCCGCGTCATGGGTCTGATGCTCGCCGGGGAGGCTTCGCCTGCCCAGGTGGGCGCGCTGGCGACGGCGCTGAAGATGAAGGGTGAGACGGAGGATGAAATCCTCGGCGCGGCGGAGGCCATGCGGGCCTGCGCGGCGAAGCTGTCCCCCCGCGCGGAGGTGGTGCTCGACACCTGCGGCACGGGCGGCGACGGCGCGCACACCTTCAACATCTCCACCGCGGTGGCCTTCGTGGCCGCCGGGGCGGGGGTGACGGTGGCCAAACACGGCAACCGCGCGGTCTCCAGCCGCTGTGGCAGCGCGGACGTGCTGGCCGCGCTGGGCGTCTCCATGGAGCGCCCGCACGAGCGCGTGGCGCGGGACATCGACGAGCACGGCGTGGGCTTCCTCTTCGCGCCCTCGCACCACGGGGCCCTGCGCCACGTGGCGCAGGCGCGGCGGGACATGGGGTTCCACAGCGTGTTCAACCTGCTGGGGCCGCTGACGAACCCGGCCGGCGCGCGCTACCAGCTCCTGGGCACCTTCGACGGCAAGCGCGTGGAGCAGACGGCGCGCGTGCTGGGCCGGCTCGGCAGCCGCCGCGCGTGGGTGGTGCACGGCCACGACGGGCTGGACGAAGTCTCGCCGTGCGCGCCCACCGAGGTCGCCGAGCTGCGCGAGGACGGCACGGTCCACCTCTTCACGGTGTCGCCCGGGGACGCCGGGTTGGAGAAGGTGCCTCGCGAGGCCATCGCGGGGGGAGACGCGGAGGAGAATGCCCAGCGGCTGCGCGCCCTGCTGGACGGCGAGCGCTCCGGGCTGCGCACGGCGGTGCTGCTCAACGCGGCGGCGGCGCTGGTGGTGGTGGGCCTGGCCGCGGACCTGCGCGACGGCGTGCGCAAGGCGGAGCACGCCATCGACTCCGGCGCGGCCCGGCGCAAGCTGTTGGCCCTCATCGAGGGGGACCTGTCATGACGGCGGCGCCAGACACCGGCGCCGGGTGCGGCCATCACCGCTGCAAGGGCGGCGCGGCGGGGCCGTCCAGGCGGACATCCCCCACCGTTGGAGTCACTTCGTGAGCACGACATCGAACGGCGGCGCGGCGCCGGGAACGTTGGACCGCATCATGGCGCGCAAGCGTCAGGAGCTGGCGACGCGCCCTCCCCTGGCGCCACGCGCCCGGCCCATGCCCCGGGACTTCGCCCAGGGGCTGGTGACACATCGCACCGGCCGGCCGCTGACGGTCATCGCCGAGGTGAAGCGCAAGAGCCCATCGGGTGGCGCGTTCCCCCACGCCGACGTGGTGGCGGTGGCGCGCGCCTATGAGGCCGCGGGCGCCAGCGCCATCAGCGTGCTGACGGATGGGCAGGATTTCGGCGGCAGCCTGGAGGACCTCGTGGCCGTGCGGGCGGCGGTGTCGCTGCCCGTCCTGCGCAAGGACTTCCTGGTGGCGGCGCGCGAGGTGGAGGAGAGCGCGCTGTGGGGCGCGGACGCGGTGCTGCTCATCGCGGACGCGCTGGAGGACGGTGAGCTGCGGGAGATGGTCGCCACGGCGAAAGCCGTGGGGGTGGCCGCGCTGGTGGAGGCCCACACGGAGGAACACGCCGAGCGCGCCCTGGCCGCGGGCGCGAAACTGGTGGGCATCAACAACCGCAACCTCGCCACGCTGAAGACGGACACGGGCACGGCGCTGCGGGTGATGCCGAAGCTGCGCTCACGGGCCCGGGTGCTGGTGGCGGAGAGCGGGCTCAAGTCGCTGGCGGACCTGCTGGCGGCCCGGGATGCGGGAGCGGACGCCGTCCTGGTGGGCGAGTCCCTGCTGCGCGAGCCCGACCCCGGGCACGCGCTGCGGCGGCTGCTGGGCCTGGAGGAAGCGCCTCCATGAGCGTCCGCGTGAAGGTGTGCGGCGTCACGCGCCTGCCGGACGCGGTGGACGCGTGGGAGGCGGGGGTGGACGCGCTGGGGCTCAACTTCTACCCGAAGTCCCCCCGCTATCTGGACATCCCCACGGCGGCGGCCCTGGCGCGCACGCGGCCCCCGCTGGGCACGGTGCTGGGCGTGTTCGTCAACGCGGCGCCGGACACCATCCGGGAGACGGTGCGCGCGTGCGGCCTCACGGCCGTGCAGCTCCATGGGGACGAGCCCCCGGAGGCGTGCTCGGGGTACGGCGTGCCGGTCGTCAAGGCGCTCCGTGTCAGCGGGCCGGAAGACGTGGCCCGGGCCCGGACGTATGTGGGCGTGGGGGATGTGGCGGGGCTGCTGCTGGACGGCGCGGCCCCAGGGTACGGCGGTGGAGGCGTGGGCTTCGACTGGTCGCTGGTGGCGGGGCTCGCCGGAAGCGGAGTGCCCGTGCTGGTGGCCGGCGGCCTGCGGCCCTCCAACGTGGCCGAGGCGGTGCGCGCGACGCGGCCGTACGGCGTGGATGTGGCCAGCGGGGTGGAGTCCGCCCCCGGCATCAAGGATGTGGAGGCGGTGCGTGCCTTCGTGCGCGCCGCGAAGTCCATCAACCTCTGGGAGTGACTGTCATGAGTACGGAGACTGCCGCCGGCCGCTTCGGGCGCTACGGCGGGCGGTACGTGCCGGAGACGTTGGTGCCGGCGCTGCTGGAGCTGGAAGAGGCCTATGCCGCCGCGAGCGCGGACCCGGCGTTTGGCGAGGACGTCGCCCGCGTGCTGCGCGAGTTCGTGGGCCGCTCCACCACGCTGACCCCCGCGCGGCGGCTCACCGAGGCGTGGGGCGGCGCGAGCGTGTGGCTCAAGCGCGAGGACCTGGCGCATACCGGCGCGCACAAAATCAACAACACCGTGGCCCAGGTGCTGCTGGCCAGGCGCATGGGGAAGAAGCGCATCATCGCGGAGACGGGCGCGGGCCAGCACGGCGTCGCCACCGCCACCGCGTGTGCGCTCTTCGGCCTGCCCTGCGAGGTGTACATGGGCGCGCTGGACGTGGAGCGGCAGGCGCTCAACGTCTTCCGCATGCGGGCGCTGGGCGCGGTGGTGCGCCCGGTGGAGTCCGGCTCGCGCACGCTGAAGGACGCGATGAACGAGGCCATGCGCACCTGGGTGTCGCAGGTGGCGGACACGCACTACGTCATCGGCAGCGCGGCGGGGCCGCACCCGTACCCGACGATGGTGCGCGACTTCCAGTCCATCATCGGCCGCGAGCTGCGGACGCAGGCCCAGGCGGCCTGGGGTGGCCTGCCGGATGCCATCATCGCGTGCATCGGCGGCGGCTCGAACGCCATGGGCGTGATGCACCCGTTCGTCGGTGACGCGGGCGTGCGGCTGGTGGGCGTGGAGGCAGGCGGTCACGGCCTGGACACGAAGCAGCACGGGGCCTCGCTGACGCTGGGGACGGAGGGCGTGCTCCACGGCTCGCGCTCGCTGGTGCTCCAGGACGCGGACGGCCAGATTCAGGAGGCGCACAGCATCTCCGCGGGCCTGGACTACCCGGGCGTGGGGCCGGAGCTGGCGCACCTGGCGAAGACGGGACGCCTGGAGGTCCGCACCGCCACCGACGACGAGGCGCTGGCGGCCTTCTACGAGGTGGCGCGGATGGAGGGCATCCTCCCGGCGCTGGAGACCTCCCACGCCTTCGCGCGCGGCCGGGACGTGGCGCGCGAGCTGGGGGCGGGAAAGCACGTGGTCATCAACTGCTCGGGCCGCGGCGACAAGGACGTGGCCACGATTTCCGCGCGGGGCGTGCCTCCGCCGGTGGAGGTGAAGGCGTGAGCGGAGAGATTGCACGGACCTTCGCCCAGGCGAAGGCGCGCGGAGAGGGCGTGCTGGTCACCTACGCCATGGCGGGAGACCCGGACCTGCCCCGCTCGGTGGACACGTTCGTCGCGCTGGCGGAAGGCGGCGCGGACGTGCTGGAGATTGGCGTGGCCTTCAGCGACCCCATCGCGGACGGCCCCGTCATCCAGGGCGCGGCGCAGCGGGCGCTCCAGGCCGGCTCCACCCTCAGGCGCGTGCTGGATGAAGTGGTGCCGGCGGTGCGCGAGCGATGCCCCCAGACGCCGCTGGTCATCATGACGTACGTCAACCTCATCATGGCCATGGGTGAGGCGCGCTACGCGAAGCTCGCCCGCGAACGGGGCGTCTCCGGGACCATCCTCCCCGACCTCCCGCCCGAGGAGAGCGCGAGCCTGCGCGCCACGTTCGACGCGGAGGGCATCGACCTGATTCCCCTGTGCGCGCCCACCACGCCTCCGGCGCGGGCGCAGGCCATCGCGAAGGAGGGACGCGGCTTCGTCTATTGCGTGTCCGTGTCTGGCGTGACGGGCATTCGCACGGAGCTGCCTCCGGACCTGTCCCAGCGCCTGGACCTCGTGCGCGAGGCCGCGCCCGTGCCCATCGTCGCGGGCTTTGGCATCTCCACCGAGGAGCAGGCGCGCGCCCTCTCCTCCCACGCGGATGGCGTCGTGGTGGGCAGCGTGCTGGTGCGCGAGGCGCACATGAACGGCCCCGCGGCGGCGAAGGCGCTGTGCGCCCGCATCAAACGCGGATTGCAGCGGTAGACCTGCACACCTCGAGCGCGCCTTGTCTGCTTTTCATGAATAGCCATTCCTCCCTATAAACCCTCCAGACCTCCGCGGACCTCCGCATCGGGCGGTTCGTCCGCGGTGTCATCCGTCCGGAGGCAATATGTGGCAACGGCGAAGGCCGTCGTGGTGCGGTACGGTCCTGCTGACAGCGGGACTGCTGGCAGGAACGGGCTGTGGGGGCAACGCCGCCCCCACCGAGCCCGAGCAACTCAGGAGTCAGTCGCGACGCAGTGAGTTTGGCCCCGACCTCGTGATTCGAGCGCTGAGCGGCCCCACCAGCGTTCGATTCGGTGAGCCCCTCACCACCACCGTGAGGGTCTGCAACGAGGGCACGGCGCGCGCGCAGAGCCCCCTGGGCTCCGTCCAGTTGGACCTGTACCTGTCCACGGACGACACGCTCTCCTGGCCCGACCCGGGCCTGCCGCCCCCCGTGGACCAGGAACTCCTCACCACGCTGAACGTGAGCGAGCTGGAGGCCGGGCAGTGCGAGACGTTGGCGTTCACCACGTCCGCCATGCCACCCGGCTCCCAGACGGACGGGACCTACTTCCTGGGAGCCATCATCGACGTGCAGCAGGTCCTCGTCGAGCTGGACGAGGCCAACAACACCGCCGTGACGGCGCTGGGCATCGGCGACCGGCCGGACCTCGTCATCAAGGCGCTCCGTGGCCCCAGGAGCAGCCAGACCTCGGGGACCGTCGCGTCGACCGTCGAGGTGTGCAACCAGGGCACCGGTTCATCGGCCTCCACCGCCGTGGAGCTCTACCTCTCCACGACGGGCACGCTGTCACCGCCAGGCGCGGGCGGGCCTCCGCCCACGAACCAGGCTCTGCTGGGGACGGTGATGGTGTCCGAGCTGAGCCCCGGCCACTGTGCCATCCGCCAATCGTCCTTTCCGGTGGTCCTGCCGCCCGACGCGGCATCCGGGCAACCGCTCTACCTGGGCGCCATCGTCGACACGCCCCAGGCCTCCGCGGAGCTGAACGAGGACAACAACACCTTCGTGGGTGACCTCATCGCCGTGGGCGAGGGAGTGGACCTCGTCGTCACCGCCATCCACGGTCCCCCCAGCGTCCAGAGCGGAGAACCGCTGAGCGCCTCCGTGAGGGTCTGCAACCACGGCACCCTCCCCGCGGGCGCCACCCCCGTCGAGCTCTATCTCTCCGTGGATGGAAACGTCTCCGTGCCGGGCAACGGCCCGTTGCCTCCAGGGCAAGCCCTGGTGGGCCAGACGTTCGCGCCCTTCCTGAATCCTGGCGATTGCCTCACGCGCCACATCCAGGGCGTCGCCACGCTCCCCGCGGGCGCGCCTCAGGATGGCGCCGTCTTCCTGGCGGCCATCGCCGACCCCGCGGACGACATCCCAGAGCTGCGCGAGGACAACAATGTCTTCGTCCAGGGCCTCATCGGCGTGGGCCAGCGTCCGGACCTCGTCGTCACCGCGCTTCACGCGCCCCCCAGCGCGGCCTCCTGGCCGTCCGCGACGCCCGTCAGCGTCACCGTCTGCAACGAGGGGACCGTCTCCTCCCCCATGGTCGCGATTGAGCTCTACCTCTCCATGGTGCCGACGCTGGACTCGAATCCCATGGGGACCCCGTTCCACGGAACCCAGACACTGGTCGGCGACATCACCTTCCCCGGTCCGGACGCGGGCCGATGTGTCACACGCGAGGTGCCCATCCTCGTGAACCGGCCCCCGGGGGCGCCTCCCCAGCTCGAAGCGTTCTACCTGGGCGCCATCGTCGACCCCTGGTCGAACGTCGAGGAGCTCCGCGAGGACAACAACGTCTTCGTCGGTGAGCGGATGGGCGTGGGCGACAAGCCGGACCTGGTCATCACCTCGGTGAAGGGCCCCGCCAGCCACTCGACTGGCAGCTTCCCGGTCACCGCCCGCGTCTGCAATCAGGGAAGCCTGTCTTCACCCTATACGCAGTTGGAGTTCTACCTGGCCGCGCATGGCTTCCTGAACGCGCCGGCCCAGGGCGGAGCGCCGAACAGCACCGACCCGCACACGGCGCTCCTCGTGGGGATTCGCGATGTCCCCCCGCTGCAACCGGACGAGTGCAGGACGCTCTCAGCGAGCGCGGAGTCCTGGGGCGTCCCCGTCGAGTACGTCGACAGGGCCTTCCACCTCGGAGCCATCATCGACCCCGCTTCGGCTGTCGTGGAGCTCCGCGAAGACAACAACACCTTCGTGGGAGACAGCATGGGGCTGGGGCTGCGTCCTGACCTGGTCGTGACCGCCATCCAGGCTCCCGCCAGCGTGGACAACAGCGCCCCCTTCACCGCCTCCCTCACCGTCTGCAACCAGGGCACCGCGGACTCCCAGCCCGCCATGGCGCAGGTCTACCTGTCCACGGAGCCCCACCTGGAGATGCCGGACTGGCATGGCATGGGCGGTCCGCTGCCCTGGAGCCAGATGCCCGTGGCGAGCTTGAACATCCCCTCCCTGCACGTTGGGCGCTGTGTCACGGAGCAGGTGAACGGAACGGCCTACCCCCCTTCTGGCGCTCATGGAGAGAGCCTCTACCTGGGCGCCAGCGTCGACGTGGACGACGTCGTCCAGGAGCTGCGCGAGGACAACAACTCCTTCGTGCACGGCCGCATCGGCGTGGGAGACGGGGCCGACCTCGTCGTCACCGCCATCAGCGCACCGGCGAGCGTGTCACCCCATTCCACCTTCACCGCGACAGTCACGGTCTGTAACCAGGGCACCGCCTACTCGAGTCAAACGGACCTGGAGCTGTACTTCTCGACCCAGGCCCGCCTGGAGCTCCCTCGCTGGAATGGTCCGGGCTTCCCCTTCCCCGAGACGCAGGCGCCTATCGGCTACATGCCCGTGCAGAGCCTGTCACCCGGGCAGTGCATCACCCAATCCTTCCAAGGTGACGCGAGTCCGCCCCCCGTGGCGCAGGCGGGTCAGCCACTCTACCTGGGCGCCATCGTCGACCCCTGGAACGGCATCGAGGAGCTTCGCGAGGACAACAACACCTTCGTGAGCGGACGCATGGGCGTCGGCAACGGCCCCGACCTGGTCATCACCGCGCTTCAGGCGCCCCCGAACGTCGCGCCCGACGCGGCCTTCCACCCGACCGTCACGGTGTGCAATCAAGGCACGAACCCGTCCAGCAGCACACTCGTGGAGTTCTACCTCTCCACGGAGGAGGTAGTCGTGCTGCCACGCTGGACCGGGCCGGGCAGCCCACTGCCGCCGACCCAGCACACCATCGGGGAGCTGAACATCCCCCCGCTGAACAGTGGCAAGTGCTTCGCGGGCAGCGCCTTCGCGATGGTGGCCCCGCCACCCGCGGCGAGCCCCGGCCAGCAGCTCTACCTGGGAGCCATCGTCGATGGCGGCCAGTCCCAGCAGGAGCTGCGTGAAGACAACAACGTCTTCATGAGCGGCCGCCTCGTCGTGGGCCATGCGCCCGACCTGGTCGTCACGTCCCTCACGGGCCCCGCGAGCGTCGGCGCCTACAGCCCGTTCACCGCCACGGCCACCGTCTGCAATCAAGGCACCATGGAGTCATCTCCCACGCACCTGGAAGTCTACCTCGCCACCGAGGCGAGGATGGTCATGCCCCCCTGGTATGCCCCGGGCATGCCGACATCGGACAGCCAGATCTTCGCTGGCAGCCAACCGGTCCCCTCGCTGGAGGTCGGTGACTGCATCACCGTGAGCGTCTCCGCGTGGGCGGACGTTCCTTCCGCGGCGCAGCCCAACCAGCCCTTGTACCTCGGGGCCCACGTCAACCCCACCGTGCCCAGCGGTGAGCTCCGCGATGACAACAACACCTTCGTCGGGGGCCTCATGGGCGTCGGCAATGGTCCCGACCTGGTCATCACCGCCCTGCAAGCCCCGGTCAGCGTGGCGCCATACGAGGACTTCACCGCCACGGTGACGGTCTGCAACCAGGGCACCCAGATTTCGAGCAACACCCAGGTGGAGCTGTACTTCTCCACGCAGGCCCAGGTCGTGCTGCCTCGGTGGAATGGCCCGGGCCCGCTCTACCCGGGCACGCAGGAGCTCATCGGCTCCTGGAGCGTGCAGTCCCTGAATCCCGGCCAGTGCGTCACGGAGCCCGTCCCCGCCTGGGCGAGCCTCCCGCCGGAGGCCCTGTCACAGCAGCCGCTGTACCTGGGCGCCGCCGTCGACGCGTACCCGATGCAGTCCGAGCTGCGTGAAGACAACAACACCTTTGTCAGCGGCCTCATGGGCGTGGGCCACCTGCCAGACCTGGTCGTCACTTCAGTCTCGGGCCCCACCTCCGTGAGCCCGGGAAGCACCTTCACCGCCACCGTGCGGGTGTGCAACCAGGGCACCACCTCCACCAGCGGCGCCACGAACGTGGAGCTGTACCTGTCGAGCAGCGACTCACTCGAGTTCCCGTATCAAAGCGGTCCGGGGAGCCCGCCCGAAGACCAGATGCCCATTGGTTCCGTGACGGTCCAGCACCTGGCGCCTGGAGAGTGCATCACGCGCAACACGCTCGTGAGCGCCAGCACGCCTCCCAGCGCGGGCCCCATCGGGTTCTTCTACCTGGGCGCCATCGCCGACCCCTGGAAGGGCGTCGAGGAGCTGCGCGAGGACAACAATGTCTTCGCGGACCGGCTCATCCTGGTGACACCGTAGCCGTCGTCGTCCCAGTCCAGGCATAGCGGCCCGGCCGGGCGCACCAGCGTTCGGCCGGGCCTTGTCGCGACTTCGAGCGCGAGGCCACACCCCGTCCCGGTGCCGCGTACCCTGAAAGAACGCCAGCCCCCTGTCTGCAATTCTTACACCCCCTCGGAGGAGCCACCCATCCTCGCGTCGACCGCCGACTGGCAATCCCGCACACGCGCAGGACCTCCGGACCAGCCTCCCGCCTTCGCCAGGACATTCCCAGACAACACCATTCGACGTCTGGGAGCCCTCGTGGGCACACGTCTCAGCCTTCAAGAATAACAATCCATAAGAGAACAACTGGCACATCGACTGCAGCCCGGCCCGCGCCCCCAGCACTCACGGACGCGGAGACATCCATGGTGGATAGGAAGTGGCTCGGGCTCCTGCTCGTCGGCGCCGCATGGGCCCCGAATGCCTGGGCCAACGACTTCCGAGCCGAGAAGCTCGTGAACGGAGTCAAGCGATACACGGTCGACACCTATCCGGCGACGCTGCGCTTCACCCTCACCGCCACCAACATCGACCCGGCACACCCCTCCGAGTTGCTCTCCGCGGACGCGCCCCTGATGAGCGCCTGCACGCTCTCGCCCACGCCCCCACTCGTCGTCCCGGAGGGGGAGCAGGTCTCTTATACGTGCGAAGTCCAGGTGGAGAGCTACGAGGACTGTCTCTCGCTGGGCGCGCGGGATGCGAATCCCTCGACCCCCAACAACGAGGTCACCTTCACCAGCACCTTCGGCATCACCTGGGAGGCGGGCGCCAGCCACGCGGGTGCCAACGTGCTCTGCCGCCCCAGGCCCGACCTGTTCTGCGACGACACCGTCTACCTGTCCACGGCCTCGTCCTCTCCAGAGGGGCGGCCCACGGCGCCCTCACGGCTCTACATCTTCGACCCCGCCACCGGCACGCTGACGCTTCAAGGTGAATCCGCGCTTCCGTACAACGCGCTGGCGTTCAACCACTTCGACCACACCCTCTACGCCATCGCCTCGGACGGCGTCAGCGCCCCCCGCTTCATCCGCGTCGACGCCCTGGGCGCATCGAGCGTCATCGCTCCGCTGGACACCGCGGCGCCTCGCTCGGCCATCTGGACCGCGGGAGCCGTCCTCAAGGACGGCACCTACGCTGCTTTCGAGCCCGACACCCAGCGCCTCATCCGCGTCGACCCCAGCACCGGAGAGACCCTCTCCGAGCAGGTGGTGTCCGCGCCGTTCCCGTTCCAGGCGGCGGACTTCGCGGCGCATCCCCGGGACGGCCAGCTCTACGCCTTCAACAACGCCACACACCGGCTGACCACCATCGACCCGCTCACGGGTGTGGCGACAGACCACCCCACGCCCGCGCTCATTGACGGTGTACCCGCGGTGAACCCTGTCATGAGCGCCGCCGTCTTCACGCGTGACGGCGAGCTCTACCTCTATGGAACGAGCGGCCCCGACGGCGGCAGGGTCACCGGCTTCCACGCCGTGGACGTGACGACGGACGCGCTGACCCTGCTCATCAACAGGCCGATCCCCCACCTCGCGAACGGCGCGATGTGTTCCTACTATCTCTGGGGCACGCCTCCCCCGCAGCCGACGACCCGGGACCGCGGGTTCTTCGGCGCCAGTGAGAGCGCCCTCCTGGAGTGCCTGGCATACGGCCCCATCTCCCTCGGCGCCCTCGGCGAGGTCTCCAGCTTCCCAGGGGCCCTGGGCATCCTCTGGGCCAACCCCGCCATCGCCTCGAACAACGAGCCCCGCACCCTCATGGAGTCCGTGAAGGTCCGGACGGCGCGCGAGGCACTGACCGCAGTGTGCAACGAGCGCTTCTTCGGCACGCCCGCGCCCGAGCTGTCCGCGCTGGAGAATCCGGCGGCGCTCGCCCCCGAGCGGCTGGAGGAGCTGCGCCAGCGGCTGGAGCGGCACAACCACTCCGGCAAGAGGACGGCGATTCCCCTGCGAAAGCGAATCTTCGCGGTGGACCCGCTGCGGGCGATGGAGCGCGCCGTGGAACCCCGGTTCTGAGAGGGACAGCCTGCATGAAGATTCCATCCCAATCCCGGTGGAGGTGGGTTCCGGGCCTGCTCGTCGCGCTGGCGACAAGCGCCTGCGATAGCAGCGAAGACGACTTGAGGCGGGCGCTGGGCGACCCCGTGCTGGACGCCTTCGAGCTCCGCATCCGGGGACAGGACGCGGCACGGTACGAGAGGCTCCTGCTGGGCATGGGGCAGGTCGAGGTCACCTCCTTCGGCGAGCCCCTCCGCTTCGACCCCTCGCCGAACGCGCGCACCATGGACCTGGCAGCCACGGAACACGCCCATCTGCTGGGGCGCTTCTTCCTGCCCCGGCACGTGAAGCAGGTGGACATCACCGTGCGCCTCGACGACGTGGGGGCGTTCCAGGAAGCCGGGGCGGCGGGGCTCATCAACGCCCAGGCGGGAACCATCCAGTTCACGACCACGCGCGCCGCCCTGGAGCAACGCTCGCGCGTCGTCATCCACCTGCACCTGAAAGACAGCCTCTTCGAGGGAATGGGCGGCAAGACGCTCCTCCCTGCGACCTACATCGCCCACTGAGAAGCCCCCGCGCCCACCTGCGCGCGAGCCATGGCCCTGCCAGAATGAGCGTCATGAAGATTCGCGGGAAGCAGGTGGTGCTCGTCCGGCATGGGGAGACGGAGTGGAGCCGCAGCGGCCGGCACACGGGCCGCACGGACATCCCCCTCCTGGACTCCGGACGGGAGATGGGCCGCCTTCTCGGCGCCCCGCTCAAGGCCTGGCGCTTCGACACCGTCTACACCAGCCCCCTGAGCCGCGCGGCGGAGACGTGCGCCCTGGCCGGGTATGGAGACCTCGCCCAGACGCGCGAGGACCTCATGGAGTGGGACTACGGCGACTACGAGGGCCGCACGGGCGCCGAGATTCGTCAGGAGCGGCCCGACTGGACCCTCTGGAAGAACGGCGTCCCCAACGGTGAAACCGCGGCGCAAGTGGCCACGCGGGTGGATGGCGTCATCGCCGACGTCCTCCGGACGGACGGAGACGTGCTCATCTTCTCCCACGGGCACCTGCTCCGCGTGTTCGCGGCGCGGTGGCTGGGGCTGCCCCCGTGGGAGGGCCGCCTCTTCCTGCTGAGCACCGCGTCCATCAGCGTGCTCGGCGATGACGGTGACCCGCGCCGCCCCGCCATCGTCTCGTGGAACGACACCACGCACCTTCGCGAATGACTACAACCGCCCCTCCAGGAAGTTGCGCACCAGCGAAGGGCCCTCGGGCGTGAGCACGCTCTCTGGATGGAACTGCACCCCCACCACGGGCCGCTCGCGGTGGCGCAGCGCCATGATGAGGCCGTCCTGGCTCCACGCGGTGGCCTCCAGCTCGGAGGGCAGCGACCGCGCCTCCACGATGAGGGAGTGGTAACGCGCCGCCTCGAAGCCCGCACTCAGCCCGGTGAAGAGGCCGGTGCCACCATGCTGGATGCGCGCCGCCTTGCCATGCACGGGCTCGGGCGCGCGCACCACCTTCCCGCCGAAGGCCGCGCCAATGGACTGGTGCCCCAGGCACACGCCCAGCACCGGCACGCGAGACTGGGTGATGGCCGCCACGCTGACGCCCGCCTCGTGCGGCGTGCAGGGCCCGGGCGAAATCACCAGGTGGGACGCCCCCGAGGCCGCCACGCCCTCGGCGTCCAGCGCGTCGTTGCGCACCACCTTCACCTCTGCGCCCAGCGAGTACAGGAGCTGCACGAGGTTGAAGGTGAAGGAGTCGTAGTTGTCGATGACGAGAATCACCGTCCACCTCCCTCGCGCGCCATCCGCAGCGCGGCGGCCATGGCGCCCGCCTTGGCCTCTGTCTCGTCCGCTTCCTTGGACGGCACCGACTCAGCGACGAGGCCCGCGCCGGACGTCCACATCGTCCGGTCTCCGTCCACGAAGAAGGTCCGCAGCGCGATGGCCACGTCCAGCGTGCCGCAGAAGGACAGGTAGCCCACCGCGCCCGAGTAGGGCCCGCGCCGATGGACCTCCAGCTCGTCGATGATTTGCATCGCGCGAATCTTGGGCGCGCCCGACACCGTGCCCGCGGGGAAGGTGCTCGCCAGCGCGTCCAGCGCGTCGTACTTCGCGTCGAGCTTGCCCCGCACCTGCGACACGATGTGCATCACGTGGCTGTAGCGCTCGATGACCATCATGTCCTCGACGCGCACCGAGCCCGGCGCCGCCACGCGGCCCACGTCGTTGCGGCCCAGGTCCACCAGCATGATGTGCTCGGCGCGCTCCTTCTCGTCCGCGAGCAGCTCCTTCTCCAGGGCCAGGTCCTCCGCCTCGGTCGCGCCGCGGCGCCGCGTCCCAGCGATGGGCCGCACCACCACGTCCCCGTCACGCACCTGCACCAGCAGCTCCGGCGAGGCCCCGACCAGCGCCCGGGCCTCGCCCAGCTCCACCAGGAAGAGGTAGGGCGAGGGGTTCACCCGCCGCAGCGCGCGGTAGAGCGTCAGCGGCGGCGGCGCCCCCCGCGCCTCGAAGCGGCGCGCGAGCACGACCTGGAAGATGTCCCCGGCGCGGATGTACTCCTGCGCCCGCGCCACCGCGGCCTCGTAGCCCGCGCGGTCCCAGCACGCGGTGGGCGCCGCATCACCGCGCATGCGCGTCGCCGGCGCATAGGCCTCCGCCGGCAGCGGCGCGAGCAGCTTGTCCGCCATGGCCCGCGCACGCTCCTCCGCGTCCTTCAGCGCGGCGGCCACGCTGCCGTGGAGCGACGGCCGGGCAATCGCGGTGGCCTTGAGCGTCCCCGTGCGCGTGTCGTGCGTGACGAAGTCCTCGCACACCAGCCACTCGGCGTCAGGGAAGGAGATGTCGCTGGGGTGCCGGTCCGGCACCGAGGGCTCCAGCCACGAGATGCAGTTGTAGCCCATGTACCCGACGAGCCCGCCGAGGAAGGGCGCCTCGCCGGGGAGCCGGGCGACCGCCAGCTCACGCCAGAGCTGGCGCAGCACCTCCAGGGGCCTTCCCTCTCGCCGCTCCTGGCTCGCGCCGCGCCACACCGTGGCGCCGTCGCGGTCCATCCGCACGCGCCCCGCGGGCTCCGCGCCGACGTGGCTGTAGCGGCCGAAGCGCTCGCCGCCCTGGCACGACTCTAGGATGAAGCCGCGCGAACCACCGCCCAGCTTCAGGTAGGCCGACAGCGGCGTGTCGAGGTCCGCCGGCAGCTCCACCGATACCGGCACCGCCTCACCCTGCTCCGCGCGCTGCCGGTACGCTGACTTCCGCTCCTGTGCATCCATGGTCTCTGACTCGCTTCCCACCGCGCGTCACGGCAGGAGGAATGGGGTGACCCGTCTCCCGGCAAGGGGCTTCGCTGGCGGCGCCATGGGTTCACGAGCGCGGCAGGACGGGCGCCATCGGAGAGGGTTATCCCCCGTCCGGGGGAGTCCTCCAAGCGGTCCGGTATTCCTCCCCTTGCGAGCCGCAAGCCGCCGGGCCCGCGGGTGCCCGGGAAGCAGCCCGGAGGGCACCAGCCGGTGAGGTGGCAGCGCCCCCCGGGTGGTCCGACTCCGGGCTGCTCGCTATCTGATGGAGGTCTTGCGCCTCTCTCCTTCCGCACCACTGCTGACGGTGACGCCTCAGGGGCTCTACTGCGCGCCGGGCGGCTTCCACGTCGACCCGTGGCGCCCGGTGGACCGGGCGCTCATCACCCACGCGCACGGAGACCACGCCCGGAGCGGCAGCCGCCGCTACCTGGGCACGCGGGCAGGCCTGGGGTTGCTGCGCCGGCGGCTGGGCGAGGAGGCCACCATCGACGCGCTCGACTACGGCGAGCGGCTGGACATCAACGGCGCCACCGTCAGCTTCCATCCCGCGGGCCACGTGCTGGGCAGCGCGCAGCTCCGCGTCGAGCATCGCGGTGAGACCTGGGTCGTCTCCGGTGATTACAAGCGTGCGCCGGACCCGACCTGCGCGCCCTTCGAGCCCGTCCGCTGTGACACCTTCATCACCGAGGCCACCTTCGGCCTGCCCATCTTCCGCTGGGATGCGCCAGAGCAGGTGGCCGAGGACATCCTTCGCTGGTGGGACGCCAACCGCGCGCAAGGGCGCGCGTCGGTGCTGTTCTGCTACGCGCTGGGCAAGGCGCAGCGGCTGCTCGCGGAGCTGGCGCGGCTGACGGACCGCACCGTGTTCGTCCATGGCGCCCTCCACGCCCTGGTGGAGGTGTACCGCGGCGCCGGCATCCACATGCTGCCCACGCGGCCCGTGTCCGAGCTGGAGAAGGGCACACCCTTCGCGGGCACGCTGACGCTGGCCCCGCCGAGCGCCAGTGGCTCCACGTGGATGCGCCGCTTCGGCGAGCACGAGACGGGCTTCGCCTCCGGCTGGATGCGGGTGCGAGGCAACCGGCGCCGCCGGGGCTTCGACCGCGGCTTCGCGCTGTCGGACCACGCGGACTGGCCGGGCCTGCTGCGCACGGTGGCGGAGACGCGCGCCGAGCGCGTGCTGGTGACCCACGGCTATGCGGAGCCCCTGGCGCGTTACCTGCGCGAGCAGGGCCTCGACGCCTCCCCCCTGGCGACGCCCTTCGAGGGCGAGGCGGAGGACTGACGCGTGCGGCGCCTGGCCGACCTCTATGAAGCGCTGGACCAGACCACGTCCACCAACGCCAAGGTGGAAGCGCTCGCGCGCTACTTCCACGAGGCGCCACCGGAAGACGCGGCCTGGGCGCTGTACTTCCTCATGGGCCAGAAGCTGAAGCGGCTGATTCCCACGAAGCTGCTGGTGGGCTGGACGCAGGAGCTGACGGGCATCCCCGGCTGGCTCTTCGAGGAGGTCTACGCCTCCGTGGGCGACCTCGCGGAGGTGATTGCCCTGCTGCTGGACGCACGGGAGCAGCCAGCCCGGCCTGAGGAGCTGCCCCTCTCCGTCTGGCTGGAGCAACGCCTGCTGCCGCTGCGGCGGCTGGATGCCGCCGGCCAGCGCGAGCAGGTGGTGTCCTGGTGGCACACCCTGCCGCGGCGCGAGCTGTTCCTGTTCAACAAGATGCTCACGGGCGAGCTGCGCGTGGGCGTGTCCTCCACGCTGGTGGCGCGCGCGGTGGCGCGGGTGGCGGGGCTGCCAGCGCCCAGCGTGGCGCACCGGCTGATGGGGACGTGGACGCCCTCCTCCGCCTTCTTCCGGCAGCTCGTGTCGCCAGACGTGTCGGACGGGGACAGCTCGCGGCCCTACCCCTTCTATCTGGCCTCCCCCCTGGAGCAACCGCCGGAGTCCCTGGGCGACCGGGCGGCGTGGCAGGTGGAGTGGAAGTGGGACGGCATCCGGGGCCAGCTCATCCGCCGGAAGGGCAGCGTGCACCTCTGGAGCCGGGGCGAGGAGCTCATCACCGGGCGCTTCCCTGAAATCGTGGAGGCGGCCTCCGCCCTGCCCGACGGCACGGTGCTCGACGGCGAGGTGCTGGCCTACCAGGACGGAAGGCCGCTGCCCTTCGCCCAGCTCCAGCGCCGCATCGGCCGGCAGAAGCTGACCCCCAAGGTGCTGACGGAGGCCCCCGCGGCCTTCATCGCCTACGACGTGCTGGAGCTGGGCGGCGAAGACGTGCGCGGCCTGCCGTTGCGCGAGCGACGCGCGAGGCTGGAGGGCCTGTTGAAGGCCGCGCCGCGGCTGCCCCTCTCCCCCATCGTGGGCGCGGCGACGTGGGAGGCGCTGGCCACGGCGCGCGGCGAGGCCCGCGCGCGCAACGTCGAGGGCTTCATGCTCAAGCGGCTCGACTCGGCGTACCTCACCGGCCGCAAGCGCGGCGACTGGTGGAAGTGGAAGATCGACCCATTCACCGTGGACGCCGTGCTGCTGTACGCGCACCCGGGCCACGGCCGCCGCTCGTCGCTCTACACCGACTACACCTTCGCCGTGTGGAACGGGGTGGAGCTTCAACCGGTGACGAAGGCGTACTCCGGCCTGACGGACGCGGAGCTGGGCCGGCTGGACCGCTGGATTCGCACGCACACGCGCGAGAAGTACGGGCCGGTGCGCGCGGTGGAGCCCGAGCAGGTCTTCGAGCTGCACTTCGAGGGCATCCAGACCTCGCCGCGTCACAAGTCCGGCGTCGCGCTGCGCTTCCCCCGCATCGCCCGTTGGCGCACCGACAAGAAGCCCCAGGACGCGGACACGCTCGACTCGCTGAAGGAGCTGCTCCATGTCAGCGGGTAGGCCCCCCTCGCCTCGGGCGCCACGCCGCTCCAGGAGCCCCGCCTCCAGGGCAGCAGCCAGCGCGGGAGCGCCTCCCCTGGAGCGGCTGCGAGGCTGGTTCCGCGACAAGGGGTGGACGCCCACCCCCTTCCAGGAGGAGGCCTGGGCCGCCTATGCCCGGGGTGAGAGCGGCCTCATCCACGTCCCCACGGGCGCGGGGAAGACCTATGCGGCGTACCTGGGCCCGCTCGCGGATGTGGCGGCGCACGGACAGCGCGGCCTCCAGGTGCTCTACGTCACGCCCCTGCGCGCGGTGTCTCGCGACGTGGAGCAGGCCCTTCGCGAGCCGCTGCGCGTGCTGGACGCGGACATCTCCGTGGAGAGCCGCACCGGGGACACCTCGTCATCGGTGCGCCAGCGCCAGCGGGAGCGGCTGCCCGAGGTGCTCATCACCACGCCGGAGTCGCTCTGCGTCCTGCTCACGAACGAACAGGCCCCGGCGATGTTCGCGTCGCTGCGCGCCATCATCGTGGATGAGTGGCATGAGCTGCTCGGCACCAAGCGGGGCTCGCAGCTCGAGCTGGCCCTGGCCCGCCTGCGCCACTTCGCGCCGGGCGTGCGCACCTGGGCGCTGTCCGCCACGCTGGCCAACCTGGACGAGGCCGCCCGCCACGCCGTGGGCACCCGGCACACGCCCACGCGGGTGAGCGCGGCGGTGGAGCGCCCCGTGGCCGTGGAGACACTGCTGCCCGAGTCCGTGGACGGCTTCCCCTGGGCGGGCCACCTGGGCTTCTCCATGGTGGCCCGCGTGGCCGCGTGGCTGGACGTGGAGCGCTCCACGCTCCTCTTCACCAACACGCGCGCCCAGGCGGAGCGCTGGTTCGAGGGCCTGCGCTTCGCCCGCCCGGAGTGGGAGCACCTCATCGCGCTTCACCATGGCTCCCTCGACCGCGCGGAGCGCGAGCGCGTGGAGGGCGGCCTCAAGGAAGGCTCGCTGCGCATCGTGGTGTGCACCTCGTCGTTGGACCTGGGCGTGGACTTCGGCCCGGTGGAGCGCGTGGTGCAGGTGGGCAGCCCCAAGGGCATTGGCCGGACGATGCAGCGAGCGGGCCGCGGCGCCCACCGCCCGGGCGCCACCTGTCACATCCTCTTCGTCCCCACGCACGCGCTGGAGCTGGTGGAGATGGCCGCCGCCAGGGACGCCCTCCTCCGCCAGGAGGTAGAACCGCGCACGCCTCCGCGCAAGCCGCTGGACGTGCTGGCCCAGCACCTGGTGACGTGCGCGCTGGGCGGCGGCTTCACCCCGGAAGCGCTGCGCGACGAGGTCCGCACGGCGGCGGCCTATGCCGGCCTCACCGACGAGGAGTTCGCCGGGACGCTGTCCCTGGTCCGCGAGGGCAGCCCATCGCTGCGCGCCTACCCGGAGTTCCGCCGCGTGGTGGAGCATGACGGCCGCTGTGTCGCCGCGGACGCGCGCGTCGCCCGGCTGCACCGCCTCAACATCGGCACCATCACCTCCGACGCCGTGGTGCAGCTCCGCTACTGGAACGGGGCCCGGCTGGGCAGCGTGGAGGAGTCCTACGTCAGCCGGCTCAAGCCGGGGGACACCTTCCTCTTCGCGGGCAAGGGGCTGGAGTTCCGCCGCCTCCAGGACATGACGGCCTACGTGCGCCCGGCGAAGGCGAAGGCCACCCAGACGCCGCGCTGGGGTGGCAGCCGCCTGCCCCTGTCCACCTCCCTGGCCGCCGCCGTGCGCCGCACGCTGGACGCCGCGCGCCACGGCGACGTCACCTCCGAAGAGCTGGCCGCGGCCTGGCCGGTGCTGGACGCGCAGTCCCGCCTGTCCCGCATTCCCTCCGCCGGGAGCCTGCTGGCGGAGACGTGCCAGACGCGCGACGGGCACCACCTCTTCCTCTATCCCTTCGAGGGGAGGCTCGTGCACGAGGGCCTCGCCGCGCTGCTGGCGCTGCGGCTCACGCGCCTGCGCAAGGCCACCTTCGCCCTGTCGGTGAACGACTACGGCCTGGAGCTGCTCACGCCCACGCCCTTCCCCTTCGACGAGGCGCTCCACCCCGCCCTCTTCACGCGGGAGCGGCTGGAGGCGGACATCCTGGAGAGCGTCAACGTCGGCGAGCTGTCCAAGCGCCAGTTCCGCGACATCGCCCGCGTGGCGGGGCTGGTGCTGCCGGGGCTCCCGGGAGCGCGCAAGTCCGCGCGGCAGGTCCAGGCCAGCGCCTCGCTGCTCCATGACGTCTTCGCCCGGTATGACCCGGACCACCTGCTGCTCGCCCAGGCCCGCCGGGAGGTGCTGGAGCAGCAATTCGAGGAAGGGCGCCTGGCGCGGACCCTGGAGCGGCTGGCGGCCTCCCCCCTCGAGCTCGTCCACGTCCGGAGGCCCACGCCCCTGGGCTTCCCGCTCGTCGTCGAGCGCATCAGCGCGAGCCTGTCCAGCGAGTCCCTGCTGGAGCGGGTGGAGCGCCTGAAGGAGCGATGGACTCGCGAAGATGCCAGGTCCGCGTAGCGGGCACCCTGCTGGAGCTGCTCCCGGAGCGCGCCCTGTACTGGCCCGACGCCGGCACCCTGGCCGTGGCGGACCTGCACTGGGGCAAGACGGAGAGCTTCCAGCAGCACGGCATCCCCCTGCCCACCGGCGTGCTGGAGGACGACCTGGCCCGCCTGTCCGCCGCGCTCGAGGCCACCGGAGCCCGCCGCCTGCTGTTCCTGGGTGACCTCGTCCACTCGCGACAGGGCCTCACCCCCGCGGTGGTGGACCGGCTCGCCCGCTGGCGGGCGACCCATGCGTCGGTGGAGTGCGTCCTGGTGCGGGGCAACCACGACCGGCACGTGAAGGTGCTGCCCGAGCGCTGGCACCTGGACGTGCGGGACTCCCACGCGGACGAGGGCCCCTTCCGCTTCGCCCACCACCCCGAGGCCGTGTCAGGCCGCTATGTGTGGGCAGGTCACCTCCACCCCAGGGTGCGGCTGGGTGGCAGGAGCGACACGCTGCGCCTTCCCTGCTTCCATGTGGGCCAGGCCGTGGGGGTGCTCCCTGCCTTCAGCGCGTTCACCGGCGGCCTCAACGTCTCTCGCCGCGCTGGCGATCGCATCTTCGCCATCGCCGGCCCCGCAGTGGTCGAGGTCTAGGGTGAGTCACGCCAAGCGTCGCAAAATACTGGATATCATCGAAACAGATAATACCTTCGAGCGCGCCGAGCACCGGAGCCGTGAGGCATGGCTCGGCAAGTGCTTGCACTGCAACGCCTACTTATGGGTCGGGCTGGACGGTGAGCCGATCAGCCGCGCGACCATCGAGCACATCCTCCCGAAGACGGCCGGGGGCACGGACGCGCTGACCAACCTGGCCCTGGCCTGCGCCCGCTGCAACCAGGGCAAGGGAACCCGGCACGACCCGCGCTACCACCGGGACGCGCGCGCCCGGGAGCTCGTGGAACGACTGCTGAGCCGCCGCCGCGAACGCTGGCGGCAACCCGATCCCCGCGACACACCGTGAAACACCCGGGCTGATCCACCCTGGCGGGTGCTTCGTTCAATCGGCCCTACCTCCCGCCAGAAGAGAGATTCATCACCGCGCGGCCGCGACTTTCCGCCCTCGCGCGAGGAATGGTATCCCCCCTGCCGCCACATCAGAATGGTTGACACTGCCGTGTCGATGCCCGATGGTCCCGCGCCGCATTAGGGCAGGGAGAGGAGGAGGGCCCCGCCCACGGCATTACTAATAGAGGTTTCGTTGGACGTGTCCGCTTCGCCTTCAGTGCGCCAGGAGCCACCGCCCACCGCCCCCCGCGGGGCCGGGGATACCCCTCCGCTCCCTGTGCCCGGTAACGCCCACGCCTCGTCTTTCATCCCTGTCACTGCTGTTGTCGAAGCCCCCTTGCCCATGGTCCTGGTATGAGCGGCCCTCTCTTCCCACGTTGGACGAACACGGTGTCGCGGCTCTCCGCCGCGGCGCTCCTTGCCGTGCCCGCCATCGGCATCGGCGGTCTCATGGCCTACGTGCGCTCGCCGTACGTCACTGGCCAGCAGCGGCCCATCGAACAGCCGATCGAGTTCGATCACCGGCACCACGCCGGTGATGAGCAGATTGACTGCCGGTACTGTCACTGGTCGGTCGAGGAGTCGCCCTCTGCGGGCATCCCCTCCACCACGGTGTGCATGTCCTGCCACGCACAGGTCTGGAACAAGAGCCCGTACCTCACCGAGGTGCGCAAGGCCTTCTTCTCCGACCAGCCCATCCCCTGGGTCCGCGTGCACAACCTGCCGGACTTCGTCTACTTCAACCACTCCATCCACGTGGCCAAGGGCGTTGGCTGCGCCACCTGCCACGGCCGCGTCGACCAGATGGGTGCCGTCGAGCAGGCCGCGCCGCTCACCATGGCCTGGTGCCTGGATTGCCACCGCAATCCGGAGCCCCACCTGCGTCCGGCGGAGTTCATTACTTCGATGACCTGGACCCCGCCCAAGGACAAGGCCGAGGCCGCCAAGCTCGGCCGCCAGCTGGCGGAAGCGTACGACGTCCACTCGCGCGAGAGCTGCTCCACATGCCACCGATGAACACGAAGCGCGACGGTGCCCCGTCGCAGGACACCCCCTCCTCCTTCGCGCTCCCGGTCGTCACGGACCGGCCCGCCGCCACGCCGGACGTCATCGGCGAGGCGCTCGAGCACGCCGCCGCCAAGGCCTCCCCCTCCGAGCCCGGCTATGGCCAGACCTACTGGCGCAGCCTGGAGGAGAAGCTCGGCACGCCCGGGTACCTGGAGGAGACGCGGCCCGAGTTCCCCGTCGGCGCGGACCTGGCCCCCTCGGGCTTCGCCCGCCGCGAGTTCATGCACCTGCTGGGTGCCTCGCTCGCGCTGGCCGGCGCCACCGCGTGCAGCACGCGCCCGGTGGATGAGCGGATCCTGCCGTACACCAAGACGCCGCCCGAGCTCGTCCCGGGCAACCCGCTCCACTACGCGTCCGGCATGACGCTGGCCGGCAACACCTCCGGCCTGCTCATCACCGCCCGCGAGGGTCGCCCCGTGAAGATCGAGGGCAACCCGGACCACCCCATCAACCAGGGCGCCGCCGGCCCCTGGGAGCAGGCGTTCCTTCTGTCCCTCTATGACCCGAGCCGCGCCCGCGTGCTCCGTCAGGGACAGAACCCGCGCGCCCTGCGCACGCTCCGCGAGGAGCTGGCCAACCGCGCCAACAAGGCCGCCGCCAGCGACGGTGGCAGCCGCGTGCGCTTCCTGTCCGAGCCCGGCAACTCGCCGATGGCGGGCGACCTGCGCAGCCGCATCCAGAAGAAGCTGCCGAACGCGCGCTTCCACAGCTACACCGCCCCGTCGCATGAGTCGCAGGCCGAGGCGACGCGCGCCCTCTTCGGCGGCGAGCCCGTCTCCGCCCTCTACGACTTCGCGCAGGCGGACATCGTCCTGGCGCTGGACGCGGACTTCCTGGAGAGCCGCCCGGAGAACCTGGCCTACGCGCGCCAGTTCGCCAACCGCCGTGACCCCAACAACGGCCCGCTCAACCGCCTCTACGTGGCCGAGGCCCGCTTCTCCATCACCGGAGGCATGGCCGACCACCGCCTGCGCGTGAAGTCGCAGGAAGTGCTCGCCATCGCCGCCGCCGTGGCGCAGGCCGTGGGTGGCCCCGCCGCCACGCTGGCCGGCCCCGCCGCCGGCAAGGCGTCGCTGAGCGCGGACCACAACGCCTGGGTGCAGGCCGTGGTCGCGGACCTGCGCGCCGCGCGTCCGGGCCGCAGCCTGGTGGTCGCGGGCGAGCGCCAGCCGGCCGCCGTCCACGCCCTGGCCCACGCCATCAACGCCGCGCTGGGCAACACGGGCACCACCGTGCGCTACGTGCAGGCCCCCATCCACGAGGAGAGCGGCCTGAGCCAGATCAGCGCCCTCGTGGAGGACATCAAGGCCGGCCGGGTGGACACGCTGGTCATCACCAGCTGGAACCCGGTGTTCTCGGCGCCCGTGGACGCGGGCCTGGTGGAGCTGCTGGACCCCGCCACCAACCCCAACCGCGGCAACCTCACCGTCATCTACACGGGCCTCTACGAGGACGAGACCAGCCAGTACGCCGACTGGTTCGTCCCCGCGGCGCACCCGCTGGAGACGTGGAGCGACGGCCGCGCCATCGACGGCACGGTCGCCATCGCGCAGCCGCTCATCCAGCCGCTCTTCAACGGCGTGCCGGAGTCCGAGCTGCTGGCGATGTTCCTCGACGAGCCCTACCGCCCCGCGTACCAGTTGCTGCGCGACTTCTGGCAGGGCCAGGGCGAGGGTCAGGGTGACTTCGAGGCCCGCTGGGAGAGCTGGGTGTCGGATGGCACCATCCCGGGGACGAAGTCCGCCGCGGTGGAGGCCGCTCCGGACTTCGGCGCCGCCGCGTCGCTGGTCGCGGGCTACACGCCGCCGGCCACGGGCGAGCTCGAGGTCAACTTCGTCCAGGACTACAAGGTCTTCGACGGCCGCTTCGCCAACAACGCGTGGCTCCAGGAGCTCCCGGACCCCATCACCAAGATGACCTGGGACAACGCCGCGCTGCTGAGCCCGAAGACGGCCGAGCGCCTGGGCCTCCAGCCCGGTGACATGGCGGAGCTGACCTACGGCGGCCGCAAGCTGAACGTGCCGGTCTGGATTACGCCCGGCCACGCGGACGACACGGTGACGATGGCGCTGGGCTACGGCCGCAACGGCCTGCACGAGCAGGTGGCCAAGGCGGTGGGCTTCAACGCCAACGCCCTGCGCACCACCAAGGCCCCCTGGTTCGACGGCGGCGCGACGCTCACCAAGGTGCGCGGCAGCCACAAGTTCAGCCTGACGCAGTCGCACTGGCGGATGGAGAACCGCCCGCTGGCGCTGGACATGCCGCTGTCCGAGTTGAAGAACCCGTCCACCGCGACCCAGCACACGCTCCACCGCGTCCAGGGCGAGCTGAAGCCGGGCATCCAGGACAACCTGCCCGACTTCGACTACAGCAAGGGCTACAAGTGGGGCATGGCCATCGACCTGTCCCGCTGCACGGGCTGCAGCGCGTGCGTGATTGCCTGCCAGGCGGAGAACAACATCCCCGTCGTGGGCAAGCAGCAGGTGTCGGTCAGCCGCGAGATGCAGTGGCTGCGCATCGACCGCTACTTCGAGGGCAGCGAGAACGACCCTCGGATGATCATGCAGCCCGTGATGTGCGTGCACTGCGAGAAGGCCCCCTGCGAGTACGTGTGCCCGGTGAACGCCACCGTGCACTCGGACGAGGGCCTCAACGACATGGTGTACAACCGCTGCGTCGGCACCCGGTACTGCTCGAACAACTGCCCGTACAAGGTGCGCCGGTTCAACTACCTGCACTACACGGCGGACAAGACGGCCACCGAGAAGATGCTGATGAACCCGGACGTCACCGTCCGCAACCGCGGCGTGATGGAGAAGTGCACGTACTGCGTCCAGCGCATCGAGCGCGTGCGCATCAACGCCCGCGTGGAGAAGCGCCTCATCGAGGAGAAGGAGCTGCAGACGGCCTGCCAGCAGACCTGCCCGACGCAGGCCATCACCTTCGGCTCCCTCAACGACAAGCAGCAGCGCGTCACGCAGCTCCACGAGGACGAGCGCGCGTACAAGCTGCTCCATGAGCTGGGCACCCGCCCGCGCACCGCGCACCTCATTCGCGTCCGCAATCCCAACCCCGCCCTCGAGCCCGCCGCGCCCACCGCTGCGAACCAAGGGAGCCACTAAGTCATGGCTGAAACCACTGCCACCGCTACCCTCGATCCGCTCGAGCCACGGCCCCTCGTCGCGCCTCACCACGACGACGCGTCGCTGAACGAGACGCTGCTGGACCACGTCTGGCGCAAGCCCGGCAAGGGCTGGTTCATGCTCTTCGGCATGACGCTCAGCGCCCTGGGCCTGCTCGTCATCGGCGTCACCTACACGCTGGCCCGCGGCATCGGCGTGTGGGGTAACAACCAGCCCGTCGGCTGGGCGTTCGACATCATCAACTTCGTCTGGTGGGTGGGTATCGGCCACGCCGGTACGCTCATCTCCGCCATCCTCCTGCTCTTCCAGCAGAAGTGGCGCACGAGCATCAACCGCTTCGCCGAGGCGATGACGCTGTTCGCCGTCATGTGCGCGGGCCTCTTCCCGCTGTTGCACACCGGCCGTCCCTGGTTCGCCTTCTGGCTGTTCCCCTACCCCAGCACCCTGGGCGCGTGGCCGCAGTTCCGCTCGCCGCTGGTGTGGGACGTGTTCGCCATCTCGACGTACCTCACGGTGTCCGCGCTCTTCTGGTTCGTGGGCCTCATCCCGGACCTGGCGGCCCTGCGTGACTCGTCGAAGACGAAGCTGCAGCGCACCATCTACGGCCTGTTCGCGCTCGGCTGGCGCGGCTCCGGGCGGCACTGGCACAACTACAAGATTGCCTACCTGCTGCTCGCCGGCCTCTCCACGCCGCTCGTGGTGTCCGTGCACACCATCGTCTCCTTCGACTTCGCCGTCTCGCTGCTGCCCGGCTGGCACGCCACCATCTTCCCACCCTACTTCGTGGCCGGCGCCGTGTTCAGCGGCTTCGCGATGGTGATCACCCTCATCATCCCGGCGCGCAAGTACCTGGGGCTGCGGGACGTGATTACGGACCGGCACCTGGAGAACATGAACAAGGTCATCCTGGCGACGGGCCTCATCGTCTCCTACGGGTACCTGATGGAGCACTTCATCGCCTGGTACTCGCAGAACCAGTACGAGTTCTGGACCTTCTACGTGAACCGCGCCACCGGCCCCTACGCCGGCGTGTACTGGCTGATGATTGCGTGCAACGTCATCACCCCGAACATCTTCTGGTTCCGGAAGTGCCGCACCAGCATCCCCATCATGTGGGTGGCCTCCATCGCGGTGAACATCGGCATGTGGTGCGAGCGCTTCATCATCATCGTCACCTCGCTGAGCCAGGACTTCCTGCCGTCCTCCTGGGACATCTACACCCCGACGTGGGTGGACTGGGCCATCTACATCGGCACCCTGGGCCTGTTCGGCACGCTGTTCCTGCTGTTCCTGAAGTTCGTGCCCGCGGTCGCCGTGAGCGAGGTGAAGGAGCTCCAGCTCGAGCTCAAGCACGCCGCTCACCAGCACGGCACCGACGACGCGCTGGCCGGCGCTGGCACCCTCACCCACGGAGCTCACTAGAGCCATGCAAGCCACCGTTCTCGAATCCTGGGTCCTGGCTGAGTTCCCGACGCCGGACACCCTCCTGGATGCCACCCGCAAGATGCGGGAGAAGGGCTTCGAGGGGATGGACACCTACTCTCCGTACCCGCTGCACGGCGGCTCGGAGGCCCTGGGCCTGCCTCCCTCGCGCGTGCCCTTCATCACCCTGTGCGCCGGCCTGACGGGCGTCATCACCGCGCTGGCCATGCAGACGTGGATGAACACCGTCGACTACCCGCTCAACATCGGCGGCCGTCCGCTGCTGTCGCTGCCGGCGTGGGTGCCCATCACCTTCGAGTTGGGGGTGCTGTTCGCCGCCTTCGGCATCTTCTTCGGTCTGCTGGGGCTCAGCCGCCTGCCCCAGCCGTACCACCCCGTCTTCGAGTCCGAAGCCTTCCGCACCGCCTCCACGCACGGCTACTGGCTGAGCGTGCCGCAGACGACGGGCACGGACGCGACGCCGGTCATGGATCAGCTCAAGGCCCTGGGCGCGACCCAGGTGACCCTCGTCACGGGAGAGAAGGAATGAGGTGGCTCATCCCCGCCGCCGGACTCGCCGCGCTCACGGGCTGCAACGTCAGCTCGGAGTTCCTCCAGCGCATGGAGCACCAGGCGAAGTACGAGTACTACGAGGCGTCCGACTTCTGGGCGGACGGCCGCGCCATGCGCACGCCGCCCACGGGCACCGTGCCGCGTGAGCGCTTCGCCAAGCTGCCCGAGCTGAAGGACCCGACGCAGCGCATGGTGGCGCTCACCGGCCGCACCGCCGGGCAGCCGGTGGACCACGTGCCCGTCACGGTGGACCAGAACCTGCTGACCCTGGGTCAGAAGAAGTACAACATCGTCTGCTCGCAGTGTCACGGCGTGCTGGGCGACGGCAACAGCATCGTCGCGGAGAACATGGCGCTGCGCCTGCCGCCCTCGCTGCTGGACCTGGAGAGCAAGCCGGACGGCCACTTCTATGTCGCCATCAACGAGGGCTACGGCGTGATGCCGTCCTTCTCCGGAGAGCTCGACCTGCGCGAGCGCTGGGCCGTGGTCGCCTACGTCCGCGCGCTCCAGACGGCCCGCAATACCCGCACGGACGGCCAGCAGCCCGTTCCGCAGGAGAACCGATGAGTCCCCCCGTCACCCCCTCGCCCACGAACTTCGGGCCGTACACCGGCACGCCGAAGCTGATGGTGCCCGCGTTCGCCGTGGGCATCATCGGCTTGCTGGCCACCCTGGGTGGCTTCTTCGCCACCAGCGCCAAGGGTGAGACGGCGCACGCCTATCTGATTGGCTTCACCTACTGGGTGGGCATCAGCGTCGCCTTCCTCATCATGCAGGCCATCTTCCACACGGCGAAGGCCAAGTGGCTCATCGTCCTGCGCCGCACCATGGAGACGGCCTCCGCGGTCGTCCCCGTGTTCATCGTGCTGGTCCTGCCGCTGGCGGCCATGGCCACCTACCTCTACCCCTGGTGGCCCGGCTCCGGGCTGACCGCGAACTACACGGGGCTGGAGCTGGAGCACCTGAGCCACAAGCAGCATGGCTACCTGAACACCGGCATCTTCGGCGTGGGCTTCCGCCACGTCATCTACTTCGCCGTCTGGACCTTCGCGGCCTGGCGCCTGCGGAGCTGGAGCCTGAAGCAGGACACCGTGGGCGGGCTCGACTTCACGGTGAAGCAGCGCAAGTTCTCTCCGGGTGTGCTGCCTTTCCTTGCCCTCACCATCACCTTCGCTTCTTTCGACTGGCTGATGAGCCTCACGCCGCTGTGGCAGTCGACCATCTTCGGCGTCTATTACTTCGCCGGAAGCTTCCTGGCGGCCTTCTCCATCCTGACGCTGGTCACGGTGAGCGCTCAGGGGAAGGACCTGTACGGCAGCGTCGTGAAGCGGGACCACTTCCACAACCTCGGCAAGCTGATGCTGGCCTTCACCGCGTTCTGGGCCTACATCGCCTTCTCCCAGTTCCTGCTGGTGTGGATCGCCAACATCCCGGAAGAGGCGCCCTGGTACGGCCTGCGCATCTTCGGCGCGTGGCGGCCGCTCTCCATCGCCCTGTTCTTCCTGCACTTCCTGCTGCCCTTCTTCATCCTGCTGTCCCGGAACCTGAAGGAGCAGCCGCGCAAGCTGGCGGTGATGGCCGTGTACCTGCTCGTCATGCACGCGGTGGACATGTACTGGCTGGTGTGGCCGGCGCTGACCGGTAGCGCGGGCCCGACGTTCCACTGGTCGCTGGTGACGGCGTTCCTGGGCGTGGGCGGAATCGCAGTGGGCTTCGCCCTCTACCTGGCGCGTGGCCAGTACACGCTCACGGTGAAGGACCCCTACATCACCGAGTCCTTGAGGTACGTCCAGCCATGAAGAAGACCCAGTCCGAGCTCGAGTCGCGCGTCATCGTCGGCGCGCATGGGGTGGCGGCCGAGGAAGACCACCTGGTCATGGGCAAGGTGGTGGGCATCGGCGTGGGCGCGCTCGCCATCTTCGCGGTGGGCATCGTCTGGGCCTGGTGGATCCAGGTCCGGACCATGGCCGAGATTCAGCCCGACGGCCCCCCGCCGCGCCCCGTGGCCATGGGCCAGTACGAGGTGGGCATCGTCAACCAGCGCCTGTTCGAACAGGACTGGCACGCGGAGGACAAGATTGGCGGGCAGGACCAGGCGCTGCGCGCCGGCTGGGGTGACCAGCCCGGCGTGAAGCAGCACCCGACCATCGACGACGCGATGAAGAAGGTCATCGAGCAGAAGCGCAACCCGCCCCCTGCGCAGGCCCCGGCCCCCGAGGCTGCTCCCGAGCAGACGCCTCCCGCACCGCAGCAGTAGCCTTCGTCGTTCCCCTGTCGTAAGAGCCGCCCTGCAATGATGTTCACCCGTTTCCACAGCTTCCCGCGCGCCCCCCGCGCGGGCCTTCTCGCCGCGGCGGTGCTGGTGTTGGCCGTCGCGGTGCCGGCCTCGGCCATGCCGGGTGCCGGGAAGACGCCCCGGGCCATCCTGGAGGCGCAGCAGGACATGCCTCCGCAGGTGAAGGGCGTGGACGTGCAGGAACACCTCGGGGAGCTGGTGCCCATGGACACCCGCTTCCTCGACGCCTCCGGGCGCGAGGTGCGGCTGGGCGACGTGGTCCCGAAGGCGCGGCCCACCCTGCTGACGCTCGTGTATTACAACTGCCCCATGCTCTGTAACCTGGTGCTCAACGCCCAGGTGCAGTCCATGAAGGAGCTGGGGCTGGAGCTCGGCAAGGACTACGAGGCCGTCACCGTCAGCATCGACCCCGAGGACACCCCCGCCCAGAGCCTGGAGCGGCGGCGGCGCCACCTGCAGTCCATGGGCAAGCCGGAGACGGCCCCCTGGCACTTCCTCACCGGGACGGAGACGGAGATTGTCCGTCTCGCGGACGCACTGGGCTTCAAGTACACGTACGACGAGAGCACCAAGCAGTACGCCCACGCAGCGGTGGTGCACGTGCTCACGCCGGAAGGCAGCATCTCCCGGTATCTCTACGGGACGACGTTTCCCCCCTCGGACATGAAGCTGGCGTTGCTGGAGGCGGCCAACGGCCGCGTGGGTACCAGCTTCGATCAGATCATCCTGTCCTGCTTCAAGTATGACACCGCCACTCGGCGGTATGGCTTCTACATCTTCGGGTTCATCCGCCTGGGTGGCATTGCCGTGTTCTGCGCCCTGGCGACGATGCTGATCTATTTCTGGAGGCGCGAGCTGAAGAAAGGCGCGGCGGCATGAGCGAGCTTCTCAACGATATCCTGTTCCTCCCGGAGGCCGCGTCGACGTTCGCGGAACGGATCGACTTCCTGCATCACTTCGTCGTGGGAACGACGATGGTGATGTCCACGGCGGTCGGTCTGGCGGCCCTGTTCTTCTTCTTCCGTTACCGCCGCCGCCTGCCGGCGCAGGCGACGGAGTACGTCGTCCCCACCCTGAAGACGGAGTTCCTGTTCGTCTCCGTCCCCCTCGTGTTCTTCCTGGCCTGGTTCGGTATCGGGTTCCGGGACTTCACGTGGCTCACCACGCCGCCCAAGGACGCGATGGACGTCTACGTCATGGGCAAGCAGTGGATGTGGAAGTTCTCCTACCCGGAGGGCCCCAACGGGGTGAACGTGCTGCACGTGCCGGCCAACCGCCCGGTGCGCCTGCTCATCACCTCGCGTGACGTGCTCCACTCGTTCTACGTGCCGTCCTTCCGCATCAAGATGGACGCGCTCCCAGGGCGCTACACGCAGATCTGGTTCGAGGCGACCAAGCCGGGGACGTACCAGGTGCTGTGCACCGAGTACTGCGGCCTGTCGCACTCGAAGATGCTGGCCGAGGTCGTCGTGCTCCCGCAGGAGGAGTACGAGAACTGGATCCAGGAGCAGCGCCGCGGCCTCCTGCAGGACCGCCAGGACGCGCTGGCGGACAACTCGATGGTGCCGCCGGTGGCACGCATGGTGGAGCAGGGGCAGCTCCTCGCGGGGACGCAGGGCTGCCTCAAGTGCCACTCCGTGGACGGCTCGCAGCACATCGGCCCCACCTTCCTGGGGATGTATGACCGCGTGGAGAAGCTCGAGGACGGGCAGACCATCCGCGTGGACGAGGCCTATATCACCCAGTCGATGATGGACCCGGGCGCCCACCTCGTGGCGGGCTACCAGAACGTGATGCCGACCTACCAGGGCAAGCTGCAGGGCCCGGAGACGGCCGCCATCGTCGAGTACATCAAGTCGCTTCGCACTCCGAACGTCCGTGAGGGCGCCTCCGAGGGACCCGCCTATGACGCCATCCAGTAGCATCGCAGCCCCGGGCGCCAACCCCGCGCCCGAGGAGCATCACGACCACCACCCGAGCTACCTGGTCGACGGCACCACGATCAAGTCGTGGTTGCTGACGGTCGACCACAAGCGCATCGGGCTCATGTTCCTGTTCTGGGTTCTGGTGTTCTTCCTGGTGGGCGGCATCTTCGCGCTGCTCATCCGGGTGGAGCTGCTGACGCCGGGCCCGACCATCATGGACGCGATGACATACAACCGTATGTTCACGCTCCATGGCCTGGTCATGATCTTCCTGTTCATGATTCCGGCCATCCCGGCCGTCTTCGGCAACTTCATGCTGCCGCTGATGCTGGGCGCCAAGGACGTGGCCTTCCCCCGGCTGAACCTGCTGTCGTTCTACATCTACCTGGGCGGTGCCACGCTGGCGCTGTGGGGCATGCTCAACGGCGGCCTGGACACGGGCTGGACGTTCTACACCCCGTACAGCGCGCACACGACGGCGACGGTGGCGCCCGTGCTGTTCGGCGCGTTCATCATCGGCTTCAGCTCCATCGTCACGGGCATCAACTTCATCGTGACGGTGCACACCATGCGGGCGCCGGGCATCACCTGGTTCAAGATGCCGCTGTTCGTGTGGGCCATGTACGCCACCAGCTGCATCCAGGTGCTGGCCACGCCCGTCATCGGCCTGCTGCTGGTCCTGGTGACGGTGGAGAACCTGTTCGGGTTCGGCATGTTCGACCCGGCGCGCGGCGGCGACCCGGTGCTCTTCCAGCACCTGTTCTGGTTCTACAGCCACCCGGCCGTGTACATCATGGTGCTGCCGTCCTTCGGCGTGATGAGCGAGATCGTCTCGACCTTCAGCCGCAAGAACCTCTTCGGCTACCGCGCGGTGGCGTACTCCAGCCTGGGCATCGCCTTCGTGGGCTTCTTCGCCTGGGGCCACCACATGTTCGTGTCCGGCCAGTCCACCTTCGTGGGTGGTCTGTTCGGCGTGCTGACCATGCTGGTGGGCGTGTTCACCGCAATCAAGGTCTTCAACTGGGTGGGCACCGTCTACAAGGGCGCGGTCGAGTTCAAGACGCCCTTCGCCTACTTCTGCGGCTTCCTGTTCTTCACCGTGTTCGGTGGCATGACGGGCATCGCGCTGGGCACGGTGTCGCTGGACGTCGCCTGGCACGACACCTACTTCGTGGTGGCGCACTTCCACTTCATCATGGTGGGCGCGACCATCATGGCCTTCCTGGCCGCCCTCCACTACTGGTTCCCGAAGATGTTCGGGCGCACGTACCACGAGGGTTGGGGCCTGGTGTCCGCGGCGCTCATCATCCTGGGCTTCAACGCCACGTTCATTCCCCAGTTCCTGCTGGGCAATAACGGCATGCCGCGCCGCTACTACGAGTACCCGGAGCGCTTCCAGGCGCTGAACGTGGCCTCCACGGCCGGCGCGACGCTGCTGGCGTTCGGCTTCATCATCATCGCCCTGTACCTGACCTACGCGCTGGTCTACGGCAAGGCGTCGGGCAAGAACCCGTGGCGCAGCAAGGGCTACGAGTGGGTGTCCGAGTCGCCGCCGCCGACCCACAACTTCGTGGGACCGCAGCCCGTGTTCCCCGAGGAGCCCCACTTCTACGTGGATCCCAAGAAGGCCGAGGTGCCGAATGCAGTCTAGTTCTCACGCCGCCGGGGGCGCCCTGCCCGTCCCCCGGCTCGCCGGCCACTTCGCCTCGCTCGAGGTGCAGAACCACGCCGCGCGCCTGGGCATGTGGCTGTTCCTGGCGACGGAAATCCTGCTCTTCGCCGGCCTCTTCATCTGCTACGGCATCTACCGCTTCCTCTTCCCGGAGGCGTGGGCCGCCGCCAGCCGCAGCCTGGACCTGACGCTGGGCACCGTGAACACGGTGGTGCTCATCACCTCCTCGCTCACCGCGGCGCTCGCGGTGCACTACGCGAAGGACGGGAAGAACAAGGCGGTGGCGGTGCAGCTGGGCCTCACCCTGGTGATGGCGGTGGGCTTCCTCGTCATCAAGTACTTCGAGTACAAGCACAAGTTCGACATTGGCACGCTGCCGGGCCGCTTCTACTCGTACGAGGAGATCCAGCTTCCTGGTATCCCCCTGTACTTCACGGTGTACTTCTGCGCGACGGCGCTGCACGGCATCCACGTCGTCATCGGCATGGTGGTGCTGTCCTTCTCCCTGGTCCGCGCGCTGAAGAAGGCGGACTTCGGGCCGAACAACTTCACCATGGTCGAGCTGGGCAGCATGTACTGGCACCTCGTCGACCTCGTGTGGATCTTCCTCTTCCCGATGCTGTACCTCGTTTGAAGGGTTCCTCCTCCATGGGCATTGCCAACGAATCTCGGCAAGAAGAACGGAACATGCGCGAGGAGCACCACGGAGCGGGCCGTTACTGGCTCATCTGGGGTCTGCTGCTCGTGCTGACGGCGGTCACCGTCGCCACCGGGCGCATCCACATCCCGACGTGGGGCCTGCTGCTGGCGCTCGTCATCGCCACCACCAAGGGCACGCTGGTGGCGCTCTACTTCATGCACCTGGCTGACCACCGCGGCGCCAACCGCCTCGTGTTCGCCGTCTCCATCATCTTCGTGGTGTTGCTGCTCTCCATCCCAATGGTGGACCTCGGCACCCGCTTCCGCGGCGCCACGCCTCCGGGCTCGACGTACAGCGACCTGCAGGCCATCGACATCGGCGCCGACGCCCAGGAAGGCCGCTACGGCGGTGGCCTGCGCAAGGAAGGCAAGATGGGCGAGGGCTCTGACGTCAACAAGAAGTAAGGGACAGCGGGCGCACTAACGCCCCACCCCACCCCGCGGCGCCGTGGGATTCCCCCGGCGCCGCGTTGCTTTTGCGGGCTACAGCAGCACCTCGAGGTTCAGCGCCAGCGCGGTGTCGGTGGACACCTTGCCCGGAGGCGGCGCGCTGTCGTGCTTCACCAGGAAGCTGGCCCCCAGCGACAGCTGCTTGGTGAGGCCCACGGACAGCTGCGTCTGGCTGTTGAACAGCATGCGCGAGTCGCCGATGACGCTCACCAGCACCTCCACGTCCTCCTTGAAGAGGATGTTCTCCGCGAGGCCGTAGCGGAACACCGCGCCAAAGCGGGGGCCGCCCAGGTCCACGTCCGGCAGGTTCAGGCGCGTGGGGTAGTACTGGAAGCGCGTCTCGTTGGCGTAACGGAAGGCGGCGTCGGTGCGGAGGTAGGACTCGCGGCTGCCCGTCTCCTTCTTCTCGTCCCACCACAGCACGCCCAGACCGCCCTCGCCGTAGGTGCGCGACTCCACGCTCTTCACGTGGTCCGTCTCGGCACCGGCCAGCAGGTAGCCGCTGATGACCGAGGTGAAGCGGCGGTCACCGCGCAGCTCCAGGCCGGCGTTGAACGCCACCACCTGGGACTCGGCCTCCTCCCCCTGCACCTCGGGCGGACGGCTGCGGCCGTAGGAGCCATAGGACTTGATGGCGTAGATCCAGTGCTCCGTCGTGCGCTGGGCGCTGGCGAGGCCGCTCACCGTCAGGGTGGAGGCGTTACCCGTCAGAGAGATGAGCCCCAGGCCGATGGTGACGTCCCACTCGCCCTTCGGCTTTTCCTCGGCGGCCGGCGCGGCCGGCGCGGTCGGCGCGGCCGGCCCCACGGCGACGACAGCCGCGCGCTCTGCCGCCT
>JAFAAN010000070.1 GCA_023426545.1 Pseudomonadota bacterium
CCCTTTTAGGCCCCCCGGGTGCGGCCCCGGCGGGGGGGGGGGGGCCCCGGTGGGTCAGGCCGTCTCGGACGGCGCGGCGAACAGGTCGAGGTAGAGGTCGACGAACTGCACGTGCTCTCCGCGGCTGCGTACCTCCCGCACCACCTCAGCCAGATGCTTCGCCTTGGCGCCGGTGCCCTCGTTGAGCACCTCCCGCGTCATCACCACCAACTCTCTGAGGCTCTTCTGCTTCAGGCTCATGGCACACCCCCTTGTGACTGCTGCTGCCCTGTGTCGGCGCCCCGGTGAGCACGCTCACCAGCTCCGTCCCGCCCTCTCCCCCGCCATTGGGGGCTCGCCGCCCGTCCGCCGTCCTGCTAGGGACTTTGTAATGCAACTCTGCCTTGGATGCAAGTTGCAGTTTAGATGGCTCGCGCGTACTGTGTGGATGTGTTCCGGGGGCGATGCGCGGTTGCGATCGCACCAACAACCACACTAAGGAGGGGGCGCATGGGCGCTACTCAGGCGCTGAGAGAGAGGGATGACGTGTCGTTCTTCGAAACGCGGAAGCCCGAAGATGAGATGGTCAATACGACCGCCCGCTTCCCGCGCTGGATGCTGGCGAAGTTGCAGGTCATCACCGACCGCGAGCGGGCCAAGGGGTCCATCTCGGAGTGGACGCGACGCGGCGAACTCAGCCGTGACGACGTGATGCGGACCGCGCTGAAGCATTTCATCTCAGCCTACGAGTCCGAGCATGGCGACATCGCGGTTCCCGTTGAGGCTCCTGCTCCCGCCAAGAAGAAGGCCGCCGCGAAGAAGGGCGGGAAGGGATGAGCGCCGACAACGGGCGAGGGCCGTACCTATACGGGCGCCGCGTGCGCGCCCTCGACGTCTCCCTAGGCCGCGTCTACGAGTCGCACGGCCCCCAGGGCCAGCCCGCGCTGCTCCAGGTGCCCACAGGGGAGTCGCCGCCGCTGGCGCTGGAGCCGGTGCAAGTGCTCGTCACCACCTACGGAGGAGCGGGCGGTGTCGCCGTCGAGGTACAGGGTGAGCCTCCGGCGCAGGGCGTCGCTGCTGGTGCCGTCCGAGATGCACTGGAGGCCGGGGTGGAACTCGTCGAGGCGCTTGAGCACCGCCCGGACGTCGCCGGACACCTGTCCCGGGTGCGCCCCCGTGCGCAGCTCGCGCAGGTGCTCGCGCCGTCTGTTGCACTCCAGGGACAGACGGCGCCGTCCGGCCCGCGCCCCGTGCACGTGCGTTGGCTGCCCGAACTCGTCGCGGCGGTGGCCTGCGGCCTGCTGCTGTGGCCCCAGGCCACCGTCAACGTCCGGGTGCAAGAGGCGCCCGCTGAGGAGTTGGTTTGGGACGTGCCGGCGTCCCCCGTCGACATCCAACTGACGGACATCGTCTATGGGGCCAGCACCAGGGAGCCGATGACCATCCGCAGGCGACTCGTCATCCCCAACGGGCCGCTGGAGGGGCAGGACACGCCCCCGTGCCGGTCGCCAGCGAAGGCCATCCGTGGTGGTTGCTGGCTGCAACTCAAGCAGGATGCTCCATGCCCGCCAAACTCTGCTGAGCATGACGGCGGCTGCTGGGTGCCTATCCGTGGCGAGGAGAGGATGCCCATGTCCATCGGCCGGGAGCGTGGGAGATGAACTGGGCACGCCGAACGGCTCTGGCGGAACTCGACCGCGAGATTCTCAGCATTCAGCGTGACCTCTCCATGTTGCGCTCCGCGCGCGCCATCCTGGCCCGTCGTCGGGCATCGCCTGCCACAGATGCCACAGACGAACCCCGTGGCACGGCCGTCGATGAACAGCGCTGGGAGTGGGAGGGCGGCCGATGACGCCCCAAGTTGCCGCCCGCCACCGGCGCCAGCCTCACCCTGGACGCCTCCTCACGGCAGCCAGGCGTGACGGTGGCGCGTGCTGCCGCGAGGCTGTCCGCGTCGCCTGCAGTTGCGGCGCGGCCTATGCCTGCCGGGTGCACGAGGAGACGCACGGCGACCACGGCCGCGAAGACCTCACCCTGGAGAGGTAGATGGGGCGGCTTGACTATGCGTCAGCAGGTGACGCATAGTTGTTCCATTAGCGCGGCACTCCCGCTGCGCTCAAGTGGGGGTGTCGTGCGGACCATCAGCAGCCAGTCTTTTCGGCACCCCGCAGTTGTCGCAGAGAAGCGCGCCGCGAAGGACTACGCGGTGCAGTTCGTTGAAGTCGAAGTGGACGGCGAGGAGTTTCGGGTGGTCGTTGATGGCCACCATTCACTCGAGGCTGCGACGTTGGATGGCGCCACCGTTGAGTGGGTGCGCAGTCCGATGCAGGCGGAGGCGGACCGAATGGGGGCCGAGGCATTCCTCTCGGCACACCGCCTCGATTGCGATTACCACGACGTCACCACTGGCTATCCGATTTGGTAGGCGCGATGACTCCACCGACCCGTCCCATGCTTGCGCTGACGGCGCTCCGCTTGCTGGTGGAGCGCCCGCGCACGCCGCTCGAGCTCGGCGCCGCGCTGGGCCTCCAGCGCCGCTCTACGGAGCGGTTGGTGGCGCAGCTCCGCGAGGCGGGCGTGGTGGTGGAGCAGACGCCGGACGCTGCTGACGCCCGGCGCGTCAGCCTGAGCGTCAGCCGTACCGCAGCGCTTCGCGCACTGGGCCTCACCCCGTAGAGGTAGACGGGGCTTGACAGTCCCCGGCCTCCGGGTGCAGGGTGGCAAGCACGCAGTAGGCAGCACTTGGCTGGCGGTACACGGTGAGCGGCCAAGCCCACACGACAACTTCGAGAGCGGGGCACGTACCGGTACGCTGGGCGTGAATCGCTCCGGTGCCCGACGGTGCTCCTCACCGTCGCCGTCGGCGCACTGTTTTCCGAGGTCGCCGTGCCCGCCCAACTCCAACAGTACGTGAGTCGAGACGCTGGGCACGGCGATACCTCCCACCCGGTATTTATCCACCCATCCAACCGCGTGGACTGCAATTGCAATCAAGGTTGCGATTGCGTGGGTTTGCGCAAAAGCACTGTGAGCAAACTCCCGTCACTCGGGGGAGCCAGTGTTATCGCGCTTGCTTTGACTTCCACGCGACATCGCATTTGTGTGTCAAGGAAAATCGTCTCCGATATGTTGATTTCGGAGATGTGTTTCACTTATGTTTCGTGTGCGGGCTTCGAATTGACTTCGGCGCCCGCACCAATTCCCCCACTTGAGTTGTGTTCGCGCCTCGGCCCAGGCGCACGGTGGGGGTGTCAGCGCGTCGTGGTACCTGACAGGGTGTGCAGAGTCATCGGGGGAATTCAGCGTGAGCGAGATTGACGTGGAGGCCATCGTCGAGCGGGTTGTCCGGAGGGTGTTGGGCGCCTCGGGTTCCTCAGCGCCGCGCGCGGATGAGGTGCTCACTCAGGCCGAGGCGGCGGCGCTGGCGAGCGTAAGCACCTCCACCATTCGCAGTTGGCAGGCGCAGGGGTTTCTGACGGCTGGGCACCGCGGCCGTGTGAGTCGTGCGGAACTCGTTGCGTTCCTCGCGTCGCCGCGCGCGAAGGTTTCGACGCCGGAGGAAGAGGCCGATGCGAAGGCCGCGGCCATCCTCGCGCGGAGGGCGGCACGTCGTGGGTAACATCTACCGGAAGAAGGCGACGCGGTATTGGTGGATGTGGTGGTACGACTCCGGCACTCCGCCCAAGCGTCTGTACGACAGCACGGGTGAAGAGGACGAGACGGAGGCCCGGGCGGTGCTCAGGGCCACGGAGAAGCAGGTCGCTGCTGAGCGCGCGTTGGGGCTGGGTGCTCCTGGTCCGCTCACCGTGCAGCGGTATTCGGTCCAGTGGCTGGAGGGGCGCACGACGCTTCGCTCCTACGTAGACGACCGCTCGCGGATGCAGCACCACATCCTGCCAGCCCTGGGTGACAAGGCGCTCGGCGCTGTGACGCGACGGGACGTGCTCGCCCTGGTTCGCGAGGTGGGGGCGAAGGGGCTGGCCCCGCGGACCGTGCGCCACGTCTACGCGCTGGTGCGGACGATGCTGAGTGACGCGGTGGTGGACGGGCTGCTCGAGCGCTCGCCGTGCGACCTGCGCGAGCGCCGCGGAGAGATTCCGGCCGTGCGCGATGCCAACCCGCGGTGGCGAGACTCTGCCGTCTACTCGCGGGCCGAGGTTGTGACGCTCATCACGGATGAGCGCATCCCCTTCGAGCGGCGCGTGCTCTACGCCGTCGTCTTCGTCGGAGCTGTCCGCATCGGCGAAGCAGCAGCGCTGCAGGTCCGGGACTGGGAGGGCGCCGTGAATCCGCTGGGCAAGATGTGGGTGACGAAGACCTACAACCACAAGGTGGGAGAGGTCTACGAGACGACCAAAACGGACACCCCGCGGCAAATGCCTGTCCACCCCTGGCTGAGCACCATGCTGTCTAGTTGGCTCGCCCACGGCTGGGCGCGGATGTACGCCCGGACGCCGCGTCAGGATGACCTGATTCTCCCGAGCCCCACCGGCATGCACCAGCGGCCCCAGGGAGTCCTCCGCCGCCTGCATGCCGACTTGGACCTGCTGGGCTTTCGGCGCCGGCGCACCCACGACGCCCGGCGCACCTTCATCTCGTTGGCCCTGGCTGATGGGGCCGATGAGCGATTGTTGCAGTGGGTTACCCACGGCCGGCGGCCCGGCATCATGGCCGCCTACACGACACCCCCGTGGGAAGCGCTGTGTAGAGAGGTGTCCAAGCTGCGCCTGGAACTACCCAAGCAGGAGGAGGAAACCATGGCCTGCCGAGTGCCAAGCTGTGACAGCAGTGTGACAGCGGACGCCAGAAAAGAAAAACCCCAGCAAGTCCGAGAACTTGCTGGGGCAGAAGTGGCGAGGAGTACGGGACTTGAACCCGTGGCCTCCGGCGTGACAGGCCGGCGTTCTAACCAACTGAACTAACTCCCCACATCGGTACAACCATGGGCGGAACAGGGATTGAACCTGTGACCATCGCCTTGTAAGGGCGCCGCTCTACCGCTGAGCTATCCGCCCGTCAGGCGTCCGCCGCGCATCGGTGAGGCGGGCTTCTACCGACCCCATCCGACACTGTCAAGCATACGTTTCGGCGAGTCCGATCATTCCGCGAAGCCGCCCGTGTGCTGAAGGGCGTCCGGGCGGCCCTGCGGAAAGGCCGCCCGCTTACGGGACGACCGTGCCCAGGGTATCTGGAGACACGCCGTTGGTGGAGCCACCCGGTTCGCCGTCGGGTTGCCAGTCACCGAAACAATAAGGTCCTGTGCCGACGCGGTACCGCCACAGGTAGGAGTGCCCGACAGGGACGTGCTCGGGGAGTAGGGCGCTGTATTCATCGTCGTCGCCTCCCTCGCCGTTCACCGTGCCCATTTGCCAGATCCACCCTTCGCCCACACCCGGGTCCTGCTCCTTGGGACCAAAGCCGAGCTCGGCTGTCAGTCCCGCTGCGGGGGGAGGGGCATTGGTGACGCCGTCCTCGTAGATCTTGCCGTAGATGGCTTGTTCGCCTGCTCCACGGCTAACCGTTTGTGGGTGCTGAAGGTTGCAGTAGTCGATCTCCGTGTGGTCACCCACCGTGAGTGCGTGCTGCTGGCCCCGCGTGTACCCACCCACGTTGCTGCCGTCCTTGTCGCAGTACGTCCACGTGGTGCCGTCCGTGGAGTAGCGCATGCTGACAGCGCGGTCGCCGGTGTAGGCCGGAGTCAGGGTGGTGGAGAACTCGTCCGTGTCCGCCTCGCCGTCGGCCTCACTCGTGTACTGCGCGGTCTTCCAGGTGAACGCCGCTGCCTGGGTGGACGCGTTGACGTCCGCGGCCCCAATCCCCACCTGCACCTGGACGTTGTCGCCCCGGCCCTCGCCGGAGGTGACGCCCGGAATGTGTACCCGGCCGACCACGGTGATGGTGTCACCACTGCTCACCGCCGTGCCGCTCACGCTCTGCAACCGGCAGTAGGCATCCGAGGGCTCGGGGTCCGGGTCCTGCGCGCTCACGGCCAGCGTGCCGGTCCGCGCTATGTCGAAGCCGTCCGGGCCCGTGCTGTTTCCGTCCGCGTCGCAATAGAGGAACTCGCCGCCATTGACCTGGAAGCTGTAAGCAAACCGGTAGGCGCCGACGACGGCCGGGTTGGGCAGCGTGGCCTCGTACCGGTCGTTGTCGTAGAAGTCCTCGCGGAACTGCGCGGTCGTCGTCCAGTCCCATTCGTCGGACGTGGCGGGGGGCTCACCCTCGGGGCCCCAGCCGAGCTGGCCCACGATGCCCGCGCTCTCGCCCACCGTGGTGTTGGTGAGGCCCGCCACATGGACGTACGCGGTGATGACGTGGCTGGGCGCCTCGGCCGTGGTGTACGCCAGCGCCTGGGGTGAGGAGTTCCCGTCCGGCCCCAGCTTGCAGTAGCCGATGACGCGGGGCACGACGGGCTGGCCCGTGACGGTGAGGACGCCGAGCTGGTCCAGCTCGAAGTCCTGGCCCGCGTCGTCGACGCCGTTGCCGTCGCACACGCGGAGGGGGCCGCCGTCGTGGTTGAAGCGCACCGCATAGCGATACTCGCCGTTGGCCACGGGGTTGGGCAGCGTGCCCTTCCACTGGTCGTTCGCTTCGAAGTTGTCCTTGTCGAAGGTCAACTGCGTGGTCCAGTTCCACAGCGGTGAGGTGCGCGGGTCCTCACCCACCGGACCCCAGCCGAGCTGGCCCTCGATGCCCGGCCCCGCGCCCTGGCGGTCCGTCACGCCTGGCAGGTGGACCTGGGCGTACACCGTCCTCAGGCCCGACGTCTGGGTGGTCGTGTAGTTGATGACCTCGGGCGGAGTCCGGTCGAGGCCCAGCTTGCACCACGTAATCGGCGGCTTCGGGGCCTCGTTGCCCACGGTGAGCGTGCCCAGGCGGGCCAGGCTGAAGGTGAGCTCGCCCTCGGTGCTGTCGTTGACGCCGTCCGTGTCGCAGTAGCGCCACACGTTCTCGCTGATGCTGAAGCGGAAGGCCACGCGCCAGGTGCCCAGGGTGCCAGGGTTGGGCATGGCCGCCTCCCACTCGTCGTTGTTGCCGTGGTCCGTCTTGTACGTGGCGTCGAGCCACGTCCAGGCGTTGGAGTCACGCGGGTCCGAGTCCGCGGGGCCATAGCCGAGCTGGGCGGACACGCCCGAGCCGGCGCCGCTGCCCGGCGTGACACCGGCCGCGTACACCTGACCGGCCACCTTGGTGAGCGTCGTGTCTCCGGGGCGGTAGAAGATGTCGAGCGGCCCGCGGTTCCCGTCCGGCCCCAGCTTGCAGTAGTCCACGCGGGGGCGGGAGATGAACACCCGCCGCAGCATGTCCTCGGCGACGCCGTTGGCGCTGCCGTCGCCGTCCGCCATCACCCACGAGGCGCCCGCGTCGATGGAGAAGCGCATGGTGACGACCCACTCGCGGCGTTCGCCGTTGATGGCCGGCTGGAGCAGCACGGTGCCCTGGTAGATGTCCGCCTCGCGGTTGTTCGAGTCTCCCTCGTATGCCGCTTCCGTCCACGTGTAGCTGTCCGGGGCGAGCAGGGCCGCGTCCGCTGGAGCGAAGCCCAGCTGCGCCCGCACGCCGCCGCCCTGGCCGGTGCCACGGGTGATGCCGGCCACGGTGACGGCACCGCGCAGGGTGATCGCCACCGGCTGCCCGTTGCTGACCGCGTCCATGTTGCCGTTGAGGACTTCGGCCTGGACGATGCGGGCGACCGGCGCGCCCTCGAAGGTGTAGCCACCCACCAGCACGGCGTAGGCGTTGTCCGGGTTCACCACGCGCACGTCCACCACACCCGACAGCGAGGTGGGGGTGTAGCCGTAGATGCGGTGGTTGTTGACCACCACCACCCGCAGGGCTTCCTGGTCACCGAGATAGAGCCTCGCGCCCTCCCTGAAGCCGGAGCCGTAGACGTTGATGAGGGTGTGGCCCGCGACGGGGCCGGCGGAAGGCTCCACTTCCCGCACGATGGGCGCCTGGGTGCTGGTCAGTTGTCCGTCGGCGTCGTCGCCACAGGCGGCGGCCAGCAGAGGCAAGATGAGGAGGAGGGCGCGGAGACAGCGAGACGACATCGACATCACCCCTTGACGCCGCCAGCGGTCAGCCCGCCGACGAGGTGTTTCTGGAGAGCGAAGAACAGCGCCATGACGGGCGCGGAGACGACCAGCGCGCCCGCGGCGAACTTGCCCCATTCCACCTTGTGCTCGCCCACGTAGCGCTGGAGCGCGACGGGCAGGGTGAAGCGGGACGGGTCGTTGAGCAGCGTGGCGGCGAGGATGAACTCGTTCCAGGCCGTCATGAAGGAGAAGAGCGCCGTCACGGCCAGCGCGGGCCGGGCGAGTGGCAGCACCACCCGGACGAAGACCTGGAAGGGGGAGGCTCCGTCCATCACCGCGGCTTCCTCCAGCTCGCGCGGCAGCGTGTCGAAGTAGCCCTTCAGGTTCCAGATGCAGAAGGGCAGGGCGGTGGTGGCGTAGACGAGGACCAGCCCCGACAGGCTGTCGAGCAGGCGCAGCTTCTGGAGGATGCCGTAGATGGGCACCATCATCAGCGTCGCCGGGAACATCTGGGTGACGAGCAGGGCCTGCATCCCGCCTTCCTTGCCTGGGAAGCGGAAGCGCGACAGCGCGTAGGCCGCGGACACCGCCAGCGTCAGGCCCACCACCGTGGTGGCCCCGGCGACGACGATGCTCGCCAGGAGCTGCCGGCCGAACACCCAGCGCCCCGCCGCGTCCGTGCTGGAGAGCACCTGGCGGAAGTGCTCCAGGGTGACGGTCTCCGGGAAGGGGTTGGCGGTGAGCGCCAGCCCGTCCGTGGGCGACAGCGCCATCTTCACCACCCAGAGCACCGGGTAGAGCGTAGCCATGCACAGCAGCGTCAGGCCGGCGTGGATGGCGGCCATCCTCCAGCGAGAGGGGCGGCTCATCCCACCACCTCGGAGGAGGCGCGCGTCAGGTGTCTGGTGAACGCGGACCACCCCAGCAGCACCACGAAGATGAGCACGGAGTAGGCCGCGGCGAAGCCGTACTGCTCGTTGCGCTGGAAGGCCCAGCGGAAGGCCTCGGACACCAGGATGTCGGTGCCACCGCCCGGCTCACCACCGGACACCAGGTAGATGATGTTGAACATGTTGAAGGTCCACACGCTCCCCAGGATGACGGCCGGGAGCATGGCGGGCTTCAGGAGGGGCAGGGTGATGCGGCGGAACTGCGTCCACTGGCTCGCGCCGTCCACCTCCGCCGCCTCGTACAGCTCCTGGGGAATGGACTGGAGCGCGCCCAGCGCCACCACCATCATGAATGGGAAGCCCAGCCACGTGTTGGTGACCACGTTGGCCGCGAAGGCGGTGGAGAAGCGGGTGAACCAGCTCACGGGCTCCAGTCCCAGCGCCACCAGCAGGCCGTTGATGGCGCCGAACTGCCGGTGGAACATGCCCTTCCACATGAGCGCGGTGATGTAGTTGGGCACGGCCCAGGGGATGATGAGCAGCACCCGGTAAATCCCACGCAGCTTCAGGAGGGGGTTCTTCAGCAGCATCGCCAGGAACAGGCCGATGCTCACGTGGAGCACCACGTTCACCAGCGCCCACAGCAGCGTCACGGCCAGCGTGAAGTAGAAGGACAGGGGCTCGCTGATGCGGTAGCCGCGGCTGGCCAGGATGTCCACGAAGTTGGCCAGACCCACGAACGAGTACTCGCCCGCCTCGTGGTGGAACAGCGACATGCCGAGCCCCACCGCGAAGGGGATGAACACCAGCACTGCCAGTCCAGCCGCCGCGGGCGCGAGGTACGCCGCCGCCCGCGCCACGTCCGGGTAGCGGCGCTTGAAGGGATGCGTCGCCGCGGGCCGCCGCAGCACCCAGACGGAGCCGCCCAGCGCCACCATGCCCACCAGTCCCAGCCAGGGCAGCGGGCTGGCCTCGGGCGGGCGCACGCGGTGCAGCGCGCGATAGCGGCGGTCCGCCAGCGCGCCTGCGTCCTCCGGCGCGGTGCCGCCCTGGAGCACCGCGCGTAGCGCCAGCTTCATGGGCTCCCACACGCGCGCCATCTCCAACGTGTTGGGCATGGGCGTCGCGTGACGGGCCGCCTCGCGGAAGGAGGAGATGAGCGTGTCCTCCCGCACCTCGCGCAGCGTGTACGCGGCCACGTCCGCGGGAATCTGCCGGCCCACCGTCGCGCGCACCCGCGAGGCCTCGCCCAGGGAGATGAAGCGCGCCAGCGCCTGTGCCTGCTCCGCCCGCGCCGAACGCGAGGAGACATAGGCCGTCTCCACGCCCAGGAAGGGCTGGATGGGGAGGCCCGTCTCGCTCACCACCGGCAGGCCCACCACCCGGTAGTCCACGTCCGGGGCAATCTCGCCGGCGAACCACGGGCCGCTGATGACCATGGCGGCGCGGCCGTCGTTGAACAGGCTCTTCACCAGCGCGCCCGATGCCTCCTGGGGAATGAAGCGCTTGTCCTGGAGCCCCTTCACGAAGGCGAGCGAGCGGGCCATGCCCTGCGTGTCGAAGCTCGCGCGGCCCGAGTCATCGAACAGCGCTCCGCCGAAGCCGAAGAGGAAGCCCGCGTGGAAGTAGAAGTCGCCGCTCTCGTAGGCCAGCCCGAAGCGGCCCGCGTCCGCGTCCGACAGGGCGGGCAGCAGCGCGAGCAGCGCATCCGTCGTCTCCGGCACCTGGGGGACAAGCTTCGTGTTGACGTAGAGCGCCAGCGACTTGAGCGACATCGGATAGCCGTACACCTGGCCATCCACCTCCAGCGCCTCCATGGCGTTGGGGAAGTAGTCCTCGCGCATCAGGCCGCTGGCGGGGGCCACCAGGTGCTGCGCGTGGAAGTTGCGCAGCCGCTCGTGGTTGAAGATGAAGACGTCCGGGCCCACGCTATGGGGAATGGCGTTGGTCAGCTTGGCGGCATAGGCGTCATAGGGCAGGGCGAGCAGCTCCACCGGGATGCCCGTCTTCGCGGTGAACAGCCCGGTGGCCTGGACCAGCGCCGACTCCTCGCCGCCGCGGTACGCGTGCCACAGCTTCAGGGGGCGGGCATCGCCCGGGGCCGCCCGTGCGCCGAGCGCCGTGAGGAGCAGAGCCAGGGCGAGCCAGGGTTTCAAGACGCCACCCCTGATGCGGCATTCAGCGAGGCTTGCTGCTCCGGGTGGCGCAGCGCCGCCGCGCCGTCCGCGGAGAAGATGTGCAGTGCGTCCGACACGGGCGCCAGGTGGACTGTGTCGCCCACCGCGACGCTCACGCCCTTGTCGAAGCGGGCCGCCACAAGGCCCGCCTCCGTGGTGACGAAGGCGTAACCGTCGAAGCCGAGGCGCTCCACCGCGTCCACCGTGCCCGCCAGCGGTCCCTGTGACACCACGCGCAAGTCCTGGGGCCGCAGCCCCAACAGCACCCGGTCGGGGCAGTCCGGAACGTCCGCGGGACAGGGCAGCGTGAAGCCCCTGCCGGTGAGGCCGGTGCCCTGGCGCGCCGCCTCCAGGAAGTTCATGGCCGGCGAGCCGAGGAACCCCGCTACGAATTGGTTGGCGGGGCGGTGGTAGAGGTCGAGCGGAGGGCCCACCTGCTGGAGGAGTCCGCCGTTGAAGACGGCCACGCGGGTGGCCAGCGTCATCGCCTCCACCTGGTCGTGCGTCACGTAGAGCATCGTGGCGCCCAGGCGGCGGTGCAGCCGTGCCAGCTCGCCGCGCATCTGGACGCGCAGCGCGGTGTCCAGGTTGGACAGGGGCTCGTCGAAGAGGAAGACCTTGGGCCGCCGGACGATGGCGCGCCCCATGGCCACGCGCTGGCGCTGGCCGCCCGACAGGGCCTTCGGCTTGCGCTCCAGGAGGTGGCTCAGCTCCAGCATCCCCGCGACCTCCTGCACGCGCGAGGCAATCTCGGCGGCGGGGAGCTTCCGGAGCGTCAGGCCAAAGGCCAGGTTCTCCCGCACCGTCATGTGTGGGTAGAGCGCGTAGGACTGGAACACCATCGCCACGTCGCGGTCCCTGGGGGGGACGTCATTCACGCGCACGCCGCCGATGCGCACCTCGCCCTCGTCCACCTGCTCCAGCCCGGCGATGAGCCGCAGCAAGGTCGTCTTCCCGCACCCGGACGGGCCGACCATGACCAGGAATTCACCTTCCCCCACCTGAAGGTTCACACCCTTCACGATGGGGTTCTGGCCAAACGACTTCTTGATCCCGCTCAGGGTGACTTCGGACAAGTCGTGCTCGGCATTCAATGGGGAAGACAATCGCGCACCTTATCTGGAGGCTCGTGGATTCCTCAAACCTCCTCGGGTCCATGGAGACATCCGCTTGTCGTGTGCACCATTGGACCGATGGGCTGGCGCCCTCCGGAAACCAGGGGTCTGCCTTGTCAGGGCTGGAAGCCGCTTGTTAAGGAGCGGAGTTTTCTCGCCGGGCCGAACCGTGTCCGGACGTCGAGGTCAGCCTGACTGATGCGCACTCACAATTTGTCCCGCCTCGTGGGCGCGGCGCTCGCCACCGCCCTGGCCGCCATGGGCTGTAGCGAGAGCGATTATGTCCGGCTGTACCATGGCGAGGCCCGGGCACCGAGCTACTCCGCCGAGGACATCCAGTCCATGCGCTACATCGGGCCGACCTTCGTGGACAAAGGCGTGAACTTCGCCCTGTACTCGGAGAATGCCACCCGGCTGGAGCTGCTGCTCTTCGAGGACCCGGAGAGCAACCGTCCGGCGCGCACCTATGAGATGACACGCTATGGCGACGTGTGGAGCGCCTACGTGGAGGGCGTGGGGCTGGGGCAGCACTATGGCTTCCGCGCCTGGGGGCCCAACTGGGAATTCGACCCAGGGTGGTTCCCGGGCTCCATCCATGGCTTCAAGGCAGACGTGGACGTCTATGGCAACCGCTTCAACCCCAACAAGCTGCTGACGGACCCGTACGCCAAGGCCTTGCACCGCGATCATGACTGGACCCAGGGCAGCATCGCCAGCGGTCCAGCCCGCACGGAGTTGACGTACGGGGCCTCCGCCAAGAGCGTGCTCGTCCAAAGCCACTACGCGTGGGGCGAGGCGGAGCGGCAGTGGCGCGCCAACCGCCAGGACGAGCACTGGGAAGGCCACGGCTGGCAGGACCTCATCGTCTACGAGGTCCACGCCAAGGGCTTCACCGCGGACCCCGCCAGCGGCGTGCGCTTCCCGGGCACCTACCGGGGCTTCGGTGAGAAGGCGGCCTATCTGGCCGAGCTGGGCATCACCGCGGTGGAGCTGCTGCCCATCCACGAGAAGCCGCTCGACGGCGGCTACTGGGGCTACCAGACCATCAACTTCTTCGCGCCCGAGCTGTCCTACGCGGCCCACCGCGAGCCGCATCAGGTCATCGACGAGTTCAAGTGGATGGTGGAGCAGCTCCACCAGCACGGCATCGAGGTGTTCGTCGACGTCGTCTACAACCATACCGGCGAGGGAGGGCTGTGGCGCGAGAAGCTGGAGACGGATGACGTCATGCCCGGCGAGCCGCTGGAGTCCCTGGACCCGACGGAGACCGCGGGCCTGTACTCGTTCCGCGGCATCGACAACCAGGCGTACTACGCGCTCAACGCCGACCGCCGCACGTACTGGAACAACACCGGGGTGGGCAACCAGATGCGGCCCAACCACCGGCCCACGCGTCAGCTCATCATCGACAGCCTGCGCTTCTACGTGGAAGAGCTCCACGTGGATGGTTTCCGCTTCGACCTGGCGCCCATCCTGGGCGAGCGCGACAGCGACTACAACCGCTGGGATGACCCGCGCAACACCGTGCTCCAGGACATCATCGATGACCCGGTGCTCCAGAAGTACAACACGCGCATCATCGCCGAGCCCTGGAGCGCGGGCGGCTGGTACTGCATGCCGCTGGGCGAGTTCCCCAACTCGCTCACACAGCCGGGCAACGGCTGGTACGAGTGGAATGGCCGCTTCCGCGACTGGTGGCGCGCGTTCATCAACCAGGACGACTGGAAGCTCGGCTCCAACGAGGGTTCGCTGTGCGGCCGTCCCGGCACCGTGGACGGCGGCTTCCTGATGTACGGAAGTCAGCAGTGGTTCGAGCGCAACGGCCGCCGCCCGTACCACTCCATGAACTTCATCACCGTGCACGACGGCTTCACGCTGTACGACCTGTTCGCTTACGAGGAGAAGCAGAACCGCTGCGGTCCACTGAACCCGGTGTGCTGTGACACGCCCAACAGCCCCTTCTGCGACAAGGTGAGCGGCGAGGACCGCAATCGCTCCCGCAACTGGGGCCCCCTTGGCGACGAGCGCGCGGAGAGCATGCGCCGGCAGATGATGCGCAATGCCTTCATGTCGATGATGATCAGCCACGGCACGCCGATGATTCTCGGCGGCGACGAGTGGATGCGTACGCAGCTGGGCAATAACAACGCCTACTCCACGATGTCCGACAACCCCTTCAACTGGTACCAGTGGGGGGCGTACCTGGCGCGCGACGAGCGCCACCGCATGTTCGAGTTCGTGAAGGCCGCCATCCGCCTGCGCAAGGAGCACGCCTATGCCTTCGCGCCGAAGGCGTATGGCAAGGGCGCCCCGATGGCCTGGAAGAGCGCGCGGAATACCGAGGCTGCGTGGGACAGCAAGCAGCTGATGATTCACTACCACGACGCGTCGCACGGGCCGGAGTTGCTGGTGCTCATCAACATGGAGCCGCGCGCGGTGGAGTTCACGCTGCCCGAAGGCCGCCGCTGGACGCGGCTCATCGACACGCAGGCCTACTTCGACAGCCCCACCTATCTCAGCACCGCGGGCATTGACAGCCGCGCCACCGGCAACGCATGGCTCGACAATCCCTCTCCCGTGAACGGGACAACGTATGGAATGCCGGAGCGGACCATTGTCGTCCTGCGGGCGGAGTAGGGCAGGCAGCCGGGTTGCGCTATAAGCAGGGCCCGCTCATGCGAGTCCTGTCACAGCGCCTCGGCGCCATCCTGCTGACACTCCTCCCGCTCGTTGCCCTGGCCGATGCCCCGCGCGACCGCTTCGGAGCCGCGGGGTACTTCCGTATCATGACCCGCCCGGACTTCTCGGGGGGCTCCGGGCAGCTGGGCTATTACTGGCTCTATGGTCGGCTCCTGAACGAGAGCCCCTACGGCGAGCTCAACCTCCGGTTGGACGCGCTCCAGGCCACGCCGGGGACCGATGAGGTGTGGGCGGAGGTCCACGCGCGCATCTCCGGCACCTCGTTCCGTTCGGCGGACCCGGGTAATGGTTCGCTGGTCAACTTCAGCGCTGACTACCTCTTCGTCCGCGCCGGCAACATCCTGCTGGACCGCGTGACGTGGCAGCTCGGCACGCTCGAGGACCGCTGGAATGACTTGCACATCTACGACCAGCGTCCCGGCACGCTGCTCTGGGACACGGTGGGGCTGTCCGGTACGTACCAGGGCGACCGCTATGACGTGCTGCTGGCGGTGGGGGACAGCGGCTACACGCTGCGGCCGCGCAACTACAACACGGTGCTCACCGGCGCCGCGTCGTTCCGCTACCGGCTGATTCCCGGGCACCTGGAGGTGGGCGTGCGCGGCCAGGTGGGCTACGAGCCCGCGGTGCGCGGCAACCGGAACGCGCTCTATGCCTCCCCCACCGTGCGCTACGAGGACTTCGCGCGGCGCGAGGTGGTGCGGCGCTACTTCGAGGCCAACCCGGGGCAGGAGGACCTGGTGCCGGACCTCCGGGCGCGCAGCGCGCTGTCCTATCGCGCCATCGGCTACATGGGCTTCGGCGGGTTCGGCCCGCTGGTGTGGGACAACCTCTACGCGACGTTCGAGAAGCGCCACCCGCAGCTCTCCTATACGGAGAGCTACCGGGGCCGGGATTGGACCGTGTACATCGCGGACCAGACCGACGAGCGCTACGACGCCAACCTGGGTAACGAGGCCTACCTGCGCCTCATCCCCGACAAGCTCGAAGCGCTGTGGGGCGTGTGGGCCGGCTACGCGTTCAACCAGGACAACACCCTCCAGGCCGGCGAGGACAACCGCGTCATCGCCTCCACGGTGCTGCGCCTCCAGTACTTCCTCACCGACCGGGTCCACCTGCTGGCGGAGGGCAGCGTCGCGCGAGAGAAGAGCCTGAACGGAAACCTGTACCGCAATCACGTGGACTCGGTGTTCACCAGCACCGGCGGCAGGGCGGACTCGCGCGGCCTGGAGTTCGGTGACAGCGACACGCGCGACACCTGGCAGCTCAAGGCGGGCGTGGTGCTCAACCCCACGGGCCGCGGTATGTACGCGCGCCCCAGCCTGCGCCTGCTCTACGGCCTCCAGCACTCCACCCAGCACGCGGCGTTCGGGAACTCCTTCGTGGACAGCCTGGACCAGTACAACGTGTATGTCGGTCCCGAGCGCCACTGGCACTCGGTGGTCGCCATTGAGGCCGAAGGATGGTTCTGACACAGCGACGGGGTGTGGTGCTGTCCCTCTCCGCGGCGGTGGCCGTGGTGGCGCTGGCGGCGTGCCTGCCGCGCACGGCGCCGCCGCCCCTGGCGCCCAGCGGCACCGTGGTGGCGGTGGCCTACGTGCGGGATGACGCGAGGCGGGCCGGCGTGGTGGCGGACGTGCCGGAGGGGCTGAAGCAGCGCGTCGCGGAGGCCCTGGCCAGGCGCAACCTGCGCGCGGAGGTAGTGCCCTATGCGGACTACGCCGCCGACTACGCGAAGGTGCGCGACTCGCAGCGCCGCTTCGAGATGATGAAGGCCCTGACGCCGGAGGCGCCCCTGCACCTGCTGGTGGAGACGCGGGTGTCGTTCTTCGGTGAGGTGGGCGGGCGCTTCTCGTGGGACATCGCCGTGCGGACGACGGGCTCTCGGGCGGCCTCGGCCATGGCGCCCACGGTCGTCACGCAGGATTACGGCGCGGCGCTCCAGTTCGACCAGCAGCGCGAGGACGACGCGCAGCTGGAGGTGGCCCGGCAGATTGCCGGGCAGGTGGGGGCGCTGTTCGACTCCTTCCTGGCCTCGCCCTTCCTCGTGCCGGACACTGATGGCGGCCCAGGGCTGGTGCCGGGGCTCGATGCTCCCGCCGGACCGGGCATCGAGC
>JAFAAN010000144.1 GCA_023426545.1 Pseudomonadota bacterium
GGACAGGGAGGTGGCCTGAACCGCGCCCAGCGTCGCGTGCGAGAGGGAGAGGATTCGCTTCACGTGGAGGTCATCCCCGAATACCTCCGAGAGGAAACCCCGCACCTGCTCTTCGTCGATGGCCACCTTACGCGTCATGGTGGCCGTCCTTCTGTCCAGGCGCCAGCTCCCTGGCACGTGGCGGCCAGGCAGGCGCTGGCTGCTCAACCCGCGGGATGAGGAGATCCCTCAGCCGGAAGAAGCCAGCCGCAGCGGCCAACGGGTTGGCACCTCTGGTGACATTGGCCTGTGGATTGAATCGCCCCGAAAGATGATGCCACTGAAGGGCTCCGCTCCAAATCAAACAACGCCGCCGCACTCTGTCCACAGGCTGACGATGGCTTGCCCTGCGGGGTTTGGCACTCCATTCCTCGTCTACGCGTTCTTTATCAATACTCGCCACTGCCACCGCATCTAAAGCAATCGCTCTCACGTGTCGGCGGCAAGCGAGGCCAAAGGGCTTCGCTCCTTCATGCCAGTCCTTGCCGCGACGCTTCGTGAACTCAAGGGGGAGGGGGCACCATGCTGTTGGTAGATGTGCTGGAGGAGCATCTCGACGAGGCCGAGTTCCGGTGGCTGCAATGGGAGAAGGCGCTGGGGGCACCGGACTTCTCCTTGGTTGAGACAGCGAGGTTGGAGGAACTCCTCCTCGCACATTTGGACGGGCTGGTGGTTGGAGCGTCCGCCGCAGCCGAATCCGTACTGCGTCCCGCCCTCGAGACAGAGGACGCCTTCCGCATCTCCGCGGCGGCCTGGGGGCTGCTGGCCCTTGGCGAGGTGGATGAAGTCCTTCTGCGACTGCGTGAGGCCGAGCCCGAAGCGCGTGCCGCCATTCGACGGGCGCTGGAGCTCAGCGAGGCCCCCGGGCTGGGCACACGCCTGCTCGACACGCTGAAGCTGGAGGACACGGCGCTGCAGGCCGAGGTGCTGGAGGCGTTGGCGTTTCGCCAGGAGGCACCTCCCGAGGTGCTGGCGCATTTCTTCACCCATGACGAGCGGCGGGCGCGGGTGGCGGCCCTCCGCGCCGCCGTGCCCCTCCCAGAAGACGTAGCGCGAAGGCTGCTCCCCATGCTGCTGGACTCCTCCCACCCCGGTATTCGCGCGGCGGCGATGGAGGCGGGAGTGGCTTCCGGTGTGAAGCAAGCCTGGGAGGCGTGCCGCACCGCCGTGCGTGCTCAGGACGCACACAGCCCTGAAGCCATGGTGCTGCTCGCCATGGGCGGCGGTGTGCAAGAACTCCCCTTCCTCATGGCGCTGCTGGACGCGGAGAAGCTCCGCCCCCAGGCCCTCTGGGCCCTGGGCTTCAGCGGCTGGGTGGCAGCCATGGAGGCGTGCCTCGCCTGGCTGGAGGTGCCCGGCGTTGCACAACTGGCCGGGGAGGCCTTCGCCGCCATGACGGGTTTGCGGCTGGAGGGACGCTACGCCCTGCCCCCAGGCGAGAGGCCCGAGGGCGCCCCACCGCCGCCGGAACTCGAAGAGGGCTTGGACGCGGACCTGGTGCCCAAGCCCGAGGACGACTTGCCGTGGCCGAACGTGGCCGCCGTCAGGGGTTGGTGGAGCGCGGAGAAGAAGCGCTTCGTGAAGGACACGCGGTACCTCCTCGGCCGCCCCTTCAGCGGCAGCGGCCTGGTGGAGGCCCTTGAAACCAGTCCCATGCGCCGCCGCCACGTCCTCGCCCGCGAGCTGGCCCTGCGGAGCCAGGGCGCGCTGGTGGTGCGCACTCGGGCTTTCACGCATGTCCAACGAGCGAAGCTGGCCAGGGCCCGGGCCGCCAGCTCCCGAATCCGCACGGAGTCCTTCGACAGCGGCCTGCGCTGACGAAGGACACCGCGCCTCGCCATCAACCATGTGGGCACTTCAAAATAGGACTCCCTATGCGGCCGAGCGGACGTGGGTCCGCGACAAGGACGGCCGCCACCTCTGGGTCATCGCCCTCAAGGCGACGTTTGACGTCGACGAGGTGGGCCACCTGCGTCTCGCAGACGAGCAGGAGGCCCCATTGGCCGAGCCCGTCTACTGGGGAGAGCCTGGACACTCCAGCCTGCGTTACGAGGCCGAGCTCGTCGCCCCCAAGCCGCACACCGACGTCCTCATCAACGCGTGCGCCCATGCGCCCGGCGGACGCGCCGTCCCCAGCGTCGAGGTGGCCGTGCGCATCCACGACGTGGACAAGATGCTCATGGTGCACGGGGAGCGCTTCTACACGCGCGGCCTGACGGGCGTGAAGCCCTCGTCGCCCAAGCCCTTCGTCAGCCAGCCCATTCTCTATGAGTGGGCCTGGGGAGGTACCGACACTCGCGACGAAGACACGCGCAAGCACGTCAGCGACATGCGCAACCCCGTGGGGCGCGGGGTGGCCAGCCGAGAGGCGCACCTGGTGGACCAGCCTGCCCACCGTGTCGAATACCTGCGGGGCAAGCCAGCGGACTCGGGGCCGGCCGGCTTTGGCCCCATTGCCAGCTACTGGTCGCCGCGGCTCGAGCTGGCAGGCACCTTCGACGAGGCTTGGCGGAAGACGCGACACCCGCTGCTGCCGCGAGACTTCGACGAGCGCTTCGCCCTCTGCGCCCCTGCGGACCAGCGGCCCTCACGCCGTCTCGTGGGCGGAGAGAAGGTGGCCCTGGTGCACCTCACGCCGGAGGGGGCCCTCCGCTTCACCCTGCCGCGCCTGCGCTTCGGCTTCGCCACCCACTTCGGCGCCGTCCGGCGCTTCCACGAGGCCACCCTGGGCACCGTCGTCATCGAGCCCGAGCTGAAGAAGGTGCGCATGGTTTTTCAAACGAGCTTGCATGTCGGCCCCCAGGACGTCGACTGCCTCGACTTCACCACCATTACCGAGAGGACGGACTGACATGGGCACTGAGGCAGTCCTCGTCGCGTCTGGTGCGCGAGCGCCCGTGGGGACGACGGCGGAGAGTGTCGCGGCGGCGGTGCGGGCGGGCATTAGCCGCGTGCAGCGTCTCCAGGTGCCGGAGTTGGGGCGCGAGGCGGACTCCTTCATCGCCAGGGACGGACTGCTGGACGCGCAGGAGTGGAGCGGCGCGACGCGCATGGCCGCACTGGGGGCCGCGGCGCTGGAGGAGGTCCTCAGCAAGCTGGCACCTGCCCTCCCTCCAGAGAATCTCGAAGCCCCGGTGCTGGTGGGCCTTCCCGAGGAGCGCCCAGGCTGGAGGGCAGCGGATGCCTCGCGCGTCGTCGCTGCCCTCTCGGCCTTCGGAAGTGAGCGCCTGCGCCTGCGGGTGGAGCCCCGGCTGACGGGCCACGCCTCGGCGCTGGAGGGGCTACGAGAGGCCGCGACTCGGGTTGGCCAGACTGCGCGCTGGCCGCTCGTGATTGTGGGAGGCGTCGACAGCTACCACGACGTCCAGACGCTGGCCTGGCTGCGCGAGCGGAACCAGTGGCAGGAAGAAGGGACGCGCATGGGCTTCGCCCCCGGCGAGGCCGCGGCCTTCGTCGCGGTGATGGCCGCGCCGCACGCGCGCCGGTGGAGACTGGCGCCCCACGCCACGGTGCGTGCCGCTGCCACGGCCCGCGAGGCGAAGCGCATCCACACCGAGGACCTCAACCTGGGCGAGGGACTGACGGCCGCCGTAGGCGAGGCGCTCGCACCACTGGAAGGCACGCGTGAGGCAGTGGCGTCCGTCCACAGCGACCTCAACGGCGAGCGCTACCGCTCCGAGGAGTGGGGCTTCGTCGCCCTGCGCCATGGGGCTGCGTTCCGCGATGCCTCCGCCATTCACACACCCGTGAGCAGCTGCGGTGAGGTGGGCGCCGCCACGGGGGCGTTGAACCTCGTCCTCTGCACGCAGGCCTGGCGGCGGCGGTACGCGAGCGGCCCCCGTGCGCTACTCTGGGGCAGTTCGGAAGCCGGGTTGCGCGCCGCCGCACTGCTGGAAGAGCCACTTTCCGGAAGTGAAGAAGGAGCGAAACCATGGCCAAGGTAACAGTCAACTTCCCGAGGACGCCCGTCACCCAGGGCAGCTCGGGCGTCGCCGCAGCCACGCTTCCCAACGTCTGCAAGATGCCGGGCCCGCCGGCCCCCTTCGTGCCCGCGCCCCTGCCCAACATCGGCAACAGCGGCGACTCCCCCGAGGGGTACTCGAAGACGGTCACCATCAACGGGCACCCCGTCGCCATTGCCGGCGCCAGCTTCGGCAGCAAGGGGGACATGGCCAGCCAGGGGACGGGAGGCGGGCTCCTCTCCAGCAACACCCACGGCCCGACGAAGTTCATCGGCCCCGGCTCGATGAACGTCAAAATCGAGGGGAGGCGTGTCCAGCTGTTGGGCGACCCAATGCTCAACAACTGCGGCCCCTCCGGCAGCCCCACGAATGCCGCCACCATGACGGGCATCATCCAGGCCTCTGGCGTGATGACGGTCATCTACGGCGACGACATCCCCTGCGCACTCTGCGGGAAGGAACACCCGCTGGAGGCGGGCGAAGCGACACAGACGGCGATTGCGACGCTGTTCAAGGAACTCCAGGAAACGCTCGACGCGCAGAAGCAGAAGATTCTCCAGCGTGGCAAGCTCGCCAAGGAGAAGCATCAGAAAGAAAGACTCCTCGCTCAGCTAGAAGAGAAAAACTCGGAAGAGAACAGGAGAATGGGAAGAGGGCCCAGCCCGAATCAGCGTGAGGAATTGGCAACGCTGCCAAACGAAATTCAGGCCCTCAGAGAGCAGGTCGACGCCCTGGATTCCTTCTTCAAGTCGAGCGCTGTGCTCAGGTTCTGCGGCGACAGGAAAACGTACACAAAGGGGTACATGATTGGCGCCATGGTATGCACATGCACTAAAAGGAAGCTCGCCGCCTGCTCAGGCCAGGCCCCTCCGGGCTTCATGAACGCTATGCAGTCCGTGAAGTTTGAGTGCGCAAGTCCACCTGTCGGCCCTGAGAGCGAGCAGAAGATTTGGGACTGTGCCGCCAAGCAAATCATGGAAAAGCATGGGGGACACAAACCACAGCAACTCATCGAGCGACTGTTCTACCCAGCACTTGAGGGGCTCAAGCCCGACCGCGGCCCCAGAATCAAGTTCAAGGTTCGGATTGAAGACCTGGACACCAAGAAGCTCTCCGAGCCAGAGGAGCGCGAACAGATCTTCAGCAATGGCGATAACGTGCCGTCCTGCCTGGAGTGCCAAAACAAACTCCCTGCCATCTACTGCCAAACAAAATGTCCAGAACAGAGCCCCCAATGAAGAGTTTCGTCGACTTCGTAGAGGAGTATCGCCCTGGATTCTCCCATGAGATTGCCCCGGCAGATAGATTCGACATAGCCATCCTTGAGAAGCACGCGGGCCCACTCCCAGGTGTCTACCGTCAGTTCCTTGAAACGATGGGCGCAAGCATGGGCAACCTTGAACTTGCTGAAGCCTCCCTCTCCATCGACGGAGCGCTCGGCGCATACAGCCTCTCTTGGCTGAACAACAACCGATACATCTTCTTCGCTGGAGACAACGGACTCTCCAGCCGACATTGGTTTCTCGATAGCCTGAGCCCGAATGGTTCCGACGACTGCATGGTCGTCCGCAGGGTCTTGGCGGAAAACAATCCTCCCGAGGCCAGCTCTCCCCAGTACGTGGGGCTGGAGGAGTTCCTCTACTACGAAGCCTTCAAGGAGCTCCGCCTGCCACAGCTCCCCTTCCGGCGGAGGTTCTCGACACCGGATGATGCTGCGGATGCAGCTCGCTACCGCTCCGACGTGGTGACTGCGCTGGCCGAGGAGAAGGGCTTCAAGCGGCTCCCTCCTGCCGAGCACTGCGCGCTGTACGAGCGCGGAGACGCCGCGCTGCTGCTCTACCGACATCCGACTCAACCCACCTTCTCATTCATCCTGGGCTGCGAGGACTCGGCGGAGATGGAGCGACTGACGCAGGAGTTCGAAGCACGAACGGGACTGAAGAGCATCAGACAAAGCTAGGATGCCTTGGCCCTCGTCGTGAAAAACGCGGCCTCTGCTGGACCAGCCAGCGAGCGGGTGATGAGCACCAATGTAGTGGAGTACGCCCGCTGCACCAGCGAACGGGTGGAAACGCATCCTCAATCAGTGCGCCCCAGCAACACGGGACATGGCCGGCGCCATAGGCTCGCGGGCCCATCCTTACGCTCGAGTGGCGGTCGCCCCCTGAGGGATCCCCTCGTGTAGCAAGTTGATCAGCAGTCGGTTGCTCGGCTGGCGCATGCGTCGAGGCAGTGGCGAGGTGCAGAAGACGCGGCCATGTTGGAGCGCAAGGTGCCCATCAACGAGGAGCAGGTGCGGGCCTGCCTCGGAGGACTCTTCGAGGAGGACCTGCATGCCAGGCGGGTCCTGTCGCTGGCGCACGCGACGCTGGGTGCAGTGCGCGCGGCCTCGCTGTCGGTGCGCGCCATCGGCCAGGCGCTGGCGTGGGCGCGCGGAGGCGTTGAGAAGCACGGCATCAAGCAGGTGGACCGACTGCTGTCCAACGAGGGCGTGGACGTCTGGAAGCTCTGCCCCTCTTGGGTGGCCTTCGTGCTGGCCCAACGCACAGAGGCGCTGGTGGCGCTCGACTGAACGGACTTCGACGCGGACGGGCACACGACGCTGGTGGCCAGCCTCGTCACCAGCCACGGCCGCTCCACGCCCCTACTATGGATGACGCTTCAGAAGAGCGTGCTGAAGGGCAACCGTGCCGAAGCCGAGGACACGCTGCTGCACCTGAAGCACTGCGTGCCCGAGGGCGTGAAAGTGGTGACGCTCTACGGCCGGCGCTTCACCTGCGAAGAGACATTCCGAGACATCGAGGACTTGCGCTTCGGCATGGGCCTGGCCGAGCTGCGGGGGAAGAGTCCGGAGCGCCGGGACAAGCTGCTGCGGGTGAGCGCCCTGGCCCAGGCGCTGATGACGCTGCTGGGGGCGGCCGGCGAGAGCCTTGGCATGGAGAAGGGCGTGAAGGCCAACGCGGTGAAGACTCGCACCTACCCCCACTTCGGCCAGGGCTGCATGTACTGCCAGGCCATGCCCATGATGAAGGAGGAGCGATTGCTGCCACTCGTCCAGCGCTTCTCAGAACTGCTTCACGCACACCGCGTCTTCCGGGATGCCTTCGGTTTCATATGAGAGGATAGCTCGGGTCGGCACCTCCGCATCCAGGCGCTTCGCGGCGCCAGGATGGCCACGCCATGCGTCCGGCGAATCCGCCGCGCTCCCGCTTCGGCCGTCCGTTCATGGACCGACTCACGGGAACTCGATGTTGCTCAAGATGACCGCTCGTTTTCCTCCCTCTGCCCACAGGGTCAGTGTGTAGGGGCCCCGTGGGGGCCCATCCAGGGGGTCGGTCTCCACCAGGACCGACTTGCTCGTCCCCGGGTCGATGCTCTCGGACTGCCAGAGTCGGAGCACCTTCACCTCCGCGCCCCCGGGGCCGACCAGCGCTGCTCCAACTGCGTGCCAGGGGGCCAGGGCGTCCGGTGGGTTCATCAGGGTCGCGACCACCATCAGGCTCTGGGCCCGGAAGGTCATGCCGCGCCGCAGCCCAAGGCCATTCCTGGGGTGCTCCCGGACGTCCTGGAACTCCCGAGGGAGCACGCCCGAGGCGCCCATTTCACCGCTGAGCCACACACCAACGAGTCCGCCGGGACGCGACTGTGCCGCGCGCAGGTGCTCGTTCTCCTGACGCAGGCGTTGGTTTTCGCGCTGAGTCCGTTCCAGCTCTTCCTTGAAAGAGGCCACCGTGCGTGCGCGCCGGAGGACCTCCACCTGTCGCTCGGCACGCGCGGGCGTCTCCACAGTGAGCTGGAGCACGGCCTGCGTGGGTGCCGCTCCATTCGCGAAGTACACGGTCAGCGTCGCGCTTGCCTCTTCATGCGTTGGCTCCTTGGGAACCAGGGTGAGCACGTCACCATGGACCGCCACCCGATGGAGGAGCGCGGGCTCGGACACGTCCACTCGCGCCACCGGCGTGTCGAAGAGCAGGACCGTGGCCAGTCCCGCGCTCACGCGTACCTGGGGCGGCCGGCCACATCGCTCCGCGCCGAGTTCGATGGGGCGCTCGCTGGGCTCGCGGCATGCCGGTGCCGTCTGGGCGTGGGCTCGAGCCACCAGCAGGAGACAAGCAATGGTAATCAACAGTGGCGAGGACGTGGACACGGGCAGTCACTTCCCGAAACTGGGAGGCGGGGCTACTCGAAGCTCGGCACGGCGTAGAGGACGGCGGTGTTGCTGACCATGGCGGCGCCTGGGCCCGGGTCGCTTCCCTTCCGGGGAAGGCCCCGTACGCCATGCTTCTGGAACAACTCCAGACACACCGGGATGTACTCTCCTTTGAAGGTATAGGCCTGGGTGAAGCGGCCATAGACGCGGTCCGCGAAGGTGAGCTCGCCAAAGGCTGTTCCAGAGTCGAGCGCCCCGAACTGGTCGCCCAGCGAGCCTCGGACGCGACCCTCGCGGACAGGGACAGGCACGCCGAAGCCCTTGTCGTCCTCGAAGGCGATGCTGGTGCTGTCACCGATGCGGATGCCGGCCTTCTTCATGGCTTCCAGCGCGCCAGGAGGACAGGGCTCGGCCGGCGGCGGCGGCGGTGGGCGCACCTGCGGGCCGCTGGAACAGCCCAGTCCAGAGCATGCGGCGACGGTGGCCAGCGTCCTGGCCGCCGCCTTGAGCGCCCGCGAGCGGGAGGCGGGCTGCTGGGGAGTCGTCGCGCTGTCAGGCATTGGCTTCACGGGGAGCTCTTCCTTCTTCGGGTGCGCCACCTCGGCGGTGACGGTCGCGAGGGTGGGCCCGGAGCCGGGCAGGTTCGCGGCCCGTCCACTCTCCGGCGGGCTCTCGGGCAATGCCACTTCCCTGACGGAGCCAGGCGCGTCGTCACCCACGGGCGGCGCGCCCTCCCGGTGCCACGTGGCCGCGACCACGGCCATCGCGAACGCCAGTCCCGCAAGCAGCACCGCCCCGCGCCTGCGCCCAGGCGAAGGCACATGCGGCGCACGTGCCTCCACCTGCGGCGCGTTCCGAGGCAGGGGGCCACGTCTGGGGGAACGCTGGAGAGCGTTCACTGCCTCCGCCCACAGGGCCCGCGCGGCGCCGGCGTCATCCTTGGGCCGCTGGGCTGACTCGCAGTCGTCGTCCCGCCGCCACTCGCACAGGGGCACGTCCCAGGCCGCATCCGCCGTGGCCAGCGCCCGCTCCACGGCCTTGCGCAGCGACGCCGCGCTGCCTCGGGCTCCGGGTGCCTTGGCTAGCAGCCCCAGGCACAGCTCGCCCAGCCGCGGGGGCACGCGCGGATTCACCTCGTGTGGTGCGCGGGGCGCCTCGGAGATGACGGCCTCGATCTGCGTGGGCGTCACCACTTCCATGAAGGGCGGGCGCCCGGTGAGCATCCAGTAGAGGACGACGCCCAGCGCGTAGAGGTCATCCGCCGGGCCACTGGCGTAGCGCGGGTGCGTGGCCGAGCCGCCCTGCTGGTAGAAGGCGAGGGCCTCCGGGCTGCGGTAGCGCATGGTGCCCGGCGGCAACACGCCCTGGGTGAGGCGGGGCGCGCCAGCGAAGTCCCCCACGCCGAAGTCCACGAGCACGGGTTCGCCGTCCGCTTCCCGCACCATGACGTTGGACTCCTTGAGGTCGCGGTGCACCACGCCCGCCGCGTGTGTAGCCTCCAGCCCCCGGGCCATGCCGCGCACGAGCCGCGCCACCTGCCGGGCGCTGGGGTTCTCCTCCTCCACCCACTGGTGCAGCGTGCGCCCGTGCACGCACTCCATGGCCAGATAGAACCAGCGGGGCGCCGCGCCCGGGTGCTTGCCGCAGGCGCGGAAGCCCACCACGTTGCGGTGGCGCAGGCGCAGGAGGATGGTGGACTCCCGCTCCGGCCAGCCCGCCATCCGGTCCAGCGGCTGGAGCTTGAGCGCGACCTCCTCGCCGTCGCGCACCGCGAGGTACACCTCGCCGCACCCGCCGTTGCCCAGGCGCTTTCTCAGGGTGAAGCCCGCGATGTGCTCCCTCGGTGCGTCCATCCGTCCGTGCGCTTCCGCCATGCCATCGACCCCCAGGAGAGGGGAATGGTAGGGAGAATCTCACGAGACTCAAGAGGTTGGCAGGGTTTCCCGGCAGGATGGTGTTCCCGCCGCCGAGGTGGAAGGCGACAGTGCCTACGGGGGCTCGACCGGAACAGCCGTGTGCAAAGCCCTACGTGGCTGGGATTGGCGCGTCGGGCGACCGTCCAGCGCGCCTGCCCAGCCGCTCAAGGCGTCAGGGTGGAAATGCACGGCGCCTGCCCACCGGAGCCCGCGTAGGCCCGGACCCGGTTGACGAGGTGGCCATCGTCCGTCTCCGGCGTCGTCTGCTGGCCCTCGCCCGCGCCGAAGGAGAAGCCCAGCGAGTGCGCCGCGGCCACTTCAGCCGTGTGTGTGAAGAAGTAGTCCACGCGGTTGTCTCGCCAGCGCTGGTGTCTGTCCGACAGCGCCATGTGGCCCACGGGCAACTGCCACCACAGGTTCGGCGTGTTCAGGTGCTCGGAGAGGGCCTTGGCCCAGGCGAAGGCCTGATGGAAGTTCGGGCGGGTGGCGTTGGTGGCGTCCCACCACACGTCCTCGCCCTGCGACTGATAGAAGCCCGCATCGCGGTCCGAAGCCTCCACCACGACGAAGTCCGTCTCGTTCGCGCCCACCTGGAGGAGGAAGTCGGCCACCTTGCGCGCCTCTCCGGCCACGTCGAAGGACGCGTCCGTGTTGAGGTACACGTCGTGCCGCGTCGCCCATGGGCTGGCGTGCAGGCCCACCTTCGCGTTGGGCGCGTACTTGCGGGCCATGGCAATCATGCAGCGCCCCAGTCCCGCGGCGTTGTTCTCCATGCCGCCGCAATCCGTGGCGTTGGCGCTCGCCACCTGTGCGGGCACGCTGCTCGCGGTGCCGTGGAAGAACTGGAGGTAGCCCCACAGGTCCGGCTCGATGTGCAGGAGCGCCGGCGCGTCGCCCACCTGTTGCAGCACGACGCGCCAGTCCGCCAGATAGCGCCGCATGAAGGACAGCTCGTTGAGTGCCTCGAGCTGCTGCGCGCCCTCCGCGCGGCCGCTGCCCAGCAGCTGCTGATAGTAGGTGATGAGCGGGAGCTGGCCGCGCCCCCGGGCCCCGGCCACGAAGCCTCGCACGTAGTCTCCGGGGGGCCGCGATACGTCCTGCCAGCAACCCCACCAGGCACAGCCTCCGCCCTGGCATGAGGTGCCCGCGGCGCTGCACCCCGACGTGCAGGACGTACAGGCCTGGGGTGAGTCGAACAGGCCGCCCGCGATGTAGAGATAGCGGATGTCAAAAGGCGCGCTGGCCGCGGTGCCGTCAGTCATTTGCGCGCCCACGAGCAGCCGGTTCCTTCCCAGCGAATCCAGGAGGGGCACGCTCAGACAGGCGGAGGGGCCCACGCCGCCGCCGTCCGGCGTGTTCGTGCCCCCATCACCCGAGGGCCCTGGGCCGTCACCGTCCGAGCCGGAGCTGGAGCTGGAGCACCCCGCTACCAGCAGCAGCCCCAGCGTCAGGGAAAGAAGTCGCCTCGGCCTCGTTGGAACGTGGATGTCTCTCATGGCCCGTACGCTACTCCTCGCGCCCACGCAGCGTCTGTGTGGTTGGAACCGTGGGTTCAATCAGACATTAATAATCCGCTAGAGATTAAAGATGAGAATTTCTTGAATAATGTTTCAGGTGGCTGGAGCCTCGGACTCCCCTGGTCGCGTCTGGTGGGGCGGTGAGGACCGCTCCACGGGTGCGCGGCCCAACCCCCCGAGGACGCGATGAAGACGCGATTGTGGTTGCTCCTGGTGCCCGCGCTGGTGGCGGCCGGCTGTGGTCCCATCGACGCGCAGGAAGAGCCCGTCATCGACGAGCTGACTGGTCAGGTGTTGCTGGAGGCCACGACGAAGTACGACATGCACCGGCTGCTGGAGGACACCGACATCACCGGCGGCCAGTGGATTACCACGGCGCAGGTGCAGGCCTTCCTCCAGCAGAATGGCTCGTATCTGGCGAACTACCGGGACCCGGCCTTCAGCAACAAGACGGCCGCCGCGCTCATCGTCGAGCGCTCCAAGGCCTATGGCATCAGCCCGCTATACATGCTGGCCCGCATCCAGGTGGAGTCCAGCCTCGTCCAGAGCGGCACCTCCAACAACCTGGCCAAGGCCACCGGCTGTGGCTGTCCGGACACCAGCGGCTGTGATGCGCAATACGTGGGCTTCGGAAAGCAGATCGAGTGCTCGGCGAAGAAGCTGCGCGGCTACCTGACGGACCTGGACGCGGGGCGGGCCACCATCTCCGGCTGGCGGGTGGGCGTGGCGAAGTCGACGTCGGACCCGTGCTCGGTGAAGCCCGTGAACAAGGCGACGGCGGCGCTCTACACGTACACGCCCTGGGTGGGGGCGTATGCCATCCAGTGTGGCCGCACCACCGTGGGGGGCTCGTCGCTGGTGGCCGTCGTCTACAACCGCTATGCGTCGGGCTACGCCTGGGGCTCCGCGGCCGGCTGCTTCTCCGAGACGGCGGGCGCGGACGTGCCGGAGCTGGGCTGCGTGCAGAGCTCGTCGGACGCCATGTGGCGGCAGTGCCAGTCCGGGGCCTTCACGGCCGGCAGCACCACGAAGCCCACCAACTGCACCGTGTCCTACGGGTGGTGCTCCTCCGCCACGCTGGGGCGCTCGGTGCCGCCGCGCACCTGCGTGCAGTCCACCGGGGACCGGCAGTGGCACCAGTGCGGCTCCAGCAGCGCGTGGCTGAGCGCGCCGTCCGCGCCGACGACGGGCGCGGGCCCCGCGGGCGCCTGCTTCGCGATGTACGGGCTCTGAGGCTCGAAGCGGCGGCTCCCGCCCGCGAGGACGGGAGCCCGCCGTGCCGCGCCGCAGCTCAGTACTGGTTGGTCCAGATGAGGTCCAGGCCGCCGGAGCGCGCGTCGCCGTACTGGCCCTCCAGGCTCCAGCGCGTGCCGAGCTGGTACTCGAAGCGCACCGCGTTGGCGTTCTCTCCCTGCTGGAGGTTGGCGCCCACCCGGCCGGTGTAGCCGACGTAAATCTTGTCCGTCACGTAGGTGCCGACCTCCAGCTTGGTGCCCGCGATGCCGGACTCCCCCGCCTCGATGGAGACGACGTCCAGCGGCAGCTTCGCCGCCAGGGCCTTGCGGGCCTCGTTGGCGACCAGCGAGCCCACCACGGACGCGGCCTGGGCGCTGGCGTTCATGGACGCGCCCGAGCCGCGCTCCAGCGTGCGCCTGCCAGTGGCCAGCAACGTGTAGATCTCCGACTCCGGCAGCGGCGGGTCGCTGGTCGGCTTGAGGGTGATTTCGCGCCCCTGGCCCCGGATGGTGACGAAGACGGTGACCTTGGCGCTCTCGTTGCGGTGCTCGGCGGTGACGTTGATGTAGGGCGTCAGCGGCGGGCCGGTGAAGCGCACATTGCTGTCGCGCTGGATGTCGAAGCGGCGGCCCAGCACGTCCACGCGCCCGCGCAGCACGCGCACCTCGCCGAACAGCCGCGCCACGTCCGTGTACTCGACGCGGAAGTCCTCGGACAGCCCCAGCTCCGCGTTCACGTCCGAGCCTCTCACCCAGAGGTTCCGCGGCGCATTCACGTTCATCCAGACGGTCAGCGGCCGTGTCTCCTCTTCGCCTTCGAGGTCCTCCGCCGGAGGGGCGCCTTCGGCCTGCCCGGCCGCCTCGGGGCTGGGCGCGGGCGCCGGAGCCTCCTTGCGCTTCTTGCGCCTCAGCGGCTCGCCATTGCGCACCAGCACGACATCACCGGGCGGCTCCAGCGACTGGAGGTCCTTGCGCCTGGCCTCCGGCAGCTCGATGGTGGCCTCGGGGATGGAGACGTTGCGCAGGTTGATGAGCCGCTGGGAAATCGTCCCCTCGACCTTTCCGCGCAGGCTCACCAGCGCCATGAGCTGGTCGTCGACGATGATGGGGAAGTTGCGCAGCACCAGCGGCGTGTCGGACGCCCCCGGACTGGACAGCTCGTACTCGCCGCGGGCGTTGCGCACCGCGGTCAGCGGCGCGGAGAGGTTCAGCGACCCGTTGCCGGCCTTCGCCGACAGCGTGGAGACCTCGATGGACTCGCGGCTGGTCTTCAGGGCGAGCTGGATGTCGCGGTACTCGCCCAGGCCCATCAGGCCCAGCTGGCCGTCCTTCCACGCCAGGCTCCCGTGGAAGGTGGGGGCGCCCAGCGTGCCGCCGAGGTCGGCGTCCGCCTGGAGCACGCCGCCGATGCTGCGCAGCATCTCCACCGTGCCTGACAGGAAGGCCGGGTTGAAGTCGCGCGCCTTGAGCGCCACCTGCACCGGGGCGTTATCCGTCTGGAGCCCCCGCGTGAGGGCGGGCAGCGACACGTCCAGGCCCAGGCCGCCGTCCACCAGCAGGGTGCCTCCGCCTGGCTCGGTGAGCAGCAGGTCGAAGCGGGAGCGGGTGTCCTTGTAGGCGTAGTACAGGCGCACCTGGCCCAGGCCGGTGTTCCCCATGCCGAGGTCCTGCACGCCCGCGGTGAGCTTCACCTGCGGCGCGTCCAGCGTGCCCCGCGCGCCCAGCTCCATCGCCAGCACGCCCTGGAGGCCCATGGGGCGGGTGCCCTGTGTCGGCGGCGCGCCCCGTGCCGCGGACGGTGGCGGCGCGGCCACGCCGGGCAGCTCCTGGAGCGGCACCGGCCCCACGCGGCCGATGAGGTCGAAGGGGATGTGTCCGTACACCTCGCGGTCCTGGAGCGCGCCCAGCGGCGCGTCCAGCGTGGCCGTGAGCTGGGCCATGGGGCCGTCCTGGCGCCGCGCGTCCAGCGACACCTTCACGTCGTGCTCGCCGCCTACGATTTCGAGCTGCCCGTTCATGGGGGGCAGCCCGTTCATCGTCACCGCGTCCGCCTTCACGCGCAGCGTCGCGTGTGGCACCAGCACGGAGCCCGTGAAGTCGAGCTGCGCCGTCACCGTGCCGCCCGGCTGCTGCACGCCGCTCAGGCCCTGAAGCAGCGTGAGGGGCAGCTCCGTCACGCGGGCCTCCACGCCGAGCGTCGTCGTGTAGAGCTCATCCGGCGTGGGCGGCTTCGCCAGCAGCCCGCCCAGCGTGAAGGGCGTCCGGAGGGCCACGTAGCTCTGCGCGCCCAGGCCCTCGACGTCCAGCCGGGCGGACAGCGCCGGCTCCTCGCGCGTGGAGGCGGCGCGCAGCTCGAAGGCCAGCGGTTGCTGGAGCGAGAAGCCCGGGGGCGGCGTCTGGTAGCGCATGTCCCGGCCGCGCAGGGTGAAGTCCAGCAGCGGCTCTCTCGCGGGGCCCTCCACGGTCAGCGTGCCCGCCAGCCGTCCACTGGCGCTCTCGGGCTGCCCCGCGAGCTTCATCACCCCCGCCACGTCCAGGTCCTCCAGCTCCACCCGCAGGGACATCTCGTCGCGCCGGCGCTTGAGCACGCCCTGCACCGGCACGTCGAACGTCGCGGCGAGCCGCGCCACGGGCAGGCCCGCCGTCAGCGTGCCGGTGGCGCGGTCCTTCACGTAGCGGGCCTTGAGGTCCGCCTGGAGCCCGTCGTAGCCGTGCGCGCGCCCTCCCTCCAGCCGCAGGTCGGCCTCCGCGTCGGGCCGGGAGAGCGTCCCGCTGGCGGCGGCGTAGCCCGTCAGCGTGCCGCCCAGGCCCAGCGATTCCGGGACGAAGGCCGCCGGCAGCCGCGACAGGTCGAACGCGCCCAGCTCCACGCGCGCCGTCACCCGCTGGCCGCGCAGGGCGCCTTGCAGTGACAGCGTCTGCCCCTGTGAGGCGAGCATCAGCGGCGGCGCCACCTCGATGGTGC
>JAFAAN010000146.1 GCA_023426545.1 Pseudomonadota bacterium
GGACAGGGAGGTGGCCTGAACCGCGCCCAGCGTCGCGTGCGAGAGGGAGAGGATTCGCTTCACGTGGAGGTCATCCCCGAATACCTCCGAGAGGAAACCCCGCACCTGCTCTTCGTCGATGGCCACCGTACGCGTCATGGTGGCCGTCCTTCTGCCCAGGCGCCAGCTCCCTCGCACGTGGCGGCTAGGCAGGCGCTGGCTGATCAACTTGCTAAATGAGGGGATCCCTCAGACGTCCACCCCCATCACCAGTCCCCGACGCAGGGCTCCCGCCCGGGAGCCAGCGCACGCACCTTGCACCGGAAGCCGCGAAACGGACCGAGTGGGAACTCTGGGGGAACAGCATGGGAAAAGGATGGGCGTGGGTGGGAATCCTGGGGCTCTTCGCGTTGACGTCGGGGTGCCGTGAGCGGAGCCCCCGGGCGGCGGTGGCGGCCCCCGGCCCTGTCGAGGCGGATGCGCCGGGCGGCCGTGTGGAACGCGACTCCGCCGCGGCCATGCGGAGCCGGACAGACAACGCCGCGCCCCAGCCCGCGACGCCAGTGCCAGTCCGAGCGCCGGAGATGAACACCGCCGCGCGGGCGCCCACGGCGCTCTCGGACGCGGCGCTCTTCATGGCTCCGCTGGAGGACGCGCTCATGTCCCCCACAGCGTCAGCGGCCACGACGCCCACACAGGAGGCAACGGCGCCCGCGAGCCGGGTGATGATTGGCTCCAAGGCGGTCCAGGCCCGTGATGATGAGGACTGGTACCTGGGCGCGGCGCGCGCGGCGAGGGACGCGGCCCAGGGGACGGACGTCACGGGGAGCGCGTCACTGGAGGACGTGGTCATCGCGAGCAGCTCGGTGCACGGTCGCATCACCCGCGTGAGGCAGAGCGCCATCACCGTGAAGGACCGCGAGGGCGGTGAGTACGAGCTGGAGCTGGACCACCACAGCCGGGGCCTGCGCCAGGGCCGCAAGGTGCCGCTGCGCCGCCTCGTGGAAGGCACGCCGGTGCGCGCGCAGTTCGTCCTGATGGGTGGGCGCACCATCGCGCGCGACGTGCAGATCCACCATTGAGCCCCACCCGCGCCGTGGTGGGGCACGCCAGACCGGCGCGACCAGACGTGCCTGACCCGCCACCTCGCGCAGACGGCGCGGTAGCGGGCCCACGGGCTCACCGCCCGCGCCTCACGGCGTGGTGAAGAACGAGCTGATGGCGTCCGCTCGCGCCTGGGGCAGCCTGTCCAGCGAGCTGAACGGGTGGTGCGCCAGGTCGTAGTGCGGCGCGTCCACGGCGGTCACGCGCAGGTAGTGGATGGCGTCGGGCTCCAGCGTGCCGGGTGGCAGCCGCACCTGCGTCATCGAGCCGGGCACGTAGAGGTTCTGGTGGAGGACGCCGGCGCGGAAGCGGGCATCGAACCGGTAGATGGCCACCCGGTAGGCGGAGGGCGTGCCCACCGAGGGCGGGAGCCAGGCGATGACGGGACTGGCGGAGCCCACCTCGCGCGAGGTGCTCGCGGGCACACCGTCGATGGTCAGCTCACGCGGAGGAGACACCCTCGGCAGGATGGGGCCCGCGATGAGGCTGTCCAACTGCTCGTAGGTGTACATGCTGCCGCTCAGGGAGAAGAGGCTGCCCGAGCCATCCGGCACCTCCTCCACGACCCGGAACGTGTACTGCGCGCCGCCCACCATGGCCCAGGAGGCCGGGAAGGGATTGCCGTAGGACAGGCGGCGGGTGAAGTTGAACGAGGAGCCCCGCGGCAGCAGCAGGGAGAGCGCTTCACCGGAATACCCCACCCAGCCGTCGCTCAGGCCATGGGCCGCGGGCATGACATAGAACGAGGGGAGATTGGCCGTGGCGAGCGGATGCACGACGCCCGCGTAGTGGGTGAAGCTCGGCAGCCGCCACTCGATGGGAAACTCCGTCATCGGCACCGGGCGCATGACGCCCGTGAGCGGCATGGGGGTGAAGCCATCCGGCACGAAGTCGAACGCGCCCATCTCCACGCTGCGCACCAGCGCCGAGTAGCCCAGCGGAGTCCCATCCGGCAGCGTCCCCGCGTCGAGCTGGTCGTGCTGGCTCACATACAGCCGGTCCCCCTTGTCGGCCTCGAAGACGGGCAGCATGTAGCCGGTGCTGGTCCACAGCTCCGCGTTGTTGCTGAGCAGGTGCGTCTGTCCATCCAACACCTGATCGAAGACATCCACGGCCCCGTAGACGTCCAGCTGCGCGGATGCCACCTGGAGGCTCGACCCGGGCTGGGTCAGTCCGCCATACGGCACCCACGGCGCCATGTTCACGAGGTTGAGCTGGAGGGGAGACACAATCGTGTTGCTGAACACCGTATCGGGGCGCCCCAGCCGATGGCGGCCAATGTCCACCTCCCGCGCGGACGTGACGATGAAGGTGTTGCCCGTTCTCAGGAAGTAGGCGCCAGACGGGATGCCCGCGAACCGCCACCCTCCCGGCGCCGCCGAGCCCGACACGACGCTGAACGTGGTCCCGGTCGGGATGAAGATTTCAGGAGGGTCCGCGGAGAGGTCGTCCTGGCGCTCGGCCACGCCCACCGAGGTGTGGAAGCGCGTGGTCTGCGTCACCAGCACCACGTCGTCCGTGGGCGAATCGGAAGCCCCCGGCTCGTGGACCTCGGGCAGCGGCGTGCCCGTCCCCGCCCCCTCTCCCGGCGGCGGGTCCGTGTTCACGGGCGACCGTCCGTCGCCGACATCCGAAGAAGGGCCCGGCTCACCACCCGCACAGCCAAGCCATGCCACGCAGGTAGGAACCAGGAGCAAAGACAAACGACGCAAACGCATGATGACCCCCATTGAGAAAAGCGCCGGGCACCCTACCAGATGCCTCTGACGCCTCCTACGCGGCGGCCAGATGGACTGCGTCGCGGATGAGCGACTCCACCCCCTGGGCACCGCCGGCCTGGATTCCTCCAGGCG
>JAFAAN010000155.1 GCA_023426545.1 Pseudomonadota bacterium
CCCCCCGGCGCCGGGGCGGCGGCGGCCGGATGTGGGGGGCCGCCCACCCGCGCGCAGGAACGACGCGCGCGTCCCCCTGCGTCTCCACCCGGCCCGGCGCCTACCCCTTCCGCGCGCTCAGTGCCTCGGCCAGCTCCGCATAGAGGTGGATGGCGCTGCGGATGGACTTCTCCCAGTCACCCAGGTGCAGGCTCTCGTTCTCCGAGTGGGCATACGTGTACGGGTCCTCGACGCCGATGAGCAGCGCGGGCACGCCGCCCAGCTCCTTCGCGAACGGCTCCACGAAGGGGATGGACGCGCCGCAGCCAATGGCCACCGCCTTCGTCCCGTAGCCCTTCTCCAGCGCGCGGAAGGCCGCCTGGAACGCGGGGTGCGACGGGTCCGTGTACCACCAGCCGGACGCGCCCTCCGTGTCGAAGTGCAGCTCCAGGCCCCACGGACACACCTTGCGAAGGTGCTCCTTCAGGCGCTGCTCCACGTCGCGCGGCTCCAGGTCCGGGACGATGCGGATGCCCACGCGCGCCCACGCCGAGTCACAGATGATGTTGCGCGCGTCCTTCCGGCTGCTGGCCTGGATGGCGTTGATGGCGATGCTCGGCTGGCGCCAGTTCATCTCCCACGGGTGCGCGCCATCGCCCAGCACCTCCACGCCCGGCAGCAGACCCGACTGCGCGCGGAAGTGCGCCTCGTCCCCCGGCAGGGACTGGATGCTCTGGCGCTCCGCGTCCGTCAGCGGCTTCACGCGCTCGCGGATGCCCTCGATGGCGATGGAGCCGTCCGCGTTCGTCAGCGTGGCCAGCATGCGGCACAGCGCCATGGCCGGGTCCGGCACCGGCCCGCCCCACATGCCCGAGTGCACCGCCTGCCGCAGCGCCCGCACCTCCACGTCCACCGTCACCAGCCCCCGCAGCGCGGTGGTGATGGACGGCAGGCCGGTGTCGAAGTTGCTCGTGTCCGTGAGGACGATGGCGTCCGCCTTCAGCAGCGCCGCGTGCTTCTGGAGGAAGGCGCCCAGGAAGTTGCTGCCAATCTCCTCCTCGCCCTCGATGATGACCTTCACGTTGAGCGGCAGGTGCCCGGCGCCCTTCAGCCACGCCTCCACCGCGGACGTGTGCACGACGATGCCCGCCTTGTCGTCCGCCGAGCCGCGCCCGTACAGCCGCCCGTCCCGCTCCACCGGCTCGAACGGAGGGCTCTTCCACGCCGCCGCGTCCCCCGCCGGCTGCACGTCGTGGTGCGCGTACAGCAGCAGCGTGGGCTTGCCTGGCGCCTTGAGCACCTCGCCATAGACGTAGGGGTGCGTGCCCTCGATTTCGAGTAGCTGAACGTTTTCAAAGCCACGGTCTTTCAACAGCTGGGCGGTGGCCTCCGCGCTGCGTCGCACCTGCGTCGCGTCGAAGCCAGGAAATGAGACACTGGGGATGCGCACCAGCGCCTTGAGGTCCTCGAGGTACGCCTGCTTCCTCGACTCGAAGTGTGAAAGAGCGTTGTCAGTGGACATGCCCACCCCTTAACTCAAAAAGGCGGGCAGGCGGGTCATGTCCCCGCGCGGATGTTGCGCGGTCCAAGTATCATCCCGCCCCATGTCCGACACCCCGACCCTGCTGCTCGTCGATGACGACAGTTTCGTGCGCCGCATCCTCAAGGACGTCATCGCCGACACGGGCATCGAGCTGCGCCTGCTCGAAGCCGCGGACGGCGAGGAAGGGCTGGCCGTCGCCGCGCGTGAGAAGCCCGCGGTGATGTTCCTGGACCTGTTCATGCCGAAGAAGAGCGGCCTGGAGGTGCTGGGCGCCATCAAGTCGGTGTCCCCGGCCACGCGCGTATTGGTCATCAGCAGCATGGACGCGGAGCCCGTCGTGGAGCAGGCCATGGCGGCAGGCGCCGTGGGCTTCGTGGGCAAGCCCTTCCATCCGCTCGAGATCGCCTCGGCCGTGCGCCAGGCGTTGGCTCACTGACTCCGGAGTGTTCGCGTGTCGTCGTCTCCTGTCGTCGGTTACTGGGTAGCGGATAATCTCGGACGCGTGCTGGGGCCCCTGGCGCTCCAGGCCCTCCGGGACCTGATTGCCTCCGGACGCTTGAAGGCCGCGGTGCGCGCCTCGCGGGACGGAACGAACTGGGTGGCCCTGCCAGAGCTGCCCGAGCTGCGCGACCTGTTCGCCAGCGCGCGCCCCACGCCCACCCTGGAGCAGCAACAAGCCGAGCGCCTGCGCACGCAGATGCGCGCCATGCAGAACCTGCCGGCGCACGAAGTCTTCGGCCTCAAGCCCGGCGCCAACCTCGAAGAGCTGCGCCTGGCCTACTTCCGCATGGCCAAGCGCTTCACGCCGGACCACATCGCGCCGGACACCCACCCGGAGCTGAAGAAGGTGTCGGCGGAGATCTTCGACTTCCTCTCGCGCCGCATGCGAGACGCGGAGGCCGCGTGGGCCCAGGGAGCGCAGCCACCCCGGCCCCCGCCGCCCGTCATGCACGCCGTGCCGCCCGTGCCGCCTCCGGTGGCCCCGGCGATGACCCGGCCCCCGCCGCCCGTCATGCAAGCCGTGCCCCATGCCCCCGCCATGACCGCCGCCGCGCGCCCCATGCAGGCCGCGCCGGTGGTGGCACGGGCCCCGGCCCCTCCGCCCCCGGCGCCGACCCCGGTTCCTCCGCCCCCGGCGCCATCCGTCCGCCGGGCCGCGGACGCGCCCACCTACTCCAGCGCCGAGTTCGTCGGGCTGGAGCGCCGCTCGGATGACCGCATCCACGCGGACGTGAAGGTGACGCTGCAGAACGCGGGCATCTTCACCGACCACCGCATCATCAACCTGTCCTCTGGCGGACTGTTCATCGCCACGGACAAGCCGCTGCGGCTGGGCACCCAGGTCGAGCTCACCCTGCGCTTCGACGAGCCGTCCCGGGTGCTCACGCTCCGCAGCTCCGTCATCTGGGAGAACTCGCTGGAGGACGGAAAGAACCCGCGCGGCTACGGGTTGCGCCTGAGCCACCTCCGCCCGGAGGAGAAGGAGTTCGTCCAGAAGTATCTGGCTCGCGCGAAGGAGCTGAAGAAGAAGCCCTGAGTCCCGCTCAGAGCATCTGCCCCAGGAATACGGCGCCCGTCATGACGAAGATGGCCATCACGGCCATGACAGCCTTCAGCTCGAGGTCATCGCGGTCCATCAGGTTCATGAAGTGCATTGTCGTGCCCTCCGAGTGTTGCCCCTCACCCCTCCATACGGGGTGAGGGAGAACCCATTGCGTCCGCCACTCCCGGCGCCGCGGCGTCCGCTTGCGGATGGCGGGCCGGCCCCAGAGGATGACCGCCGTGTCCACCGCCTCCGCCGAATACCGGCTGCTCGAAGCCCTGCCCGTCCCCACCGCCGTCATCCGAAACGGGCAGATGCTCCGGGCCAACGCGGCGCTCGCCGCCCTGCTCGGCGCGCCCGCCGAGGAGCTGGTGGCCGCCTCGGTCTCCGAGAACCTCCGCCGCTTCGCCCCTGATGAGCGCGGGTGGGTGGCGCCGATGTACGAAGCCCTGAGCCGGGGCGGGCCGCTGCCGGAGGGGCCCGTGTGGCTGCGCATCCAGCGGACGGACGGCACGCCGCGGACGCTGTCGCTGCGGCACGCGCACGGCGTCCACCCGGACGAATGGGTGGTGGTGCTGCTGGACGCGGACTCGGAGGACTCGGTGCGGCGCCTCACGGAGGCGCTGGTGGCCGCCGCGGCGACGATGCTGCGCTGCCGCGACGAGCGCTCGGTGCTGGAGACGGCCGTGGACGCCATCTTCCGCCAGGGCTTCGCCGTGTCCGTCATGCACCTGGACGGCGACACGTTCCGCCACGGTCCCCTGCGCCAGCATCCCTTCAGCGTGGCCGAGGCCGAGCAGATGTACGGCATGCCCATGGGCGAGGTGCGGATTCCGGGCGCCGCCCTGCCGCACCTCCTGGAGGTGCTCGAGCGGCGCAAGGCCGCCTTCCACCACGACATGCTCGGCGTCGCACGCTACCCGCAGTCACCGGAGACGCTGGGCACCTTCCGCCGGCTCCATCCCCCGGACACCCGCGGCCTGGACGCACCCATCCTGGTGGACGGCCATCCCTACGGCGTGCTCTCCGTGCAGGGGCCCGCGCTCACCCCCGCGGGCGCGAGCACCCTGGAGCTGTTCGCCCAGCTCGTGGGCGGCGCGCTGGAGAACGTGCGCCACCACCAGACGTCCGCGGTGCGGCTGGAGGAGGTCTCCCGGCTCCAGGACGAGCTGGTGGCGCGCGAGCGGCTGGAGGTGCTGGGCGAGGCCGCGGGCGTCGTGGCCCACGAGGTCCGCAACCCGCTGGGTGCCATCCTCAACGCGGTGGCGGTGCTCCGGCGCGAAGCGCACCTGGGCCCCACGGGGCAGGCCGCGGTGGGCATGCTGGAGGAGGAGGCCATCCGCCTGGAGGACATCGTCCGGGACCTGCTGGACGTGGTGCGCCCGCTGGAGCCGCGCCCCCGGCCGCTGCACCTGGGCGAGCTGGTGCGCCGCGCGCTCGGGCAGCTGCACGGCCCGCCGGACGCCCCCACGCTGCGCTTCAGCGTGGACGAGGCCGCGGACACGCCGACGCTCGAAGGGGACGAGACGCTGCTACAGCTCGCGGTGACGCATCTGGTGCGCAACGCGGTGCAGGCCTCGCCCGCGGGCGGCAAGGTGCGCATGGCGGTGGAGCCGGCGGACGGCGGCGTGCGTCTGGTGGTGGAGGACGAGGGCCCCGGCATCCCCGACGTGGACCCGCAGCGCGTCTTCCAGCCCTTCTTCCTGACGCGCGCCAACGGGCGGGGCCTGGGGCTGGCCATCGTCCGGCGCGTGGTGCTGGCGCACGAGGGCAGCGTGCGCGCCAGCAGCCGGCCGCGCGGAGGCGCTCGCTTCGAGCTGTGGCTGCCGCTGGTGCCTAGCCGTATGTCTCCCGCTTGATGCGCTTGTCCTCGATGCCGAGCGCATGGAGATGCCCCAGGACCGTCTCCATGAAGCGCGGCGTGGCGGGGGTGCGCGTCTCCAGCGCCTTGCGCCGGTCCCACGGCGTGACCGCCGGGCCGCACGCGTATACGAGGCACGTGTCGCGGTCCTGAATCAGCTCCTCCAGCAGGGCCTGCGCCACGCGGCCCTTGCGCACGTTCGCCCCGAAGCGCGACTCGTCCGTCTCGCGCGTCAGCGTGTGCACCACGCGCACGCGGTCCGGGTGCTGCCGCTCCAGGGCGGACAGCTCGTCGCCGTACAGCACGTCGCCCCACGTCTTGTTGGAGAAGACGAAGGTGTGCCGCAGCCGCAGGCCCCGGTGGAGCGCGTCCTTGAGGATGGCGAAGTTGGGCACCGCGCCGGCGCCCGCCACCAGGTGGACGATGTGCCCGGTGCGCTCCTCCACGTCGTCAGGCAGCACGTAGGGCCCCATGAAGGCCATCACCTTCATCCGCGCGCCGGTGAGCCGGCCGTGCACGAGGTAGGGCGACAGCAGGGGCGGATAGCGGGTGAAGCCGGGGATGAACTCCTCGTCCTTCACGGTGATGGCCACCAGCGGCTCGTGCGGCGCGGAGGCGAGCGAGTAGGAGCGCTGCGGCTCCTTGCGCCCCTTCTGCTCCTGGAGGTAGGCCAACAGGCGGCCCAGGGCGGGGAACTGGTGCGGGTCGATGTTGAGGAATTGCCCGGCCTTGTAGTCCACCGGCGCCCCGCCGAAATCGAGGAAGAGGGTCGCCGTGTCGTGCGTGTCCATCCGCACATGGTCCACGGTGACCTCATACTCCACGGGTTTCCTGGCGCGCGCCGCGCGGGCTTCGACCGTACTCATGGAGACTCCCATAGCCCAACCGCGCCCGCTCCGCCGATGGCAATGCGCGACTTCCTGGAGAGAGGGTGTGGAAAGCGGTGGGAAAAACCGTCCCGTCCCGGGGTCCGAAGCGAGCGTTGTCTGTCCGACGGCCTGCCCGGCAAGCGGGGCGCCGAACGGTATTGGTGCTGACGGACGGCACCCATCGGGACTACATCTGGAGAAGGAACGTTGAGGGCCCGGGGTGGACGTCCCCCGAGCCAGAGGCGACCCACACGTGCTGCGCATTCTCTTCTTCCTGTTGTCGAAGCTGCCCGACGGAGCCCGCCAGCAGGCGGTCCGCGCGTTGATGGACGGTGTCTGGAATGCCCTGGCCACCGAGGAGGTCCTCGGGCGGGAGAACATCCCGGACACACCCTGCCTCTTCCTGTGCAACCACCTGTCCAACGCGGACGGCTTCACGCTGGACCGGGCCTTCCGGCCGCGTGAGGTCGTCTTCCTGGCGGGGGTGAAGCTGCAGAGCACGGTGATGACGCGGCTGGCGTCGGAGACGATGGAGACCATCGCCATCCGCCCCAACTCGCCCGACATCGAGGCCATGCGCCGGGCCCTGGAGACGCTCAAGGCCGGCAAGTCCGTGCTCATCTTCCCGGAGGGCGCGCGCAGCCGCACCGGCGCGCTCACCTCGGCGAAGAAGGGCCTGTCGCTGATTGCCAGGCGCGCGGGCGTGCCGGTGGTGCCGGTGGCGCTCCAGGGCACGGAGAAGCTGATGCCCATCAACGACTCCGACATGGGCGGAGAGCGGCTGTTCAAGGCCGACGTCACCGTGCGCTTCGGGCCCCCCTTCCGCGTGGAGGACCTGGAGGCCCAGGTGGCGAACGCCGAGGACCCGCGGCAGGCGCTGGTGGACGCGATGATGCGCAAGGTGGCGGAGCTGCTCCCGCCCAGCTACCGCGGCGTCTACGCGGATACCCCGTCCCCCACCGCCGAGGCGCCGGACTGGCGGCGGCCTTCGGCGCCCGCCCCCTGAATGAGGCGTTGCGGCGCGCGCCTGGACGCGGACAATGGCGCCTCCCGTGACGCGCGCGCCCGACGACGAACAGCTCTTTGTCTCCACCCTCCCCGGCCTGGAACCCGCCCTGGCCGCGGAGGCCACCGCGCTGGGTTGGAAGCCCCGCGGCGTGGACGGCGGCGTGGAGCTGGAGGGCCCCGCGGGGCTGCACCAGGAGGCCAACCTGCGCCTTCGCTGCGCCAGCCGCGTCCTGCTGCGGCTCGGGAGCTTCCGCGCTGGTGACTCCGACACGCTGGCAGAGCGGCTGGCCGCGCTCGATGTGTCGCGCGTCTGGAAGGGACAGGCCGCGCCCAGGCTGTCGGTGAGCCTCCACCGCTCCCGGGTGCCGGGGCCGGACGTGGTGTTCGACGCGGCGGCCTACGCCTGGGGGCTGCCCTCGGTGGAGCGCGCGGGGCCGCTCGATGAAGAGGGAGGAGGCCCGGGCCTGACGCTGCTGGTCCGCGTGGAGGGTGACGGCTTCACCGTGAGCGCCGACACCAGCGGCGAGCCGCTGCACCGGCGAGGCTACCGTCAGGAGGTGAGCCGCGCGCCGCTTCGCGAGACGCTGGCGGCCGGCATCCTGCGGCTGGCGGGCTACACCGGGACGGAGCCGCTGGTGGACCCGATGTGCGGCTCGGGCACCTTCCTGGTGGAGGGGGCGTGGATGGCCATGCGCCGGGCGCCGGGACTGCTGCGCGCCTTCGCCTTCGAGACCTTCCCCACCTTCGACGCGGCGGCCTGGGCCGGGCGCAAGGCCCGCGCGGAGGCGGAGTCCCTGAGCGCCCCCGGAGCGGCGATTCACGGCTACGACATCAACGCGGGCTCGCTGGGGACGGCGCGGCGCAATGCGCGGCGCGCGGGGGTGACGCTCGCGCTGGAGCGGCAGGACGCGCGAACGCTGAAGGCGCCCGTGGAAGGGCCGGGGCTGGTGGTGGCGAACCCGCCCTATGGCAAGCGCGTGGGAGAAGCAGAGGACCTGCCCGCGCTGTACCGGGCCCTGGGGAACACGCTGCGAAACGGCTTCGCTGGATGGCGCGCGGCGGTGCTCGTTCCGGATGACGCGGCCCTGGTGAAGGCCCTGGGCCTGCCCGGCGCCAGGAGCCTGCCGGTGCGCAATGGCGGGCTGCGATGCCGGCTGCTGCTGTCGGGGCCCGGTGCGAGCTGACGCGCACCGCCTCGCTCCCGAACGTGGATGACGCGCGGACCGCCGTGGCTCGCGTCCAGCCCGTCCGCCCACGGCGTACTCTCCACGAGGCCGCTCTGCCTGGAGGCTCCCTGAGCAGGGCAACTTCGGCTCCGGATGGGCCCCGCCGCCGAGCCGTGGTAACGCTGCGACGTGGAAACGTGGTTCACGCCCTTCGAGCCGCCGCCCCTCGCCGGGGACCTTCCGGGGAGCTTCCCGAACCCCTTCGACGAGGGCATGCCCCACGCGCTGGCGCGCCGGGCCGCGGAGTCGCTCCAGGCGGAGCTTCGGGCAGGACACCTCGCGGACGGCCTCACTGCGTCGTGCCTCGAAACGCCCGAAGGCGGAAAGATGTTCGGCATCCTCGTGGTCCAGGCACCGGACGGGCGCGTGGGCTTCCTCCGGGCGTTCTCCGGGATGCTCGCCGGCCGCTGGGACCTCCCAGGCTTCGTTCCACCGCTCTTCATGCGAGAAGCGCGCGAGCGGCTGGAGCCGGCGGGCGAGGCCCAGGTGAAGCAACTGCTGGCCCGCGAGGCATCCTTCCGGGCATCGGCGGAGCTCACGTCCGTCCAGGCCGCGCACGACGCGCTGAACACGAGCCACGCGGCGGCCCGCGCACAACTGCGAGCCACCCACGACGCGCGCCGGAAGCAGCGCCATGCGAGGCGCGCGGAAATCACGGCCTCCGCCTCGATGGATGAGGCCGCCAGACGCGCCGCAGTGCACGTGCTCGACCAGGAGAGCCGGGGCGACAAGGCGGAGCTGCGCAGACTGGAGGCGGCGCACGACGAGGCACAGCGCTCACTCGCGTCCAGGCGGGCACGGCTGGAGCGGCGTCTTCGCGCCATGGAGCGCTTGAGGCGCTTCGTCTGCCGGGCGCTGATGCGGCGCCTGCACGACACCTACGTGGTGCCGAATGCCCGGGGTGAGCGCAGGCGCCTGCGGGACCTGTACCCGGGAGGCGAGCCCCCCTCGGGCGCGGCGGACTGCGCGGGGCCCAAGCTCCTGGCCCACGCGCTCGTCCACGGATTGCGTCCGCTGGCGCTCGCCGAGTTCTGGTGGGGCGCGCCACCACCCGCGGGAGGCCGCGCCGCTGGCGCGTACTACCCCGCGTGCAAGGACAAGTGCGGCCCCCTGCTGCCGTACATGCTGGAGGGGCTCCGCGTCACCGAGCCGCGCCCCTTCACGCCTCCCGTGCTGGCGTCGCGCGGGTTGGACATCGTCTTCGAGGACACATGGCTCGTGGTGGTGGACAAGCCCGAGGGCCTGCTCTCCGTCCCCGCGAAGGACGCCTCGATAGAGGATTCGGTGCAGGCCCGGCTGCGCGCGCGGTACCCCACCGGGCCAGCGCCGCTGCTCGCGCACCGGCTGGACCTGGACACGTCGGGGCTGCTCGTCGCGGCCAAGGCGCCGCAGACGTATACGGCCCTTCAGCGCCTGTTCGCGGGACGCCACGTCCACAAGCGCTACGTGGCCTGGGTCGAGGGCGACGTCCGGGGCGAGCGCGGCACCATCGACTTCCCCATGCGCGTGGACCTCGACGACCGGCCTCGCCAGATTCACGACCCCGTACACGGCAAGCCCGCCGTGACGGAGTGGCAGGTGCTCGAACGGCGCGGCGGCCGCACCCGGGTGGCCCTCTTTCCGCTCACCGGCAGGACGCACCAGCTCCGCGTCCATGCCGCCCATCCGCTCGGACTGGGCGCGCCCATCGTGGGAGACCGCCTCTACGGCCACCCAGGCCCGCGCCTGCACCTGCACGCGGAGGCGCTCTCATTCGAGCACCCCGTCACGGGGCAGCGACTCGCCCTGGAGCGGCCCGCGCCCTTCTGACGCCGCCCCGCGGCACACGTTCGCGGGGCCACGCATCGCGCGGTGCCACGCGCCAGCGCAACGGCGGCCCGTTCCGGCCAGCCGGGCACCGGCGACGCGGCCCGGCTCACGCCTCGGGGGAGACGGCGGGCGCCACCGCCTCCGGAGCAGCAGCGTCGCTCCCAGCGAGCACCGCGGGCTTCACGCCCAGCTCCCGCGTCAGCTTGGGGTTCACGCCCGTCTCCGCCAGCAGCCGCTCCAGCTGCACGCGCGCGCGCCGGTTCTCCCGATGCACGCGGCGCCCCAGGATCAGCTCGTTCTTCAACGAGTGCTCCCAGCCCGTCAGCTCCGTCACCGTCACCTGGTAGCCGAAGGCCTCCAGCGTCAGCGCGCGGATGACGTTCGTCAGGTGCGAGCCGAACTCGCGGCGGTGCCACGCATGCGCGTACAGCAGCGACAGCGAGCCGCTGGTGGCCACCACGGGCCGCTTCTCCTTGAGCTGCGCGGCCACCTCGGCCTGACAGCAGGGCACCACCGCCACATGGTCCGCCCCGTGGCGGATGGCCGCGACGAGCGCGTCATCCGTGGCGGTGTCGCACGCATGCAGCGCCATCAACAGGTGGATGCGCTCCGGGTAGCGCGCCGTGTCGATGTGCGCGGTCTGGAACTCCATCCGCGAGAAGCCCAGCCGCTGGGCGCGGCCCTGCGCGCGCTCCGTCAGGTCCGGCCGCCCTTCGATGGAAAGCAGCGTGCCGCTGGCGGCGTTCTTGAGGAACAGCTCGTAGAGGACGAAGCCCAGGTAGGCGTTGCCGCTGCCCGCGTCCACCATCACCGCGTTCGGGTGGCGCGCTTGGACGTCCTCCACGGCGGGGCGCAGCAAGCCCATCAGGTGGTTCACCTGCTTGAGCTTGCGCAGCGCATCCGCGTTGAGGTGCCCCTCGCGCGTGAGCAGGTGGAGCTCGCGCAGCAGCGCGGGGGACTGGTCCGGCAGCAGCTCCCGCCGGACCTGCGAAGCTTTGACGTTGCGCCTCAGACGGACACCACCTCGAGGACCTCGGGAATCATCTCCCGCAGGCGCCCCTCGATGCCCATCTTCAACGTCGCCGTGGACGACGGGCAGCCCGCGCACGCGCCCTTCATGTGCAGGTAGACGATGCCCTCCTCGAAGCGGTCCAGGGTGATGTCTCCACCGTCCATGGCCACCGCCGGGCGGATTTCGTTGTCCAGGATGTCCTGGATGCGGGCCTCGACCGAGCCCCCCACCTGCCCGGCCGCCTCGCGCGCCGCCGCCAGCGCCGCCTCGTCCACCACCGGCTCGTTGGCCGTCAGGTGGGTGTCGAGCGTGGACATCACCTCGTCATTGAGCTCGTCCCACTCGCCCTCTTCGCCCTTCGTCACCGTCACGAAGTTGGTGCCAATCATCACCGCGGTGACGCCGCGCACGTCCATCAGCTTGCGCGCCAGCGGAGACTTCGCCTGCGCGTCCTCGGGGTTCGTGAAGTTCACCGCCCCGCCCGCCAACAACCGCCGGTCCACCACGTACTTCAGCGTGCTGGGGTTCGGGGTCCACTCGAGCTGGATGTTCACCGACATTCAAATCTCCTTGGACGTCTCCTCTAAGGCGCTCGCGGCCCCATAGCAACACGGCTCGCAGCCTGGCAATCGTCGCGCCCGCATGTCCTCCGCCCGGCCGGCCCGACCAACAATACGAGTAAAAATTGATTTAACCACCAACCCTGCCTGAATGGAGGCCGGGGCACCGTCCCGGGGCTCCACCCCGGCGCCTGAATCACCGTGGTGGCGCGCGGCGCTGGCGGCTAGCGTCTGTCCCGCGCTGGTCGCCCACCGGCGCCGCCAGGAGCACCGCGTGTCCTATCCGCCCAGACTGGCCCACCTGGCCACCCGCGCCGTGGTGGTGGCGAAGCTCGCGCCCACCTACGCGCGGGCCCACCAAATCGACGAGGAAGAAGCAGCGCAGCGGCTGTCCAGCGCGCTCGCCGGACGGCTGCTGCCGGCGCTGCTGGAGGCCACATGGACGGCCCTGCGCGGCAAGTCGAAGCGGCTCACCGACGACGGGCTGGTGGAGAAGGTCGCCACCACGCTGCGGGAGCGCCCGCTGCGGCCCGGCCGCGTCGCCCCGGTGGGCCCGGCGCTCAGCGCCTTCCTCATCCTGGTGGACCTGGAGGTGGGCACCGCGGGTGACGCCGCGCGGCGGGTGATGGAATCGGACGAGGGCCGCCGCCGGGGGGCGGAGGGACTGGCCGAAGCCGGACGCTTTCTCGCCGCGGAGCTGACCCGCGGGAAGTAGCCCGGTCAGTCGTGGCAGCGCCCGGCACGCGTCGTTATAGGCTCGCCCCAGGTTCGCCCTGGCCCAGGCTCCGACGATGTCCACACCGCTGCCCACGACACTGCGCATCTTACGCTCCATCACCGAGCTTCCGCGCGCGGCGTGGGATGCGCTGGTGGACCCGCGGGCCGTGCCCTTCCTGGAGTGGACGTTCCTCGCCGCGCTGGAGGAGAGCGGCTGCGCGGTACCGGAGCGGGGCTGGCATCCCCGCCACCTGACGCTCTGGCGCGGCTCACGGCTGGTGGCCGCCGCGGCCGCCTACCTCAAGGACGACAGCGACGGCGAGTTCGTCTTCGACAGCCCCTGGGCCACCGCCGCCGAGCGCGCGGGGCTGCGCTACTACCCCAAGCTCGTCCTCGCCGTCCCCTTCACGCCCGCCACCGGGCGCCGCGTGCTGGTGGCCCCGGGCGAGGACCGCGCCACGCGCGAGGCGGAGCTGTACACCGCCGCCCACGAGTACGCCCGCGCCGAGCGCCTGTCCGGCGTCCACGTCCTCTTCCCCACCCGGGAGGAGCTGCCCGTCCTGGAGGCCCAGGGCTTCGCCGTCCGGCTGGGCGTCCAGTACCACTGGCACAACCCCGGCTACCGGACGATGGAGGACTTCCTCGCCCGCTTCCACGCCCGGCGCCGGCACCAGCTCCGGCGGGAGATGCGCACCCCAGGCGAGCGCGGCCTCCAGGTGCGCACGCTGCGCGGCGAGGCGCTGGCCACGGTGGACGCGGACACCGTCTACCGGCTGTATGCCACCACGGTGGACAAGTACCCCTGGGGCCAGCGCTTCCTCACGCCGGGCTTCTTCGCCCACCTGCTCGCCCGCTTCCAGCACCGCTGCGAGTGGGTGGAGGCCCGCCGGGAAGGCCGGCTGGTGGCCGGTGCGTTCAACTTCACCGGTGCCAACGTTCTGTATGGCCGTTACTGGGGCAGCTTCGAGGAGCACCCCTTCCTTCACTTCAACGTCTGCCTGTACCACCCCGTGGCGGAGGGCATCGCCCGCGGGCTGGAGCGCTTCGAGCCCGGCGCGGGCGGTGAGCACAAGCTCACACGGGGCTTCGAGCCGCGCCTCACGTACAGTGCACACCTGCTGCTCCACCCGGGCCTGGACCGGGCCGTACGCGCCTTCCTGGCCCACGAGCGGGCAGCCGTCGAAGGAGGCCTGCCCCAGTGGCGGGCAGAGACAGGTTTCAAGGAGGGGGACTGAAAGTCCTCCGCCTGTTCAGCAAAGGGAGTCCGAACGACTTATGGCGCAGAAGCACGAGCACGATACCTCCGTCATCACGGAGACCGTCCCCAAGCAGAAGCTCAAGAAACCGCCGCTCTACAAGGTGCTCCTGCACAACGACAACTACACGACCCGGGAGTTCGTCGTGGCCGTGTTGAAGGAGGTCTTCCACAAGTCGGAGGCGGATGCCGTGCAGATCATGCTGCACGTCCATTACAACGGGATCGGGGTGGCCGGCGTTTATACGTACGAGGTCGCCGAAACGAAGATTCAGACGGTGGAGGCCGCGGCGAAGGCGCACGACATGCCGCTGCGGCTCTCCATGGAACCCGAGGAAGGTTGAAACGTGGCAGGACCGCTGATTGCCAAAGAGCTGCAGGCCAGCTTCCGCACCGCCCTGGACGAGGCGCGGAAGATGCGCCACGAGTACCTGACGCTGGAGCACCTGCTCCTGGCGCTCACGAAGGACTCGCGCACGCGTGAAATCCTGAAGGGGTGCGGGGCCAACGTGAAGCAACTCCAGGAGCGCCTGGTCTCCTTCCTGGAGGAGACGGTCGAACGCCTGCCCGAGGGCGTGGACGCCGAGCCCCAGCAGACCATCGGCGTGGAGCGCGTACTCCACCGCGCCGCCATGCACGCCCTGTCCGCCGAGCAGAAGCTCATCGACGGCGGGGACGTGCTGGTGGCCCTCTTCCGCGAGGATGAGAGCCACGCGCTCTACCTGCTCCAGCAGGAGGGCGTCACCCGGCTGGACCTGCTCAACTTCATCTCCCACGGCGTCACCAAGGACGGTGACACCGAGGGCGACGAGAGCGCCGGCCATGCCGCCCCCGCGGGCGACGACGACGAGGGCGAGGCCCCGAAGAAGAGCCCGCTCGAGGCCTACACCGTGCAGCTCAACGTCGAGGCCAGGGAGGGGCGCATCGACCCGCTCATCGGCCGCGAGAAGGAGCTGGAGCGCACCATCCAGGTGCTCTGCCGCCGCCGCAAGAACAACCCGCTCTACGTGGGCGAGGCGGGCGTGGGCAAGACAGCCATCGCGGAGGGGCTGGCGCTGCACATCCACGAGGGCCGCGTGCCCGAGGTGCTGAAGGACGCCGTCGTCTACTCGCTGGACATGGGCGCGCTGCTGGCGGGCACCAAGTTCCGCGGCCAGTTCGAGGAGCGGCTCAAGGGCGTGCTCAAGGCGCTGAAGGAGCAGCCGAACGCCATCCTCTTCATCGACGAAATCCACACCATCGTCGGCGCCGGCGCCACCAGCGGCGGCTCCATGGACGCGTCCAACCTGCTCAAGCCCGCGCTCGCCAGCGGCCGGCTGCGCTGCATCGGCTCGACGACGTACCAGGAGTACAAGTCCGCCTTCGAGCGGGACCGCGCGCTGTCCCGGCGCTTCCAGAAGATCGACGTGGGCGAGCCCTCCGTCGAGGACACCGTCCTCATCCTGGAGGGCCTGAAGAGCCGCTACGAGGAGCACCACGGCGTGAAGTACGCCGCGGAGGCCATCCGCGCGGCCGCGGAGCTGTCCGCCAAGCACATCAACGACCGCTTCCTGCCGGACAAGGCCATCGACGTCATCGACGAGACGGGCTCGGCCGAGCGCCTCAAGCCGGAAGGGCAGCGCTCCGGCACCGTCAGCGGCGCGGACGTGGAGGCCGTCGTGGCGAAGATGGCGCGCATCCCCGCCAAGAGCGTGTCCGCCAGCGAGGGCGTGCAGCTCCAGAACCTGGAGAAGGAGCTGCAGAGCGTCATCTTCGGGCAGGACCCGGCCATCAAGGACCTGGTCAGCGCCATCAAGCTGGCGCGCTCCGGCCTGCGCGCGCCGGAGAAGCCCATCGGCTCGTTCCTCTTCTCCGGCCCCACGGGCGTGGGCAAGACGGAGCTGGCCAAGCAGCTGGCGCAGTCGCTGGGCGTGGAGTTCCTCCGCTACGACATGAGCGAGTACTCGGAGAAGCACACGGTGAGCCGGCTCATCGGCGCGCCGCCGGGCTACGTCGGCTTCGACCAGGGCGGCCTGCTCACGGACGCCGTGCGCAAGCACCCCTACGCGGTGCTGGTGCTGGATGAAATCGAGAAGGCCCACCCGGACCTCTTCAACATCCTGCTCCAGGTGATGGACCACGCGACGCTGACGGACAACAACGGCCGCAAGGCCGACTTCCGCAACATCGTCCTCATCCTCACCACCAACGCGGGCGCCCAGGAGATGAGCACCAAGGCCATTGGCTTCGGCGACCTCGCGAAGCCGGCGGACGCCACCCGCGCAAAGAAGGCCATCGAGCGCACCTTCACGCCGGAGTTCCGCAACCGCCTGGACGGGTGGATTCTCTTCTCCGGCCTGCCGCCCGAGGTCATCCTCAAGGTGGTGGACAAGGAGGTCCGCCTCCTCCAGAAGATGCTGGACGAGAAGAAGGTGAAGCTGGAGCTGACGCCCGCCGCCCGCGCGTGGCTGGCCGAGCACGGCTACGACCCGGCCTTCGGCGCGCGGCCCATGGCCCGGCTGGTGGACAACTCGCTGAAGAAGCCGCTCGCCGAGGCGCTCCTCTTCGGCGACCTCAAGCACGGCGGCACCGCCCACTACGACGTGGAGGGCGACGGCCTCAAGCTGCGGACCGAGCCCGCCACCGCCGAGGTGGTGTAGCCCCCTCCCGCGCCAGCCGCGGACATGACAAGGCCCCGGTTCCCACGCATGGAAGCCGGGGCCTTCGTCTGTCCGGGGCGGCGGCGCGCTACTCGACGCGGTAGCTCTTCACCGCGCTGGAGAGCTGCTCGGAGATGATTTGCAGCGTGGTGGCGGCCTCGCCGGTGGAGCCGATGCGGGCCACCGTCTCGTCCATCATCTTGGACAGGTCATTCACGGCCAGGGTGATTTGGTTGATGCCCACGTTCTGCTGACTCACCGCGGCGGCAATCTGGCGGACGGCGGCGGCGTTGTCCTGGACGATGGAGGACAGCTCGCGCAGGTTCTGCCCGCTGTTGCGGACCTGGGCGATGCCCGCCTCCATGCGCTCGGCGCCGCGCTCCGTGATTCGCACCGCGGCCGTCACCTGGTTGGCGATGTCGTCCAGCAGCTCGCGCACGCGCGTGGTGGCCTCGATGGACTGGTCCGCCAGCGCGCGAATCTCCCGCGCCACCACGCCAAAGCCCTTGCCGTGCTCGCCGGAGCGCACCGACTCGATGGCGGCGTTGAGCGCCAGCATGTTGGACTGGTCCGCCAGGTCCTTCACCGTCTGCGTAATCCCGCCAATCTGCTGCGTGCGCTCGCCCAGCTCGACGATTTTCTGCGCAATCTCCCCCACCTGGACGCGGATGTCGTTGAGCCCCGCCATGGTGAGCTCGATGGAGGCCTCGCCCGACTTGGCCAGCGTGTCGGCGCGCTCGGCCACCGACAGGACGCTCTCCGCCTTCTGCGCGGCCAGCATGGAGGTCTGCTTGATTTCCTGCGCCGTCACCTGCGTCTCCTGCAGCGCCGCCGCCTGCCGGGAGATGGTCTGCGCCTGGTCCGTGGAGGACGTGTTGAGGTGCTCGGTGGACTGGGTGAGGGCCACGGCGGCCTGCTGGAGGTTGACGGTGACCTCGCGCAGCCGCGTCACCATCTGCGAGAAGGAGCTGGCCAGCCGGCCCACCTCGTCGCCGCTCCTCACCTGGATGGGGCGCGTCAGGTCACCGGACTCCACGATGTGGCCGGCCACCTCCGTCAGGTTCTTGAGCGGCCCGACGATGCTGCGGCCGAACAGCGCGGACACCGCCACGCCCAGGGCCACCAGCAGCACCGCGAAGCCCACCATGCGCAGGCGCAGCGCGGACACCAGCTCGTCGATGTGGTCCCTCGACATGCCCACGTGCACCGCGCCCAGGCGGCCACCGGCCACCGGCGCCACCACGTCCAGGGCCCGCAGGCGCTGTCCCCCCGCGTCCACCTCCAGCACCGTGCCCGCGCCCGCGGTGGCGACCGCCTCCTTCAGCGCGTCCGGGAAGCCGTCCGTGAAGGTGTGGGCCACCACGTTCCCGGCCGCGTCCTGGATGTAGGCATAGGCCAGGTCATCGTGGCCCATGCTGGAGTCCAACATGGGCTGGAGCGCGCTGGCCCCCGCCACGACGCCCTGCTCCGCCGCCACGGAGAGGCCCCGGGCCACGTGCCGGCCGACGCCCAGGTAGCTGTCCACCAGGTCGCTCTCCAGCCGCCGCGTGGCGACGCCGGTGAGCAGCGCGGCCGCCGTCGCGCTGATGAGCGCCGTGACGAGGACGAACTTGGGCGCCAGCCCCAGCGACTGGCGGAACTGCTGCGACAACTGGGTGGCGAAGGACTGTTGCGGGAGGCTCACGGAATCACCGCCGGGGAAGCGACGTCAGGACGGCGCCCGCGCGGGTGCGGGCGGGTGAAGCAGGGGCAGGCGCTCATCGGGTGGACCCTCCCTCGGTGCGTCCGCCCCGGAAGGGCGCGAAGGTACAGCTCTGGAGGATGAGCTCCGGCAGCGCCGCCAGGGGCACCCCCTGGTCGGTGGCCTTCAGCTCGAGCGCGGCGCGCGGCATGCCGAAGACGACGGAGGACGCCTCGTCCTGGGAGAAGGTGACGCCGCCCGCCTTGCGGATGGCCAGCAGGCCCCGCGCGCCGTCCTCGCCCATGCCGGTGAGCACCACGCCGCCGCTGCGCCGGCCAAAGGCCGAGGCCAACGACAGCAGCATCAGGTCGCCGCTGGGGCACGGCCCGCCGCGGCTGGGCTGCAGCCGCGCCAGCCCCGCCCCGTCCACCACCAGGTCATGGCCATCCAGCGGGAAGTACACGTGGCCCGCCTCCAGCCGCTCGCCGTCCCGCGCGATGGCCACCGGCAGCGGCGTCACCTGGGACAGCCAGCGCACCATGCCCTGGGTGAAGCCCACGGTGATGTGCTGGGCGATGAGCAGCGGAACCGGCAGCGACCGGGGCAGCTTGGACAGCACGTCCGCCAGCGCGGGCGGGCCGCCCGTGGAGGCCACCACGCCGAAGATGTCCACCCGGGCGCCGCTGGGCGGCGGCGGCGCCGCGGCCGGGCGCGCGCGGCGGGAGATGACGGGCACCTCCGCCATGAGGCACACCGAGTGCGCCAGCTCCTTGCCCCAGCGGCGCAGCTCCTCCGCGTTCGTCACGTTGGGCTTGCCGATGAGCTCCAGCGCGCCGGCGCTCATCGCCTGGAAGCCCAGGTCCACCCCGCGCTGCTCGGCCACCGCGCTCACCACGAGGATGCGCGCGGGCGCCTGGGACATGATGGCGGCGATGGCGCCGGGACCGTCCAGGCCCGGCAGCAGCAGGTCCATGGTGATGACGTCCGGCCGCAGCAGCCGCGCCAGCTGCACGGCGCGGTTGCCGTCCCCTGCCCGGCCGACGACCTCGATGCGCGGCTCCTCCGTCAGGAGGGCCGTCAACATGTTCGCCATGGTGGGCGAATCGTCCACCACGAGGACCCGAATGGGCCGCTTGACGCTCACGCGCGACTCCCCCTGCGACTCATGACATCGAGCACCTCGGCCAGCAGGCGGCCCGCGGCGCACTCGCGCTTGCTGAGATAGCCGTCCGCCCCCGCCCGCAAGCCCCGCTCGCGCGCCACCGCGCTGTCATGCGCGGAGACGAGGATGACGGGCAGCGACGCCGTCTCGGGCCGCTCGCGCAGCCTCGCGATGAGCTGGATGCCGTCCATCTCCTCCATGTCCAGGTCGCAGATGACGACGTCGTAGGTGTCCGTGGCGAGCCGCTCCAGGCCCCGGGCCCCGCTGGCCGCCAGGTGCACCGTGAAGCCGCCGGCCTCCAGCATGGCCCGGTGCAGCGCCCGCGCGGTGAGCGAGTCGTCCACCACCAGCGCCCGCCGCTGCGCCGTCACCTGCACCTGCACCGTCTCCGTCACCAGCCAGTCCGGGCGGCAGATGAGCAGCAGCTCGCCGCGGCTCAGCGTGGCCGCGCCCTGCCAGGCCGGCACGTCGCGCACCTCGGACGGCAGCGGGCGGATGACCAGGTCCCGGTCCCCCACCACCGCGTCCACCACCAGCGCCACGCGCTTGCCGCCGCTCTGCACGATGAGCAGCGGCTGCCCCTCCGCCGGCGGCGCCAGGGCCCGCAGGCCGAGCCGCGCCCCCAGGTCCACCACCGACACCAGCTGCCCCTGGTACTCCAGGTGCGCCCGGCGCTTGCCCAGGCGCAGCGCGTCCGCGCGCGCCAGCTGCGTGGCCTCCACCGCCAGCATGGGCAGGCCCACCAGCTGCTCCAGCACGCGCACCACCAGCACCGGCGAGCTGCCCAGGTCCGTGGGCAGCGTGAGCATGAAGCGCGTGCCCTGCCCCGGCGTGCTGGCCACCTCGATGCGGCCCTGCAGCGCCTCCACCGACGCGCGCACCGCGTCCAGGCCCACGCCGCGGCCGGAGGTGTCCGTCACGTCCGAGCGGGTGCTGAAGCCGGGCCGGAAGATGAGGTCGCGAAGCTGGTTGTCGTTGAGCCGCGCCGTCTCCTCCGAGGTGGCGACGCCGCGCTGCTCCGCCATCCGGCGCACCGACTCCACGTCGATGCCGGCGCCGTCGTCGGAGGCCTCCAGGTAGAGCAGGTTGCCCTGCTGCTCCACGCGCAGCGTGAGCGCGCCCTCGTGGTGCTTGCCCGCGCGCTCGCGGTCCGCCGGCATCTCCAGGCCATGGTCCACGGCGTTGCGCAGGAGGTGCACCAGCGCGCCCTGCAGCTTCTCCAGCAGGCGCCGGTCCAGCGACACCTCGGCCCCCACCACCGACAGGCGCGCCTCCTTGCCCAGCTGGCGCGACAAATCCCGCACCATGCGCTGCAGCGGGTCCAGGATGGTGCGCACCGGGCGCGTGGTGATGGCCTTGAGGCCGTCCTCCAGCGCGTCCACGATATCGCTCGTCTCCTCGCCGTCGGTGCGCAGCGAGCGCGCGGTGCCCGACAGCGCCGTGCGCGCCTCCGCCGTCTCCGCCAGCAACCCCTGCTTCGCGAGCAGCTGCGCCACCCGCTCCAGCTCCCGTCCCCGCTCCTCGATTCGCAGGCGCACCTCGCGCAGGCGCTCCACCTCGCGCATCAGCGCCGTCACCTGCCACGACGACACGCGCCAGCCCGCGTCCGCCGACTCGGGCAGCGCGTCCTGCAGGGAGGCCGGCTCGGCCAATCCGGGCGCCGGGGCGGGCGCGGCCTCGGCGGGCGCCACGGGGACGGCGCCGGCCGCGGCGGCCTCCTCGGGCGGCGGCGCGTCCGCCACGAGCTGGGCCAGGGCGGCGGCCGGGTCTGGCAGCGCGTCTCCCCGTCCATCCGCGTGCGCCTGCGCGCGCAGCAGGAACAGGTCCAGGCCGTGCAGCAGCACGTCCACCACCGGCCGGGGCATCTTCTGCGGGTGGGCCTTCAGCGGGGCGAGCGCGTCCTCCAGCTTGTGGGCGATGTCGCTCAGGTCCTGCATGCCGAGCGACGCGGCGCTGCCCTTCAGCGTGTGCAGGTGGCGTCCCAGCCGGACGTAGAGCTTCGTGAGGGCGTCCGTCTCCAGGCCCTCGCGCTCCAGCTCCAGCAGGTCCATGGTGACCTTCTGGACCACCTCCTGGGCCTCGACGGCGAAGCCCGCGACGAGCCCCTGCAGCATTGGATCAACGGGCATGGCGGGCTCCGGTGCCACGCGTGGCGGAGAACAGGCGCTTCAGGTCGATGAGGTGGATGAGCTGCCGGTCCTCCGTGAAGACCTCCATCACCGCGCCCTCGGCGCGCGCGCGCGCCGCCTCCACCGCGCTCATGGGCAGCGTGGTGGGCCGGGGAATGGCCTCGCAGTCCAGCGCGCACAGCTCGCCGTCGCCGCGGTCCACCACCAGCAACACCGCCGGGTCCTGCCGCCAGCCGTGGCCGCCCAGCAGCGACGCCAGGCTGAGCGCGGCCAGCACATGGCCCTGGAAGCGGAGCACCCCGACGACGTGCGGCGCCGACAGCGGCACCGCCGACACCATCTTCAGGGGCAGCGCGGCCCGCAGCGACTCCAGGGAGAGCGCGTAGCGCTCCTCGCCCAGGGGGAACTCGGCAATCCAATGGACCGCCTCCTCGACGGTGCTCTCCCCCTGCTCTCGCAGGCGGGCGGCGCGCCGCTCCAACAGCTCGCGCGCCTCGGCCTCCTGGGTCTCTTCCAACGTCCGCGGGGTGACCTTCATTCGAGCGCCCCCTGGTTGAGGTAGGCGTCAGCGGACGCCTGGTAGAAACGCGCCGGCAGCGCCTCCGGCCCCTCCACGAGCTGGTCGGGCGGCAGGCGCTCGGCGCGCGAGCGAAGGGCCCGCATCAGGGGCACCGCGCCCTCCCGCGCCCCGGAGCGCTCTCGCAGCAGCGCCAGCTCCAGCAGCCCGGGCAGGTAGTCCGGCGCCTGGCGCACCAGCGCCTCCAGCACCGATGACGCCCCCACCTCGTCCCCCTCCTCGATGCGCTCCAGCGCGGTGAGGTGGAGCCGTGAAGGCGGAGGCGGCGGCGCGGCGGCCACCTCGCGCGCCGGGGCGGGCACGGGCAGGGCCGGCG